>JAFWVK010000072.1 GCA_017518255.1 Oscillospiraceae bacterium
CGGAGAGCGTTTTGAGGATTATGTAGCGGAGGAGATATTTGCTCCCATTGGAATGACGGAAACCGGATATGATATTCCGACAGCACAAGGCTATCAGCGCTGCTTCTGGCAGACGATCGAGTATGATGCACCGCGTTTTAAAGGATGTCAGGGTGACGGCTATGTCATTACGACGACAGCAGATATGTCTTTGTGGATCAAGGCGCAGCTTGGACAACTGGAACTCCCCGAAAAGCTTGAAAAGGCAATTGAAAAGTCTCACCGTGCAGAGGATGCATCACAGTACATCAATGCGGAGGAAGGTGCTGACTGTTATTATCTGAACGGATGGATGCAGGAGAAAGACGGCAGCTATATGGAGCATTCCGGCGGGAACCCGAACTTTTCTACGATGCTTTACATTGATCGTGAACGAAACATCGGGACATTTGCGGCAACGAATATCTCGTCAGACAGCCCGGTCAATGCTGCACGAAGCGCATATAAGCTTATGACGGAAGGCAAATTCGAACATATGAGCGCCTCACCTTCGTTGGATTCAATCGTAGCCCCGATCGCCGTTGTGTTCCTGCTGTTGCTTGTGTTGCTCGTAGTCTTACTGCTGACACAGAAAAAGCGGCTTGCGAAAAAGGCTGTGAATATGAAAAAAGAAAAAATCAGGCTGTGTCTCAGGCTGATCATTCTGTCGGCATTACTAGTATTATGTTTCGCCGCTCCGTATCTGATCGGATACAATTATCTGTTTGTTGCAGTGTGGCTTTCCTATTCCGCATTAATTGCACTCACAATAATTGATCTTGATCTGATTCTTATGATCGTAACAAGTATCACTCGCTATTCCCGACAGAAGCACCAAACGAATGAATAAACAAAAAAATCCCCCTCACCAGGCAAGGGCATCTCAGCTTCCTGCCTGATGAGGGGGATCATATTGTTGTATTCACGTTTCAGTTATTATCACTTGTTCTCCACTATGCAGGGCTATTAGCTTGACGCCCATGATCTCTTTCATCAGCTCAAATGCGGGGATCCCCGTGCAGTGACCGCTGTAAAATACGGTATCAAGCTGTGAAAGCTCCTGCGCCGTCTGAATGATGACTGCTTTTTCTTCGTCGGTATGTTCACCCTCACGATTCATCATGTGGAATCCCGTAATAACAAAGTCGGGATAGCTGTCAAACAGTTCCTTGTATCTGTCAAGGATATTGAGTATTCCGTTATGAGCGCAGCCGGACAGAAGCCAGCGTTTGCCGTTCTGTGTGATGACAAGGCACTGCTCATGCATAAAATCGTCCTCGGTTTTTACACCGTCTTTCAGACAGGACAGCTTTCTGTTTCCCTGCGGATAGCTCCGCCTGCCTGTGATGCCGCTGAACAGAAACAACTCATCGTCAAGCTGCATATCGCCGTCTATCAGTCGGACATTCGTCAATTTGAGAATATCCGTATCAATGCCGATATAGCGTTCACCGTTATAATGCGGCTCTGCGGCTGAACTCTGCATAATAATTTGTGCGGAAAGGTTGAGCTTTGAAAACGGCAGGATGCCGCCCGAATGGTCATAATGCCCGTGACTCAGGATAACAGTGTCAACAGCAGTCAGATCAATTCCGAGGACTTTCGCATTCTTTACAACTGCGTCAGTCTGCCCGGTGTCAAGCAGTAATTTATGCTTCTCAGTTTCGATGTAAATAGATAACCCGTGCTCAGCGATACATCCTTCGTGACCGCAGGAGTTCTCTACCAGTGTGACGATCCTCATAGTTCAGCACCTCCTGGCGGATTTTCTTCAAGATAGCGGTCAAGTATCTCCGCAGCAGTTCTTACAAACTTCACGCAAGGTCTTACTTTATAGTATTGCTCGGTACGTTTTTCGGGAGTTGGTTCACTTGTAACGGCAAGACCTTTCAAAAGATCACGGCATACGATCGTTTCGTGCTGTTTGCGGAATTCCTCTGCAAGATACTGTATCCTCTTGTAATGCTCTGTTTTAACAGCGTGATCGGTTTCCGTTCCCTCGCCGTAAAGAATGCCTGCCACCATGAACATAGCAGAACAGGTGCCGCATACCTCACGCAGCCGTCCCATTCCACCGCCGAATGATGATGAAAGCCTTTTGGCAAGTTCCTCGTCTATGCCGGTAACATCAGAAAATGCAACAAAAACAGACTGAGCGCAGTTATATCCCTGTGTGAAAAGAGCGACTGCCTTTTCGGTATGATCGTATTTCATCAGTGGTTACCGCAGCTGTGAGTGCCGCAG
>JAFWVK010000073.1 GCA_017518255.1 Oscillospiraceae bacterium
ACATTGTCCCCAGACCCCGTTGTATAATATAAAGAGCGAATTTACTATCTTTTACATAAAGTGGGATTCCAAAGGGACAGCGTCCCTTTGGCGGGGGTTGGGGCGGAGCCCCATTATGGATACATCGCAGATACCGCTTTTTCGACAGACTGAGGGAAGGAACACAGTTCCTTCCCTCTTATTTTTTTAAGATTCTGTTCAATCAAGCTGTCCGGGCAGCTTCAGCTTTACCTTTGCGGGAAACTGCCGGTCAAATTCCTCAAATTCTGCCGGATTTTTCTCTGCGGCATAATACGCAGCCGGCGTCTGATACACGCCCGTGATGCCGCCGAGATATCCCGGAATCAGCTCTTTGCAAAGAAAGAACGATGCATCGGCGCCCTCCGGCAGATCATGATACCGGATGCCGAATTCCGAAGCATAGCGGAAACCGCTTTTGCCGTAAAAGGCGATATTCCCCTCGAACAGCACTGCGCCGAAACCGCGTGCGGCAGCCTTTTCCAGTGTATAATCGAGCAGATGCTTTCCGTATCCGCTCCGCTGAAGTGCCGGTGCAATGCAGATCGGTCCCATTGTCAGGACATCAACTGTGCTGCCGTCATCGGCGAGAATTACGGTTTTCGCAAACAGGTTCTGCCCGATCAGTCTGCCGTCCTGCTCCATGACAAAGCCAAGTTCCGGGATATAAGCTGGGTCATTCCGCAGGATGCGGGTGACATAATGCTCCGTGCAGCCGGGGTGGTATACATTCCAGAATGCCTCCCGGATGAGAAGCTCCGTATTCCGATAATCTTCGGGTCTTTCTAAGCGAATGGTAAAGTCATTTGATTTCATTGTTTATCCTCCTGAAAAATTGTTGACGTCAATTGCCGTTTGGCTGGGAGGTTTTGGCAGATTGCCGACAAACCTCCCGGTCAGCCTGCAATCTCCGGTGTACCCTTGAATTTCAAACAATTCTCTCCTTAAAATCTGATTTCAGCGATAGATCATATCGGCGCGGTCGGGACCGGTCGAGATCATCGTAATCGGGCAGTCGATGCGCTTTTCAATAAAGTCGATGTAATCCTTTGCTTCCTTCGGCAGCTTATCATATTCCGTGATGCCGGAGATATCGCACTTCCAGCCCGGCAGCTTCTCATAGACCGGCTTTGCGCGGTCAAGACGGTCGCCGCTTGGGAATTCGGTCGTGCGCTCGCCGTCAATTTCATAGGCGACACAGACCGGAATCTCATCGAGATAGCCGAGAACGTCAATCAGCGAGAGTGCGACATCGGTTGTGCCCTGAAGCGCAACGCCGTAACGGGTTGCAACAGCGTCAAACCATCCCATTCTGCGCGGTCTGCCGGTCGTTGCGCCGAATTCGCCGTCACTGCCGCCCTTTCTGCGCAGCACATCCGCTTCGTCACCGAAAATCTCGGTTGTGAACGGACCTGCACCGACGCAGGAGGAATATGCCTTGACAACGGTAATGACGCGGTTGATTGCGTGCGGCGGCAGGCAGGCACCGACTGCGCCGTAGCCTGCGAGCGTCGAAGAGGAAGTAGTCATCGGGTAAATGCCGTTCGTCAGGTCACGCAGAGCGCCGAGCTGACCTTCCAGCAGAATACTCTTGTTTTCCTTGACCGCAGCATGCATCAGTTCTGCCATGTTACAGAGATATGGCTTAACAAGCTCTGCCGTTTTCCGGAGATATGCGAGGATATCCTCCTTTTTCAGCGGCTCGGCATCCGGATAGAGACCGGCGATGGTGGCGTTTTTGATGATGCAGACACGCTCAACCTTTTCTTCCAGATTTGCATTGAAAAGCTCTGCAAGCTGAAAGCCGATTTTCATTGCCTTGTCTGCGTAATGCGGTGCAATACCGGACTGTGTGGAACCGAAGCTGTGTTTGCCCAGACGCTGCTCCTCCAGCTTATCAAAAAGAACATGATACGGCATGACGAGCTGTGCGCGGTCGGAGATCCGGATATCCGGCATCGGAACATTTCCTTTCCGGATTTCTGCCAGTTCCTTCTGAAATGCATCCGGATTAAACGCTGCACCCGGACCGATGATATTGACTGTTCCCGGCTGGAAAACACCGGACGGAAGAATATGCAGGACATATTTTCCGTAATCATTAATAATAGTATGGCCGGCATTGGCGCCGCCCTGAAACCGGATTACATAATCCGCATCGGCAGCAAAGACATCGGTCAGCTTGCCTTTTCCTTCGTCGCCCCAGTTTCCGCCAACAATCGCAGTAATCATAGTTCCTTTCGTTTCCTTTCCGGCAGACGGAGCGCCTGCCAACGGTCTGCGCTCTGTGCGCAAACGCATAAAATTACAGATATATAATACCACAAAATACCGGTCTTGTCAAGCATACCGCTCACAGTGGGAACGGATAATTCTATTGCGGCATAACACGGTTCGTTCACAGGAAGTATTATATCTTGCATTTTGAAAAAAGATGTGGTATAATGAAAATAGTATATTATTTTGTCTGTCAGTTTTCTGTTTCTCAGGATGCTTCGGAGAAACAGAGAAAAGAGTGTGATGCCGGTTTGTTCCGTCAATGTACCGGACGGAAGCACCGGTTATAAAGGAGGGGATTTTATGACTTGTCCGGAATGTCATGCAAAAGTACCGGATCAGTTTTCATTCTGTCCGCGCTGCGGATTGCAGGTAAAGGCAATTCAGCCGGAGGTTGCGGAGAAACTGTCTGCTTTCAAGGCAAGGGAATCGGAAAAGCAAAGCAAACGCGCTTCACGTATTGCTGCGAAGCAGGCGAAAGAACAGCCGCCGCATCCTGCGCAGACACGCCGTCCCGATCAGGCTGCGGTCGGTCAGGCGCTGGATCAGGCGCTTGAACAGAATCGGCCGCGGCAGGATAAGCCGCAGCCTTCACAAAATGTGCCGCCCTCTCAGGCGCGTTATACAGCGCCTGAGCAAAAACCGTGGCCGGTGAGTGACCGTGTGCAGCAGCCGACTCCGAACCGGAGTTCTCAGCCGACGCAGCTGGAGGCAGCCGCTGCCGCAAGCGTATTGCAGCAGGCAAAACAACAGACAGGAACAAAGTCTCCTGTTACACCTTCGCCGGCACCCGCTCCGGCTCCGGCTCCGCAGAGACCTATGGTCAGTGAGAAGCCGGCTGCACCCGCACCCGCTCCTGCTCCGGCTCCGCAGAAGCCTGCGGTTAATGGGAAACCGGCTGCACCTGCTCCTGCTCCTGCTCCGCAGGGCGGTCAATATGCTAAAAATCAGGAGCCGCGCTGGAGACAAAAAGAACGGGAAGCGAATGCAGCCGCAGGGATTGCTGCTGCCCCGGCGGCTGTGCCGTCAGCACGCCCGAACGCTCCTGCGAATCCGGCACCTGCTCCGAAACAGCAGGCATCCGGCGGTTCAAAACCGTGGGAGAAAACGCCTGCTGCGGTTCCGCCCTCTGCCGTTCCGGATAAATCTGCAAAGCCTGCCGGTTCTTCGCCGAAAAAGCAGTCTTCGTTCGGAAAACTCAATGCTGCACTTTGCGGCTTGCTGGCAGTGAATCTGATCGGCGGCGGTTTTATCCTCACAAAAGTGATGGGGAAAAATCAAAAGGATGACAACAGCTCTCAGAGCAGCAACACCTCGCAGGTTGCTATGTCAGAGACAACAACAGTGAAAACCGAACCGACAACCACAACTGCGAAAGAAACAACAACCACAACCGAAAAGAAAACTACGACGACCAAATCGGAAACGACTACAACCAAAACCGAATCTACCTCATCGAAAACGGAGCCGACAACGACTACAACAAAAGCGACAACCAGTCAGACGACAACGACGCAGGCTCCGGTTGACAAGCATTCCGGCGCACAGTACAAGATTGATTATCCGGGTGTTGCGTTCGCGGACAATGCAAATGATCCGTTCAGTCCGCCGAAGCTTTATACCAGAGCATCCAATGAGGACGGGCGCGCTGTTCAGGAGGAGGCTGCCAAGAGTGCAATGGCATCTCTGCCGGTTCGCTGGCTCGATATGGCAAACCCGATCGGTGTCAACAATGATGACAAACTGCTTCGCTATGTGACCAATGCTTATCCCGTTCCGACACTCGGTTACAATCTTCCGGCTGCGGTAGACCTCTATATTCACGAGGGTGTCAAGGGACACGGAAACTATCTCCGCCGCATTGACTACTATTTCGGCAATCATCAGGATGACAGAAGCGGATATACATGGACAAGAGCCGAAATGTATCAGACATTCCAGCAGCTTGTAAAGTCTGCACAGGGACGCTTCGGCGCCGGAACCAAAATCAGTGACAGTTCCGAAGAGCATTACCGGTTCTCGACACAGAGCGGCGGACTGGTTGACATTTATTTCTATAATCTCAGCGGCAGGTATATGGTTCGTGTCGCACGTTCCAATAACTAAGGAGGATACGGCTGATGGCAATTCTGGATGCGTTTGCACGCGGGCTCGACAGACTCGCGAATAAAATTGACAGCCTTTCGGATTCGCAGCAGCTGAATCAGGATACTGAATTTTCCATTATGGATAAGGATTACTGCTGGGAGGATCTTGACTATGCCGGGGATGCAACGATGCAGCGGCATGTCGTGACCGGTCAGTGCAGAATCGTCGGGAAATACGGAGCTGTTCTGGACAGGGGTACACAGGAGGAAATGGAGCAGGCGATGATCCGCCGTTCCGCCTATGAGGCAGCGCTGCATAAAAGTGCGCCGGTGTTTCCGCAGCAGACGGAATCGGAACCGCTTCCTTCCGTTACGCATCCGCCGGTGCTGGCGCAGTACGGCGATATCATAGGAGTTGTCCGGGCGAAGGGTGCTTATGAGCATTACGGGATTTATGTCAGCGATACCTGCGTGGTGCATTACGGCATTCCCTCCGGCAAGACGCTGAGGCCCTCGGTTCATGCGACCAGTCTTCGGCATTTTCTCGGAAGTGATACGGATTATTTTGTGCTTGACTTCCCGCAGCCGTATCAGCCGCCGGTTCGGCTCGGCAATCAGGGCTCGGTTCCGCATTCGGAAACTGTTTCCGAAGAACTGGCAAGGCAGCTGCATCAGACCTACGGCTATCATCTTTATTCACCGGAAGAAACTGTTGCAAGAGCAAAATCCCGGTTGGGCGAAACCAGCTACAACCTCTTCACGAACAATTGTGAGCATTTTGCAATCTGGTGTAAGACCGGTGTCAGTGAGTCCATTCAGGTTTCCGGTATGCTTCAGACACTCGTGAAAAATGCACGCTGGCAATTCCGGAAGCCGGTGTTCCGGTAATCGGTTTTCTGTTTGACAGTCTATTTACATATACAAAAAAGCGGTCATTCTCTGCACAGGCAGAGGGTGACCGCTTGATTGTTTTCGGGAGATGTCGGAAATTGTTTGCACGCAGCCCTTTCGGCGGGGGAGGGGCTGATTTTGTCGAAATACCGATGTTTTTGCGCCCTCCCCCTCTTGCGCTTCCGGTGCGGGGGAGGGGGTGCGCACCGCGCGGAGCCCGCGCTGGCGAAACCGCTTCCCGTTCTATGGTGGTATAGAAGAGGCACAGCCACAGGAATACTAAACATAATTCGAGTTCTGCAATCTACACTGTTCAAAATAGAATCTGCACTGTTCAGACTAGCAGAACTGTCATTCTTTCTGTTCTTCATCAGATCGGGAAGCGGTATTGGATGCGGGCACTGTGCGGCGGAGCCAGAGAGGAGAGGATAAGGAAAGAGGGAGCGCGCAGGGGGAGAACCTTAGGGAGAGGGGAGACCGGAGCGGCAGCGACGACTTCCCTCTCCCTGTGGTTCTTCCCCTCGCATTCGCGCACCGCGCGGCGGGCAGCGCCCGCTGGTATTTCCGCTTCCCGTTCTATAGTGGTACAGAAGAGGCACAGCCACAGGAATACTATACATAATTCGAGTTCTGTAATCTGACTATTCAAAATAGAATCTGCACTGTTCATACTTGCAGTTTGGCGGATATTGAGAGAGGGGGAGGACTTTATTCCTCCCCCTCTCTTTTCGGCGGGTATTTTTCTGCAAGCTGTGCGGTCAGCTCCGAGAGTGTTCTGCGGAGAGATTCCGGTTCCTGAACCGTCACCCATCTTGTGTATTGCAGCGCCCAGTGTTCCATAGCTTTCGGATGAACCGTTACCGTTACGGAAAGCTGATCCGGAACCTCTGCCGGAACAATACATGCGCTGTCGCCGAACCAGTCCGTGATATCTCCGAGAATTCTGACATCTGCCAGAAAGCGGCAGGTGATTCGTTCTCCGCTATACATATAAAGCTGTTCGAGCGTCTGGGTCGGATCCCGAAACGGCTCCGGCGGCGGTGTGACGGGTTCCTCCGGCAGCAGATGCATTTCGAGCATCCGGTCGATCCGGTAGTGTGAGATTCCGCAATAGGGTTCCTTGCAGCAGACGAGATAATACCTCCCCTGCGAGACCAGAATCCGGTAGGGGCTGACCCGGTACAGGCGGGGGAGACCGCTCCCCTCACATCGGGGGACAGGAACCGGCTTTCCGCCCGGCGCGAGTTCATAGCCGCAATACTGAAATGCAACCTTGCAATTCATCCGGATTGCTTCACAAAGAAGCTCGACAGAATACAGAAGCTGTTTTGCGGGCGGATGATGCAGATGCACAACTGCTGTCTGAGAATCCTCCGTGAGATTTTCCGCAGCCGGCGAGGCAATCTGCCGGAGCTTCCCTGCCAGCTCCTCGCGCTGCTGTTCCGGCAGTGCCGGCATACTGTAAAGAAGATCGAGCAACAGCCGCAGTTCGCTTTGTTCGAGCAGCGGCTCCAGATACCAGTCGGTTTCTCTGGTAAAAAGCTGACCGTCCGGTTTTCGGTGCTGTGAGGAGACTGCGTTCAGCGGAAGACCTGCTTCCTTCATTTGTTCGAGATAGTTTTTCAGTGTCCTGCGGTTCAGCGTTATCCCGAACCGGCTCTGCATACGCTGGAGCATCTGCTGTTGTGACATTCTGTGCTGTGAATCCGTTTCCTCATGCAGAATCCGGAGTAATTGAAACATTGCTTTCATGGCTCTGAGCTCCCGGATTGAATTCCGTTTTTATCTTTTACTGCCTGCTGATAAATCTGCAAATTGGCATTGTAATCAACCGCCAGAACCATCTGACCGTTCGGCGCGGTCTGATCGGAAAAGGTTCCGTCTGCCGGAAGGCGAAGCGATTGTCTGTCATAAGAAAACAGAATAAACGGCAGTTTCAGCGAATACCAATACATTTTTTTGCCGCTGATATTGGTCGTGAGGTTCGGCGTCGAGTTGCCGAGAATCCGGAGCAGCGCGGTCGGTCTGAGATGCTTAAACTTGTTCAGCAGAATCTGCATGATATTCCGCTGCCGTTCCGTCCGCTCGAAATCTGCATTTCCGACATGCCGGATTCTTGCGTATGACAAAGCCTGTTTTCCGTTCAGAACGAAGGTTCCGCCGCTTGGGAGAAAATCGGCTTTTGCATCGTCGCCCATGATTTCATTGACTTCGGTTTCAAGTATCTGATTGATTGCTTCCGCCTCACGGTCGCTGATTTTTACCTTGATTCCGCCGGCTGCATCTGCAATCCGGACAAAGCCTTTGAAGTTGATGCAGATGTATTCATCGACACGGATTCCGAAATTATTGATGACGGTGTCCATCAGGAGTGTCGGACCGCCGTAGGCATACGCGGCATTCAACTTGTCAGCACCGTGCCCCGGAATATTCACATAGCAGTCACGCATCAGCGAGGAGACTGTCAGCGTGCTGTTGTGCCTGCTGAAGCTCAGAAGCATAATCGTGTCAGCTCTTCCGCGTTCCTTGCCGCGGGAATCCGTTCCGATCAGCAGAATGTTTTTTACTTTGCTGTCTTTCTCCGCGATTGTGGAGGTGATGTGGCGTTCGCCGGTCTTTTCACTGTGAATCTTGCGGATTGCCAGTATGGAAATGACGGAATATATACAGAAGATTGTAAAGAAAAAGCTCAGAACGGAAATGCACAGGCGCCGCAGGCAGCTGTGTTTTCTGCGCCGGTGTTTCTTCTTCCGTTTGACCGGCTGCGGCTCTTCATCGCGGAATTCTTCCGGCTGTTCATATTGCGGAGGCGGCGTATAAACCGGAGCGGGAACGGGCTCCTGAGGGTATCCGTCCCATGAGGCTCTGCGAATGCCTGCCTGCGGCGGCGGCTGTAATACCCGCCTTTGCTGCTGCATTCCGCTTTGTCTGGGCTGCTGCATTGCACGTTCACGCTGCCTGTTTTGCATTTCGCTGTTCCGTGTGCCGCTTTGCGGGACGCTTCGCTGTCTTCCGTTTGCTGCCTGTTCCGGACTGCTTCGTAATTGCTGCGGTACAGGCGGGGCAGCTCCGGGATATCCGTTCTGCGGCATTTGTTCCCGTTTGGGTACAGGGATTTCTCTGGTATCAGACATTCCGTTTTGTATGCTCATTCGCTGTCATCCTTTCGGTTCTGTTCGCGGTTTATCCGCGCTTTTATCTGTTTCTATTATATCAGGCGTGCCGTTTTGTGTCAAGGATTCTGCGTGAATCCGTTCTGATTTGAAATCTGTTTGTTACCGTTTTTTGTTCCACGTGAAACAGGATAACAGAACAAATGTTCAGCCGCCGACCGGTCCCGGAAAGCAGCTGAACATGATTATAACGGGTTTCGTTTGATTTTTGCATAGCGCCTCGGATACTGTTCCGGTGTCGGCGCGGATTTCCGGACGGTCACAAGTGTTTTCGGCTCCCCTTCCAGCTCGTAAACGGTCACTTCCGGCGGATCACCGCCGAGGACAGCCGATGCGCTGTCAAAGCGCTCTGCTTCCATGGAAAAGCTCCTGCCTTTCAGAGCAATCAGCCTCCCGCCGGTTCTCAGAAACGGGAATGCCAGCTCGGAAAGCACCGAGCCGCTCGCCATTGCGCGGGAAACGGCACAGTCATAGGCTTCGCGCTGCCCTGCTTTGCAAATGAATTCCTCTGCCCTTGCGCATACCGCCTGCACATTGAGTGACAACTGCCGCACCGCATCTTTGCAGAATTCAATCTTTCGCATTTCGCTGTCCAGCAATGTGATTTGCAGAGAGGGATTCAGAATGGCAAGCGGGATGCCGGGAATTCCTCCGCCGGTTCCGATATCAATTATTTTCGACGAATCAGGCAGATATCTCAGGATATATGCCGCATCGAGGAAATGCCGCGTCCACATCTCATGTAATGTTGTGCCGGAGGTCAGATTTTGTACTTCTGATGCCTGTCTCAGCAGATCCCCGTATCGTTCCAGCTGAAAAAAGGCGTCTTCTGTCAGCGGAATCTGATAAGCTGCAAAGAGCTTTTCCATGTGCTGATAAGTGTTATTCTCCACTGTATCCACCTGCTTTCAGCCATGTCATCAGAATGGAGATGTCTGCCGGGGATACGCCGGAAACGGAGGCAGCCTGTGCCAGCTGTTCGGGCTTGATGCGCGAGAGCTTCTCGATTGCCTCAGAGGACAGACCGTGGACCGTTGTGTAGTCAAGGTCCAGCGGCAGCCGGATTCGCGAAAGCTCCTCCAGATGCCGGTTTTGCTGATTCTGCCGCTCAATATACATTTCATAGCGGATCCGGTTCGCGACTTCTTCCGCTTCAATCTCGTTCAGCGCGAAATCTGTACCGAGAATCTGCCGTATTTCGGAAAACTGAATCTGCGGTCTGCGCAGGAGTGCATCCAGCTTCGTTTTTTGCGTAATCGGGCTTGTCCCTTTTTCGTTCAGGTAGGCGTTTATTTCATCCGGCAGGACTGATGTGCGGTGAATGATGTCAATGGCTTCGTAAATATGCTGCAATTTGGCTTCAAATGCCTGCTTCCGTGCTGCCCCGATGAGCCTGTACTCGCAGCCGATCGGTGTCAGGCGTTCATCGGCATTTCCGTGACGCAGGGAGAGCCGGTATTCGCTGCGTGCAGTCATCATCCGGTAGGGGTCGTCGGTTCCTTTTGTAACCAAATCATCAATCAGTGTGCCGATATAAGAGCTTTTGCGGGAAAGCTCCAATTGCTTTTCATTCAAAACATACGCAGATGCGTTGATTCCGGCAATCAATCCCTGAGCTGCCGCTTCTTCGTATCCGGATGTACCGTTGAATTGCCCTGCGGAATACAATCCGTGAAAATCTCTGAATGCGAGGGTGTGGAGCAGCGCAGTCGGATTGATGCAGTCGTATTCAATGGCATATGCAGAACGCATAATTTCAATGTTTTCAAATCCGCTGACTGTGCGGAGCATCTCTGACTGCACAAATTCGGGCAGAGAGGTGCTGAAACCCTGTAAATACATTTCTTCGGAATCGGTTCCGGTCGGTTCGACAAAAATCTGATGCTGCTCACGGCTTGCAAAGCGTATGACCTTGTCTTCAATCGACGGGCAATAGCGCGGACCGATTCCGTGAATCATTCCGCTGTAAAGCGGCGATTCACTAAGGTTCTTCCGGATTACATCGTGTGTCCGTGCGTTCGTGTTGGCGATATAGCAAATCGCATCATTGCGGACGCTTCCGCGTTTCGCCGTAAAAGAAAAGGGCTGTGGATTCGGATCACCATACTGTGCTTTCAGTTTGGTATAGTCGATGCTCCGGCGGTGAACGCGGCATGGTGTGCCGGTTTTGAATCGCCGCAGTTTAATACCGCTTGATTCGAGTGAATCTGAGAGATATGCAGCTGGCAGACAGGCATCCGGACCGCTTTCGCGGCTCTTTTTTCCGATATACACGGTTCCTCTGAGAAATGTACCTGCACAAATTACGACGGCTTTGCATTCGTATACACCGCCGAAGCTGTTTACTACTCCGGTTACGGTTTTGTTTTCATCTGTCAGTATGTCGGTGGCTTCTGCCTGAATCACATGCAGATTATCAGTAGTTTCGACGATTTTTTTCGTATACAGATGATACAGTGCGCGGTCAGCCTGAGCGCGGGGGCTGTGCACAGAAACTCCTTTGCTGAGGTTGAGCATCCGCATTTGAATACAGCAGGCATCCCCTGCCTCGCCCATAACACCGCCGAGCGCATCAATCTCCCGGACAAGATGCCCCTTTGCGCTGCCGCCGATCGACGGATTGCATGGCATATTCCCGATATGATCGAGCGAAATGGTCATCAGCGCGGTTTTGCAGCCGCGTTTTGCCGAAGCGACGGCTGCCTCAATGCCGGCATGACCGGCGCCGATTACAATTACGTCAAACGAACCAAGATTCGTCATTCTATCACCTCAATGTTCCATGTGGAACAATTTTCGATTGTATTTGTGTTTCACACCGGTGTTTCGCACGTATTTTGTTCCATGTGGAACATTTCGTCATTTACCGACACAAAAACGGGAGAAAACGCCGTCAATTGTCTCCTTGGAAACATCTTTTCCGTCAATTTCAGAGAGATGACGCGCCGCAATCTCCAGATCTACCGAGATTAAATCGGGTTCCCCGTAGGATTCCAGTAAATCCATTGCGCTTTGGACGTGCTTCATTGCGCTTTCTAGGAGCTGATTTTGCCGTTCATTGACAACAGAAGGCTGATTCGGAACAATTTCCGGGAATAATTGCTGTAAATGCTTCAGCAAACCGTCAAAAGGCGGGTCGGCAATCATGGAACAAGGGAGAAGATGCGGAAAATCAACGTCCGGTTCAGTGCTGTTCAGATCCGTCTTGTTCCACAGTATGACCGTTTTCGTGTCTTCGCACTGTTTCAGCACTTCGCGATCTTCTTTAGTTATACCGACTGATGCATCAATAACATACAGAACTAAATCTGCTGTCGAAAGCGCTTTCATTGCCTGCTCAATTCCGATGGTTTCGATTTCGTTTTCAGTCTCGCGAATACCGGCAGTGTCCGAAACCAGCAGCGTGTATGCGCCGACTTTTACCTGCTCTGTGATAACATCCCTCGTTGTTCCGGCGATACTTGTAACAATGCTCCGGTTTACGCCGCAGAGCCAGTTCATCACAGAGGATTTTCCGGCGTTTGGTTTTCCGAGCAGGACTGTCCGGATACCTTGCAGATATATTTTTCCGTCCCGGTAATGCTTTGACATGTCGGAAAGTTTATTGTATATATCACGTATCTGCGTGAATAATCTGCTGCTGTCAAGCTCTTCCGGAAACTGCTCTGCATCGTCAAGCCAGTAGGCAAGCGCAGACAGAATCCCGATCAGCTCATCCGCAATCGCGTTCATTTGTCTGCTCAGTCTGCCTTCTTTTACAAGGTTTGCTTGATGCAAAGCCGCTTTGCCGTCCGCTTCGATGACATTCATGACTGCTTCAGCCTGCGATAAAGAGAGCTTTCCGTTCAGAAATGCACGTTTTGTAAATTCGCCTGCGCCTGCCGGAACCGCCCCGTTTTTGAGGACAAGATGCAGAATTTCGTTTGTCAGATAAAGCCCGCCGTGACATGTGATTTCGACGGTGTCCTCACCGGTATAGCTGTGCGGCGCGCGGAAAACGGTCAGAATCACGTCATCAATTCGCTCATTTCCGTCGCAAATATACCCGTAGGCGCAGGTATATCCGCGCATTTCCGATACTTTTACCTGATTCGTCGCATAGAACAAATGTTCTGCGACTGCAATGGATTTTTCACCTGATATCCGGATCATCGAAATTCCGCCGACTGCCGGCGGAGTTGAAATTGCAGCAATTGTACTCATAATTACTCCAAAGAAAAAGGGCAGCAAAGCCGCCCTTTTTTCATATCAGAAATCAATCTTGCCGTAGACGCCCGCATTGAGTGCATCTTCCGGCTTCGGACGTTTATAATCCTTTTCAAAGCTTGTCGAAAGATCGAGCTTTCTGGGTCCCTCACCGGAAGGTCTCCGCTCTCTGCGGTCACGGTCGTTCCGTCTGCCTCTGCGTTCACCGCGCTCGCGGTCAAATTTGCCGCCGCCGCTGCGGAAGCTACGGGCATTCTTGTCATCACGCTTGTATGCCGGTGCGGAATCGTTGGTGATAATCACCTTTCTGTTCGGCTCTTCGCCGGTTGAATGCGATGAAACACCCTCGATTTCGGTGATTGCGGAGTGAATGATTCTTCGTTCATAGGGATTCATCGGTTCGAGAACGATGCTTCTTCCGGTTTTCAGGACGCTTTTGCTGATGCGCTGTGCAAGTTCCTGAAGTGCTTTCCGGCGTTTTTCGCGGTAGCCGCAGGTGTCAATTGTCAGGCGGACATAGTCTTTGTCACCGCGGTTTGCGATCATAGAGGTCAGATACTGGAGTGCATCCAGTGTATCGCCGCGTCTGCCGATCAGAGAACCGGCATTTTCGCCTTTCAGTTCAAAGAAAATACCGTTTTCAAGTCTTCCCTCACAGGTTACGCCGGGGGCGAGCTTGCTGAGTACGTTCTCAAGATATGCGGCACCTGCTGCCATTTTTTCAAGCATCAGCTCAGGAGAAACCTCAGTTTTTCCGTCCTCCGTCGTTTCGGAAACGGTTTGCTCTTCCGCTGCCTCTGTTTCGGGTTCTTGTTCTTCTTCATTGGCAGGGATTGCATATTCTGTTGTGCCTTCGCCTTCGTCCTCGTCAGGAATTACCGGCACATAGCTGGCTTCGATCCTGTACTCTTCCTTTTTGCCGAATAATCCGCCCAGCAGAGAACGCTTCGGCTCTTCCAGAATCGTGAAAGTGATGTCAGCAGCGGGCACGCCGAATGCATCGGCGGCTTTCTGCTTTGCCTCTTCAATGCTCGGCGCGGAAAAAATTCCGGTCATCTGTATCAGCTCCCTTCATATTCCAATACCGAATGAAAATTACGATTCTTCGTCAGAATCCTCTTCCTCCGGTAATGATTCTCCGTATTTCAAAGCGGCACGTTTTCTCGCCGCTTCAATCAGCTTTTTCTCATATTCTGCGCGTTCCTTGCGGCTCATGCCGTCGTCGCCGTCCGCATAGCGCGTGCGGTTTCCTTCGCCGGCTCTGCCGTTCTGCTGCGCCTGATACTGTGCGGACTGCTCCATCATGCGCTGCATCCACGAGGGACCCTTTGCGAGCTGCTTCTGCTTTTCCTTTTCGTTGATGCTGAGAAGGCGTTCGCCGGAAAGATATTTATAGAGCAGAAGCGTGACAATCAGGCTGAAGATGGAATTCCAGAGCCAGTACCATGCAAGACCTGCCGGCATAATCATGCCGAAGTAAATTGTCATCAGCGGTGCGAGGTAGATCATCGCATTCATCATGCAGGAACTCTGTGCCGGATTGTCCGGGTTTGACTTTTTGCTGTGAGACTGCGAGATCATGGACATTGCAAGCTGTACCAGCGCAGCCGCAACCGGAACGGCAACCAGCATAAATGCTGCGAGTGTCCATCCGTTTTTCGGATGAAATGTCGGAATGGCAGTGAGGTCGATTCCGAAGATTTTGACATTAAACTTGCTGATTTTTTCAGCAAATCCGCTCATATCGCCGAACGCGCCCGGCGTATTGCGGTATTTGAGCATAATCAGTTCCGGACGGGCTTTCAGGCTGTTGATTTCAGCCTTGTTGTCGCCGAGAAACTTGGTCAGCTCAGCCTGAGCCTGTTTCAGAGTGTTTGCATCAACCCGCAGAATAAAGGTCAGCGGCTTCAGAACAACACGGTAAACACCGAACAGCAGGAACATTGTCAGCAGACTGCTCAGGCAGCCTGCGCTGGGGTTGACGCCCTCCTCGGTATAGAGCCGGTTCTGCTCCTCCTGAAAACGCTGCTGGTTATTGGCAAACGACTTTCTGAGCTTTGCAAGCCTGCCGGAAAGCAGACCCATGCGAGCCTGATTCACCTGCATTTTATAGGTGCTGCGCAGTGTGATAATTTTAACAAAGACGGTAAAGATTAAAATGGACAGACCGTAATTATGGACAACCTGATAGATTGCCCACATGACCCATCCGAAAGGAATTGCAATCAGATCGAATAACAAGTGCTGTTCCTCCGTTCATGAAAAGCATTTGCATGATGCTACATAAAATCAGCGCTTTTCGCGCCATTTGGTTCGCGGTGCGAGCAGCCAGCCGTAGAGCTCCTCTGCGCGCCGCTGTACCGGAGTAAGCGGGTCGGGCTGCGGGATTTTATGCCGCCCCAGCAGATCGAATTTCAGCGGAACCGGATCCCAGCCGCCTTTTGAAAACGGGTTGCATCGGCAGATCCGAAGCGTGCCGAGCCAGATGCCCGGAATGACGCCGAAGCGTTCAATTGCCTGCACCGCATACGCAGAGCAGGACGGACGATACCGGCAGACCGCAGGAAAATGCGGCGAAATAAAGCGCCGGTAGCCTCTGATCGGCAGTGTAAAGAGCTTCCGCAGCGGGTTCATGTTGTATGCCTGCCTGACGGCTGAGAATGCTTCTGCGGTTGCTTCTGGTTCTGTGCACAGGGAATCTCCCCGCTGCTGACGCCCTGACAGTGGCGCACACCTTTTCCGCAGAATGACTGTGAAAGAATAACCGATTTTTCCTCCGGCAGCCGGCTTCTTGCAACGACGACCAGATCAATTCCGACCGGCATTTGCAGCTCGGCTGCGGCATATGCCGCACGGATGATGCGTTTTGCGCGGTTGCGCTTCACGGCATTCCCGATTTTTTTTCCGGCGGTAATTCCGAGGCGGTTATAGGGCAGCTTGTTCGGCATGACATAGATCAGTGCAGAACCGAGCGAACAAAAGGCGCCCCTGCGGTAAAGCCGCTGAAAATCTGCATTTTTATTCAGCATCTGCGTAAAAAGCATACAGCAGCATCTCCCCCGGAAAATCGGTTCCGGCAGCAGCCTGTCCTGTGCCGGTTCAGGAAAAAAGAGAGCCACAATCAGGGGATTGCGGCTCTCTTTCTTGCGTATCGGATCAATAGGTCAGTCTTGCGCGACCCTTTGCACGGCGGCGAGCCAGAACCTTACGACCGTTCGCGGTTGCCATACGCTTGCGGAAGCCGTGCTCCATCTTGCGGTGCCGCTTCTTCGGCTGATATGTTCTCTTCACGGAAATCGTCACTCCTTTTCTATTTGTATCATCTGACATTTCCCGTCGCCATGCGGGATATGTGTAGAATTACAGAGATTTACAGGGTGTAAACAGAGACAACACTCCCTGCGAGGTTTTATTATACAGGAAAATCGCGGAAAAGTCAAGGTGTCATTCTGAATTTTGTGCAGCCTGCCAAGAATTCAGCGGGCGCTGTGTTCCGTTATATGCACATTACAAACATGCTGATGCTGAGGCAATGCGGAAATCACCCATTCTGCGGGATTTCCGCTCAGCTGATCTTCTCGATTTTGAAGTCGCGGATTTCTGCATAACAGCTTGTATTGCCGATTCCGCCGAATCCGAATCCGCAGAATACATTGTAATCTGTCGGAGCATCCATTGTGAATTCAAAGGAAGCTTTTGTAAATGTGTTGCGGTTGAGTTTCAGAGTCGCTTCAAAATAGGGATTCCACGGTTCGTAATTCTGGATCAGTGAGACCAGTGCATGATGTGCGTCCTGGTCATATCCTGCGCTTTCATTATAGGTGCTCGCCTTATATTCAAATGAAACGCGGTAGCGGCTGCCCTGATGCAGTGCGACATCCAGATATTTGCCCTGCACGGACCACGGGTTCGGGCCGGGTCTGGAAATATCGAAACACAGACCGTCCTGATTGGGCTCCGGCAGCGTCACGGTCGCCGAGGCGCCGTCCTCCACCTGATAATCCCATTTCATGATATCCCGCCAGTCATAAATTACCTCAGCAGAGCTTAAAATTGGAACATCAATTTTCTCGATTTTGAAGTTCCGGATTTCCGCATGGCAGCCTGTGCTGCCGATTCCGCCGAAGCCGAAGCCGCAGAATACATTGCTGTCTGTCGGAGAATCCATATTGAATTCATAGGAGGCGTTTGTAAATTCGGAACGGTTGAGCTTCAGGGTTGCCTCAAAGTAAGGCTCCCACGGATCATAATTCTGGACCAGGGAGACCAGCGCATGATGTGCGTCCGGATCATAGCCTGCGTTTTCGTTGAAAAGCTCTGTCTTATACTCAAATGACACACGGTAGCGGTAGCCTTTCTCCAGTGTGATGTTCAGATACTTGCCCTGCACCGACCACGGATTCGGACCGGGTCTGTAAATATCGAAGCTCAGGATGTCCTGATTGGATTGCGGCAGTGTTATGGTCGCGGATGCGCCGTCTTCAAGCTGACGGTCCCATTTTGTGGCTTTTTCCCAGTCGCAGATTACCTCTCCGCTCTGACTGCTGCTCTGGCCGGAGGGTTCAGTCTGGGTGGGGTCGGTCTGAGCGGGCTCGGTTCTGCCGCCGCTGAAGCCGGGCTGTCCGGGGAGATACGTATGCCCCTCGCTGTCATCCCACGAACCGTCGCTGTTTTTCGTGAAGGTCATATAGCGGTAATAGTCGAGTGTGCGGCTTCCGCGGATATATCCGGGCTCTTTCAGTTCCACGCTGTTCTCGGTTCCGCCGGAAATATATCCTTCCGACCAGCAGCTGTCCGGATAGGTGCGCTGCCAGTAAAACACTTTTTCCCCGCCGCTTTTGTCATAGCCGCGGATGATATAGTCTGCATCATCGAACAGATAGTGATCGCTGCTGCCGAATTTCAGGATCAGATAGCAGTCCGATTCGCTGTCGTAGGCATAATACGGACCGCCGCTTTTGAGCTCCTGTGCCAGTGCATCGGAGCTTTCGGCGGAATCGGGCAGGCTGTCACCGTCGGATTCCCCGTCGCCGCTGCTCTGTTCATCTGCGGAGGATATGCTCTCAGCATCGGAATCTTTCCTGCGCTTTCTGCTTGATTCATCGTTCTTTTTTCCGCAGCCTGCGCAGAATGTCACGCAGAGCATTGCGGCGAGCAGAAATGCTTTTCTTTTCATGTGTATTCTCCTTTTTCTGTCAGGAATTTGCGCCGGGTTCGGGATGAATGACGAACCAGAAAGTTGAGCCGGCACCGACCGTACTGTTTACGCCGAAGGAATAGTCGTGCAGCCGTAGGATTGCCTTGACAATCGAAAGACCGAGACCGGTTCCGCGCACCTCGCGCTTGTAATTGCTGCTGCGGTAATATTTGTCGAAGATGCGGGAAAGCGTTTCCTGATCCATGCCCTCGCCCGTATCGCGGACGGAAATCCGGATGCCTTCGGGCGTATGCTCCTGCCGGATGAATATTTCGCGTGATTCTCCGGAATAATTCACGGCATTGTTAATCAGGTTGCAGATGACCTGCTCGATTTTACCGGCATCGCAGAACACAGGTGCGGAACCGTCGGTTTCCAGTGAAAAACGATACCCTGAGACTGCGCTGAGTCCGCGGTAGCGCTCCGTAATTTCTCTGAGCCGCTCCTCCATGTCAAAGGCAGTGCGTTCCAGCGTCATTTTGCCGTTTTCGTATTTGGAGAGGTCGAGAATGTCGTTGACCAGTGCCGTCAGGCGGTCGGTTTCCTCGATGATGACCTGCAAATGCTGTTCGCGCTTGACCGGATTGTCACCGGAGACATCACGGATCAGTTCGGCATAGCCCTTCAGCATTGTCAGCGGGGTGCGCAGATCGTGCGATGCATTGGCGATGAGGTCGCGCTGCATGACATCGACGCGGTTGATCTCGTAGCTTGCATAGGTCAGCGTATCCGCAAGCTTATCCGCTTCATAATAGCCGCCGCCGGTGAACCGGATGTTATAATTTCCGTGTGCGAGCTGTTCTGCCTCTTTCGTAACCTGTACGATCGGCTTTGCCAGCCGCCGTGAGACCGTAACAGAGATCAGGAACGCAATCAGAATCAGCATGACCGTAATAATCAGCAGTTGTTTTTTGAGAATATTGACCGTTGCGGAGACGGGAACCAGCGGGGTATTCAGCAGGAGGTATCCCTCCGGACGGTCTTTCGGACCGATTGTGCAGGCATAAATCAGAATATCGACCTGCGTTGCGACATTCCGTTCCTTTCCGATCAGGACGCCGCCTTTCTGCTGTTTCAGTTTCCGGATGATTTTTCTTGCCTGATTGTTCGGACCGTGAATGAAGCAGTTGCTGCTTGTACCGGAGCCGAGCGCATCGACGGAAAAAACGGAACGCTCATACTGATCGCGCACCTCAATGCACATCTGATTGTCATTCGCCTTCCGGATAAAGGATTCCGCATAATTCCCGCTCCGGTAGTCCTCGATCATCGAATCGGCAATCCGGATGACATCCGCGGTTTTCATGCGGTTATAGAAATTCTGGAGAAACAGAATCTGAAAGACCCAGAGCAGGAGCAGGACGGCAATGATAAAGACCACAAACCATCCCCAGATATGGAACCGCATACTGCGGCGCTTTTTGCGCTTATGCTTCAAATTTATATCCCATTCCTCTCAGCGTGACGATGAATTTGCGGTATTCACCGAGACTGTTCCGGAGCATTTTGATATGGGTATCAACCGTGCGGTCATCGCCGAAGAAATCGTAGCCCCAGACCTCTTCCAGCAGCTTGTCTCTTGTCAGAGCGATATTCCGGTTCTTGACCAGATAGAAGAGCAGGTCATATTCTTTCGGTGTCATGCTGGCTTTCTGCCCGTTGACATAGACCTCTCTGCCTTTCATGTCGATTTCCAGACCCTCGAAGCTCATGCGCTCCGGGAGCTGCTGTTGCTGCTGCTTCTTGAATTTTTCCAATTCCCTGAGCTGTTCATGCGTCAGCGCATAGCGGTTGCAGACCGTCTTGATTCTTGCAATCAGCAGCTTCGGGGAAAAAGGCTTTACGACATAATCGTCGATGCCCAGCTCGAAGCCGTACTGCTGATCGTATTCCTCGCCTCTTGCCGAGAGCATGATAATCGGCACATTGGAGGATTTCCGGATTTCCTTGCAGGCGGAGAAGCCGTCCAGCTTCGGCATCATAATATCCATAATGATGAGGTCGTAGTTCCCTTCGCGGACTTTCTTCACGGCTTCCATGCCGTCTGCGGCTTCGTCAACCTCAATTCCTTCAAATTCCGCATATTCGCGGATCATCAGGCGGATTTGTGCCTCGTCGTCAACAACCAGTATTTTCATGAATTCGGATCCCCTTTCACATTTTGTCCGGAATGTTCAGACCGATTGACGGCCGTTTCCAATCTATTATACCATATTCTGAAAAAAAACACAATGGGAACAGGGAAAAATAATATTTCCGGAAACTGCACGGGGCAGAACCGGATGCCGGCTTATGTACAGATTTCAAAACGCATTTCACCCGAAAAGACCGGAAAGCCGTGCCTTTCCCATGCCGCCGGCGGGGAGGGGCGCTGAAAATAAAACATCTTTTGTGCAGATTGAGGATACATGCTGCTGCCGTGTCCAAAATGCGTTTATCTATTGACAATTCTGTGCGAGTTTGATATAATGTATATTATGGTATGATATGCGAAAATGTAATTTGCTGCGAAGAAAAACGGAGCTCCGGAAAGGCGGTGACATCATTGTGAAACAAAGAATACGGGCGCATCTCGTCAATTCTGTCATGGTGCTGTTCGCCGTGCTGACCGTGACCGTGATTGCCTACGCCTTCCGGAACAGGGAAAAAGGCGAACTGATCTACCTGATTTTCAATGCCTACGCCCTGATTGCGGTTTTGCTGAGCTTTCTGATTATTCTGTTCCGGCAGCGGGCGGCAAAGCGCAGACAGCTCTCCAAGAAGAAGCGTCTGCAAAATCTGACAAAAGACCTCGCATCCCCCGCCATGCTCTGGGACGATACGTTACGAACCGTGATTCTCAATGATACCCTGCGGAATCTGGCAGAGCTGGACCCGGAGCACGCTGCGGATCCGAAGCATGTGCTTTCGGTGCTTTTCGGGCGGGAAACCGTTTCCGAGCAGGATATTCCGGAAATTATCCGGGAAAAGAACCGCGAATTCTGTTTTGTGACTGCAAGCGGTCAGGAACGGGATATGATCTGGACAACCTCTGCGGTCGAAACGGAAGAAAACGGCGTGACATGGTATCTCTCGATCGGCCTGGATCTTGCGGATATCCGTCTGATGCAGTCTGAGCTTGCGACCTATTCCAAGCGGCTGATTGTTTCCGAGGGAAGACATAATCTGACGATGGAGCTGATGGATGTCGGCATTCTGCTGATTGAGCAGGGCAACCGGAATCTTTTTCCTTCCGATAAGCTCCGGCAGATGCTCGGTCTGAAAGATGACGTTCTGACAGTCGAAGAGCTGCGCAGCCGCGTTTATCCGGCAGATCTTGTCACATTTGACAGCCGGTGCCGGAATATGCACGATCATATGCAGGATTATCTCAGAAAAACCGATTCCGTTGAGCTGCGGCTCAGCGGGGCGGACGGGCAGTACCGATGGTATTCCTACCGCTTCCGTGCAACGCAGAACCCGGAAACCGGCAGGCTTGCCGTCGGCGGAATTGTCATTGATATTTCCGGAGAAAAGGCAAAGGATGTTCAGATTGAACGGATTGCCTATGAGGACAGCGTTACCGGTATTCCGAACCGGCAGAAGCTCCTGCAGATGGGACATGATCTCTACCGCTGCACGACGGAAATGGAGAATTCCTACTGGGTCATTGTCATTGACATCGACCGCTTCCATATGATTAACGATGCCTGCGGCTATGCGGCAGGAAATGAACTGCTGCGGCAGTTTGCCGAGGCAATGAACAGGCAGCTTGAACACGGCGGATTCGGTGCGCGGATTTCCGGTGACAATTTCGCGCTGATTCTCCGCAATACCGGCGACCCGGCGCTCCCGGAAAAGGTTGTGCGCGAAATTCAGCAGTCGCTCTCGGCAAGGTCGGCAGGCGGGCTTGCCAATATTTCGCTGACCTGTTCTGCGGGATATGCGCTGATGCCTGCGGACGGTGAGAGCTTTGAAGATGTCATGGAACACGCGGAATTCGCACTCTCCTCCAACAGAAGTATGCTCGGCGGCATCAGCCGCTATACCGAGGCGATGCATGATGCCATTGTCAAGGAGAATCAGCTCGAAGTCCGGCTTTCGGAAGCGCTTGCCAATCATGAGTTTGTACTGTATTATCAGCCGAAGATTTCCCTTGAAACAGATGCGGTCATCGGTCTGGAGGCGCTGATCCGCTGGAGAATGTCGCCGGATAAAATCGTTTCGCCCGAAGCGTTTGTTTCCGTTGCGGAAAAATCCTCTTTGATTACGCAGATTACCCGCTTTGTGCTGGATGAAGCGTGCCGTCAGGCGAAAGTCTGGCAGGATGAAGGTCTGCCGGAGGTTGTAATGTCCATCAATTTCAGCGGCGCGGATTTCTATCAGGATACCATCTGCGAGCAGATTCAGGAGGTTCTGAGAAAATACCGCCTCGACCCGCACTGCCTCGAAATCGAGCTGACGGAGTCCCTTGCGCTGAAAGACATCGACCTGACGATAGAACGTATGAATCAGCTCCGCGCTGCCGGCATCCAGATTGCCATGGACGACTTCGGAACCGGATATTCCTCCCTGAGCTATATGCAGATGCTTCCGTTTACCATGGTCAAAATGGACCGCTCCTTTGTCCGGCATCTGGAAGAGGACCGGGTGGTGCAGGAAATCGTGTTCTCCGTCGCGAGAATCGCCAGATCCAAAAAGATCAAGACGATTGCGGAGGGCGTCGAAACACCGGAGCAGGCGCGTCTGCTCAAGGCAGCCGGCTGCGATTATGCACAGGGCTTCCTCTACGGCAAGCCGATGACAGCGGAGGAGACCGAAGCGTATATGCGGGAAAGAGCACGGTACAGAAAAGGATATCGCGGTTAATGAATTATACAGACGAAAGGCGGTAAGCGTATGCGAGTCATTACCGGAACGGCAAGGGGCAGGAAGCTGCTTGCGCCGCCCGGAACGGATACCCGTCCGACAACCGATAAGGTCAAGGAGGCGGTCTGTTCCGCACTTCAGTTCGATTTTCCGGGCGCCGTGATTCTCGACCTGTTCGCCGGAAGCGGACAAATGGCAATCGAAGCGCTGAGCAGAGGCGCGGCAAAAGCCGTCCTGACCGATGCCGATGAGCGCGCAGTCCGGTGCATCCGGCAGAATATCGCAGGCTGCGGGCTGAGCGAACGGGCAGAGGTGCTCCGGAGTGATGCGTTCAGCTATTTGCAGCGGTGTACGGCGGCGTTTGATATCGCGTTTCTCGATCCGCCCTACGGAAAGAATATTTTGCAGCAGATTCTGCCGGTTCTCGCCGAAAAAATGCAAAGAACGGGAATAATCGTCTGCGAACATGAGCCCGAATGCAAATTACCGGATAGAATTCAAAATTTCTACTTGCAAAAGCAGAAAAAATATGGTAAAATAATGATAAGTATCTACCGACAGCCGGAAGAGCTGTGACAGCACCGCTGTCTGCAGCCCGAAGGAGAAAGGATGCACCGCCTATGCCAGACAAAAAACAGCGCCGTGTTGCGGTCTGTCCGGGCAGCTTTGACCCGGTGACATTCGGACATCTCGATATCATCAGCCGCGCCTCCAAGCTGTTTGACAGCGTGATCGTGCTTGTGTCGGCAAATCTGGAGAAGCATCCGGTCTTTACGCTGACAGAACGCCTGCTGATGATCGAAAAGGTGACAAAGCATTTCCCGAATATCGTCATTGATATTCTGGAGGATGAACTGCTCGCGGACTATGTCCGGAGAGTTCATGCAGATGCAATTGTCAAGGGCCTCCGTGCGGTTACGGACTTTGAATATGAATTTCAGATGGCACTCGGAAACAGGAAGCTCTGCCCTGAGGCGGAAACTGTATTTCTGACAACAGCCGCTGAAAATATGTACCTCAGTTCCAGCATTGTCAAACAGATTGCTGCGCTGGGCGGCGACATCTCCAGCTTTGTGCCGGCGGAAATTCAGCCGGTCATTGAAAAGAGGCTCCGCCGGAAACCGGAAAAGCCGCAGCTGGACGGTGCAGAAAACGAAAAGCTGATTCGAGAGGTGCAAAAATTTGCAAATGCAATCGGAAAGGATGAAACAGAATGAGCGTATTTGATGTACTTGACGAGATGGATGATCTGCTGGATAATGCAAAAGCATTTCCGCTTGCAGCTCACAAGATTGTCATTGACGGCGACCGTCTGCGCGAGCTGGTCAATGATATCAGACTTGCCATGCCGAAGGAAATGAAGCGTGCGCAGACCATTGACTATGACTGCGACCGGATTATGAAGGAAGCACAGACCAATGCCGAAAGCATTATCCGCGGTGCGGAAGAGCGTGCAAAAACACTGGTTTCCGAGAATACCATTACGGAAGAAGCCAAGAAGCGCGCACATGAAATCCTTGCAAAGACAAAGTCCAAATGTGAGGACACTAAGGATGCGACAGCCGCTTATGTGCTGCAATCCCTGACTTCGACGGAGGCGCGTCTGAACGAGCTTCTGAATGAAATCCGGCGGGAGCGCGGAAATTGGGAAAAATAAACAGACAAAGCAGGCCGGCTTTGCTGATCGTACTGTTTTGTGCTCTGACATTGGCATGGATGGCACTGATTTATTGGTTTTCTGCCAATAACGGCAGAGAATCCGGCGAATTCAGCGGAAACATTCTGCGGAAGCTGCTGTGTGTGTGTTATCCGGGCTGGAGCAGTAAGACCGCGCTGCAAAAGGAAGCCGTCATCGGGCGCTTTCATACGTTTTTCAGGAAATGCGGTCATTTTTCGGAATATGCAGTGCTCGGCGTATTTTGCCGTATTACATGGGCGCTGATTGTATCCTGTATGCAAAAAAGCCGGCAGAGGCATTCCGCAAGGGATTTTCTGCTGCCGGCGCTTTTGTCGTTTTTGTATGCATGTTCGGACGAATACCACCAGCGGTTTGTCGCAGGCAGAAGCGGAGAATTCCGGGATGTGCTGATTGATTTTTCCGGAGCCTGTCTCGGAATCGCCGTTGTATCCCTGATTCTGTGCCTGCTTAACAGGAAACCGGAATATGAAACTTGACCCCGAATTGCCCGCGCTGAAAGGGCAATGCCGGAACAGAAGTATGATGCCGCAGTATTTCTGATATTTCTGTCAGAAGTACTGTGGCATTTTTTGATATTTCGACAGGAAAAAGTACCCCCCCGCTCCGAAGAACGGGAGTCAAGCCGGTGAAGGGACTCGAACCCTTGACCTGCACATTGCGAATGCGCAGGCTCAACTTGTTGAGCGACTCTACACAACTGAGCTGCACCGGCATTTTTTCACTTGCCTGCGCAGTACGGATAAAAAGTAAACCCCCGTTCCGAAGAACGGGGGTCAAGCTGGTGAAGGGACTCGAACCCTTGACCTGCGCATTACGAATGCGCAGGCTCAACTTGTTGAGCGACTCTACACAACTGAGCTGCACCGGCATACTTCTTCACTTGGATGCGCAGTACGGATAAAAAGTAAACCCCCGTTCCGAAGAACGGGGGTCAAGCCGGTGAAGGGACTCGAACCCTTGACCTGCACATTGCGAATGCGCAGGATCAACTTGTTGAGCGACTCTACACAACTGAGCTGCCCGGCATATTTCTTCACTTGGATGCGCAGTACGGATAAAAAGTAAACCCCCGTTCCGAAGAACGGGGGACAAGCTGGTGAAGGGACTCGAACCCTTGACCTGCGCATTACGAATGCGCTGCTCTACCAACTGAGCTACACCAGCATATCGTTTTTCACTTGTCTGCGCATTACGAATGCGCAGGCTCAACTCTGTTGAGCGACTCCACACAACTGAGCTGCTCCGGCATATTTGCGCTGCATCTGCGTCAGTCAGCCGAATAGAACCGAAACATATTATATCACATTTCCCCAAAAAAGTCAAGTGGAAACAGTGAAAAAATTTCATCTGCAAAAAAGAAAAAAGAATTGTAATTTTACGGAAAATATGATATACTATACTAGATAAGAACCGCCCAGATGAACAGCGGTTCGGAAAGAGAACAGAAAGGAGTGCCGCCGGGACACCGGAGGGCAAAGAAACTTATGGCGAAAAAACAAGAAAAGCACATGTCATGCCTCGGTATTTTGCTGGTAATCTGCATGGTGCTGGTAATGGGAATTACGCTTTCAGTCAGACTGATGTTCGGAAACGGAAAAGTACCGAAATTGTTCGGAACCCGTTACTGTTATTATACACAGAGCGATATGGGCAGCTATGTTCCGAGCGGATCGCTCGTTGTGGTAGAGGATGAGCCGATCAAAGAACAGAATGTCGTTCTCTATCAGAATACCGCGGGAGAATACCGGATTGCCGTTGTCAGCCTGATTCAGCAGGCAACTGCTGAAAATACAACCGCACTTTATTATCTGACGACAGCGACCAATGAGGTTGCTGTAGAAACAACACCCGACCGGATTCTCGGTGTCTGCACGAACAGAAGTGCGGAGCTCGGTGCGCTGATTCAGTTTCTGACCAGTACGGCAGGTCTGATTGTCGGACTGCTGCTGCCCTGCATTCTGCTTCTGATTTACCTCATCTCTGTTCTGATCGCGGCAAGAGAGGCGAATGCGGAGCTTCAGGAGGAAGAAGATACCGACCTCGCATTTGTGAAGTCCATTCAGCGGAAACAGCAGAAAATCGCCGAGCGTGATGCCGCACGCCGTGCAAAGCAGCGTGAAAAGCAGCTGATTTCCGATTCTTTTGAAGAAGAGCCGGTTTCTCCGAACAAACCGCAGGAGGATCTGCACGGAATCGAACGTGCGCGCAAGATGCTGACGGATGAGGAAATTGCCCGTCTGGAAGAGGAAGAGGCTGCACGCAGAGCAGAACGGATTGCGGCGGTCAGAAGCCATATGGAGCAGCGCCGGCAGACCGAAACGCCGGACGGTGTGCCGCTTTACACGACTGAGATTATCACCAAGACGCATACGCTGTCTATCCCGAAGACGGGCGATCAGCCGCTGACAACCACACAGCGTCAGGAACTGAAACCGACACCAAAGGAGAATATTCCGCGTCTGACCGCAACCGGTCATATTCAGATTCCGACACCGGAGCAGCTCGCGGCAGAGAAGAAGGCAGAGGAAGAACGCCTGACCCGCTCGGAAGAACTGCGGCGCAGCGCACAGGAAAGCTTTGCTGCCGTATCCGGAAATACTTCCGAAACGCCGGTTCCGCAGGCTGCAACCGCACAGACAAAGCTTGTGATTCCGCAGGATCTTTACCATACTGCGGCACCTGCGCCGGCGGAAGAACCTGTACCGAAGCCCGCACCGAAAAAGAAGCATAAAAAGAAGCCGCAGCCCTCTGTTCCGTCTGCGAATTTCAATGACCTGATGGCATTCCTGAACGACGAGCAGAAAAAGCTGCAATAATTACAAAGCAACCGCAAGAGCGCACATGTTTGATTCGGAAACATGTGCGCTCAGATTATAGTCTGCTTTCTTTTTGCTGCCTGGCTGCGGGAACGCTTGACAAACACAGGAAACTGTGATACACTGAAATATATGATTTTTTGAGGAAGAAAGGATGCACAGAACATGAGCCGAATTGCCGCACTTGCGGAAATAGTCAAGAAAAATGACGCAGATGCGATGCTTCTGACGGGAGAAGTCAATTTGATTTATGCGCTGGAAACAACGGCACTGGAGGGGCAGTGCCTGATTCTGGCGGACGGAACAGCCATTCTGATTACCGACGGACGTTATACGGAAACAGCCGAAGCAAAGCTTCTGCCGCGCGGGTTCCGTGTTCTGACACGTTCAAATGCTTCCGGAATGTACGAATATTTACAGTCGGTTCTGGATGCCTATCAGGTACAGAAGCTGCTCTACGAGGACGATGTCCTGACAGTTGACCGATTCGCCGCAATGCGTGAAAAGCTGCCGTGCAGCTTTCTGCCGATCGGTTCGCGGATTCTCTCGCTCCGTGCCAGAAAATCCGAGGAGGAAATTGCAAGCATCGTCATTGCGCAGCATATTGCTGAGGCGGCGCTGACCCGCCTGCTGCCGGAGCTTTGCGAGGGCATGACGGAGCGGGAGGCTGCGGCAAGACTGAATTATTATATGGCGATCAGCGGAAGCGAAAAGACTTCGTTTGATACTATTCTTCTTTTCGGGGAAAACACCAGCCTTCCGCACGGTGTACCCGGCGACCGGAAGCTTTGCAGGGGCGATTTTATCCTTGCGGATTTCGGCGCCGTCTATCGCGGATATCATTCCGATATGACCAGAACCTTTGCGTTCGGCTCCGCGACGGACGAAATGCGGAAGGTTTACGATACGGTGCTGCGTGCACAGAATGCCGCAAGGGCTGCCGCCTGTGCAGGGAGACTCTGCAATGAAATGCACTTTGCGGCTGCAAAGGTGATTGAGGATGCCGGATACGGCACATATTTTACCCATGCGCTCGGACATTCGGTCGGGCTGGAAATTCACGAAATGCCGGTTGCTGCGCCGCGCTGTGAGGAGGTTCTCTGCGACGGAATTATCATGACAGATGAACCCGGAATTTACATACCGGGCAAATTCGGCGTTCGTATAGAGGATATGCTGGTGATTTCAGGCGATCATCCGGTCACGCTGACCGCATTTCCGAGCGATTTTCAGATTCTTTCCGGCGAACAGAACGGATAATTCAGTTCAGGGGATACAGATGAGAACGGATTTGCATGTTTCCTTCATTGCTTTGGTGAACGGAAGCCGTATGCCGGCGGCTGTGCCGCGGTTCCGGAGGATACGATGCGGGATATTATGCTAAACGTAAAACCCGGCTGCAAAATGGTCACTGATTCCATGGAAAATCTGAATGTGGATGATAACAATTGAATGATTTTGAAGGCTCTGTGCGGACAGCTTTGTTCGTGCAGAGCCCTTTTTGTGTGAGAATGCACAATCCGCGTATCCTGAATATATACTTATTAAACAAAGTTTGCAAAACATCTTGAAAATATTGGGCGTTTATGATATAATGATAGCGGAGGAATTGTTCTGACTCAGACCGGATGAAAGGGCGTGACGGATATGAAAATGCAGAAGCATTGGAAACGGTTGATGACCGGCGCTGCAGCAGCCGGAATCTCTGCTGCTGTCTTGCCCTGTTCTGTGTCCGCCTATGAGCTGGAACTGCACTCACAGGAGGAAATCCGCGCGTTCTATGCGGCGCATCCTTTTCCGGTAAAGGACGAAAAAAAGCCGGAATATGCACAGGAGCAGCTGCTTTCGGCGCCCTATACGCCCGGTGTTCTCGGCGGGGAATCCCTTCAGGAGGCACTGAATGCCGTCAATACGGCACGGTATATTGCCGGGCTGCCCGCAGATATTACAATCCGCGGCGATTACAGTGAGCTCGCGCAGGCTGCGGCGCTGATTGACTGGTACCGTTCGGAGCTTGACCATGAACTGGGTCCGGACGACAAACCCGCAGATTTTTCCGATGAGCTGTTTGCGCTCTGTAAAACGGGAACAAAGTATTGTAATCTGCATTACGGCTATTATACTCTGCCTGCTGCAATCTATGAAAAGGATCTCTGCGACAGCGATATGGGCAGGGGCGTGAAGAACATGCAGACTGCCGGTCACCGCCGCTGGCTGCTGAATCCGAAGATGCAGTATATCGGCTTCGGACAGATTACAGGTTCAGGCAGGCGTGACCTCTATTCCGCGGTTTATGCGCTGGATCATTCCAGAGAGGAGGCGTTCACCGGCGATTATATCGCATGGCCGCCGCAGAATATGCCCTATGAGCTTTACAGTCTGGAACGGAAATATCAGTCAAACCGCTATCCCTTCTCGGTTTCTCTGAATCAGCAGTATGCAGAACCTTCCGCAGAAACGGTTCAGGTCGATTTGTATTCACATCAGCTTGACAGGAGCTGGCATTTTGACAGGAACGACTGCCTGACTGATGACAGCAGCATGACAGCTCAGGAGAAGCAGGAAGCTTATTCGCACTATTTCAATGTCAATATTTCAAACCGGTCGTCGATCCGGAACTGCATCATCTTCTGTCCGGATGTGTTCTTTGCGCCGGGAGATACTGTTGATGTCCGGATTTCCGGCATTCAGACTGCTGCGGGAGAGGACACCGAAATCACTTATTCCGTCAGTTTCTTCTCGCTGGAGGAGACACAGGTTCAGCCGGCTCAGGTTCTGCGCGGAGACGCCGACTGCAACGGCGAGGTCAATGTTCTGGATGCGGTTCTGCTCAGCAGAGTTGAGGCGGAGGATCTCACCTGCGGGATTACGGATGAAGGTCGCCTCAATTCGGACTGTGACGGCGACGGGAGAGTGACATTCAGCGATCTGACATGGCTGCTCAAAAAACTGGCGGCTACTTCGTAAAAAATCAGAGAGAGGAACAGGATACTGTTCCTCTCAGCTTGTAGATAAAGTCCTCTGTTCTAATTTAGAATAACGCAAGAGAGGTATAGAGATCAATAATGGGGGAAGCTGCCCTTTTAGAAAAAGGGGGCTTCCCCCAAGCCCCTATCTTCCCAAAAAAGAACGCAAAATGGGGAGTTTCGCTGCCTGCGGGCAGCGACGAGGGACGCTGTCCCTCGACCCTGCGAGCTTTTTGAAAAAAGCTCGATCAAAAACTTTTATAAGACACAGATAGGGTTTCTCGACAGACTGAGAGGAACAGGGAACTGTTCCTCTCAGCTTGTTGGGAAACCCCATCTGTGTCAAGTTTGCTTCGCAAACATCGAACCCCCATACCTCATCGGATAGAATATGGATGTATTATCTTCATTTTTATGTGTAATGGGATTCCAAAGGGACTTTGTCCCTTTGGCAGGGTTTGGGGCGGAGCCCCATTATGGATGCATCGCAGATATCGCTTTTTCAACAAACTGAGAGGAACAGGGTACTGTTCCTCTTTTTCATTCAGAGCACTCTGCCCGGATAACATATCCGGGCAGAATTCTGCATATGGTGTAGCAGGTGATTTCCGCTGTAAGGAGGCTCATTTCATGAATCGAAAACTGAAAACTGCCGTCCTGCTCTGCGGAACCGGAACAATTTTGCTTGCGGGCAGGAAAGTCGTTCCGGTGATGCAGCATACGCAGATCGGTGTAATGCCGCAGCTACCGGAGGTACCTGCCGCCGTCCTTTCCGCAGAGCCGACAGAGATTCCGGAGAAAAAAGCAGCCGATTCCGGTTCTTATGTTCCGCCGGAGGTACATGCCGAAAACAATTCGGACGAACAAAATGCAAACATCATCAACATCGAATCCGAAGGTTCAAAAGCGATGTGGTATTCGCGGCTTTACCGCTGTCCGGATACCGATACGGGCGGGAAAATCGTTGACCGGCATTTTTCCTCGCAGAAAGGGGATATTTTCCTGAATCTGCCGCTTGCCGGACAGGTTCGCAACGGAACCTTCTGGAAAAACAGCGATTTGCTGGAAGAAAGTAAAAAAGCACCCTCGCTCGATCTCCGGATAGACGGTACCCCGATGGTTCTGATTTATCATACGCACACGACGGAAAGCTTTGTTGCGGAAAAGACCGGCGCCTATGATTCCTCCTGCATCTTCCGGACAACCGAGCCGGACAAGGATATGGTTATGGTCGGGGATGCCATTGCGGAGCAGCTCAGCGCTGCCGGAATCGGCGTCGTGCATTCGCGTGAAATCCATGATTATCCGGTCTGGAGCGGCGCATACGGCAACAGTGCCAAAACGATACGCTCTGTTCTGGAGCAGTATCCGAGCATCTGCATTGCGCTTGATATTCACCGCGACGCAATCTCCGACGGTTCGACGGTAATCGCACCGGTCTGCACGATTAACGGGAAACAATCTGCACAGATTATGATTATATCCGGCTGTGACAACGGGTCTATGGGAATGCCGAATTATCTGGAAAACTTCCGGTTTGCGAGTGCTTTGCAGCAGAATGCAGAGAGTATGTTTCCCGGCTTTACCAGACCGATTCTGTTCAGCTACCGGAAATATAATCAGGATCTTTCAAAGGGCGGGCTGCTGATCGAGGTCGGGTCACAGGGGAATACGCTGGAGGAAGCGCGGTATGCAGGTGAGCTGGTCGGAAAGTCACTGAGTGAAACAATCCGGAAGCTCTGCGGCGAAGCCTCCTGATCCGCATAAGTCCGCCGGAGAGGAGGAGTCAGATGACGGGAAGACAGCGCAGGCGCGCAAGAAAAGCCGCTCTGCTGGCGGCTTTCAGTTATATATGTATTCTGACCGGCGGTATCGGGATGCTGAAAGCCGCACAGAAAACACGTCAGATACTGTACGGCGGGCAGCCGGCTATGGCACAGCTGCACAGCAGCAGCGTGCAGAACGGCACACAGACTGTTATGGAGCTCGGCGGCGGGGAATGGCGGGTTCCGCTTCCGGATTATGCGGAAGAAAAGGCGGCTGCGGCAGAGTATGCCGCCGAAATGCCGCCCTGTACGCTGAAATATTTACTGCGGCTTGCGCTGCTTGCTGAAAATGCCGCAGATTACACCGCGGGGTGTATTGCAAGCGGTTCTGTATGCTCATTTTCGTTCAGATCGTGATAATACCGGTTCAGCTCTCCGCGGTAAATCAGTTTTGCACCGGGCAGATAGCGCAGGTCGTCGGGGGAATAGAGGCAGGGGGCTTTATCCAGTTCCACGCCGCATTCCTTGAGTACATGTGCGACAAACTGCGAACAGACAAATTTCTTTTCGAGGTTCCGTTTGATTTGCAGCTTGACCAGCAGCAGACCGATGATGCTGTAGGAATACTGTTTCCGGTGATCGCAGAAATGCTCGATGATATCCCAGAAGCGGGCATACTGCTCATCGGTGACACGGATTTCGTAGACCTCGCAGGGAATCTGATCGAATTTACCGAGTGTTCCCTCACCGATCATCTCCGTATTAAAGGTTGCGGGGAGCGGAATCGGCTTATAATTCCGGCAAAAGCTGTAAAGCAGGTGTAAAGAAGCGTCGCCGGAAAGCGAGACATGGGAATACGGCATTCTTGAAAACATGCGGATTGCACGAGCGACATTTGTACCGGTTCTTGTCACGACGATGTAGATTGACCGGTTCTTCGGGGTTGTCTGCGTGTTCATTGTCTGCGTTCCTTTCGTTGGATTATGGAACGGATTTTTTTGTGTTCCATGCACAAATTTCAAAAAAAGGCTTGCAAATTGCGTAGAAATCTGATATAATAACAAGGTACGGTTCATCCGTATCAAAAGAATATGCGCCTGTAGCTCAGCTGGATAGAGTGTCAGACTCCGACTCTGAAGGTCGTGCGTTCGAATCGCATCAGGCGTATCACCCCCGTACTTCGGTGCGGGGGTTTTGTTTTTGATTGAGTGTCGAATCGCCTGCGGAGGCTCTCCGCTCAAATCGCATCAGGCGTATCACCCCTGCATTTCGGTGCGGGGGTTTTGTTTTTGATTGAGTGTCGAATCGCCTGCGGAGG
>JAFWVK010000074.1 GCA_017518255.1 Oscillospiraceae bacterium
CGGTACATTTATTGTACCGGAGTCAGTCTGTCGAGAAACCTACGGATGCGCATACCGAAGGTGAAATAAAAGTTTTGATCCAACTTTTTCAAAAGTTGGCGGGTATCCAGAGGGCGGCGCCCTCTGGTCGCCGTCCGCAGACGGCGAAACGCCCTGTCAGCATCAAAAAAGCGCTAAAGATAGGGGCTTGGGGGAAGGAAAACAAGAGTTTTCCTTCCCCCATTATCATTCTTTCGCACCTCTTCTGACAGGAACAAATTGCAGAATAAGAGACTATATCTGCAAACAGAAAACTCCGGTACATTTTATTATACCGGAGTTTTCTGTGTATTCGATTCTCAAAAACAGAGGAAACAGTTTTATACAGCCGCAAATCCTTTTTCAAGGTCTGCGATGATATCGTCGATATGCTCCGTGCCGATGGAGAGCCGGATTGTTGCCTGTGTGATACCCGAACTCAGAAGCTCCTCCTCCGTCAGCTGGGAATGCGTTGTGGTAGCAGGATGAATCACGAGCGACTTGACATCGGCGACATTTGCGAGCAGCGAAAAGATTTCGAGGCTGTCAATGAATGCAAAAGCCTCTTTCTGTCCGCCCTTGATGTCAAAGGTAAAGATGCTGCCGCCGCCGTTCGGGAAATACTTCTCATACAGCGCATGATCCGGATGCTCCGGCAGAGAGGGGTGATTGACCTTTGCGACCTTCGGATGATTCTTCAGGAATTCGACGACCTTTTTGGTATTTTCTGCGTGTCTCTCCAGTCGGAGCGAAAGGGTTTCGGTTCCCTGAAGCAGCAGGAATGCCGCAAACGGGGAAATCGCAGCGCCCTGATCGCGCAGCAGAATCGCACGGATATAGGTTACGAATGCAGCCGGACCGACGGCATCAGCGAACGAGACGCCGTGATAGCTCGGATTCGGCGCAGCAATCGGCGCAAATTTGCCGCTTGCTTTCCAGTCGAATTTTCCGGAATCCACGATGATGCCGCCGAGGGTTGTTCCGTGACCGCCGATGAATTTTGTCGCGGAGTGAATCACGATATCCGCGCCGTGCTCAATCGGGCGAATCAGGAACGGCGTACCGAAGGTGTTGTCGATAACAAGCGGAATTCCGTGTCTGTGTGCGATTTCCGCAACGGCATCAATGTCCGGAATGTCGGAATTCGGATTGCCGAGCGTTTCAAGGTAGATTGCCTTTGTCTTTGGCTCGATTGCCGCTTCGATTTCGGCAAGGTCATGCGCATTGACAAAGCTTGTGCGGATGCCGAACTGGGGAAGTGTATGTGCAAGCAGATTGAAGCTTCCGCCGTAAATGGTTTTCTGCGCAACGATGTGTTCGCCTGCCTGTGCAAGCGCCTCAATGGTATAGGTAATGGCGGCGGCTCCCGATGCGAGCGCGAGCGCTGCGACACCGCCTTCCAGCGCGGCAATGCGCTTTTCGAGAACGTCCTGCGTGGAGTTGGTCAGTCTGCCGTAGATGTTTCCGGCATCTGCCAGACCGAAGCGTGCGGCGGCGTGCTCGGAATTGCGGAAAACATAGGATGTTGTTGCGTAGATCGGAACCGCTCTGGAATCAGAGGCGGGATCGGGCTGCTCCTGTCCGACATGGAGCTGAAGGGTCTCAAATTTATAGTTACTCATTTTTATTTACCTCATTTCATCATAATTATATTATTATTTTCGTTGTGCGGAATGCGCTCCGCTCAGGTTGATTCGGTTTTCAGATGAAACATCGGTACATTCGTCCGAACCGGTAATTGCACCGGTCAAGTTCCCGGAAGAGCTTTGTCATGTTGGTTCCCTCTCTATTCATATTTATTTGATAGGATAACTGGGATGATGCTATTATAGCACGGTTTCCGGCATTTGTCAAGCATATTTTTGTAATCCTGTCGGTTTTGTAGGAATTAACAAGCGCTGTCAGAATACCGGCTTGTTTTTGTGCGCCTGTACGAAAATCTTTCCGTATTCGGCAATCTGTATAATGGCAGCAGGTGAAACTAATATTACAGATAAGACTAAAGTTTCAGCTGCTAAGGATCATATTCTTTATGCGCAATGGACGATTATTGAAGGGGATGTTCATGCAGATAATCTCATTACAAACAAAAATGAAGATAATACATCTTTTTCTATACAATGGGGTCCGGGGACAATGTCCCCGGCGAGGGTTCTGGCGGTTCAATGAGATTCTGAAACAGATGTACGAAAGATTGATAATGGGGGAAGGAAAACTCTTGTTTTCCTTCCCCCAAGCCCCTATCTTTAGCGCTTTTTTGATGCTGACAGGGAGTTTCGCTGCCTGCGGGCAGCGACGAGGGACGCTGTCCCCCGACCCTGCGAGCTTTTTGAAAAAACCTCGATCAAAAACTTTTATAAGACACAGATGGGGGTTCCCGACAAGCAGAAACCGCCGGTGTATTTTTACACCGGCGGTTCTTTGTATCAATCTTATTCGTCGTCTTCGCTGCCGCTCTTGACGCTTGCGACAACCTCATCGAGGAGGTTTGCCGGCAGCGGCTCATAGCGCAGGAAATCAAATGTATATTCGCCCATGCCTTTTGCGACCTGACGGAGATACATGGTAAAGTCATGCATCTCGCGGACAGGTGCTTCTGCCTGAATCACGGTCATGCCGTCACCGGCAGGCTCCATGCCGAGCACTCTGCCGCGGCGCTTGTTGAGGTCGCCCATGACGTCACCGGTCTTGGAATCCGGAATCGTGACTTTCAGCGCGCCGATCGGTTCAAGCAGGATCGGGCTTGCCTGCTTCATGCCTTCCTTGAATGCGAGGGAGGCAGCGATCTTAAATGCCATTTCGGAGGAATCAACCGGGTGATAGGAGCCGTCGAGCAGCGTCGCTTTGATACCTACAACCGGGCAGCCAGCGAGCACACCCTTCTTGACGCTTTCCTGGAGACCCTTTTCGATTGCGGGGAAGAAGTTCTTCGGAACAGCGCCGCCGAAAATCTTCTCTTCAAATACAAGCGAATCGCTGTCTGTCGGCTCGAATTCAATCCAGACGTCGCCGAACTGACCGTGACCGCCGGACTGCTTCTTATGTCTGCCCTGAACCTTGTCGGTCTTTTTGCGGATGGTCTCGCGGTAAGCGATCTTCGGCTCTTCCAGAAGTACATCGACACCGAACTTGCTCTTGAGCTTAGCCTTTACGACATCCAGATGCTGATCGCCCAGACCTGCAAGAACCTGCTCTTTGGTGGTAGTATCCAGCGTAAAGGAGAGCGCCTTGTCTTCTTCCAGCAGTCTCTGGAGACCGTTGGAAATCTTCGCTTCGTCGCCCTGTGCCGTAGCCTTGACCGCCATGCGGTAGGTCGGGTTCGGGTAGGAGATCGGTGCATAGGAGATGATGCGCTCCGGTGCGCAGAGGGTATCGCAGGTATTGGCGGCAATCTTCGTTGCTACAACGATATCGCCGGCGACTGCGGAGGAAACCTCGGTCTGCTTTTTGCCGAGCATGGTATACAGCTTGCCGATACGCTCGGTCGCGCCGGTTGTTGCGTTGATGAGTTCCTTGTCGGCGGTCAGTGTGCCGGAGAGAATCTTCATAAAGCTCATCTTTCCGACAAACGGGTCTGCAACCGTGCGGAATACGAATGCGGAAAGCGGTGCGGATGCATCGACCTTGAGTTCCAGCTCCTTGCCATCCTTATCGGTTGCCTTGAGCGGTGCGGCATTGGTCGGATCCGGCATGTATTTCAGGAATTCAAGCAGCAGGTCGCAGCCTGCGGGATTGGTGCAGGAAACGGTGAACACCGGCATTGCTCTTCCGGTACGCATTGCTTCGTGGATGCCGTGGCTGATTTCCTCCTGTGTGAAGGGCTCACCCTCGAAGAACTTCTCCATCAGGGCATCGTCTGTTTCGGCAACTGCTTCGCTCAGGCTGTCGAGCAGGGAATCAGCGGTAATGCCTTCCTTCTCGGAGAGAACGATTCCGGCGGCATCGGCGGCAACGGAAACGCCCTTTTTATCATATGTATAGGATTTCATTCTGCCGAGGTGAACCAGCGACTTGAACTGGTTGTTGACGATTTCGGGAACGATAACCGGGCAGACGGCAGCGCCGAACGCGTCCTTCAGAGACTGAAGCGTTGCATAGAAATCCTGATTCGGGTCGTCGATTTTGGTTACGACAAACAGAACATGCTTGCCGAGCTTTTTTGCAGCATTGAATGCCTTGACGGTTCCGACATGGACGCCGGACTTTGCGGAAACACAGATAATGACGGTATCGCCGGCAAACATGCCCTCATTGGCGGCAGCAGCGAAATCCAGCGAACCGGGGGTGTCGATCAGATTGATTTTGAAGTCACCGTATTCAAAATTTGTCAGAGCAAGGTTGATGGAAGCGGTGCGCTTGATTTCCTCCGGATCAAAGTCACATACGGTATTGCCGTCTGCGGATTTTCCGATTCGGTCAATCACACCTGCACGGTAAAGCAGAGCTTCTGCGAGTGCGGTTTTTCCGCAGCCGCTCTGTCCGGCGAGTACAATGTTTTTGATTTTTGTGGTGTCGATATTTTTCATATGTGAGACTCTCCTTACTGCGCCTGTGCCGATACCGGTTCCGATGCAAAGTATTTCGGGCGGCAGCACAGACAAAAACTATACAGCTATTATACCATGTGTGCAAAATCTATGCAAGAGTGAAATTCATTTTCTGCGTTTTCACGAAAAACCGGCTTGCGTTTTATGCATATTGACGGAAAATCTTACTGCTTTTTGTGAGAGTTTGACTATCACTTTCCGCCGCGCAGTGCGCGGTTCCGTTTCCGCTTCCCGTTCTATAGTAGTATAGAAGAGGCACAGCCACAGGAATTCTACGCATCGTGGATTGACGGCGATATTCTTTTGCGCTATAATGATGATACAGAATTCTGCAAAACACATCCGGAAAAGGAGAGAAAAATATGGATCAGATCCGAACAGGCGGGCTTATCAGACAGCTCAGAAGAAATATGCATCTGACACAAAAGCAGCTTGCGGAGCGCCTCTGTGTCAGCGACAAAGCCGTTTCAAAGTGGGAGCGCGGGAACGGCTCACCGGACATCTCTCTGCTCTCTGCGCTGGCGGATGTGCTGGGGACGGATGTCTGCGTCCTGCTCTCAGGCGAAATGAAAGAAAACGAAAGCGAGAAAGGCAATATGAAAAAACTGAAATTTTATGTTTGCGGCAAATGCGGCAACATCGTCACGGCAGCCTCGGAAGCATCGGTTACCTGCTGCGGCAGCAGACTGACACCGCAGGAGCCGCGGCGGGCGGAAGAACAGGAAATGCTGACAGTCGAGGAAACCGACGGCGCACTGTTCGTTTCCTCCGACCATTCCATGACAAAAGAACACTATGTCTCATTTGCAGCGTTCCTCAACGACAGTACCGCGATGATTTTCCGGCAGTATCCGGAATGGAATCTGCAATTTACCATGCCGCTGTACCGTTCAGGCAGACTGATCTGGTACTGCACGCAATGCGGAATGCTTTATCAGGATATTCAAAAAAGAAAGTGAGGGGAGTCGTCGTGATTTACGATATTTCACAGGAAATTTTTTCGTGCAGAAGTTATCCGGGAGACCCTTTGCCGTCGTTTCGGCGACTGATGCAAACCGCAAAAGACGATGTCTGCAATCTCACGGAATTTTCGATGTGTGCGCACAACGGCACGCATATTGATGCTCCGTATCATTTTATAGAGGGCGGGAAAACGGTTGATATGCTGGATTTGACCGCTTTCGTCGGCTCATGTTTTGTCACGCGGCATGAGGGTTCGGTTTCGGCGGCGGAGGCAGCGGAAATTCTGGAAAAGGCAGATGCCCTCCATGCGGCGGAGCGCATTCTGATTGCGGGAAAGGCGGTTGTCACGGAGGACGCCGCACGGGTGTTTGCAGAGGCAGGCATCCGGCTGATCGGGAATGAGAGCCAGACGGTCGGACCGGAGGATGCGCCGGCACAGGTACACCGGATTCTGCTGGGTGCAGGGGTTGTGCTGCTGGAGGGAATTGTGCTGGACGGTATTCCGGAGGGGAGATTTTTTCTCAGTGCCGCACCGCTGAATCTCGGCGGCTGTGACGGTGCGCCCTGCCGGGCATATCTGATGACATAAAAAGATTGGCGATAAAAAACAAAGCGGCAGCGGGTTGATTTCCCGCTGCTGCTCAGCTTGTCGGGAAACCCTGTCTGTGTCTTATAAAAGTTTTTGATCGAGCTTTTTTCAAAAAGCTCGCAGGGTCGGGGGGCAGCGTCCCTCGTCGCTGCCCGCAGGCGGCGAAACTCCCTGTCAGCATCAAAAAAGCGCTAAAGATAGGGGCTTGGGGGAAGGAAAACAAGAGTTTTCCTTCCCCCATTATCAATCTTTCGCACCTCTCCTGACAGGAACAAATTGCAGAATAAGAGACTTTATCTGCAAACTGGCGGCAGCGGGTTGATTTC
>JAFWVK010000075.1 GCA_017518255.1 Oscillospiraceae bacterium
ACATTGTCCCCAGACCCCGTTGTATAATATAAAGAGCGAATTTACTATCTTTTACATAAAGTGGGATTCCAAAGGGACAGCGTCCCTTTGGCGGGGGTTGGGGCGGAGCCCCATTATGGATACATCGCAGATACCGCTTTTCGACAGACTGAGGCGTTATCAGAGTTATTCCGGTAACGCCAGTCTGTTCTCAATCCGCCGAAGATACATTTTATGCATTGCGTTTGTCCGCATAATATGGTATACTTAGAAAAAACGTACCGGGAGGGAAATATGAAATCATATCATTTTTACGGCTGGGAGACAGCAGATGCAAAGCCGGTTTCGGAAGAATATCCGGGAATTCAGTCGCCTGCGGAATTATATGATGCGCTGCTGCATATCTGGTGTGCGGAGAGCTGCGCACCGAGACTGCGCGGCAAATGGAGTCCGGAGAATCCGACGCTCGGACAGTGTTCCGTTACCGCGTTTCTGGCACAGGATATATTCGGCGGGAAGGTTTACGGCATTCCGCGTGACGGCGGAAATTATCATTGCTACAATGTCATCGGCAGCATTGTATTCGATCTGACCAGCGAGCAGTTCGGTGATGAAGTGCTTTGCTATGAGCAGAATCCGGAGCAGTTTCGGGAGATTCATTTTGCAAAAGACGAAAAACGGCTTCGCTATGAAATGCTGCGGAGCAGACTGAAAGCATATTGCAGTGCGGCAGCCTCATGAATGCCGTGCCGGATTGCACAAAACATAAAAACAGGCTGCCTGCCGGATCAACCGGAAAGCAGCCTGTTTGTTTATTCAGAATCACGGAATCCGTTCGGATTCTGCTTTTGCCAGTTCCATGCATCCCGGCACATGTCGTCGAGCGTTTTCTCTGCAGTCCAGTGCAGCAGCTCACGCGCTTTATCCGCATTTGCGTAGAATTCCGGAATATCGCCGGCACGCCGCGGACCGAAGCGGTATGCAATCTTCACGCCGTTGACGCGCTCAAACGCCTCTACAATCTCCAGAACACTGTACGGAGTACCGGTTCCGAGATTGACAGCTTCGACGCCGGTGTGCTGCAAAACATAATCCGTTGCTTTCACATGTCCTTTTGCAAGATCGGTCACATGAATATAATCGCGGCGGCAGGTTCCGTCCGGTGTCGGATAATCGTTTCCGAAAACCGTCAGGCATTCGCGCTTTCCGACGGCGACCTGTGTGATATACGGCATCAGATTATTCGGAATGCCGCAGGGATCCTCGCCGATCATGCCGGAGGGATGCGCACCGATCGGATTAAAATACCGGAGCAGAACAACAGAAAGCGACGGGTCTGCCTTTGCGGCATCCTCCAGAATCTGCTCCGTCATCGCCTTTGTCCAGCCGTAGGGATTGGAGCAGACACCGCGCCGCATTGTTTCCGTATAGGGAATCGGATTCTCCGAACCGTAAACCGTCGCGCTGGAAGAAAAAATCACATGCTTCACACCGAACTGCTGCATGGTCTCCAGCAGGGAAAGCGTCGTATCAATGTTATTCCGGTAATACAGCAGCGGCTTTTCCGCCGATTCGCCGACTGCTTTCAGTCCGGCAAAATGAATCACGGCATCAATCCGGTTTTCCTGAAAAATCCCGGCAAGCCGGCGGGTATCACGGATATCCGCATCATACAGCCGGATCGTTTTGCCTGTGATCTGCTCTGCACGGCGGACGGATTCCGGAGAACTGTTGCAGAAATTATCTGCCGCGATCACCTCATAGCCCGCTTCCAGCAGCTCCACTGCCGTATGCGACCCGATATATCCGGCGCCGCCTGCCAGAAAAACTGTTGCCAATTTGCAAGCACCTCAATTCAGTCTGATTTTTTACCGTTTATGCTCCTCACAACCCCGCGGACGATCTGTTCCAGCTCATCCTTTCTGTTCCGGAAATCTTTGGCAAGGGCAAGCTGACAGCGGGTACGCACGAGATTGTGTTCGGGATAAAGCGTCTTGAAATATTTGTCGCCGGTGAGGTAGTCATCGAGGAAACGCGCCGCCAGCTCAACCGTAACCGAAAACGCGGCAAGCACGAGCGAATCCAGTTCGGGCTGTGTAAAGCCCTGCATCACCTCTCCGACAAAGCCTTTGCAGAATGCGCCGAATTTTGCCGCATCGACAGAGACCTTTGAGAGATCGGGCTCATCTTCGGCAGCCGTATTCGCAATAAACCGCACGGCATCGCCGAAATCGTACATTGCCATGCCCGGCATAACCGTGTCAAGATCAATCACGACAATGGGTTCCTTTGTCACGCGGTCAAACAGCACATTATTGAACTTTGTATCATTGTGCGTCACGCGGACGGGAAACTCGCCGTTTGCATAGCGCACGGAGAGCGCTCCTGCCGTTTCGCGGACAGATGAAAGATATTCTGTTTCGGCACGCACGGATTCCGCTCTGCCGCAGGGATCCTCATCAACATGCGCAAACAGCGTATCCAGACGCTTTTTCGTATTGTGAAAATCCGGAATCGTCTCAAAGAGCAGGCTGCCGTCGAAATCGGAAAGCTGATTCTGAAAATGGCCGAATGCTTTTCCGGTTGCTTCAATTACGCTGAGGTCATCGCAGGAATCCAGCGTAACGGAATCCACGCAGTTCATCACGCGCCAGAAAGCATTATCATCCGTAAAGACGTAATTTTTGCCGTCTGCCGTGTGATGGAAATGCAGCGTGCGCTCCTCCGGATATTTCCGGCGGATATGCGTGGTCACGAGGTCGATATTCTGCATAATCTGCACCGGATTCCTGAACACGACGGTATTGATCCGCTGAAAGATATACGGTTTCTCTGTTCCGTCCGGATTCCGGTAGGTTACGCGGCAGGTTGTATTGATATTGCCGTTTGTGATGATTTCCTCCGAAACCGGTTCGCCGGGCAGGCGGAATGCGGCTCCGATCTGCTTTATCATGTCCGTCATACGATTACTCCACTGTCACGGATTTTGCGAGATTGCGCGGCTTATCAACGTCAAAGCCCTTGCCGATTGAGACATAATAGCTCAGAAGCTGGAGCGGAATCACCGCAAGGCTTCCGGCAAACAGCGGTTCGATCTTCGGGACATAGCAGGTAAATTCCGCTGTATCTTCCAGGAAATAGTTTCCGGCGGTTGTCACAGCCATCAGCTTTGCGCCGCGGCTCTTGACCTCGACCATATTGCTGACGGTTTTCTCGGTCAGTTCGGTCTGCGTCACGACGGCGATGACAATGGTGCCTTTCTCAATCAGGCTGATCGGACCGTGCTTTAATTCACCCGCAGCATACGCCTCGGAATGGATATAGCTGATTTCTTTCAGCTTCAGGCTGCCCTCCATGCCGATTGCATAGTCAATGCCTCTGCCGATGAAGAACGAATCCGAGACATTGATGAGCTTTGCGGAATACCATTGCAGCCGCTCTTTATCTTCCAGAATCTTCTCGACCTTATCCGGAATCGAGTAGATTGCTTTCAGCAGACGGTCATATTCCTCCGCCTCGATTTCATTGCGTGCCTTTGCAAACTGCAGTGCCAGCAGATAGCCTGCGACCAGTTGTGTGCTGTAAGCCTTTGTTGTTGCAACGGAGATTTCCGGACCGGCAAGTGTATAGAACACATTGTCCGCTTCCCGCGCAATGGACGAGCCGACCACATTGACGATTGCAAGCGTTTTGATGCCCTGATCCTTTGCACCGCGCAGTGCAGCCAGCGTGTCCGCGGTTTCACCGGACTGACTGATGACAATGACAAGGCTCTTTTTGTTCATGGTCATTTTGCGGTAGCGGAATTCCGACGCCAGCTCCACGCGAACCTGAAGCGAAGTCAGATGCTCAATCACGTACTGCACCGCCACACCGACATGATATGCCGAACCGCAGGCGACAATATAGACCTGTTCAATATTCTGCATTTCCTCATCGGTCAGGTTGATGCTGTCAAACCGCACCACGCCGTCGGATACGACCGAATTGATTGTATCGCGGATGACCTTGGGCTGCTCATGGATTTCCTTGAGCATAAAATGCTCATAGCCGCCTTTTTCCGCAGATTCGGCATCCCATTTGATTTCGGTGAGCTGCTTTTCCAGCACTTCGCTGTCGATATTGAAGAAGGTCACATTGCCTTTTTCGAGCTTGGCAATTTCCATATTGCCGATATAATACACATTTCTGGTATATTTCAGAATTGCCGGAACGTCGGATGCGACATAGGATTCGCCGTCTGCGATGCCGATAATCATCGGGCTGTCCTTGCGCGCGCAGTAGATTTCGCCCGGATAGTCCTTAAACATGACGCAAAGTGCATAGGAGCCGCGGATGCGGACCATTGAACGGGCAATTGCCTCGATCGGCAGCGGTGCATATTTTTTGTAGTAATAGTCAATCAGCTTCACCGCGACCTCGGTATCGGTCTGAGACTTGAACACATAGCCGTGCTTCATCAGTTTTTCGCGAAGCTCCTGATAATTTTCGATAATGCCGTTATGGACGGCGATGACATTCAGATCGTCGCTTGCATGGGGGTGCGCATTGAGTGCGGAGGGCTCGCCGTGTGTTGCCCAGCGGGTATGACCGATGCCGCAGCAGCCCTTGACGGCTCTTCCGTAATCTGTCATTTCCTGCAAGACCTTCAGTTTGCCTTTCTCCTTGATTATTTCCGGCTCACTGTCTCCGTCGCGGACAGCGATACCCGCCGAATCATAGCCGCGGTATTCGAGCTTTGACAGTCCGTCGAGCAAAACCGGTGCTGCCTGTTTATTTCCGGTAAATCCTACGATTCCACACATAATTCGTATTTCTCCTGTTGTTCAGTTTCGGCAACAGAACCGCCTGCTTCGGTGCAGTTCTACAGCCTTTTTTATTCTACCATAAATATCCCGCATTGTCAAGCCGGAACGCTTTCAGACACACCGCAGAATGGCGGTGCGGAAAATCCGGCTCTGGGTATTGACAAAAGGCAGCATTTGTGATATAATATATGCGTTGTCTGGGTGTGGCGCAGTTGGTAGCGCGCTACCTTGGGGTGGTAGAGGCCGCCCGTTCAAGTCGGGTCACTCAGACCAGCGGGTTCAGCCCGTCAGAAGGACAGTGCTCCGGAGGTTTCCGGGGCGCTGTTTTTTGTTGTTTTGAGGTTCTGATGTTTTATAATGTTCTGCACCGCGGTTCTTTTAGTATTCCACTCTGCTAATTCAAAATATAATTCGAGTTCTGTAATCTGACTGCTTATAAAAAAATATGCACTGTTCAGACTGGAAAAACTGTCAGTTTTTCTGTTCCAAATCAGATCGGGAAGCGGCATTGGATGCGGGCGCTGCCCGCCGCGCCGGGCACTGCGCGGCGAAAAAAATCGGACAGTCAAAAGACTGTCCGCAGAAAGAAAGAGGTTACCGTAAAGCATTAAAACAGGAAATGAACCGGCATGCCGTTATGCATATCGGGATAAACCTCGCCCTGAATAAGCGGGAGAAAATACCCGATTGCATCGTCCGTTACCTGATTGCCCTCCGGCGATATCCATTCAGCCGGAAATTTCCGGATCTGATTGGCAGTTTGAGAAGCGGGGAACTCCCCGTAAGTGATTTCATAGGTGTAAGCATCAGAATTGCGCTGCATATTAACCATAACGCCGCTTGCTCCGGAATATGCCAGCCAGCCAGCATGAATACCGCAGCGCTCTGCCTCCAGAAGATCGGTATACGAAGCAATATGCGCGGAACATCTCTGCATGATGTTCAGCTCAACCGAGCGCACCTTGCAGCCGATCTCCGCAGCAATCTGTTTTTCCAGATACTTTCCGATTCCGGAGAGATAGGCATGACCGAACTCATCATTCACACCGGAACGGAACAGAGCGGCATCCGGCGGAGTAACGCCCTCCGATACCGCACAGACAACCGATCGGTGCGTTTTCAGCCCCTCGCGGACATCCGCCAGAAATCCGGCAACCGTAAAATCCGATTCCGGAAGATAAATGTAATGCGGGGCGGTTTCTCCGTTTCTGCGGAGCAGGCAGGTCGAGGCGGTCAGCCAGCCGGCATCGCGTCCCATAATTTCGACAACCGTCACCGACTGCACCTGATAAACGGAACAGTCTCGCAGTATTTCCTGCATGGTTGTCATCAGATATTTGACGGCGGAACCGAAGCCGGGGGTATGATCCGTGCCGACCAGATCATTGTCAATTGTTTTCGGGACACCGATAATCCGGATTTTGCTGCCGTGCGCGGTCAGCCATGTGCTGAGCTTTGCGACGGTATCCATCGAATCGTTGCCGCCGATATAGAACAGCGCATCAATCCTGTGCGCGTTGAGAACATCCAGCAGCTTATGGTACATGCTGTCATCCTGTTCGGGCGGGGGCAGCCGGAAGCGGCAGGAACCGAGCGCGCTGGCGGGTGTTTTTTTCAGCAGGGCGAGCTTCTGCGGATCGGAGAGCCGCTCCTCCAGATTGATCAGTTTTCCGTCCAGAAGCCCCTGCACACCGTGCAGGACGCCGAATATTTCAACCTTTTCAGAAGAACCTTCAGACCGGAGCTTTCGCTGGATATCCATTGCAGCCTCATAAACTCCGGCAAGCGAAGCATTGATCGCAGCGGTCGGACCGCCGGACTGTGCAACAGCAAAGCGCATATAGTGCCTCCTTCTTCTGCATGATAGAGTATTACAAATTCATTACAATCCAATATATAGTATACTTCTTCCGGCAGCGTTTGTCAATTGCCTGAGGCGATTTTCGGCAGTATGGATAACGAAAGCCTGTTTTTTGAGAGAACAACATCAAAAATAACATTTCTTTTCGGCTCATATTGCTCCGAACGCAATTTTATCTGTAAAACCGGCTCGAAAAAGCGCATAGCTCCGATACCGTTCAGACAATGAGACAGTATGAGGCGGAAAAAGTAACCTGATTCCGCGCAGTGCATAAAACATTTGTTTTGTTTGTTATTTGTTTGTCATTGTTCATATTATATTCATATAAATTTAAGTACAATAAAACATACAAAAAAGAATAATATCATGATATTACGAAAAATTCTGAATTTTGTCTTAAAAATATAGGATATAAAAAAACAATTGCAATTATATCTGAAATGCGGTATAATAGAAGCTGGACGGAGATTTTTTGAAGTCCTGAGATTTTTGTAAGGAGATTAGAATTATGGAACTGAAAAACGCATACCTGAAGTCTGTCTATGAGCAGGTTGAAAAGCGCAACCCGAACGAGCCTGAGTTCCTTCAGACCGTTGCTGAGGTTCTGAGCACACTGGAGCCGGTTGTCGAGCAGAGACCCGACCTTGTTGAAGCGGGCGTCATTGAGCGCATGGTCGAGCCGGAGCGCCAGATCATCTTCCGCGTTCCGTGGATTGACGATAACGGCAAGCAGCAGGTCAACCGCGGCTTCCGCGTACAGTTCAACTCCGCAATCGGACCGTACAAGGGCGGTCTTCGCTTCGCAAAGAATGTTTATATCGGCATCATCAAGTTCCTCGGCTTTGAGCAGACCTTTAAGAACTCCCTGACCTCCCTCCCGATGGGCGGCGGCAAGGGCGGTTCCGACTTCGACCCGCAGGGCAAGTCTGATGCTGAGGTTATGCGTTTCTGCCAGAGCTTTATGACTGAGCTGTATCGTCACATCGGTCCGAACCTCGACGTTCCGGCAGGTGATATCGGTGTCGGCGGCAGAGAAATCGGCTACCTGTTCGGTCAGTATAAGAGACTCCAGAATGAGTTCTCCGGCGTTCTGACCGGTAAGGGCATCGAGTACGGCGGATCCCTGATCCGTCCGGAAGCAACCGGCTACGGCGCTGTCTACTATGTCCAGAATATGCTGGATTACTTCAAGGATGAAATCAAGGGCAAGACCTTTGCAGTCTCCGGCTTCGGCAATGTTGCATGGGGTACTATCAAGAAGGTCAACGAGCTCGGCGGAAAGGTTGTTACCATTTCCGGTCCGGACGGCTACATCTACGATCCGGACGGCATCTCCACTGAGGAGAAGGTCAACTACCTGCTCGAAATGAGAGCTTCCTGCCGCAACCGTGCACAGGATTATGCTGACAAGTTCCCGACCGCACAGTTCTTCGCCGGTCAGAAGCCGTGGGGCGTCAAGGCTGACATTCTCATGCCGTGCGCAACCCAGAACGAAGTCGGTGTTGAGGAAGCAAAGCAGATCATTGCAAACGGCGTCAAGTACTATGTCGAGGTCGCAAATATGCCGACCACAAACGAAGCTGTTGCACTGCTGAAAGAAGCAGGCGTCATCGTTGCTCCGTCCAAGGCTGTCAATGCCGGCGGCGTTGCGGTTTCCGGTCTGGAAATGTCTCAGAACTCCATGCGTTACAGCTGGACTGCTGAGGAAGTTGATGCCAAGCTGAAGGACATCATGGCAAACATCTTTAAGGCAAGCATTCAGGCTGCAAACAAGTACGGTCTGGGCGATGACCTCGTTGCAGGTGCAAACATCGCAGGCTTCCTGAAGGTTGCTGAGGCAATGAAGGCACAGGGCTGTGTCTGATTGCAGCGTTTTTGAATCAGAGAGGTAATTTGAAACTGCGCAGTCTTGTGACTGCGCAGTTTTTGCGTTTCGGAGATCTATCAAATCCCGATTATCCCTTGACATCCGGCGTGATTTGCGGTATACTATAATATGGTTTTTTGCAAATATATCTGAAAGGACGGTTTCAAACATGGAAAAACAAATCAAGGCGATGCGGGAGAAAATTGAACAAGCCGCTGCCGCGATTCAGGATTCAAAGGAGATGTATCAGCTCCGGAAGCAGTACCTCGACAATAAGGCAGGACAGATTTCTGCGCTGATGAAAAATATGCGTGACCTTGCACCGGAGGAACGTCCGGCTTTCGGCAAGATCGTCAACGAGCTGAAAACATGGGCACTGGACTTCTTTACGGAACAGGATGCCCGCCTCAAGGCGGCTGAACTGGCAAAGAAAAATGCCGCCGAACAGATTGACGTCACGATGCCCGCATCCCCGCACACAGCTGGCGCACTGCACCCGAATACGCTGATTGCCAATGAGCTGATCGACATATTCGCCGGGATGGGCTTCACCGTGTTTGAGGGTCCCGAAATTGAGAATGACTACTACAATTTCACCGCTCTGAACACCCCAAAGGATCACCCTGCACGCGATATGCAGGATACCTTCTATGTCTCACCGGAACTGCTGCTGCGCACGCAGACCTCCGCCGGTCAGATCCGCGTCATGGAGAATACCAAGCCGCCGATCAAAATTCTTTCGCCGGGCAAGGTTTTCCGTTCCGATGACGACGCAACCCATTCCCCGATGTTCTCACAGATGGAAGGTCTGGTTGTCGATAAGGGCATTACGCTCTGCGATTTACAGGGTATGCTCGATGTCTTTGCGCAGAATGTATTCGGCAAAAACGTCAAGACCCGCCTGCGTCCGTCGTATTTCCCGTTTACGGAGCCTTCCGTGGAAGTGGATGTCAGCTGTTTTTCCTGCGGCGGCTGCGGATGCAGACTCTGTAAGGATACCGGCTGGATTGAAGTGCTCGGTGCCGGCATGGTCAACCGCAAGGTTCTGGAAAATTGCGGGATTGATCCGGATGAATACACCGGCTTCGCCTTCGGAATGGGCATTGAGCGCATTGCGATGCTGAAATACGGCATTCCGAACATCAAGATGCTGTTTGAATCCGATACCAGAGTGCTGTCACAATTCAGTGAGTAAGATGCAGAAAGGAAAAGAACGATGATTGTACCGCTTAGTTGGCTGAAAGAATACGTTGAAATTGATATTACGCCGCAGGAACTGGAAAAAAAGCTCTTTGACTGCGGATTTGAGGTTGAGACCCTGACGCAGACCGGCGGGGATATCTCCGGCGTTGTAGTCGGTGAAGTGCTGTCTCTGGAGCCGATTCCGGAAACGCATCTGTCTGTCTGTCAGGTGAACTGCGGCGAACACGGCAATTTTCAGATTTGCTGCGGCGCCGACAATGTCAAAGCAGGCGGGAAATACCCCGTCGCACTGGTCGGTGCGCAGGTCTATGCAACCGCCCGCGATCATGTGACCGTCGAAGGACTGATGAAGATTAAGAAAGGCAAGCTCAAAGGCTTTGAGTCCTTCGGAATGCTCTGCTCCGGCATTGAAATCGGTCTGAATGAGGATCTGTACCCCGGTGCGGATTACTGCGGACTGCTGGTTCTGCCGGAGGATGCTCCGGTCGGCGCGGACATTAAGCCGGTTGTCGGGCTGGATGACTGGCTCTTCGATGTTTCAATCACCGCAAACCGCCCGGACTGCATGTCCATGCTCGGCATTGCCAGAGAAGTCGCGGCAGCGCTCGGCAAACCGCTGAAAATGCCCGCAACGGACTATAAAACCGACGGCACGGAGCTTTCCGGCTTCCGCGTTTCGGTTGAGGCTCCCGATCTCTGCCCGCGCTATTCCGCACACTATGTCCGCAATATCAGAATTGCGGAATCTCCGGCATGGATGCGCCGCCGTCTGGCTCTGGTCGGCATCCGCTCAATCTCCAATATCGTCGATATTACGAACTATGTCTTAAAGGAAATCGGGCAGCCGATGCACGCCTTTGACCTGCGCGATCTTACCGGTCAGCAGATTGTTGTCCGCAGAGCCGCAGAGGGTGAAAAAATCGTGACGCTCGACGAAAAGGAATTCTCGCTCAATCCCGCAAATCTTGTTATCTGCGACGGCGAAAAGCCCGTTGCGCTCGCCGGCATTATGGGCGGTCTGAATTCCGGAATCAAGGACGACACAGCCGATGTGGTTTTTGAATCCGCAAAATTCATGCGCGATAATATCCGCAAAACCTCCCGCGCACTCGGTCAGCATTCCGACAGCTCTCAGCGCTTTGAAAAAGGTGTCGATGAATATGCGACACAGCTCGGTCTGAAACGCGCCCTGCATCTGATCGAAGAGCTTCAGTGCGGCAGCATCACCGAAACCGGTATTGCCGTATCGGAGAACAGGAATCCCGATACAACCCGGCCGCTCAGTGTTTCTGTATCGAAAATCAATGCACTGCTCGGCATTACAATTCCGGATGATGAGATTCTCCGGATTCTGACAAATCTGTGCTTTGCCCCGCAGATTGACGGCGACACTCTGAGCATTCAGATTCCTCCTTACCGTGAGGATATCGAAAATGCGCCGGATATTGCGGAGGAACTGATCCGCATGTACGGCTATGACCATATTCAGCCGACCTTCCTTGCAGCGGCATCTGTCACAAACGGCGGAAGAAATGCCGCACAGAGCAGTCTGATGAAATTAAAGCGCGTCCTCTGCGCACAGGGGCTTTATGAGACAATTCACTATTCGTTCTATTCGCAGAAGGATCTTGATCTGCTGAAACTGCCGGCAGATGCACCGCAGCGTCAGGCAATCCGTCTGCTCAATCCGATTTCTGAGGATCTTTCGATCATGCGGACGATGCTCGCGCCGTCTATGGTCAATGCGGTCATCCGGAATGTCCGCCGCGGCAATGACAGCGGAAGACTTTTTGAGATTGCAAAAACTTATCATTCCCAGGAGGAACACCCGACACAGGAGCCCGAAGAGCGTGAAGCACTCAGCATTGCGCTGTTTGACGGCGGAAAGGTCAGCTTCTTCGACGGAAAGGCTGTAACGGAAGCAATCGCGGATGCATTCCGTCTGCAATTCACTTACCGCAAGCCGGAGGATTCGGAGAAGTATCCGTTCCTGCATCCGGGCATGAGCGCTGAGCTGCTGCTGGACGGCAGCGTCATCGGCTGGCTCGGTATGCTGGCGCATGATATCAGCGATGCGGAGGTTCCGGAACATGCCGTATTCCTCGCAGAGCTCGACCTGACGGCACTGCGCCCGCATCTGCTGTCCGAGCTGCATTTTGCCGCACTGCCGAAATATCCGGTTGTGCAGCGCGATATCGCCTTGCTCGTCAGCGAAAAGATTCTCTGCGCCGATCTCGAAGCGGTTATGAAACGCTCCTGCAAATCGCTCAGCAGTGTCACGCTCTTTGATGTATATAAGGGCAAACAGATCACTGCCGGCAAGCAGTCGCTGGCATTCTCTCTGACCTTCCGTTCGGACGATCATCCGTTTACCGACAGCGAGATAGACCAGTTTGTTGCAAAGATTCTCAAAAATCTCTCAAAGGAATTTGAAGCCGAACAAAGATAAAATAATCAGCGGCTTATCTGCTTTCGGAGATAAGCCGCTGTAAATCTTATGAAAAGGAGTGATCAGCACGGACATCCGCAGAAACGACATTGACAGCGGTACACCGTTTGATTTCGGAAAAACATCCGAAGATTACGCAAAATACCGTGATATTTACCCGCCCCGTTTTTTTGAGGCGCTGACAGACCGCGGGCTGTGCGTTCGCGGACAGCGTGTTCTTGATCTCGGAACGGGAACCGGCGTCCTGCCGCGCTGCATGTACCGGTACGGTGCAGAATGGGTCGGAACCGATATCTCGGAGGAGCAGATTTCACAGGCGAAAAGGCTGGCGGATATGCGGAATATGCAGATTACGTTCCTGACATCGTCTGCGGAAACCCTCCCGTTTCCGGAGGGCAGCTTTGACGTCATCACGGCGTGTCAGTGCTTCTGGTATTTCGATCATCCTGTAATCGCGCCGAAGCTCGCAACGCTGCTGAAGCCGGGCGGACGGCTTGCCGTTTTGCAGATGAACTGGCTGCCGTATGAAGATGCACTCGCGCAGGCAAGCGAAAACCTTGTCCTGCAATTCAATCCGGAATGGACCGGCGCCGGCAATCAACGTCAGCCTGTCTGGATTCCGGAGGATTACGATGCCTTTTTTGAACGCGAATCCGCAGAACAGTTTGACCTGAATGTGCCGTTTACCCGCGAGAGCTGGCACGGAAGGATGCGCGCCTGCCGCGGCGTCGGTGCATCGCTTTCCGGCGAAAAGCTTGCAGCATGGGAGCAGGCGCATACGGCTATGCTCATGCAGAATGCCCCCGAAACTTTTACCATTTTGCACGAGGCAGCAATCGCTGTCCTGCGGCGGAGATAGGACAGATTGCGCCGTATCAAATGCGCAATCGCTCATATTCCACACGCTTTACGGCCTTTTGTATGCCCTTCAAAAGAAAAAAACTGTGAGGAATCATGAAGATTTCCTGAATATTCAGTGAAACCGTGCTTTTTGTCACATGTCTTTCACAGAGAGTGAATATAATGACAATAACACCCGCTTCGGACCGCGCACGAAATTCGTGTGCAGAGGTCGTCCGAAACGGGCGTTGTCAATTTTGCAGGATTGTTTCAGGGAATCGGCTCAAGAATTTCTGCAAATCGTTTATAATTCTCCGGAATGCTGCATTCCGGATCGGGGATTATGCCGCTTTCTGCAATCATCCGCAGCTTTTCGGCATAGGCTGCAAGTTCAGGTTCACAGCGGTTGTGCTGCTGTTTCGCCGCATCCTGACAAAACCCCAAAACCGTCGGAACAGTCTCCCGGTTCCAGCGGTGATAATACGCAACCGCAGAGAAAGCCCGCAGTCTTCCGGAACGGAATACCCAGTAGATCGGGCGTTTATGATAGATTCTGCAATGATCTGCAAAGAACGAACGGGAGAAATACTGAGACAAAACGTCATATGAGGTTCCTTCTCCGCCGAGCACATTCGCTATAAAACTCAGATTTTCTTCGAGCGTATCCGAACCGTACACCTTCCGGATAAAATCTGTCACACGGTCCGTCAGGCTTTCGGTATTTCCGGAAGCGGATGACACAGGCAGAACACTCTGTTCCGTCGGGAGCACCGTTCTGTAAAGGGAAGTATTCCAAGCTCCGCCGGTATAGCAAAGACCGGGTGTATCCACAGAATAGCGCCCGAAAACACATCCCACGGCAAAACTGAGGAGACTGCGGATTTCCCGCTGCAAATCGGCACGGCGTACACTGACCTCCCGCTCCGGAACCGCAGGCGACAAATCGCCCTCAATCCCGTAAATCCGGATAAAATGCTGATTCAGCTTTCTTTCATTGGACTGAAGCCGCCGGAACCTTGCTTCTGCGGCTGCTTCCCAGTTCCGGTACAAATCGGCAATCCGACTGCCCAAGCAGCTCCCTCCCTTCTCATCCGTCAAACGGCTGTGTCGTTCAGCAGCTCCTGTCTGCCATTTCCCGAATCATTTGTGCCAGCGCATCCGAATCCGCAGGAATCAGATTCAGCAGCGCAGCGGCTTCACAGGAAAGCTGCTCCGCTTTTCTCTGTGCGGCATCGCGCCCGAACAGAGAAACATAGGTCGGTTTTTCATTCTTCCGGTCACTGCCGGCATTCTCATCTGCTGACGGGTCATCAAGAATATCATCGCGAATCTGAAAAGCCAGCCCGGTTTTTCTGCCGACCTGTTCCAGTATTCCGATAATCTGTTCATCCGCACCGGCAAGAATTGCACCGATCATCAGGGAAGCCTCAAGCAGTGCAGCAGTTTTCATCCCGTACATGTCAAGCAATTCCCGCTCAGTTACAGACATCTCTGAACGAAGCGTATCAAGCGCCTGCCCGCCCAGCATACCGCTGACACCTGATTTATGCGCAAAGACATAAAACGCACGGCTGACACGCTCCGGATATGCCGACCCGTTCAGCGCCAGCGCAACTGTCTCAAACGCCTGATGCAGCAGACCGTCTCCGGCAAGAATTCCCATGCATTCTCCGTACCGATACCATGTTGACGGCTGACCGCGGCGCTGCGTGTCGTGATCAAGTGCCGGAAGATCGTCATGCACAAGAGAATATGCGTGCAGCATTTCAATTGCTGCCATAAACGGTTCCGGATCCGGACCGGTTCCGCCGAACATCTCAAAGGCAAGCAGCAGCAGCCGGGGGCGTATCCGCTTGCCGCCGTTCAGAACGCTGTACCGCATCGCATCTGCCAGAAGCTTCTGCTCTCCCTCAGCCGGCGGAAGATATTTTTCAAGCCGGTTTTGCATATTGTCCATATCTTATGAAATGCTGCCGATATGCCAGCATTCTTCCGCATACTGCCGGATTGTCCGGTCGGAGCTGAACGGACCGGCTGCACAGGTATTCCGCCACTGTTTCGCCGTAAAGGCTGCGGTATCCGCGTAATCAGAGATTGCTTTGAGCTTGGTTTCCGCATAGGACGGAAGATCGAGCAGCAGATAGTAATGATCCGGCTGATGCCAGCTTGCACCGTCCAGCAGCGAAAAATACAGTTCCCGGAATTCTCCGGTTCCGTCATCGGAAACGGTTCCGTCAATCAGTGTTTTCACAACACGGGCAATGCGCGGATCTTTTGCCATGACCGCACGGCTGCAATAATGCTCCAGTTTTTCGAGTTCCTCAACTGTTGCACCGAAAATATAATTATTCTCAAGACCCGCTGCCTGCACAATTTCTATATTCGCACCGTCCATTGTACCGAGCGTTACGGCACCGTTCAGCATCATTTTCATATTGCCGGTTCCGGAGGCTTCTGTGCCTGCTGTCGAAATCTGCTCGGAGATATCACATGCCGCAACAAGCTTTTCGGCATAGGATACATTGTAATTCCGGACAAAATGCACCTGAATCAGTCCGCGAACCTCCGGGTCTGCGTCAATCAGTTTTGCAATTTCGTTGATATACTTGATAATCGCTTTGGCACGGCGGTAGCCCGGTGCGGATTTTGCTCCGAACAGGAAAGTTGTCGGGCGGAAATTCTGAATACTGCCGTCCTTGATGCCGAAATAAATCCAGAGGATCGAAAACGCATTCAAAAGCTGACGCTTATATTCATGCAGCCGCTTGATCTGAATATCAAAGCAGCGTTCCGGATCAATCCGCACACCCTCTGTTTCTGCGATATAATCGGCAAGCTGACGCTTTTTCTGCTGCTTGATCTCATGAAAGCGCTGCATGATCTCCGGCTGCTCCGCATAGGATGAAAGCGGCTTCAATGCATTCAGGTCTGTCAGGAAATCCTCAGAGCCGCTGAGTTCCCGCAGCAGTGCGGAAAGCTCCGGATTGCAGAGTCCGAGCCATCTGCGCTGGGTAATGCCGTTTGTTTTATTCTGGAACTTCTCCGGCGCATACTGATACCATTCTTTCAGAACCGTCGTCTTGAGCAGCTCCGTATGAATTTCGGCGACGCCGTTTACATAAGCACCCGCATACATCGCAAGATTTGCCATATGCACCTGACCGTTTTGAATAATCCGCATCGCAGCAATTTGCTCCTGCGGAACATCTGCGGCATACAGTTCTTCGAGCAGTTCCTCGGAAATTTGCAGTATGATCGAATAGATTTCCGGCAGCAGCTCCTCAATCAGGCTGCAATCCCATTTCTCCAATGCTTCCTGCATAATCGTATGATTTGTGTAGGAGAAAACCTGCTTTGCCGTTTGAAGCGCCTGACGGAACGAATATCCCTCAGTTTCCAGCAGACGGATCAGCTCCGGAATCGAAATAACCGGATGCGTGTCATTGAGCTGAACGGCTATTTTCTCCGGCAGAGAATCCAGTGAGCCGAAATTGGCTTTATGCTTTCTGATGCAGTCCGCAAGAGATGCCGCGCAGAAGAAATACTGCTGTTTCAGGCGAAGCGCCTTGCCTTCTCGGGTATCGTCATTCGGATAAAGACAGCGGGAAATATCCTCCGCAGCAATTGTCTCCTTTGATGCATCCAGATAATGCTGATCGTTGAATAACCTGAAATCAAAAGCGCGAACCGGCTCAGCCTGCCAGAGGCGCAGCGTGCCGATATGCGGCTGTTTGCCGGAGGCAGCATAGCCGATCACCGGCATATCATAAGGCACTGCCCGGACAGTCTGCCCGCAGAAATGCACATCCACTGCATCCGCATCACAGCGAATACTCCACGGATCCCCGAATTGCGACCAGTCATCGCCGGTTTCGGTCTGTCTGCCGTTTTCAATGCCCTGACGGAACAGTCCGTAGCGGTAGCGGATTCCGTAGCCGTCTACGGGCAGTCTGCACGTTGCGGCGCTGTCCAGAAAGCAGGCAGCCAGTCTGCCGAGACCGCCGTTTCCGAGCGCAGCGTCTTCAATTTCCTCAAAAACAGAAAGGGAGGTTCCGGCGTTCTGAAAGGCGCGTTCCATATCGGGCAGCAGATTCAGACAGTAGAGGTTATTGTAGACCGCTCTGCCGACCAGAAATTCCATTGAAAAATAGCAAACCCTCCGCGTATGAAGATGCTCGGCTCTGCACGCATCCCAAAGCGGCTTGATCTCCCCGCAGACTGCTTCGCCGAGTGCATTATGCAGGGCATGAACCTCAGCACCGGCTGCGGGTCGTCCGAGCTTCTCTTCTGCATGTTTCAGAATAGTTTCCGCAGAATACATATTTCTCTTCCTCCGTCGATAAGTTTCAAAACCTGACAGCAGATTTCAGCGGATCGGACTCCGGCTGATCTGCACGGTAATATTATACCATATTATGCCGGAATACGCAATGGGAACAGCGAAAAAGGGATTGGCAAAACGGGGATTTATTCGCGGAGCAAACGGCAACCTGCAAATAAAGTTCCCCGACAAGCCGGCGGGGCTCTCCGTTTCTGGAGAGCCCCGTTATCTGATGTTATCCTTTCCGGAATCCGAAATTATTCTTCGCAACTTTTTTGCGTTCTTTTGCTCTCTGGAGCAGTTCTTCCTTGCTGAGTCCGGTTTCTGCTGCTTCTGCTGCGTCGGCGGCTGCAGCTTCCTCATCATTCAGAAAGCTGGCAAGACGGTTTTTGAAAGCCCCGCCGTTTGTGCTGAGATTCTGAGAAACAGCGATGCTTGGCTGCTGCTGATAGACGCTTTGTGTCGGAATGGCAGAGGAGTGGATCGGTCTGGACGTAATGCCGCCGTTCTGCGGATACGGAGCAGCAACCTGCGGATTCAGATAAGCCGACTGTTGTGCAGGGTTCATATAGCCGCCGTGCTGCGGGTAGCCCTGCTGGGGATAGCCGTGCTGCGGGTAGCCTTGCTGCGGGTAGCCCTGCTGGGGATAGCCGTGCTGCGGATAGCCCTGCTGCGGATAGCCCTGCTGCGGATAGCCCTGCTGGGGATAACCCTGCTGCGGATAGCCCTGCTGGGGGTAGCCCTGCTGGGGATAACCCTGCTGCGGGTAGCCCTGCTGGGGATAACCCTGCTGCGGGTAGCCCTGCTGCGGGTAACCCTGCTGCGGATAGCCCTGATTCATCGGCTGATCCGGTTCAAATTCCGGCTGGAATTCCGCTCCCGGTTCTTCCTCCGGTTCTTGTTCAATGGTCAGTGCGGCAGGCATATCGGCTGCCGGTGCCTCATAGAACGGATTGCTTTCGTCAACTTCAATGCCGCGTGCATATTCAGCCGGTGCTGCCAGAGATTTTCCGAGCGGATTGCTGCTGACGGCATCGTCAAATCCGCTGAGGAAATCGTCCACCTCCGGCTGCGGCTTGAAATCAATTTCATCTGCCGGAATTGATTCGGTCGGCGAAAGAATAATGCTGCATTTTTCGTTTCCTTCCCGGATTGCGGAAAGTTTGGCGATGATCTCTTCCGACGGGCGGACCGCATAACCTTCATTGACCATAAGAGTCAGCATCTGCTTTGCCGACTGTTCGGGCTTCAGTAAATGAAGCGCCTGCAATTCGGAACTGACGGTTTCCGCGATGCCTTCAATGACCGTAACAGCGGTATATCCCGTGATAATTTCGTCATCGTTTACGACAATCAGCGTAATCTGTGCATCCGGGATACTGATGACACCCGGAAAAGCCTGCCTGATCTGCTCGGCGTAATCTTTGGCAGTGCTGAACAGCTTGGTAATTTCCATAAGTTCTGATCCCTTTCTGTATTTATTCCGTTGCATCCGAGAAGTCGTTTTTCAGGGCTGCAAGACGCTCTTTTTTCCGCTGGGCAGCCATCGCCTTGTTTTCGGCAATTTTCTTTTTCAGCAGATCGCTGCTTTCGCGGATCAGGTCGGTGTCATAGATACAAGCGAGAGAAATGTCATCCTCTGTTCCGAAATGGGAGCGTTTTTCCATGTTCTTCCGGACGGCATTTTCAAAAGATTCGATATTGACGAGCTGACTGGTAATGATCTGGTGATATTCCAGAAAATCGTCTTCATTGCTGAAGGAAGTGAACAGACCGTCCGAGGATGTATAAACGGCAATCAGCTTTCGGTCCGGCACATAGAAGCTGTTGAACATTGAGACGGCATTGCTGTTGCACATGGATGCCGTCATATTTGCCGGTGCCGATTCGTCATAATTCATCGGCATGACGGGGGTTCCGTCGTCAAAAATCGCAACGAGGCTTCCGTCTCCGATCTGCACGCCGAAGGTGCATTTCTTGGTTGCGACGGCAACGACGAGTGTTGTGCCGTAATAGGATTCGGGCTGTATGCTTTTGAATTCCTCGGTGGTAAATTTTTTCATTTCATCAGGGCGAACCGGATTGGATTCCAGATGCTGCTTGACGCGCGCATTCCAGTTGACGATGATTTGCTTTTCGATATTCTTGAGAATCAGCTTGTGATGTTCCGGAAAATTCGCTTCAAATTTTTCAGGATCCGCATAAAACCGCTGAACAGTTTCCAGCGCGGCTTTTGCTGCAAATTCCGATCCGAGATGACTTCTGAAATATTTTTTGCTGCCGTGCCCGTCTGCAATGACGGCAATTGCATAATGTTCATGTACTTCGTAAGCAGAATGATCCTGACAGACAAGCCCGTTTGCCTCATGGCTTGCACCTCTCACGGAATTGCTGAATCCGCCGAACATCGCAATCAGTCCTCCTTCTTGAATGATGATTTATCGTATTATGTCAGATTACCATCCGGTATCGAAGGACATCGCATCCGCATCTCCGAGATTGGTCATGGAATCCTGGATCTGCTGACCGAGCAGCTTCTGTTTTGCGGCGCGGACTTCCTCTGCGCTCAGTTCATGGTTGGTGTCATCGGAAAGCGTCATGGATTTGCTTCCGATCTGGGCGGATGTGACAGCGATAATCTTAATCATCTGTGCAAGCTGTCCGCCGGAATAGGCATGGACAACGGTATCCGGCGTGCCGGTAAACTCTGCGAGCATATCGTCATTTGCTTCGCTTCCGATGCCGAGCGCAGCTTTCAGACCGAATTTATACCAGCTGTTCTGCTGCAATTCGGCGAGTGCGGACTTATAGTCGTCAGAAGGATAGCCGTCGGTCATCAGGAAGATAACCGGTGCAAAGGAGAGCGAGGGCGAATTCAGAAAACTGTTGCGGGACATTCTTGCCGAAAGCTCTTTGAATGCTTCGCCCATGCTGGTGACGCCGTCTGCACGGAGGCGTGCCCACTCGAAATCCTCAATCGGAATCGGCTCCGAATACATCCAGCGAACCTGCGTACCGAAGGTCAGGACTGCGATCTTGACATCGGTATCTGCCTCGCCGACGCGCCGGATTTCCGGAATCAGCTCTTCCATAACGGTATTGAGCTCACCCATTTTCTTGCCCTTCATACTGCCGGAGGTGTCGATCAGGAAGAAAATGACAAGGCTTTTCTTGGAGACACTGGTCGCGCTCAGCGGATCGTCCTCATCAAAATCCAGCAGATCCGCGGCGTTTTCAAGCTGTCTTGCAGCTTCTTCCTTGACGGCGGCAGCATTTTCCGCAGCAGCAGCGGCTGCCGGATTGCCGGCAGGATTCTGTGCAGCCGGTTTCTTATTCTTGCTCATAAGTTCATACTCCCTTTCATGGTATGCTGTTTATCTGAAAGCGTTTACAGGGTTGCCGTAATCTCTCCGAAATCAATAATCAAACCCTGCCAGACGGGGAAGCCCTTTCCGGGCGGGATCTCGTGATAATCTCCGTCGGGCATTTTTGCGCGCCAGACTTTGCTGGATGAATTTCTGAAACCGAGAACACCGGGCTTCAGACGGTTTTCGACCAGTTCGCCGGCGATTGTCTGGAAGTCCTCGGATTCCGGATCAATTTCGCATTCATAGAAGACACTGCCCAGATAGAGGGGCGTGCGGTAGTTGCGGTTGCTGAATTTCAGGCTGCCGAACATCGTACCGCATTTGGGGCACTTAAAGGTTTTGATATCGGGGCGGTCGAACATGGAACAGAAATTGGTGCGTCCGCAGCCGCACTGAATGATTTCGGCACGGAGACGGATGAACAGTTTCTGCCACTCATTTTCGATGATGCGCTTGTTCGGTTCGAGAATGCCCGCCGTAAAGGAGCGGATGAACGCATCTTTAATATAGTCGGGATAGATCCGCCAGAATTTGATGACATTGTCGTGAATGCCGCGGACGGGACGGTTGCTGCTGTCCTGCGGGTCAAAGACAAAAACGGCGTTCTGACCGTAGTGCTTGAGCTCGGAGGATTCAGTCAGACAGATATCCTTCACGACCTTTTCGCCTTCCATCGGGTCGCCGCGGAACAGAAGCTTGAACAGCACGACTGCGAGCGAATACTTATCCGTCTGCACATTCGGCTTTGCGACGCCGCGTACAACCTCCGGTGCCATATATCCGGGCTTTCCGCCGATGCCGAAGTTGTTGCCGTCCGGCGCGATGTTGTCACAGTCGCAGACGAGAACGGCGCCGGTATCGACATTGATGAAGAAGCCGCCGTCATTCAGGTCCTGATAGCTCTTTCCGGCTCGGTGGAGCTGCCGGAAGGCATTGACGATATTGATGACTGCCGTGACCATTGCATACAGGCTGGAGAAGCGAACCGGTTTTTTTGCGGAGCGGCCGGTCAGCGGGTCAACGGTCAGCTTGTATGTATTCAGGATATCGACAAAGGAATCAAAGCTTTCGGGCTTCAGCTCCATGAGATAGCCGAATGTACCGTCGGCGTTTTCCTTGGTGAGATATTTCGGCCAAAGGAATTTATTGCTGGGCGGACCGTCGCTGATATTATTCTGGATATTTTTGCGGAACGCTTTCGGATTGCGGATTTTATCCACATCATACCATTTCAGCGCCCATTTCATGCCGTTATAGCGGACGAGGTAAACAGTACCCTGACCGCCGCTTCCGATCACGCCGAGAACCTGAGCACGACCGCCGTACTCCATTTCGACTTCCTGACCGATTGACAGTTCAACCATGCGCGTGATGCCTCCCTTGTATATGAGAAAATACAGTAATCAGAAGACTGTTCTGATGAATGGTTCAAAGAATTGAGAACGGGAAACAGCGGCCCGCCGGATTACAGTCCGTTGCTGGCAGTGTATGTTTCCCAGGGAATTGCGTTGCTCAGACAGTATTTATACACATACGAATTCTCGATGCAGCGGATTGTCAGACGGGGACAGTATGCGAAAGCGTTCTTGTCGATGAACTTCACGCTCTTGGGGAGCGTCAGCTTCCGGAGCTTTTCGCATCCGGCAAAAGCCTGCTCACCGATGCTGCTGACCGTATCGGGAATCTCGACCACTTCGAGGCTGGCGCAGAAAGCGAAGGTGCTGTCCGCGATTTCGAGGATGCCCTTAGGCAGCTTGATACCTGCGAGCTTTTCGCACTGGCTGAACGCTGCCTGTCCGATCAGCCGGAGGGAATCCGGCAGTTCGATCATTCTGAGATGCTTGCAGTTGGAGAAGGCGTATTCTCCGATTGCAATCAGCGTGGAAGGAAGCTGTACGGTACGGATATTTCCGAAGCCGTCAAAGCAGAAGTCCTCAATTTTCGTGCAGCCCTCCGGAATTTTGATGTTCCGGGCGAGAATGCGGTATTTGGATGCAGCGGCGCGCGAAAAGATGTCGTCATCGACTCTGACGGCGCGGCGGCGTTCTGACTGCTCAGCCTTTTCCTTTTCCAGCTCGGACTGATCTTTTACACGCATCGGAGAATCATACGGCCAGCCGAGCATATAGGTCAGGCAGGCGAGAACGAATTCCGCTGCATTTTCCGAGAGGAACTTTTCGCCGAGCATAATGCTCTTTGCTTTTGTGACAGCCATTTCGTGATTCTGCTGCTCCGAAAGCAGGATGCCGAGCAGGTTGGAATCGACCATACTGCGCAGCAGTTTGCATTCCTTTTCATAATCGGGAATGTAATCGTTCAGCAGCGCGGTAAAGCGTTTGTTGTCAAACATCAGGCTGCCGTTGTATTCAAGGAACAGGGAATCCTTGTGCTCCTTGATCATGGATTTCAGCTGGAGCTGGATTTGTTTTGTGTTTTCAAACCCTTCGATATTCTGTACGACAGGAGCTCCGCAAGCCGGACAGGAAATGCTGTTCGGCTGAAGCTCTGCATGGCATTTCTCACACTGCATAGTCTACTTTCTCCTGACTTCAGTCTGAATGTATCCGCATATAAAGCATACGAATACATCTTAATACGCATTATATCATGTTTTCCTGCTGTTGTCAAGTAATGGCGCGGCTGTCCGGAAACATGAGCGGAACGGTGCAGTCTTGGAAGCAATGACAAAAAGAGGACGGATTTCATGTGAAAATTTACCAAAGAGACGCCGGATTCCACTTAAAATACTCCGAAAAAAAGTGATACGCAATCTCTCAAATGTGCAAACTGCACAAAAACAAAAGTAAAAAATTGTTACGTATATGAATGACTTGCTCTTGAATTTTAAGCTTTTTTATGGTATCATGTTAGTGGGAATCTCTGACTGAATCCTGCCAGACGGCAAATCATTGCCGCTGCACCGGATTGAATCGGCGATTCCGTCAAAATGAACGGCGGCGGGGGTGAGCTCCGTGCCGCAGACTCATTGATTCTAAGATCAGGAGGACGTGTATGATGAGAACCGGGAAACGGCTGCGTCTGGCAGCATGTCTTGCAGCATGTATGCTCAGTGCGGCTTCACTGAGCGGATGCGGAAAGGAAGAAAAAAAGCGCTATAAGATTATGGTGATCGGTCAGTCCAAAGAGCCGCAGGTTGCCGATTACTGGAAGAATGTTGAGAAAGGCGCAAAGGATGCAGCCGATGAGCTGGGATATGAAGTGACCTATCTCAGCCCCCAGGATATTACAAAGGTATCGGATCAGGAGGGCCTGATCGACAAGGCAAAGCAGGAAGGCGTGGATGCCATCTGCATTGCACCGAATAACCCGACAAAGCTGAATGCCAAGCTTAAGGCAGCGTCCCGTTCGGGCATCCAGATTTTTACGATTGATTCCGATGTGACGCTGGACGAGAAAAGTGACGGCTTCACAGAGCGCAGATCCTATATCGGAACCAACAATGAAGCCGTCGGCGGAATTGCTGCCAGACAGGCTGCGGCGATTCTGGCAAAGCAGGGTGAGACTGCAAGAGCAGTCATCATCTGTCATTCCAGCACGCAGAATTCTGCAACACAACGTGTGAACGGCTTCCAGGATATTCTGAATACGCAGATCCGTTCGCAGCTGAGCATCGCAGTGCAGAACAGCGAAGGTGTGCTGAACGGAACCATCCCGCCCGAAACCGTGGAAACGAAAATAAATTCAATTAAGGGAACAAACTATGTAAGCGAAATAATATACACTGACGGAACAGCAAAGAGTGCAAGAGAGATTGCATTGAAGGTCATGAATGAAAAACCGGAAGTCAAGGTCATCTTTGCGACGGACGAGGCGGCAACCGAGGGCGTCTGCATGGCTGTTGAGGAAGCCGGAAAGAAAGGCAGCATCAGTGCGATCGGCGTTCACTGCAACGACAAAATTAAAAAGTATCTGGAAAAGGGCGTTCTGACCGCGACAATGATGCTGAATCCGTATAATGTCGGATACTTCGCCGTTTTCTATGCCGGAAGCTATCTTGCGGATATGGAAACGATTCGGGATAACAAAAAAGACAATATCATGGAGGACGGTTCTGTCCGTGAGCCGAGTATTCCGAAAACGGTTGATACCGGTGCATTATACGTGACATCGGAAAATCTGAAGGATGAAGCCGTTCAGCTGGTTCTGAATCAGATTGCAGATCAGCAGGACAAAGATAAAGAATAAGGGAGGTGCAATGACATGGCAAAGAAAGAAAAGAAGTCCGGCTACAGCGGACGTGCATTTGTAATTGCCGCCGTTGCACTGGCTGTCATTTCCATTCTGAATATGATTATGGTTTACGGCACCTACAGAGGTACGAGCGAAACATATACCAGAACCTCACAGGAAATAAACTATATCAATAAGGCGAATGAAGAACTGATGGCTGCAAATGAAGCGGTTCTCCGTGTTGTCGGCGATGTCGGTGCGAAGAATGAGACTGACCTGGATGCCATTCTGGCGAATATTCAGGAAATCCATATGCGTTTCCAGTCGATTGACTACAATCTGAATCAGTATGAAAAGCTGGAAAATCATGATGAAAAAGCGTTCAGACGTTTTCAGCAGGCAAGAATCTATGTGAACGCCTATCATAACAAAATGTACGATTATCAGGGGATGCTTCAGGGTAAGATGGCGCCGCTGATTAGCGGGGATACGTCGGATGAGAAAAAAGCCGAGGCGTTAAAGGACCTTGCAGTTTTCAAGCAGAGTATTCCTTTCATTTATGAGCAGGAGATTGAGCCGCTTCAGACAGCAGCTTCCCAGATGATGAATGCCTCCGTTTCAATCGGTTCCGCCGCTGCGAATAAACGATCCGCCATGACAATCCGGACACTGTATCTCGTTCTGGCAGTTATGTTCCTGATTCTGCTTGCCGGCGAAATCACACTGTTCCTGATTGCACGGTATACCAGACGCGCCAATGAGGAAATCGACCGCAAGACCGCACAGTTTGCCGAGGCATCCTCCAAGCTCATGCGTTCGCGTGAAAAGATGGAAAACATCGCCGTTATGAATATTCTCACCGGCATGAAGAACCGCTATGCACTGGATCAGGACCTTGCGGACCGGCTCGCAGATGAGCAGTTCAATATCGCAGTATTCGATATGGACAATTTCCGCAGCATCAACGATATGTACGGCTATGAGTTCGGTGACGAATATCTGGCGCAGGTCGCAGAGCGGCTCCGGAACGAATTCGGACAGCACGCAGAACTCTACAACATCACCGGAAATGAGTTCTGTGCAGTATTCAACCGCGAGGTTTCCGATTCTCAGGCGCTGCACTATGTCGAGGGAATTGTTGCCTGCATGGCAAGCCCCTATACAGTCTTTAATCTGACCGTTCAGCTTACCGTTTCCGCAAGTACTTATCATTACGTTGCAGGCGACTGCCTCAATGTCAATTCGCTGCTTGTGAAAATGGACAATGCGCTGCGGAATGCCAAGAGACAGGGCGGCGCTCAGATTCATCAGGTTATGAACATCTGAGCCTGAATACCGCAAATTTTCAGATCAATGCCAAAGGACTGCCGGGATGTATTCCCGGCAGTTTCCGTTTGTAAAAAGAAATACAAACAGTACGAAATTTGTATTGACAATTCACATAATTTGTTGTATAATGATAGTATCTTTTCAAACAAACGCTGATGCAGCAGCGACTCTGTAAGGAAACGGCTGCATCCCCCATATCTTAATTTCGGAGGACGAATGTGATGTCTGAATCAAGATTTCTGAAAACCGTTCTGTTCGGCGGCTATGAACGGACTGCCGTTGAAAAGCGCTTCGAGTATCTGACTGCCCAGCTTTTCAGCCTGAAAAATGAGCTGAGAGAGAATAAGCTGATGCTGGCTGAGATGCGCAAGGGAACCGATGCGGAGACCGCAGCCGAGGGAATTCTGGCGGCGGAGCGTGCCAAGCTGACACAGGTTCAGGTTCAGCATGAGTCCGTGTCCAAGAAGGTGAAGGTCTATGAGGAGGATCTTCGTGCGCGCGATGAGGAGATCGAAAAGCTGAAGGCACAGGCTGCACAGATGCAGGAGGAGCTGGAGGAAAAAAACCGGAAGCTCATTGCCTATGAATCCGAAAATGATGCCGCCGCGCTCAGCGCCGTATTTATCGAAGCTCAGAAATCCGCAAAGCTGCTGGTAGACAATGCCAGACAGGAGGCGGAAACGCTGGAGCAGAATTCTAAAAAGCTTGCGGATAATGTGATTGCCGATGCGAACAATACCGCGAAAAAGATTATTTACGATGCGGAGGTTCAGTGTGCGGAAACACTTGCCGATGCGGAAAACCGTTCTGTGGAAATGGAGACGGCTTCGGTCAATCTCCGCGCTTCGGTTCTGGCAGATGTGGAGCAACTGAGCTCACAGGTCGCAAATCTGCAAAAGCTTCTGAACGAATTTCAGCAGACCGGACTCGCTTCGCTGGATGAATCCGCAGAGATGCTTTCGGAAGCGGAAGGCAAGCTGAAATCCGGCGGGGTTCCGGTTTTCCGTGCGCCGGAGACAGTTCTTCCGAAATTCCCGGAGGAACCGGAATACGAGGAAGTCAGCCATGACTATGACAGCAAGCCGGACGAGGAGCAGGAAGCCGAAAAGCTGCGAAAGGAACAGGACGCTGCCGAGCTGAACAGACTTCGGGAAATGGCGGAGTCAATCGGCGGGAAAAAACATAAGGACGAAAAGACCGGAGAACCGGAAAAAACGGATTCCGTTCCCGATCTCGCATCACTTGCGGCTCAGGCGGCTGCACTGAAGGATAAAACAAAATAATAAATCCGGACAGAAAACTTTGAAATACAATCTCGGTGAGGTGTGAAAAAATGAACGAACTGATTATTGTGAAACCGGAAAAATGTGTCGGCTGCAATGCCTGTATCCGAAACTGCCCTGCGCCGGATGCCAACAAGGTCATAGCACTGGACAACGGAAAGCGGATTGTCACGGTGGAACCGTCCCGGTGTATAGCCTGCGGCGAATGCATCCGTGCCTGCACGCATGATGCGCGTGACTATGTTGATGACACAGAAGAGGCAATGGCGACAATTGCAAAGGAAAAGGTCATTATCATGGTATCTCCTGCAATCAAGGCGGTTATGCCGACGAGATGGAAGGGGGTTCTGGACTGGTTCCGCAGTCAGGGATGTATCCTTTTTGATATCTCGTTCGGTGCGGATATCTGTACATGGGCGCATTTGCATGCACTGGAACAGAATCCGGGCAATAAACTGATTACACAGCCGTGTTCCGCAATTGTGAATTACATCGAAATGTACCAGCCGAAGCTGCTGACCAATCTTTCCAGAATTCACAGTCCCGTCTGCTGCGGCGTGACATATATTAAGAACTATCTTCGCAGAACCAACAAGATTGCTGTTCTCTCTCCCTGTATTGCGAAAAAAATGGAGCTTGAGGAAACCGGTCTGGCGGAATTCAATATGACATTCAAAAAGGTCATGGAATATTTCGACAAAAATGGCATCCGGATTCCGGTCAATCCCGTTGATAACTATGAGTATAAGTTTGATGAGGAACAGGGATTGATGGGCGGCATCTATACCAGACCTGCCGGTCTTCGCGATAATCTCTGGCTGCACAATCCGGATATCAATGCGGTCAATTCCGAAGGCGCACAGCGGATTTATACGATTCTGGAAAACTACGCGAAAATGCCTGAGAACAAGCATCCGGAGGTCTTTGATGTCATGTCCTGCGAATTCGGATGTAATGCAGGACCGGGTACAGGTTCCGAGCAGACCATGTTTGATGTAACCTATGTGATGCAGGATGTTGAGCGTGAAGCGAAAAAACGCCGGAAGACAACCGGCGGCATGTTCCGGAGCGCCAACGAAGATAAGCTGTTCAAGCGCTTTGACGAGGAACTGAATCTTGCAGATTTCATCCGTACCTACAAGCCCGGTGTTCAGCCGCCGATTCCGCCTGAATCCGAACTGAACGAAATCTTCGAGAAGATGGGCAAGCATACGGAAGCAGATCGGAAAATCGACTGCAAAGCCTGCGGTTATCAGACCTGCCGCGAGATGGCAATTGCAGTTTCGCGGGGACTGAACTTTGCAGACGGCTGCATCATGAATAAAGGCGCTGCGCCTGCCGCAGCCGGTGCTTCCGCAGAGAATGATGAAAAGTTTGCGGAGGTCCGGTCCGAATGTCTCAGCCTCACCGAACGCCTCAGAAGCAGTATGGATGCGATCTCCGAGAATATGGATACGATCGGGACAACTGCCGATGCAACCGGCGAGCGTGCGAATGTTGTGACAGATCTGCTGAAGAATGTCGTTGCCTTCTGCAACGGCAGGTCAACGATGGATGCAGACAGTGTGCAGCAGCTTGTCGGTATTCTGGAAACGACGATTGATGCATTCAGTGTTCTGAATGATAATGTAACAGAGACAAACGAGAGTGCGGCACTGGTTCGCGAATCTGTTCAGGATATCACAAAATTGATTGATTCCATGAACGAGACACTCCAAAGCACAGATGATGCGCAGGAAAATTAATCGTAACAAGCTGAGCGAACCGGTTATTCCGGTTCGCTCAGCTTGTAGATAAAGTGCCTCTGACGGATTCAAAATGTGGGCTGCTCCCGCGCTGCGCTGTGTCGAGTTTCCATACCCCGTCGTATAGAAAATAGATGTATTATCTTTATTTTTATATCTAATGAGATTCCAAAGGGACTTTGTCCCTTTGGCGGGGGTTGGGGCGGAGCCTCATTATGGATGCATCGCAGATACCGCTTTTTCGACAGACTGAGCGAACCGGTTATTCCGGTTCGCTCTTTTCTGTATGGAGAGCAGGCTGCACGGCGATTTCCGATAATAATAATTTTCCCTGTTCCCATTGCGTTTTTCTGCATAATATGATATAATTCAGTATAGTAAAGATGCGGCTTATCAAGCGGATGATAAGGAGGGGGTTCCGTGGCATTTTGCAAATATTGCGGCAGACAGCTCGGTGACGGTGAATCATGCAGCTGCATTGGCGATGCCGGAGCGGCAAACGATCTGATCCTCAGCGGCGGGACAAAACCGGCGGGGAATCCGCAGGCTTTGCCGCAGTATATTCAGCAGCCGCAGGCATATCCGGCAGCAAACGGTTTGCAGCCTGCCGGAAATGAAGCGGCTCCTGTTCAGCCGAAGAAAAAGAAAACCGGTATCATCATCGGAGTTTCGGTGCTTCTGCTTGCACTGATCGGTTTTCTGGTCTGGTTCTTTGCACTGCGCGGGGAGAGCAGCAGTATTCCGGACTATGAAAAGCCTGTGCAGCAGTATTTTCAGGCAATCAATGAAAGGGACGGAAAAGCTTATGCCACAGTGCTGCTGCCGAAAGAAGTGCTTGCTGAGTATGAAAAAACGGAAAAGGACTTCTTCAAATTAATCAGTCAAAGAATGCGGCTGTTCTTTGACAGAGCTGCAAAAGAATGGAATCCGGGTGTTGACGGGGATGATATTACGTATTCTTATACTGTTACATCCAAAACGAAACTGACGGAGTCTGAATTGTCAGAACTGGCAGATAAATACGGTGAGGATTTCGACGATTTTGATGATTATTCCGCTGAGTTTCAGCAGGGCTGGCTGCTGAAACTGAAAGTGACGGTTAAAGCAGGTGACAAAAAGGATTCTGCAAGCGCAAAGCTGTATTCTGTGAAGGACGGAAAGGACTGGATGCTCCTGCTTGACAGGAATTCGGTGATTGACTTTCGGAAATTCAAGTATGCCGGATATATCCTTAACGATGAGGAAAGCAGCGAGGAATGTGACTGGCTCGATGGCGCTTATGGTTGGGATGATGACAGTGATTACGGTGACAGCGATGACGGCGACGAAGAACCGGAAGAAAAGCTCATGCCCTCTCTGATCGGCATGGATGTCGATGAAGCACAGCTTATGTACGGTGATTTCATCCAAATTTATACCGTCTCCACAGAGTATTCCAGCTATGACAAGGGTAAGATTTTTGACCAGGATATCAAACCGAACGATCCGGTCAGAAAAGGTACTTCGGTCGGCGTAAAGGTTTCGCTCGGTATGAAAAAAGTCCTGCTGCCTGACCTGACCGGCTGGGATTATGATGGCGCAAGGGCGCAGATCAATTCCCTCGGATTGCAGGTTGACCCGCGAACAGCTTATGATCCTGTGGTTGAAAAAGGCAAGGTGATTTCAACAAACCCGCCCGGTCCCTGTGAGATGGTGCCCGGCGATTATGTCCGTGTGACGGTTTCCCGCGGTCCGGATCCATCTCAGACTGCGGAACAGAATACGAATCCGAAAACCGTTACCGTGCCGAACTTTATCGGTCAGCAGTGGGATCTTGCCCGTACCATGGCAGAGGGCAACGATCTGGTTGTCGGTAAGGAAGATGTAGACGACAGCGCACCGGAAGGTCAGGTCATCGGGCAGAGCTGGGAACCGGGCGAGGAAGTAACCGAAGGCACACCGATTATGCTCAAGGTTTCGACCGGAAAGGCAAAGGGTAAGAGCGTCAGCGTAGTCTTTATAATTCCGTCGAACGCAAAAGGAAGATTCATCATAACGCTGTATGAAGACGGCGTTGAAACGGCAAAAACGGATTCGATCAATCCGGAATATATGCTTGATCGCGTATCGCTGGATGTGAAAGGCACCGGTACGCATGATATGATTGCCATGCTGACCAATGAGGAGACCGGTAAGGAAGTCAGAATCGGAAGCTACCGGATTCAGTTTGATACCGGTTCCTATATGGTACTGAGCTATGACATCAACGGCGCATTCAAGGCTGTCGGCGGACTGGCAGCGCAGTAATTTTGAGGAGGAAACTGAAAATGGCATTTTGTAAGTATTGCGGAAGACAACTGGCGGACGGGGAACAGTGTACCTGTCCGGAGGCACTGAATGCTGCGGCAGCGGCGAACAGTCAGATTCTCAGCGCGGGAACGGACAGAAGCAATATTCCGCCGGAGCAGCAGAACCTGTACGGACAGCAGCAGGCAGGTCATCAGCAGATTCCGCCGCAGGGTTATCCGGATGCAAACGGCATTCAGCAGGCAGATGCCGCAGCCGTTACTGCAAAGCCTGCGCAGAAGAAGAAAACCGGCATCATCATTGCAGCGGCGGCAGTGCTGCTTGCGCTGATCGGATTTCTGGTCTGGTTTTTTGCGCTGCGCGGGGAGAGCGGCAGTGTTCCGGATTACGAAAAGCCGATCAAAACCATGATTGATGCGATCAATCAGCGAGACTTTAAGGCAGGAAAAGATGCAGTGCTGACGAGTCACTTCTTTGAATTGTGGGCGAATGATGATTATAGCGGCGATGTTTCCGAGTGCCGCAGCTATTACAAGGAACTCTGCGCGGATTATTCGGAAAGAATGGTTGAATACTTTGACGAAGCCGCGGATGAACTGGATACGAAAAGTTCAAAGATTCAGTATTCCTATTCTGTTGTATCCAAGGAAAAGCTGGATCGGGATGAACTGGAAAATCTCGAAGACCGCTTCTACAAATTCTATGATACCGGCGATCTGAAGGAGGGCTACCGCCTGAAGCTGAAGGTTACATTTACTGCCGGAAAGGAGTCCAAAACTTCAAGAGGATATATTTCGGTTGTGAATGTCAGAAAGGACGGCTGGAAACTCGTACCGGAATCTGCTGATGATTTTGATTTCGGAGAATATGATGCTGACGATATGATAGATGTTATTCTTGATGCCTGAACAAAAACCGAAAGGAAAAACAGCATGACATATTGTGAATTTTGCGGCAGGCAGCTCGAAAACGGAGAACGGTGCAGATGCCGG
>JAFWVK010000076.1 GCA_017518255.1 Oscillospiraceae bacterium
ATCGCTGCTGCTGAGATTATCGACCCGGCAGGCTATCCGGAAATGGAAGCGCTGGTTGCACAGATGGTTGAGCTCCGCAAGGGCAAGATGACCGAGGACGAATGCCGTGAGCTGCTGAAAAAATCCAATTATTTCGGTACCATGCTGGTTAAGGCAGGCAAAGCCGATGCACTGCTGGGCGGCGCAACCTATTCCACTGCCGATACGGTCAGACCGGCGCTCCAGATCATTAAGACCAGAAAGGGCTCGAATCTGGTCAGCTCCTGCTTCATCCTTTTCCGCGAGAAAGACGGCGCGGATGAGAGAATTGCAATGGGTGACTGTGCAATCAACCTCAGCTACTCCGACAGACTCGACAAGGAAGGCAATGTAGTGCTGAGCGCTGCAAGACAGCTTGCAGAGGTTGCCGTCGAAACGGCAAGAACAGCAGAGTTCTTCGGGATTGATCCGAAGGTCGCGGTTCTGAGCTTCTCTACCTACGGCTCCGGAAAGGGCGGCACGGTTCAGCTCAGCCACGATGCTGTGATCGAGGCACGGCAGATTGCGCCGGATCTTGTGATTGACGGTGAATTCCAGTTCGATGCCGCGGTATCTGCCGAGGTCGCAAAGACCAAGTGCCCGGATTCCAAGGTTGCCGGTCAGGCAAATACATTCATTTTCCCGCTGATCGAAGCCGGCAACATCGGCTATAAAATTGCACAGCGTCTCGGCGGATTTGAAGCATACGGCCCGATTCTTCAGGGCCTGAATGCTCCGATCAACGATCTTTCCAGAGGCTGTACCGCCGATGAGGTCTACAAAATGGCAATTATCACCGCAGGCATGGCATAAATGAGCGAGGGGCTGCAGCGTCCTGATTCGACGGGCGCTGCGCCTTTTTCCGGTATCATGTGAAAAACGGAGGTAGCATTATGGAACAGATCAATGAAATTGCAGCGCGTATCCGCGAGCTGAGGGAAGTCTGTGATTATTCGCAGGAAAAACTGGCTGAGGAACTGGGAATTCCGGTTGAGCAGTATGCCGGATATGAACAGAACGGCGATTTCCCGATCAGCGTAATCTATGAGATCGCCAATAAATTTAAGGTCGATTTTAATGAACTGATTATCGGAGAGCCGAGCCGGATTGATACCTATCAGGTTGTCAGACGCGGAAAAGGCAGAAGCATCAGCCGTTTTCCGGGCTACCGTTTCAAGGATCTTGCGTTCCGTTATGCCGATAAGATTATGCAGCCGCTGCTTGTTACGCTGGAGCCCTCCGATGAGCCTGCAAAGCTCGTGTCCCATGCCGGTCAGGAGTTCAATCTTGTGCTTCAGGGCAGCATTGCCGTTGTGTTTGAGGATCAGGAGATTATTCTGAACGAAGGCGATTCGATCTATTTTAATCCGACCTATCTGCACGGTCAGCGCTGCGTCGGCGATAAAAAAGCAAGATTTCTGACCATGATTGCGGAGAAAACCGCATAATATCAAAAGGAGTGCAAAAAACATGCTGTTAGACCGTTATTTGCCGCGGATTGACTTTGATTCCTACGAGGATTTCAGAGACAATTACAAGGTGAATGTTCCGGAGAATTTCAATTTCGGATGGGATATTGTCGATGAGTGGGCAAAGCAGGAGCCGGAGAAAAAGGCACTGCTCTGGCTGAGCAAGGACAAGGAAGAGCATACGTTTACCTTTACGGATATTTCAAAGCTTTCCAATCAGACCTGTCATTATTTCAGAAGTCTGGGACTGAAAAAAGGCGATGTGGTGCTGCTGATTCTGCGCCGCCGCTGGGAATACTGGGTTATCGCAACAGCCCTGCATAAGCTCGGTATTATCCTGATTCCCGGAAATCTGCTGTTTACCACGCACGATATCGCTTACCGCGGCAATATGGCGGAGATTTCTGCGATTATTGCCTGTGATGACGAGTATATCCGTACACAGATTGACGGAGCAGCTCCGCAGATCAAAACTCTGAAAAAGAAAATTGCGGTTGCAGAACCCCGTGAAGGCTGGGACTTTTTCTCCGAGGAAATCGCAAAGTATCCGGATACCTTTGAACGTCCGACGGACGATCAGGCAACAAAGGCTTCCGATATTATGCTGATTTATTTTACCTCCGGTTCGACCGGTATGCCGAAAATGGTCTGCCATAATTTTGCACATCCGCTGGGACATATTGTTACGGCGAAATACTGGCATCAGGTGCAGGAAAACAAGCTGCATATGTCCATTTCCGATTCCGGCTGGGCAAAATTCGGCTGGGGCAAAATCTACGGGCAGTGGATATGCGGCGCAATTCAGTTTGTATATGATTTTGTCGGCAGATTCAATGCGAAAGATATGCTTACTGTCATCAGTCAGTACAAGCTGACAACCTTCTGTGCGCCCCCGACCATGTACCGCTTCATGCTTCAGGAGGATATGACGCAGTTTGATCTTTCGTCGATTCAGAATTTCTGCAATGCCGGCGAGCCGCTGAATCCGGAGGTCTTCAACCGGATCTATGAGCTGACCGGAAAAAAGATGCGTGAGGGATTCGGTCAGACGGAGGGTACGGTGCTGATTGCGAATTTTCCGTGGATTGACCCGAAGCCTGGCTCCACAGGCAAGCCTTCCCCGCTTTACAATATTCATCTGCTCCGTCCGGACGGCACGGAATGTGAGGACGGCGAAGAGGGAAGCATTATGGCTTGCGGCATCGACACAAACCACCCGACCGGTCTGTTTTGCAGATATTATAAAAACCCCGAACTCACAGAAGCAGTGCTCGGCGGCAAAAATTACGATACCGGCGACGTTGCATGGCGCGATTCCAAGGGCTATTACTGGTTTGTCGGCAGAAACGATGACGTCATCAAATGTTCGGGCTACCGCATCGGACCCTTTGAGGTTGAGAGTGCGCTGCTGACACATCCGGCGGTTGTGGAATCCGCAATCACCGGTGCGCCCGATCCGATCCGCGGGCAGGTCGTCAAGGCAACGGTTGTGCTGGCAAAGGGATATACACCCTCTCCGGAGCTGACCAAGGAGCTTCAGGATCATGTCAAGCGCGAGACTGCGCCGTATAAATATCCGCGTGTGATTGAGTATGTTGAGGAACTGCCGAAAACACTCGGCGGAAAAATCAAGCGTGCGATGATTCGCCACCGGGACGAGGAAAACTTCACAAAATAAAGAGGAGAGGCGAAGACCGTAAACGGTCTTCGCCTCAGTTTGTTTTTATAGCTATTTACTGCATCAAAGCACTGAGCAGAACAGAAAGATCGGCAAGAGTAATCAGATTGTCACAGTTCAGATCAGCAGATTCTTCGCGGAAATCCGATTCAGGTACGGTTTCGTTGAGATATTTCGCAAGGGCGACGGCATCCTGTACGGATACGGTGCTGTCGCCGTTGAGGTCATAGTCCGGTTCGGGTACCGGCAGTTTTGTACTCCATTCTCCGGCGGTCAGTGCATCGTATAGAATGGGGTAATCCAAAGTTCCCTGATGCGTGCGGCTTTCCGTGGAGATGCCGTAATACAGCGTATCTCCGTCGGCATAAAGCCCGTAGATATATCCCGCTTCCTTTTCTGCATCGCTCAGTTCATAGACCGGAACAGGCGAATTGTCCTGAAGCGCATAAATCACAGTCGGCGTGGAATAAAACAGAATATCTCCGATGACTGCCGGTGAGACATAATTCCCGCGCCAGGTGTATCCGGGCATATCCCATACCGGCCATTTATAATCATCGTATTCCAGTGTCAGAAGCTCCGTTCTGTCCGAGGTTCCGTCCGGCCGGATATTCGTGTGCAGGCTGAGTGTGCAGGGGGAATCTTTTCCGACTGTAAGCCATGCATTCCGCCACGGCAGAATTGCCGAATCCGATTCCAGCCAGAACGCATTACCGAAAGTATCCGGAACCGCAAGATCACAGATATTGGTCGAAGCGACGATGCTCCAGTCTGATGCCGTATGCTCGGTCTGTATCATCTCATCGGCAGTCCGGAGGAAATTTTCGTGCAGAACCTTGCCGGCATCCTGGGAATAAACATCATCCCATGTCACATCGACATAATACCAGTCTCCGTCAATCCGGACAATGTTCCATCCGTGACGCAGTTCTTCGCTGATAACGCTCAGGGCGTCTATGCCGAGCCTGTGCAGCAGAATCTGATAGAGATCGGAATAACCGTCGCAGACGGCAACGCCGTTTTTCAGCATACCGTATGCACAGTGATGCTCAGAGTTCTCGCGCTCGACCGTCCCGTAGAAGGCTTCCGAGTCGTAATCGTAATAAATTGAGATATAATCGTGCAGATACAGTGCTTTTTCGACATCGGACCATTCGGGCTTCACACCGGAAAGAATGTCATCCAGCTTTTGACTGTATGCTGCATACTGTGCATCGTATTCGTCGCCCTCAAAGCGGTAGTTCAGATTCACACGGTCAAAGTATGTGTTATAGGAGATTTTGTTTTTGACGGCGAGAATGCCGACATCCCATCCGCCCATGACTGTATAGCAGATATGGTAGATATCATTTGCATTGTCATTCGTCAGATCAATGCCGATTCCTTTGAGGCTGACCTGCGTGCTGTGTGCCTGAAGCGCCCGATAAACCGCTTCCGCTGTCTTGCGGGATTCTTCTTCCGTCAGCGTTCCGACGGCACCGAAGCAGGAAAAATCCGGTACCGAACTGTCTGTATCGGGCATTGCGGAGACAGTAGACTCTGCTGCATATGCGGGCGCAGAAAGCTGCGGCGCGGTCATGCAGAGCGTCAGGAGCGCGGTACAGACGGATACTGCTCGTTTCATGTTTCTGTTCCTGCCTTTCTTTTTCAAATCTGTGTGAAACTTTTCAAGCGGGGCGTCCGCCTGTCGGACTGTTCCCCTCAGAAACGGCTCCCGGAGGATTCATACGCATCCCGGAGCACCTGTAACGCATGTTTTTCGATGCGGGAAACATAGGATCGGCTGATTCGGAGGGATTCCGCGACCTCGCGCTGTGTCTGTGCCGGATATCCGAACAGACCGTACCGGTGAACAATGACCTCCCATTCCCGCTCTGAGAGGCGGGTTTGCAGGAAATGATAGAGCTGCTTTTCCTGCATCGTCTGTATGACCTGATCTTCCAGATTGCAGCGGTCGGGCATAATGTCCAGCAGTGTCAGCGCATTGCCGTCCTTGTCATATTCCAGCGGATCGTCAAAGAATACTTCGCCCGCTGTTTTCTTTCTGGCACGGTAATGCATGAGGATTTCGTTCTCAATGCAGCGGCTGGCATAGGTTGCAAAGCGTGCGCCTTTTTCCTGCCGGAAAGAGGAAACGGCCTTGATTAAGCCGAGCGTTCCGATTGAGATCAGTTCATCCTGCTCCCGTTCGGGAGTATAGAATTTTTTGACCATATGTGCCACCAGCCGCAGATTATGTGAAATCAGCTTTTGCCGGGCATCTTCATTTCCCTCTGCCAGAAGCTGCAGGCATTCATCTTCCTCCGCACGGCTCAGCGGCTGCGGAAAGGCAGCCGTGTGATCGACATGCAGCAGAAAAAAGGTCATCTGACCGAACAGACCGGATAAAAAAGCAAACATTTGCAGCACCACCTTTATCCGATCGTATGCGGCAATGCCTGTCAGTCAGAACAAAAGATTACAGAAGATATTTCACATGCTCCGGCTTTTCACGGACGAGAACGAAGGATGTCTGCCGGATAAAGGATTCATTCTGCACATGCAGTTTCCGGTATGTGCAGAAGAGCTTTCCGTATGAAACCGTCAGCAGCCGCTTCTGATCGCCGCCCGGATAAAGCGTCAGCAGCGGCTCTCTGCCGAAGCGGAAGCGTGTTGTCATGCCGGCAGTGCGGTCTGTCAGACGAACCAATCCGAGCCGGCTGACAGACAGAAACCGCCTTTCCCGCGTGGAAAGAGTAACCGAGCCGTCTTCCTCAAACTCCAGATAAAGCGGCTCTTTCGAGACCGCATAGGGCTTGCCGACCGCTTTGAGCCAGTAGGGGACACGCTCTTCATAGAGCCGGATCTGCGGATCGCCGGCGTCGCGGTCGAAGGCAGCGAGCAAGGCGGCACAGTTTGCAATCGCGAGCAGAACGCGCCGCGCAACGGATTCTGCGCGCGCATCGTTGTCATCTCCGGCGGCGGCGGAAATTTCCTCGGAGCCGGAAAGTGCGAGACGGTTGAAAATCACCGTGAGCTGACCGCACTGCCAGGAGCCGTCCTCCTGCGGTCTGGTTCCGCGCAGAATATCCCTGTATGCATCGTATGGGACTGTTCCGACGGCTCTCTGCGCCCACGCATCAGAGGCGGAAACCTCATCCTGACCGTTCCAGAACACATTCTGTGCCTGCGCTTCATAGCGTTTATGCACATAGGCATATTTGGAAAAATAGGTCATGGTGCAGCTGTGCGGCGGGCAGCAGACGTCTGCCAGCATGTGCATGGTGCGGGAAAGGCTTTTCATCGCGGCATAGTATTTCCCGGCACGGTAAAGCATCAGCGCTGCGCGGTATTCCGCATCTGCCATTGTCAGCGGAGAAGGCGCGGGTGCGTTGTTGGCATTGCAGTATCCGCCGATGACCGGATGAAACGGCAGCGGCTTTCCCTCCGGTGTGACGGCACAGTAATAGTGCAGTCCTTTGCCTCTCAGGCGGTCGCCGACTTTATCCGGAGCATCTGCCTCCTCGACCATTGTTTCAATATCGCCGGCAGAAAAGCGTTTTGCTGCCGGATGCTGCTCCAGTTCCAGCAGCACTGCCGCTGCCCGGACAATGCCTCTGTGAACGGACGGCTGAAGATGTTTGTTCGGTTGTGCCATATCAAATCCTCCTGAAAACGTATGGATTTCAGATCATCCCGTTTATATGCGCTTTCCGCATTTTGCGCAGAAGATGCCGCTCCCTTTGACGGGGGCGCCGCAGTATTTGCAGAAGCGGCGCTGCGGAACGGCAGCATTCCCGCTGCTGGCCGAGACTGCCGGAATCTGCGGAACAATGGGCTGCCGTACCGGCTGAGGTGCATACTGCCGTACCGGCGGGAGAGCCGGCGGTATCCAGATACCGTAAAAACGGTCTGCGAGCCGCTGCGGCTGCGGGGAATTCGGCACGCAGTCCGGCGCCGAGGATGCTTTCTTGAACGCACGGGCTGCGCCGTCAAAGACTCGCTCAATCAAAACATAGACTACAATTATCACAAACATGAATACTGCGAGAATACCGTATACATAAAGATCGGTTGAATCTATGAAACAGAGCGCTGCTGTCTGCATGTAAGCTCCCTCCTTTACCAGATTTTTCGTTTGGATGTCAGGCTGAGCTTCTTGGACTGCACGATTGCGTTCCAGTCGCATTTCAGAATCGCCTTTTCGATTTCAGTGAGAAACAGATTCATCATCCATGCGCTTTCTGCCGAACCGTTTTTATTTGTCCAGTGTGTAAATTCAAACCGGAACATGCTGACATCCGTTCTGCCGCCAGGTGTTTCCAGTTCGTTGATATCCGCCTGCCAGCCGGAGAGAAATAAGGGTTTACAGTAAAACTGGATGCCGTACTGTCCGACTGACATTTGAATTTTCAGATTCTCGATCTGTATCTGTCTGATCTGGTCGCTGAGCATCCGGAACGGGAAGGGTCTGGTCGTGAAAATTTCGGCATACTCCATAAAATCGAAGGTTCGTTTCAATGCCTTTCCCTGTGCGATGCCGTTATTTTGCCTCTTTTTGTTGACATGGCACGCAACAAATATCAGAGTGAGAACACCCGCAATCATCAGAAAGGCAAGAATGCCTTCAGACTCCGATGAGGCCAAACAGCATGACAGCATCATTTCTTCCTCCCTTTTTATATCACGTTCCTGCTTCGATGCAGATCCACGGCTTGCCGTTCTCGGAAAAATGAATTGTGATATCGGAAAAGCCCGCTGCTTCAAACAATCTGCGGAATTCTTCCGGTGTCGGATTGAAAAGCTGGTATTTCCGGATGTTTTCGCGGTCGGATTCCGGCAGGCTGTCATTTTCGTAGATATCCGCAATCAGCAGAAAGATTCCGCCCGGTTTCAGGACGCGCCGCACCTCTGCAAGATCGGATTCCGGAGACGGCCAGAAATAAAAGCTTTCGACGGTTATGATCCGGTCAAAGCTGTCATCCGGAAAGGGCAGCGCGGAGACCGATGCCTCAACAATCTCCATGCGCCCCTCTGCAATTGCGGCAGCATTTGTTTCTTTTGCCGTCCGGACGGAAACCGGTGAGTAATCCGCACCGGTGAGATGTCCGGAGGTCACGGTTTCTGCCATGCGTGCCAGTGCGGCACCGCCGCCGCAGCCGATGTCCAGAACCATGTGGTCTGCGTGCAGATCAAGAAAAGAGAGCCCCCATGCCGTTACACCGGCATGAGATTCGTTCATGCGGCTGAGCATTTCTTTTCCGCAGTCTCCTTCGGGTTTGCGCGGATTGCCGAGCTCGGTGACAGATTGCTGTTGAGTTATGTCCATGAGATTGTTCTCCTTTTCAGGGTTTTGCCTCAGTTCAGCGCAGCGGCGCAGGCAGTCCATGTCACCGGTTCGCTCCGGTATTCGGCAGGCAGCGGGTACAGCCCCTGCCCGACGGGAACCAATGCTTTGAGTTTCAGTCCGTTTGCAGCCAGTTCTTCTGCAATGGATTCCTTTGTCCAGAAGATATCGTAGAGCGGATACTGATCCCAGCCGGTTTTTGCACGGTGCGGTAGTTCAAAGCGTCTGTTCGGGACATCGAACAGCAGCATTCCGTTCGGACTGAGTGCACGGCGCAGAATCGCAAAAAGCTTTTTGCGTGTGCCGTACTCAAAATGCCGCAGATAACGGAATACCGTTATCACATCAAAGGAACCTTCAATGCCGTCTGTCAGCAAATCCGCTTCCCGAAGCGCAACCTCAGATTCCGGATAATTCTCCCGCAGCTTCCGCAGTACGGCAGGAGATGCATCATATGCCGTACAGCTGCCGAACGGGAGCAGCGTTCCGAGGAGGCTTCCGGTCCGGTCCTGAATATCCAGCAGCCGGAGTCCGCTGCTTTCTCCCAGAAAATGCCGCAGCAAGGCGCGGACACTGCTTCGCTCCATCAGATCGAAGCAGTTCTGCGGGTAAACCGGCGCATCGGAGCCTCCGTCCGCAGGATTCAGCCGCTGAAAATATGCTTTCAGCGGCGCATTGCCCTTAATCAGATGCTGTGAACGGAGCTTCAGCTGCCGGTTCCATTCATAAAGCGTATGCACAGGCTGGGGAACGGATGCTGCAATACAGGCTTCGGCGTCGTGAACAAAGCCCTTTGCGCTGAGGACGGCGCGGAGTTTTTCCTGCCGCCATGCCTCTCCGAATGCAGCATACTTTGTCCGCACGGTTTGCAGGGCTTTTCCGAATGCTGCTGCATCGGTTCCTTCTGCAACGATACCCAGCCCGCAGTCGGATACCGGTTCGGATAATCCGGAAGCAGGCGGGACAACCGCCGGAATATTCATCAGCATCGCTTCCGGGACAAAGTGCGGACAGGCAGAATTCTGATCTGTATACGGAACCAGAACGCAGTCAATATCGCTGTAAAATGCAGACATATCCTGTTCGCCGGTCCGGATTTCGCAGTTTTTCGCATTTGTGAGCTGTTCCGGAACAGGATTGCCGTTCTGCCAAAGAATCAGAAAACGGATATCCGGATTTTGCAGAACAGTATCGCAGAGTACGGCAATGCCGCCGGCATCCGTCTGCTGCTCTTCCGGTAAAAACACAACGCCTGCCGTAAAGGCTTCCGGTTGAAAGGCGCGCGGACTGCGCCGGAAAGCGGTACTTTCCGGATTCAGATACGGATACATCACAGCCGGTCTGCGGAAACCGAGTTCTTCCAGCAGGTCGGCAGCCTGCCGGGACGCGGTATAATAACGGTGCAGACCGTAATCGTTCAGGTGCAGCAGTTCCTGCATTCTGCTTCCGCCGAGCCCCTGTGCGGGATTCTCTCCACACAGCCGGACAATGGCATTCCGCAGCAGCAGGGAGTTGTTTCCGGCAGTGAGCAGCTCCGGTGTTTTTTCGCACAGAATCAGCAAAGCGGGCTCCTGTCTGTTCATCCAGTCTCCCAGCCGGTTTTCCGGAACCATGCAGACATCGCCTTCCTGCCGGATTTGACCGCCTGCCGGTTCAACAAACAACAGGTACGCAGGATAGCGGCTTGCGCGCTGTAAAAGCCGGAAGATCGCCCGTGCTTCGGCACTGACCGGATCTGTGCTTTCCGCACTTCCGCGCTTCCGGCAGATGACGGCAATCGGGCGGTATCCGTCAGAAGTTCGCTGATGTTCCAGCTGTTCACGGAGATACCGTTCATAGCTGTCCTCCAGCTTTTTCAGAGCCTCCTCCGTCGCATCCTCTCCCTCCGCCTGACGGACGTCATGAAATTCACGGAACAGTGCTTCTGTCCCGATGACGGAAAGCTCTGTCAGCGGCGATTTTCCCGCTTGTGTTCTGCTTTCGGGTGATGCTGCGGAAAAGCTGCGGTCTGTTTCTGCGGAAAGCTGCCTGAGCGCAGCACTTTGTTCTGCGGCATTTCTGCCGATCAGCTGCCGCTGCTCCTGCCGCAGTGCAGAAAATTCCTGACCGGTCTGCTGAGAAAGGGCATCCAGTTTTCTCTGCAAAACCCTGATCTGTGCGCCGAGCGCAGTCAGGGCATCTGCCGCAGCTTCATTATATGCATTCTGTGCCGTTCCGAACGGCTCAATATACCAGTAGGTTCGCTTTTTTCCGATGCGCTGCATCAGTTTCGGCTTATGAAAGGGCGGAAGATCCGAAAAACTCTTTTTCTTTTCGTGTACCTGTTCCAGCTTTTCTTCCAGTCCTTGATTTTGCTCATCGTGACGCATGATGGGGCTCCTTTGATTCTGTAACGGTCTGTATATTTCTGTTCCGATACGGGACAATCTGGTTTATGTTGCCTGACGGGCGCCGTAAGCAGCCTGCGATGCGGTAAAGCCTTCGTATTTCAGCTGATCGACCAGCTTGGAATACGTCCAGTCAGGAAATGTTCTCAGGTAGGATTTTGCTTTTTTGACAGCCTGTTCATTCCAGTTTGCATTGCAGCGGCTCATGGCATATGACACCTGTGCGGAGGTGAATTTTTCATATTCGAGCTGTTTTTTCAGTCCGCTTTCGGAGAAAGCCGAGGAATTCAGATAGGACTTTGCTTTTTTCAGCGCCTGTTCATTCCAGTTTGCGCCGCAGCGGTCCACGGCTTTTTCCGCTTCCGATTTGGAGAAGCCTTCATATTCCAGCTGATCAATCAGCCTCTCACGCGAAAAAGCGCTGGATTTCAGATAGGACTGTGCTCTGCCGAGCGCACCGGTACTGTCTGAGGAAGGCGTATTGTAGGAGCTGCCGTAACTGCTTTTGCTGTTCTCGCTGCTGCGGGAATAGCTGCTGCCGGAAGAAGACGAGGACGAAGAATGCCGGAAACGGTTTCCGGGCTTTCCGTTCCATGAAACGAGAATGACAATCAGTGACACGGAAACCGCAACCAGCACCGTGCTGACGATGATTCGCAGAACCGGAGCCTTTTTTTTCGGCGGGGTGACCGGTGCGGGCGGAACAGGCATGTATATGCGGCAGTTCGGGCAGAATCCCTGTTCCTGCGGATACATCATTCCGCAGGTCGGGCACATTACCATTGCCATGCGCTCTCCTCCTTTCTGCTGAGAAAGAGAAATACAATTCCCGCACCGGCTGCGGCAGCGCCGCCGAGCCAGAAGGCAAGCGCTCCCGTGCGGACAGAATCGCGGGTTTCCTCTGCATCTCTCTGCATTTTATTGTATTCTTTGATCAGCAGATCATATGTGGATGCAAAATAAGAAGATTCTTTCTTTTTCTTTCTGAGATCTGCTGTGTTTTCCTCACAGTCCCGGATGACTTCAACCGCTCTTTGCAGCTTGTCGGATTTGATCCGGACAGCGCCGACGATACACAGAATCACAGCGGTCAGGCAGAGAACCAGTCCGGTGAACATCCTGAACGGAAACGGTTTCTGTAAAGGAGCAGCAGGCATCGGCAAAGCTGCCGGCTGATAAGGCACTGCCGGCGGCATTTGCTGCGGAATATCCGGAATCAGGCGCGCCTGACAAAACGGGCAGTACTCCCTGCCGTACTGCACCTGTGCAGCACAGACGGGACAGATCATTTCCTGCTGAAACACATTCTGATCCATATCAAATTTCCTTTCTGCGCGTTCCTTTCACATCGGTTCAGGCTGCACGAAGAGCCCACCGGAACAAACTGATGATTCTTCCGCAGAGATGACGCAGATTTCCGGCGGATTGAAGAGTCTGGGCTTTCCGAGGCCGCCGCTGACGATCATCGCGGCGCTTCCGATTTTGAACAAGCCCTTGTCATAGCGCGGAAAAAACGTGCGCTCCGGCGAAAGAATTCCGCCGGCAAGCGGCAGCCGGACAGCGCCGCCGTGAACATGACCCGAAAGCGTCAGTGCCGCGCCCCATTCCGCATATGCCGGAAACCAGAGCGGATTATGTGCCAGCAAAACGGTGCCCGGCGGGCATTTCCCGAAGCGTTTCCGGAGCACTTTTGCGGTACAGGTTTTCTTTCCGGTAAAGCCGAAGAGTCCGCCGCCGCGGTAATAATCCCTTGAAAAAGCCGCACCTGCGAAATAAATGCCGCCGATGCGCAGAATGCGGTTATCCAGCATAACCGCACCGCTTTGTTTTAATGTTCTCCGGTATTTCGCAAAAAGACCGGACGGAAGATCCGCCTCATGATTTCCGCAGACGGTCAGTACCGGTGCGATTGCGCACAGATTCTGAATCAGCAGTCCGGTTTCCGTGAAATCGGCAGCGCAGCGGGAGACCAGATCTCCCGTAATCACGATGATTTCCGGGTTCTGCTCTTTTGTCAGGCGGATCAGGCGTTCCTGATGCCTGCCGAATCTGCGCCTGTGCAGATCGCTGAGCTGGACGATTCGCGGCAGATTTCGGAACGGCAGGCGGTAGGAAGCGACTTGCAGCATTGCAGTGTTTTCATATACCGCCCTTGCAGCGAATGCGGCGGAGCCTGCTGCAATTCCGGCTTTCAGATACCGGTTCATACGGTCACCGGTTCACGCACGGGTGCAGCTTTCTTTTTCGGTGCCGCAGGCTTCTGAGCCGGATTTTCCTCCATTGCCGCAACGAGACTGCGCAGACGGATTCTCGCTGCGCCGAGATTTGTGATTTCGTCGATTTTCAACTGTGTATAGAGCTTTCCGCCGCGTTCAAGAATCGTGCGGACCTCATCGGTTGTTACGGCATCAATGCCGCAGCCGAAGGAGACAAGCTGCACAAGCTGCATATCCGGCTGCGTTGTGACAAATTTTGCAGCACGGTACATTCTTGCGTGATAGGTCCACTGGTTCAGAACGCCGAGTGTTCCGGCATGTCCCAGCGCTGCAACGGAATCTTCGCTGATGACTGCCATGCCGAGGCTGGTAATCAGCTTCTGAATGCCGTGATTGATTTCTTTGTCAATGTGATACGGCCGTCCGGCAAGCACGATGATTTTTCTGCCCTCCGCCCGCGCTTTTGCTACGGTTCTGCGGGCTTCTCTTGCAACAAGCAAACGGTATTCCGCCTGTGCGGTATATGCCGCTTCCAGCGCCGCTTTAAGGTCGCCCGGATAGCGGAATCTGCTCAGGGCTTTTTTCAGTGTTTTGCGCATTCCCTGTTTCCGGTTGAGATCGAGGTACGGCGTGATAAAGTTCTTATCGTTCAGTCTGCTGTTATTGGCACGCAGCAGCTCCGGATAATATGCAACAACCGGGCAGTTGTAGTGGTTGTCGTTTTCGCCTTCGTCGAAATTGTAGCTCATGCACGGCCAGAAGATAAAATCGACGCGCTGCTCCAACAGGTCTTCGATATGTCCGTGCGCGATTTTTGCGGGATAACAGACCGTATCCGAGGGAATGGTGTGCTGCCCCTTATAGTACATATCCCGGCTGCTTTCGTGTGAAATCTTCACGGCAAAGCCCAGCTTCGTGAAAAATTCCGTCCAGAACGGCATCTGCTCGTAATAGGAGAGTGCGAGCGGCAGACCGACCGTAGCGACCGGTTTCCCTGCGGGCTTTTTCTTTGCGCAGTCCAGTATTTTCTGATATTTGTAGTCATAGAGCGCGGGAATATCGTCCGTTTTCTTTTTGCCGGCGCCCTTCTCACAGCGGTTTCCGGAGATGTATCTGCCGCCGCCGGGGAAAATGACGACATTCAGTGCGCAGTGTGCGGTACAGCCGCCGCATTTTGCACTGCGGGTGGTATAGGAGAAAACGGAAATCTGTTCTTCTTTGATGGTGGTTGTCTGCTCCGGCGCATGTTCCTTTGCATAGAGTGCCGCGCCGAATGCGCCCATCAGCCCGGAAATAGCCGGACGGATCACCGGTCTGCCCAATTCCATTTCAAAGGAGCGCAGAACGGCATCGTTCAGGAATGTTCCGCCCTGTACGACTATATTTTTGCCCAGTTCTTCGACGGACTTTGCGCGGATGACCTTGTATACCGCATTTTTGATAATCGACGAGGAAAGACCCGCGGAAATATCCTCGACGGTTGCGCCGTCCTTCTGTGCCTGTTTGACCGAGCTGTTCATGAACACGGTGCAGCGGGAGCCCAGATCGACCGGATGCTTGGCAAACAGACCGAGCTGCGAGAATTCCGCGATGTCATAGCCCATTGCCTGCGCAAAGCTCTGGATAAAGGAACCGCATCCGGAGGAACACGCTTCGTTCAGCATGATGCTGTCAATGCTGTGATTGCGGATTTTGAAGCATTTGATATCCTGTCCGCCGATGTCCATGATAAAATCCACATCCGGGCAGAAATACGATGCCGCCTTAAAATGTGCAACTGTTTCAACAATGCCGAAATCAATGCCCAGACCGGCACGGATAAAGTCCTCGCCGTAGCCGGTGACCGCCGAAGCCCTGATTCGGAGGCCCGGATTTTTCTCGGCATAAATCTTTTTCAGCTGATTGACGATGCGGTCGAGCGGCTGCCCGCGGTTTGCGGCATAATACTGATACAGCAGTTCACCCTTTTCGGTAATCAGAACCAGCTTGGTGGTTGTTGAGCCGGCATCAATGCCGAGATAGGCATCGCCGGTGACCGTGTGAATATCGGCAAACGGAAGGTCGTTTGCCTTGTGACGCTCGATAAATTTTTCATATTCGGCGCGGCTGCGGAAGAGCGGCTCGCCGGTGACGGTATTTCCGCCGGTTTTGGCATTCGCCAGCTTTTCACAGGTTTCCGAGAGCGGCATCGGCTTGACAGTCTGCTCGGCATACATTGCACAGCCGTATGCCACAAAGACCGGTGCGTGCTCCGGGAAAATGGCATGTTCTTCATCGAGCTTCAGCGTCCGGACAAATGCCTGCCGAAGCCCCTTGAGGAACGAAAGCGGGCCGCCGAGAAACAGAACCGTACCCTCGATCGTTCTGCCCTGTGCCAGACCGGAGACCGTCTGATCGACAACAGCCTGAAAGATGCTGGCTGCGATATCTTCCCGCTTTGCTCCCTGATTGAGCAGCGGCTGCACATCGGATTTCGCAAAAACGCCGCAGCGGGACGCAATCGGATAGCGCTTTTCCGCTTTCAGGGACAGTTCATCCATTGCATCGGAGGTAATACCGAGCAGGGTTGCCATCTGGTCGATGAAAGCACCCGTGCCGCCGGCACAGGAACCGTTCATGCGCTGCTCGACACCGCCTGTCAGAAATATCATCTTTGCATCCTCGCCGCCCAGCTCGATGACGACATCCGCCTGCGGATAATCCGCTTTTACGGCAAGAAACGCGGCATGTACCTCCTGCACAAAGGCAATTCCGGCACTCTGAGCCAGACCGAGTCCCGCAGAACCGGTGATGCAGACGCGGAAAAGTGCATCCGGAAATTTTTTCTGCAAATTGCCAAGCTGTTCCGCGACTGTCTCGCGCACGCGGGAGAAGTGCCGCTGATAGCAATGAGACAGGATTGCACGGTTCTCATCGGTTACAACGGTCTTGACGGTTGTGGATCCGACATCAATGCCAAGGGAATAGATTTTCTGGTTCACAGGGGAATGACCTCCTTCAATGCATAGTACGGCATATTACAGATACTATTATAGCATATGATACGGGAAAAATCAATGCAAACAGAAAAAGATTTATCTGGAATCATATGGATACTGTCTCGGCGCCGTTCACGCCGCGGTCAAATATAGCATATGATACGGGAAAAATCAATGCAAACAGAAAAAGATTTATCTGGAATCATATGGATACTGTCTCGGCGCCGTTCACGCCGCGGTCAAAACTTTGATAAGGCGCAAATCGTATTCTCCGACAAATAAAACGAAACCGCCTTTAAGTGCTGCGCTGATAAAGAAGTTTTTCGCCATAGTATTTCTGATACAAAGTCAGAAGTACTACTTGTAATGTCAATAGGGAACAAACTCTAATCGAAGTGAACCTCACCGATGCCGATGAAGAAAATGCGGATTTTACGCACTTTTTTGCGGAATTTTCTCTCTCCCGTGTATTCACCGACTTCGATATGTTCAATAAAATCTCTGAGGACCTCAGAAGTGACCTCCGAAATTGTGTCGTACTTGTTAACGCTTGTTCCTAACACTGCACTCTTGCTGGTCTTTTTCTTGATGTTCTGTAATGTCAGGAACAAGTTTTCAAGCTCAGTGTTGAGTTCGGACTTCTCGGTACGATACTTTTCGGAGAACGTACAGAACATATCACCGTCTATCTCACCTCTGATCTTCGACTCAAACAATCCCTGGACATACACATCAATTTCCGAAAGGCGTGCTTTGATCTGCTCAATCCTCGCTTCCGTCGTTTCCGACTCCGCAAGGATACTGCCATCACACTTGTCTTTCATCATCTTTTCAAAGCCGTCCCTGTCGGTCTTGGCGAATACCAGGAGCTTGTTGATCTGCTCCATAACATAGTCGTTCAAAACGACTTCCGCTATGTTGTGCAAATCACAGGCTCCTCTTTTTTTATGTGCCAAAGTACAGAAATAGGATTTTTGGTCAGCGTTCGCTGCACGGTTTCTAATGCGCATCGTATGCTTGCATTCTTCGCAATAAAGATAATCATAGTACAATGCACGTTCACCCGTTCTTGGAACTTTTCTCGGTTCACCGAGCATTTCCTGCGCACGTTCGTAGACTTCCCTTGAAATGATAGCTTCATGTGTATTTTCAAATATTCTGAGCTTCTCCTTTGGATTCCAGACGATTTTGTGTGACTTATAGGATAACCTTGTTGTGCGGAAATTCACTGTATCACCGCAGTATTCCTGTCTCCTGAGAATGTTTCTCACGGACGAAGGATGCCAGAAGTATTCTTCAAAGTCATCACACCTGACACCTGTTTTGAATTTCATATGTGCTGTTGGTCTTGGGATTTTCTCTGCTGTAAGCACTCGGGATATTTCAAGAATGCCTGTGCCATTTACATACATATCAAAAATACGCTTCACGATAATGGCTGCTGTCTCATCGACCAGCCATTTTGTCTTATCGTTCGGGTCTTTTCGATACCCGTAAACAGCCAGATTGGTTGTACGTCCGCCGTTGTTACCTCGGTTCTGAATGACAGCCCTCTCTTTTCTGGAAATATCCCTCGCATACCACTCGTTCATGATATTGCTGAAAGGTATCATATCACTCATACCCTCGGCAGAGTCCACATTGTCGCTTATCGCAATAAAGCGTACTCCGTATTCGGGGAAAACAAGTTCAAGATACTGTCCGACCATAAGATAGTTTCTGCCAAATCTCGACATATCCTTAACTACGACCGTCCCGACAATACCGTTCTCTATATCCCTAAGCATCGTCTTGAAGCCGTCACGCTCGAAGGTAGTTCCGCTGACACCATCGTCAACGTAGTACCGCTGATTGGTCAGTCCGTGGTTGTTTGCGTAATCGGTCAGTATCGCTTTCTGATGGGCTATGCTGTCGCTTTCGCCCCTCATATCGTCTGCCGAAAATCTGCAATAAAGTGCTGTGATCTTGCCTGTCTGTACCATAATGACCTCCTGTTCTTTGCAGACAGACCGAATGATCGCTATAATAAATATAGCGCGCTTTCCCGATCTTTTCAAGAGGTCTCAGGCACTTGTAACCGATTTGCAGCACTTTTCTTTCAGGCGTTCCATATTCAGTTTTCAAGATACCGTTCGCCTTTCGGCATATATTATTATAGCGCGCACCTTTCATTTTGTCCAGCACAACGGCTTTTCCTTGTTCCTGACATTACACCTCTGAAAAGCAAGAGTGTAATGTCGGGGAACAAACAAATACAGGCTCACGAAGCATATTTTACTTCGTGAGCCTGTTGTTTTTATATCCTATTTCATTTCTTTTGCAAGTGCTGTCATCAATTCAAGCTGTTTTGGAGAGAGCGATTTGAATGCTGTCACAGCTTCATTTAGTGCGCCGGGACTTGTTACCTCTTCCTCAAAGAAATCCCTTGGCTCTACACCGAGAAATTCGCAGATATAAAGAAACATCTGCATAGATGGAAGTGCCTTCTTGTTTTCAATATTGTTTATATAGCTCTGGCTCTGACCCAGACTAAGGCTCATATCTCTTGCGGAGATATTTTTCTCTGTCCTCAGCTTTGCGATCCTGTCTGATATGAAATCTGCATCGATCATTCGTATCACCACCCTACATATAATTATAATATACGCAAGTGAAATTTCACCTATGCATTGTTTCAATTTGTATTGACTTAACAACAATATTTAGGTATAATAAGTGTATATAGCGCTTTCAAATCGACATCGAGCATTGTGGGGTGCTTAAAATGATGAATATTTACACTGTGAGCTTTTTCGGACACAGGACTATCGACTGCGGAACTGAAATTGAGTATCGCCTTGACAAGCTACTACACGACTTAATAACGCAAAAGGAGTACATAGACTTCCTCATCGGCAGAGATGGTGAATTTGACCTGCTTGCTTCTGCTGCCATCAAGAGGGCTATCCGAAGTTACGGCTTTGGAAACACTCATTTTACGCTCGTTCTTCCGTATATGAAAGCAGAATACCGTGACAACGAAAAGGAGTATCTTGATTATTACGATGAAGTAGAGATATGCTCCGAATCTGCCGAAGCACACCCAAAGTCGGCTATACAGATACGCAACAGAAGTATTGTTGACCGTTCCGATCTTGTGATATGCTGTATCCGGCGAAAGGTCGGCGGAGCATACAAAACGATACAATATGCCCGAAAGCAAGGCAAGAAGGTAATTGTTCTTGCAGAAGAAGAAGAAAAATAACGTTCAGGCTCACGAAGCACTATTTACTTCGTGAGCCTGCTTCTATTCATTCAATAATTCAGCAAGGTGCATATTGGCGTGACACCGCAGTACCGTCATTCCTTTGCGAATGGATTTCGTCACCGCCTGCCGTGAGACACCGTACCTCTCGCCGACCTGTTCAAGTGTCGGTCTCGGCTCGGACAGATAGTACTCCGTCACCAGCTCATACCAATGGGGATTCCATTCCTGCAAGTCACTGAGTGCCATGTACATTGCCTTACGCAGTAACGCGCGATATTCTGCTTCCTGCTGTTCCTGCTCATACTCATAAAGTCCGTATGGGGACATCTTGTAAAGCTCTTCCTCCGAGCCATAATGCAGTACACCCTTTGCGGAGTCACGCTCGATGATATACCGCTGATGACGCATCAGCCGTTTCAATTCCACGTTCATTCCCGCATACCCCGAATATCGTCCACACCGATATAACAGATCCGTATCCTGGGTACTTTCGTATACGGATTTGGATACTCCGGCTCAAAAACGTCGATCCGTTCCACTAAATCCTCGATCATCTCAGCTGTCAGCTTGTCAAAGTGCAGATACTTTTTCAGCCTTGCAAGGAATACCTCTACACCGCCTGCATCATCGCAAACCGAATGGATATGCAGCAGGCAGTCGCTTCTTTCCGCTTTAAGTTTTTCGGTCTCATCGTCCAGACTTGTCATAATATCCGCAAAAACCTCGGCGGATACAGCACCGTTCAGCTTTTCCTCAAAGAGCCGTTTGCGTACATCTGGTATTTCATTCAGACGGACATCTATCTGCTTTACCCTCTCGGAATACTGCGCCGTATTCTCATTCTGCCTGATGCGGATATATCGGATAATATTGTTTTTCAGCGCAGTTTCATCCATGATGAAATAGTTCTCATAGAAATGAATATCGGCAGTCAGCAGCTTGACCAGTTCATCTTCCTTGATGTAGTGAGTAGTGCATAATGCTTTGTTCTTTCTGCTGGTACTGCACACATAGGAATCCGAATTGATATGTTTGCCGTTCTTTCGCATGATATACAGCTTTTTGCCGCAATCGGCACAGTAAAGCACATCATGGAACATCGGAACGGACAGCTTTGGGCGCTCCTCGAAAACTTTCCTTTTCTGCCCGATGATCTCCTGTGCTTTATCGTAAGTCTCCCTTGAGATGATCGCAGGGTGAGTGTCCCTGAATATCACCCACTTTTCGGGAGGATTGCTTCGTATCTTCTTGCACTTATAGGAAACACGTTCCGAGCGGAAATTGACCGTATCGCCGCAGTATTCCTGCTTGGATAACAGTGACTTCAATGTGCTGTGACTCCAGTTGTAAGGCTCATCGCTCTCGGCATTCTCATTTGCATAGACCTTCGGTGTCGGGACTTCATGCTCTTTGAGGTATTTTGCTATCATGCTGAGACCTTTTCCCGAAACATACATATCAAATATCATGCGTATCACCGCTGCCGCCGTTTCATCTATGATCCAAGCTGAGTGATCGGCAGGATCAAATGCGTATCCGAAGATAGGCTTTGTGGTAAGCCGCTTCCCGTTATTGCCCCTTGCCTTGACAGAAGCCTTCTGCTTTTTGGAAATATCCCGGGCATACCATTCATTCACCAAATTATTAATGGGCATCATGTCAAGGTTTCCTTGTTCGGAATCCATGTTCTCCGAGACCGAGACGAACTGCACATCATATTTCGGGAATAACAGCTCGACATACTCTCCCACGAGGATATAATTCCTTCCAAAACGGGAAAGGTCTTTAACGATCACCCTCTCCACAAGACCGTTCTTTACATCTTGAATCAAGCGTTCAAATTCGGGGCGCTCAAAATTGACACCCGAATATCCGTCATCTATGTAAAATTCGTACTTGTAATATTTGTGATCTAAGGCATACTGCTCCAGTATCAGCTTCTGCGTTTTTATGCTGGTGCTTTCGCCGTAATTGGCATCATCTTTGGACAAACGGCAGTACAGCGCCGTGTGCCTGTTGAGTATCATTTTATTCTCCAATTCCGTGTACACTTGATAGATTTAGCTATGCCTTTAGGATACCATACTATATATGAAAAGAACAGGCAGAGGTGACGTAACAGGAACAAGCAAAATTATTATTGAATATGTTCCAAATGCCGAGTAATGTTGTTGTCTTTTTCAGCGCCATATACAATTAAATAGCCTTGTAATCTATATGGCACTTACACCGTCCGTGTAGTTGTAAGCATTGACCAAACATCATATTGAAAATTTGTCAAAAATATGCTATACTATTATTCGTAAGCCGAGCGCTTGCGAGTAATATTTTCTATGCTGGAGGTATTTCAATATGTACACGGAGTTTGTAAAAAAATAAGGGGTATGCAGCCATTCCCGATACGGAGGTAAGCAGGGCGCTCATTGATGATGCTCCCACTTTTGATGATTTCCATGATCTTGTAGCATGGAACATCGAAAAGCAGGGAGTTACTACTGAGGAGATCGCAGCACGAACGGGCATCGCAGACAGAACGGTCACAAGTCTCAGGGCGAAAAATGCCGGAGACATCAGACACGAACTGAATCTGCTGGTCGCTCTTGCGGTAGGACTTCACATGATGCCCGAACACGCCGAACTCCTTATACATCTCAATGGGCAGTTTTTAAGAAAGAAGAAGCCGATAGAGCGATACTATATGTATCTGCTTTCTATCGGCTCTTTTTATTGTGTGGCAGCCTGCAATGATTTTCTGATCAGACATGGTATGCCGCCGCTTACAGATAACGATAATATCTGTTCATTCGATTGATTTTTTTTGAGGGGTTGCATTTGCTCTCAAAAATCGGCTGTTATAATAGAGGGGTATTTTGTGCCGAAGTCGCACAGCTCCAAGTTCACTCGGAGAGTGAAAGCTGATGAGCAACGCTGTAAAAAGAGAC
>JAFWVK010000008.1 GCA_017518255.1 Oscillospiraceae bacterium
ACTCCCTATTGCGTGAAAAAAGCGCTAAAGATGGGGGCTTGGGGGAAGGAAAACAAGAGTTTTCCTTCCCCCATTATCAATCTTTTGTACTGCTCCTGACAGGAACAAATTGCAGAATAAGTGACTTTATCTACAAGCTGAAAGCGGCATCCGATTTCGGATGCCGCTCTTATTTTATTCAGGTGTTTTCGCCTCTGTCACCGCCGCGTCTTCCGAAGTTCGGCATTCCGCCGCCGGTAATGCCGCCGCTGCCGGAGGTAATCAGCGTACCGCCGGAATAGGTACCGCCGGTTCCCCAGCCGTCTTCATTCAGCGTGCCGGAATAACTGCCGCCGGTATAGACAGAATAGCCGTCCGACTTTCCGTCTGCGCTGAAAACAATGCCCTGTGCGGCTTTCGGGGTTTTGAGCGCGCCGAGCACTTCACCGTTTTCATCGGTGACAACAATCAGTGTACCGGCAGCAGCATTGAGCTGCGTCGTACCGATATAGTTATTATCCGGTGCTTCAATCATACCGGTCGAACCGACTGCAATCAGCGTGCCGCCCGTGACGATGATGTGATTGTCATTGTCGCCACTGTCCAGCGGACCGTTTCCGTTGTTTGTCGGGCCGCAGACAATTACAGTTCCGCCTGTCATCATAATATTGCCGTTGGAATCCAGACCGTCGCCGCCGGCATTGACATAGACATAGCCGCCGGTCAGATTCAGTTCGCCGGAGCCGTTCCGCATCCCGTAGCCTTCGCTGCCGTCTGCTGCATTGCCGGAGGCATTGAATCCGTCGTCCGAGGCATTGACATGAATTTCGCCGTCGCAGACATTGATTTCGTGCGCTTCGATGCCCTCATAGGAGGAGAGAATGCTGATTTTAGCATCGCCGGTGAGATTTACGGTGCTGTCGCCGTGAATGCCGTCATCGCCTGCGGAAAGATTCAGTTCTGCACTGCCGGTGATGTTGACGCTCCCGTTTGCATGCAATGCATCATCTGCCGAGTTAATCCGGATGGTTCCGCCCGTAACGGTCAGAACCGTATCCGTTTTCATACCCTTTTTGCTGACACTGTTTTCGGTTTTACTGTCCGCGTTCGGAATATTCTCCGGCACAGTCTGTCTGTCATTCCGGTTTGTATCAGAATCGGTACCGGACTGCTCTGATGAGCCGCCGCGTCTTCCGCTGGGCTTTTTTCCGCTGAACTCGCCGTTTCCGGGGAATCCTTCCGGCATCTGCCCGCTGAACTCGCCGTTTCCGGGGAATCCATCCGGCATCTGCCCGCTGAACTCGCCGTTTCCGGGGAATCCCTCCGGCATCTGTCCGCTGAACTCACCGTTTCCGGGGAACCCCTCCGGCATCTGCCCGCTGAACTCACCGTTTCCGGGCATTTTTCCGCCGAACCCGCCGCCCGGCATCATATTGTCTTTGTTCTGCTCTGCATTTTCCGCTCCGCCGCCCGCGGTGATGTCAAGGGAACCGCCGGTCACGGTCAGGGATGCTGCAGCGTCAATACCGTCCTGTTCTGCACGGATGACAGCGGAGCCGCCTTCAATCAGAATATAGCCCTTCCCTTCCTCGTCGGAGGTTGCGGATTTGATTCCGTCGCCGCCTGCCGTGACGGACAGGCTGCCGTCATGCAGCAGAACGGAGTCATTGCCGCGGATGCCGTGATTGACCGCTGTGACGGTAATCTGACCGCTGACAATACGCAGATCGTCGGAACAGTGAATGCCGTTGTTGTAATTGCCGGTGACGGTCAGACTGCCGGTGCCGTTGATTGTCAGGTCATCTTTTGACGCGATACATGCACCGGGATATCCTTCGCCGTCCTCATCGGTCAAATCAAAGTTTTTGTATTCCTTCGCATCGGAAAGCGAATTATCGGTTCCGGCAGCCAGCGTGATGATTGTTTTATCCGCCTGCAAAACAGTAAGCGGTGCGCTTGTGCTGCTTGTCATGCTGACACCGTTCAGAATCAGATGCACCTTTTCGGATTTATCGGCGAGATTGATAATGAGTCTGCCGTCGTCCAGTGTTCCGGAGAGGACATAGGTTCCGCCTTTTGTGACGGTAATGACACCGCCGGCAATTGTGATGCCGTCCGATGCGGAGGCTGTCACGGAATCGCCGTCAAACCGGATGCTGACGGCATCATCGTCCCATGCGGTGTTCAGATCGGCTTTGCTCAGCTCCACGGAGGAGATGACCGCCGTACTGAGCGCCGAGAGATTCTGCCCGTTCACGGAACGGGATTCATCATTCGTGTCCGCTTCCGGATCCGGTGTACTCTGTTCCGCCTGTGAGGATTCACTCAGCGAATTGCTTTTTGATGCAGTGCCGTCAGGCTTTGCGCAGCCGGCAGCCGGAAGAAAGCAAGCGAGTGCGGACAGGAGAGCAAGATATTTTTTCTGAATAAACATTTGAATCATCCTTTCTGTATCGCACCGCCATTTTCAGACAGTCTGTTTCCCTGCATTTGTCTCTGTGGTTTGAGTATAAAGGATGAATGTGGCTTCTCTGTGAAAACAACACGAAAAAAGGCTGAAATGGAATTGATAGATCAGGGGGAAATCATGCGCAGAAGCAGCTGACAGTCACGGAATCCGATCATGCCGTCGCCGTCGAGATCAGCCTGTTCCAGTTGTGCATCGGTCAGTTCAAGCGCGCATGTTTCGCACATGATGCGGGAAAGCAGAACAAGATCGGCTTCCGAGCATCTGCCGTCTCCGTTGAGGTCACCGGCAATCTGCGGAACAGTGTCCGGCTTCTCCGGAATCTCGATGTATGCAAAGTGATTGATGTCGGCATACTGAGCCGCTTCGCAGCCGGGGTATCCGTAGACAACCGCGTTCTCAGGCAGATCGCGGAACAGCCCCTCCGGAACGAAACGAACGGGCAGAGAGGTTCCGGGAACTTCCGGCAGCAGCCGGATCTTCTCGGCTTCCGTATCCAGCGTATAGACCTCGGCATAGCCAGTTTCCGGCACAATCCGGTAGCTGACGCCGTTTTCAGGATCCTCTTTGAAGGTATTGCCGTTGATGCTCTTGTCATTGAGCAGGAATTTGAAGGTCTGGTTCCAGCCGGAAATATCCGTTGCCGAGAACAGGAAATAAACTGTTTCGCCGGCGGAAATCTCAAATTCTTCGGTTGCCTTCTTCGAGACAAGGAAGCTGTCTGTAAAATGCCCCTCCGAATCGTATCTCTGAACTGTGAGCTTGCACATGCAGTCAAAGATATCCAGCTGCATGTCCATGTCCGTTCCGGCGGTATAGCGGTAGATCAGATAATCACAGCCGGTATGCTCCGCAGGAGGATAAATCTGACTGATCTGAACGGCAAAGCTCTCCATGTTTTCGATCTCAAAGAGCGATTCCGCGACAATCGGGAAGGTGACGTCACAGGTGCCGAAATAGCTGCCCATGCCGATAAAGTTTGCCGTCGCAGTGCCGATGCTGACATCGTCTGCCGTATAGCGCAGACGGTAATCCTTGTTTTCCTCAAGTATATAGTCTCCGTCGCAGAACTGCACATCCGGCGTAATCTGTCCGCCGGTATAGAAATGCGGCTGAACGGATGTCTCACAGTTGCTGAGCAGACGCAGCTCCGTATCGAGGCGAAAATGAATGGTACCCATACGGTCAGTGCCGTTGAATTTAATCATGAGGTATCTGGTTTCGCCGGCAGGAACGGTAAAGGACAGGGATTTGGTGCCGTTTCCGTAATCCTGTCCGAGCATTTCGCAATCCGGTGAAAAGACGCGCAGGACAATATCCGGCACATCGGAGCTCGTGAGGGTATACGCCGTTTCCGTATCCGCCGAGATTCTGTAAACCGCTAGTCTGTTCTGATAATCCAGGTAGACGCTGTGTTCGCCGGTTTCGAGGAAGGGCGCATCCTCCGGCAGAACCACTTCAATCTGATAGGCTTCCATCCGCATACCGTAGGAGGTGTTCGTCGGACGGATCACAAATGAAGTTTTACCGAAAAGAATGTTCTGATCCGGATAAAGAATGGTATAATCCGTTTCCTCCCTGAGAACGGTTCCGTCCGGTGCAGTAATCGTCAGCTCCGGCGGCGCCGCGCTTCCGGTATAGGGAACATTCCCGATTGTCACTTCCGCATCGGTAAGGGAGTACGGTTCCAGAACCGTGATTCTGGCTGCTGCGGCATATTCCGCATACTGCCGGTAACAAATCACATAATAGGTTCCGTTTTTCAGCATATAATCGCTGCCCTCCGTGGGTGAAATCGGAGAAAACGAACTGCTTCTGGCTTCATAACGGTATAAACGGACGAGGATTTTTCCGCCGGAGAGCTTTTCATTGAGGACGCGGTAGCGGCGTGCATCCTCCTCTGCATCCGTCACGTTGAATACCAGCATTTCCAGCCGCTGTTCCCGGCAGGTAACCTGTACCGGTTCATTCAGAGAAACTTGCTTTTCGCTGCCGTCGGTATCCATCATCAGCATCCGGTAATTCTTCTCCGCAGTGCCGAGATAGAGACCGGTTCCGACAATCCGGACGGTCGCGCTGCCGGGAATATCGGAATTAAGATTGATCTGCTGATAGTCAATGTCCTTTTGAAGAACCTTCCCGTTGAGCGTGACAGTAATCTTCGGATCATGAGTCACCCCGTCTGTATAGAATTTATACAGCGGAGCTTCGATGGAGGCATTGCGAAGATCATAGGGCGTTCTGGTGAGGACAAGATTGTATTCTGCGGCGGATCCTGCCGCGCAAATGAAATAATACGGCTGTCCGGCATTCAGTTTGACTGAGCTGTAAAAATAATCTCCCGTCGCAGCGGAGTAATCATTATAAGCAAAGACCGTGCGGCCGGCATCCGGTGTATCGGCAATCGTGCAGGATGTCTCAATTTTGACATAGCGGGAGCCGCCGGGATAGGAACCGAGCCGGCTGAAGGCTTCCTGTTCTTCCGCATAGCCGTCTGCTGCCGTCGCATAGTAATAATATCTGTCGGTTTTTTCCGGAATAAACAGGCAGACAGCCTTATCTTCCGCGGAGGAAAGCGAAACCGGAATCGCAGTATCCGTCGGAACAGAATCATAAACGGTCTGCGTCAGCTCTGCATAGCCGCTGTATGCGCCGGTACCGAATACGGTAATCAGCCGCTTCTGATTGTGATTCCGAACCTGAATGATGTAGTCGGTCTGCTCTGTCAGGAGTGTACCGTCCGGCGCAGTGACCGTGAGTTTCGGGTGATACTCACTGCCGAACCGAACCGAAGATGCCGCCTGTGCCTGAATCTGAGAACCGGAGAGATCCTGCGCAGCGGGTTCTTTCTGTGTGACGATCAGCGAACTGATGCCGTCGAGGAACGGCTTCATGTTCAGATAGTATTCCGCATTGCTGTCCAGTGTGACCCGAAGAACGGTTTTGCCGTCTGTTCCGGTGAGTGCGGAATCCGGCTCTTTGCCGGTGCTGTCCGACAGTGTCATGATGACCGGGGCAGAGCCCTCTGCACGAATGATCCATTCTCCGCTTTCGGGAACAGTCAGAAGGAAGCGGCTTTGGTCGGTTCCTGCAAGATAGCGGACGCTGTCTGTTCCGAATGATTCCGGTTCTTCTGTCTGTGCGGAGACAGTCAGCGTAAATTCAGCCTGCTCGGTTTTCCCGGAAGCATCGGTGATGAGGCAGCGGTAAATGAAGCTTCCTGTCTGTTCGGTATCCGGATAGAAAACCGGAAGCACGGCGCCTTTGATCGCTTCCGCACTGCTGCCGGATACGGCATACCACTGATATTGCAGCGAAATGCCGCCGGCAAGAACGCGGAGCGGTGAGGGAGTAAATTGTTCTGCACGAACCTCCTGCTTTTGCTGCGTGAACAGCAGCGGTTCGGAGATGCGCGTGACGCCCGGAAGATATGCTGCCGCGGCAGAGGATTCCGGTGCGACAAGATAGGTTCCCTCCGGCATGGCATGCGGATCAATCTGAATCTCAGGATTGTAAACGACAACGGAACGGCAGCCTGTGATGCTGTTCTCTGCAAAAGATTCCGCACGCGGGACATGAACCGTCCCGATACTGCCGTCTGCAAATGCATTTTCGGGAACGGCGGTAATCAGCGGGAAATCCAGACCGCCTGCCTGTGCGCCGGAAAAGCTATACGCCTCCAGCGTCTGCAATGCCGGAAAGCTGACGGTTTCGCTGCCGGTTCCGAGGCGGAACCCGTAAAACGCCTTGTTCCCAACCTCCGTAATTCTGCTGTAGTCCAGTTCGGCGGTCAGGTCGCTGCGGGAACTGCCCAGCGCCAGCGATTCGCTCATAAGCCGGGTAATCCCCGGAAGCTGAAGCAGGCGCAGACCGGAGCAGCCCGCAAGTGCCGAAGCCGGCAGCTCTGTGACGGTTTCCGGAAGAGAAACGCGGAGCAGAGCACGGTCGCCCGAAAAGGCAGCTTTGCCCAGTTCGTCCAGCGACATCAGCCGAAGATCACCGTTCCATACGGTGCAGTCGGAAAATGCAGAATTTCCGATTTTTGTGATTTTATCCCAGCGGCAGTCCGCATCTCTCAGAGAACTGCACCGGAAAAATGCACAGTTCCCGATACTGACGGCATCGGGCATGGAAACCGCACGCAGACTGCTGCATTCGGCAAAGCAGTATGAAGGGATATCCGGGATGCCCGAAAGTGTCATCTCTTTCAGCGCAGTGCAGCCGCGGAACGCTCCTGCTCCGACGGATGTGAAGCGGCTGCTCAGTATAACCTCCGAAAGCTGCGGAGATTCCGCAAAGGCGCGTTCACCGATTACAGAAACGCCCTTTGCCGTGACGTTTTCCAGCAGAATGCAGTTTTCAAAAGCACTGTCCCCGATTTCCGTGACAGAATCGGGCAGTGTCACCTGCCGGATGAAGTGATTATCCGCGAAGGCATTTGCCGCAACTGAAGTGATTTCAGTTTCTGCGGGAAGCTTGGGTGCCGGGCTGACGCCGCGGTAGCGCAGCAGAACACCGTCTGATATTTCCCATGCATCTGCGGTATCCAGTCCGCCGATTGCATACACCGCTTCGGATGCCACACTGTTCAGGAACCCCTCCCTGACCGTGACGGCACGCAGCCATGTTGTTTCAGTAATTACGACCGGTTCGGTATAGCGGATGCCGTTTTCACGAGAGGGAAGCGAACCGTCTGTCGTGTAGTAAATATCAGCGGAACCGGTTTCGGTGCTGATGGCTACGGTCTGCGGTGTACCGAAATTTCCGGGCTTCAGAGAGAATTCAGGCGCAAAACAGATGCCGTCGTCCCACCGGAAATCTCTCATATTTACCAGTCCCCAGCCGTAATCACTGTCAAATCCCGGCGCACCGAGATCAACGGCATTCAGCCGGATCAGTGCCTCTGCACGGCGAGGGGTAACGGATGGGTCATAGCTTTTCAGCAGGGCGCAGCATGCCGTGACATGCGGGGTTGCCATGCTGGTACCGTTCTTTGCTTCCAGTTTTTCCTTGTTTCCGAGCACATAGCTGACAATGCCGACACCCGGTGCCGTTACGTCAACCGTTTTTCCGTAATTGGAAAAAGGCGCTCGCTGATTGTCACGGTCTACAGCCCCGACCGTAATACAGCTTTCGATGCCGCCGGGGTAATAATAGGATGCATCATCGCCCTTGTTGCCCGATGAAGTGCAGCAGATGACACCCTGTTCATCCGCAATGCTCATGGCTTCGACCTCCAGCGGGCTGACGCCGAGACCGCCGAAACTCATATTCAGAATATCGGCACCCTGTTCCAGCGCATACAGAATACCGAGATAAATCTGTTCATCGGCAGCGGAGCCGTTTTTGTCAAAGATTTTGACCGGCAGAATCTTGACATTGGAGGGCGTCAGTTCACAGATTGTTCCGGAAACATGCGTCCCGTGATAGAGATCGTCGGCTGCGGTGTCGTCCCCCGAATCGGAAACATTGATGCCGCCGTCGAGAATGCGCCCTTCAAAGAGCGCGGGCACAGGATTGATTCCCGTATCAAGCACTGCGACCTTGATTTCCGGCAGCAGTTCGGCATTCAGATACTCTGCAATAAAGCTGTCCGTGCCGATGACATCCGCACCCCATGTATTGTGATTGGAATCCGGGAGCTCATAAGCCTGCATATCCGCATCTCCGGTATCCAGAACCGTGCGGCGGGAGGGCTGCACATAAGCCACATCCGGATCGTTTTCGTACAGACGGAATGCGGCATATGCAGCTGCACTGTCCGCGTATTGCAGAATATGCAGATCATTCCAGCCCTCTGTAACCTGCTCTGCGCCGTGCGGGTCAATGCTGCCCGCTGCCTTGACAATCAGACGGGCGGTCTGAAAATCGTTGGTGATAATCTGTTTTCCGTTCTGTGTTTCTGTACGGTAGCCGTATTCCGCTCCGCACTGCGAAAAGTCGGCAAAGCGTGAAAGTGCCCGGATTCCGGTGCCGGCGCCTGAGGTTGCACCTGTATCCAGCATCAGTCTGCCGTTCCGGACGCAGAGTTCACCGGCAGAGGAGGCTGCCGTTCCGCCGTCCTGCGAGAGCGTGCCGTTTGCCGGGTCATAGACGATTTCCTGATAAAAATCCCGTTCCGCATCTCCCCGCAGCGTATTCTGAACACGCTCTGCAAATGCTGCAAAGCTGAGACTGGTTTTCTTTTGCGTCTGTGCTGCCTGCGCCGGCAGAGCGGCAAACGCACCGGCAGTCATCTGATACAGCACGGCAAAGCTGACAGCCGCGCTGCGGATTCTTTGTTTCATCATGGTACATCCCCTCTTTGTACTTCCGGTTCAGGGCGCTTCTGTGCGGAACCGGAAGTCAGCAGTTTATTATAAGGTTCATAACTTCGGCAATGATGTCCTCTGTATCCTTAGCACCGTCAATCACATAATCGGATGACGGCAGCACTGTTTCAAGTGCGTGAACATAAGCAGCTCTTGCATATTTCAGGTAGAAATCCATTTCATGGCGAATGTCATCAGCAGATGCTTCTTTCATATCCCGGAGCACTCTTCGTGCCAAAGCAATGTCCAGCGGCGTATCAATGAAAATACAGCAATTCAGGCAGCCTTTCATCATTTCATGCAGATATGCAAAAGGATAATCCAGCAGCAGATAATCATATTCGCCGCTGCATATGATTTTTTCAACATCTGCTTTCAGCGGTGATAAATCCCAGACATGATAATCGGCACCTTCGGATACCCATTTGCAAAAGTCCTCGACTTCTCCCTCAAATGAGTAGTCATCAAAATGAAGCGAAGCAGTCCTCGGAAGTCGGTTTTTTATTGCGTTGACAACGGTTGTTTTTCCGCCTGCCGTTACGGCTCCGATAGCAATGATTTTCATTGTCTGTCCCCCTGCATTCCGGTTGGTTTCCGCAGCACAATGCCGAAAAGAAACTCTGTCGGTTCCCGGTTTATCCGTTTGTCTCCTGTTCGCACCAGTTCCGGATTCGGGCTTTCATCTCGTCTACGGCGAGAATACCGTGTGCAAAGCCCTTTCTGACAAGCTCTGCCGGGACATATTCATCGTATTTTTCAAAGAGCGGAATTTCATCCGGATAGACCAGATCCATCGGATCGAATTCCTGCTCTGCCTCTTCCCGCAGTATCTCAAAAAATTCTTTTTTTCCGACCTTCATCTTGAACACGATGAAATACGGGCGTGAGGGCGTCAGTCCGGAAAGCCGCAGCTTCTGCGAGCATTTGACTTTCAGAAAACGCTCCATTGCAAGAAACGCATAGCTGCCCAGCCACGGAAACAGCGCCCACATCTCTCCGCCAAGACAGATCAGCGGCTCTTTTGTGACACCGGAATTCGCGGCCGTATGCCTTGCAAGCGCCAGCCTTGCAACAGCATTTTTCATCAGATACGGATAGGTGCAGTCCTCTGCAAGCACCTGCTTCATACGTTCCAGAATTCTGGTATTGATATCGCCGGGGCAGTCTCCGAAATATGCCGGAACCTTGCCCTTAACCATCGTCGCATATACGATATGCCGCTCGAAATCGACCTCATCAACCGTCCAGACATGTCCGGCGATTGCGATTTTCTCACCGGGCGGAGGCGGCTGGACAATCGTTCCGATCTCCTGCGAATCGGAACGGACGGTGAATTCCTCGCTGTCCTGAAAAACAGCATAAAACTTGTAATTGTTGATGATGCGCTCACCGGCAAGTCCGGCAATCAGTCCGCCGCGCTCCGTTTTCTGGATATGGTCGGTTGCAATCAGATGCCGGAGCAGAATGCGGTAGTCATCCTGCGTAATGCGGTAAAACGGCTGTAATTTCAGCACTCTGCCGGCAAGCTGCGCGGGAGTCAGTTCCCCGCAGGCTGCAAGTGTGCTCATCGTCTGGTGATAGAGCAGACTGAACGGCATTCTGTCCAGCCGCGGCGGCTCAACCCAGTGTTCCTCTGCATAAAGCTGAATCAGCGCAATTCCCTGAAGCAGTTTCCAAGGAACGGTTGAGGGAAGCATTGCACGTGCCTCAGGCTCCTCCTCGCGCATGACAAACCACATCTCCGGGGGCAGTCCGCGTCTGCCCGTGCGGCCCATGCGCTGCAGAAAGGAGGAAACCGTAAACGGTGCATCGAGCTGAAAGGCACGCTCCAGCTTGCCGATATCAATGCCGAGCTCCAGTGTCGCCGTGGTAACGGCAGTCAGAATCTGCTCCTCGTCCTTCATGGCTGCTTCAGCGGTTTCGCGGAAGGATGCGGAGAGGTTGCCGTGGTGAATCAGGAAACGGTCCGGCTCGCGGTTCCATTCGCAGTACTGCCGGAGCGATGTCGTCACAGCCTCGCATTCCTCTCTGGAATTGACGAAAACCAGACATTTTTTTCCGCGGGTATGTGAAAAAATATAGCCGTAAGCCGGATCGGCGTGAACGGGCGCAGCATCGGTTTCCCGTTCGAGCGGTTCAGGTGCATCAATCTCCTTCCCCTCTGCCGCCTGTGTATCCATTGCATAGAAATGCTCGACAGAAAGCCGCCATGTACTTTTCTGAGGTGCAATCTGCGGGATAACCGTATTTCTGCCGGAGCCGGTGCCGAGATAGGCAGCAGCCTGTTCGATGTCTCCGATTGTTGCGGAAAGCCCGATTCTGCGCGGATTTGCTCCGGAAAGATCGCTGAGCCGCTCAATCAGGCAGAGGGTCTGCCCGCCGCGGTCGCCGCGCAGGAGCGAATGCACCTCGTCAATGATGACAAAGCGCAGATCATGAAAAAGAGACGGAATCGCGGCGTGCTTGTGGAGCATCAGCGCTTCGAGCGATTCCGGCGTAATCTGTAAAATACCGGAAGGATTTTTCAGCAGCTTGTTTTTCTGTGAGGAGCCGACATCACCGTGCCAGCGCCAGACCTTGATATCGGACTCTTCGCAGAGCTCCGTCAGGCGGGAAAACTGGTCGTTGATGAGCGCTTTAAGCGGCGCGATATAGATGATGCCGACTGAGCTGCACGGCTGCTCCTCCAGCAGTGTGAGCGCAGGGAAAAAGGCTGCTTCGGTTTTGCCCGATGCCGTAGATGCGGAAATCAGCACATTGTCCTCGGAATTGAAAATCGCATCGGCGGCGGCAACCTGAACCGCACGGAGCTTTTCCCAGCCGCTGCGGAAAATATAGTCCTGAATGAAGGGTGCGTATCGTGAGAATGCATCCATATGCGGTCAGCCTCCTTTTCATGCTATCGTTATGCCAAACATAAAGGCTCATGCTGCGCTGTCGGCCCGGTGCTGTCCCCGGATAATCAAAGCTGCAAAATGGCAGTATTACCTGTCAGATAAGCCGCATCCTGTTCCGGATTCCGGAACGGGATGCGTTCTTATTTGCGATTTTGGGGAAGCGGCTCATTCACGCATTTGCCACCGGGCATTTTTCGCTGCCGCTTTCCGGCATTCTTCCAGCGTGCTTCGCTCTTTTCTTGTGACAATCAGGGCTTTATACGCTGTACCGAGCAGTTCATATCCGTTATCCGATCTGACAATGAGATACCGCGTAATCCTGTGTGTCTGATAAACGTTCTGACCTTCGAGCTGCATCGGAATTTCCGCGTAGCACTTGTTGTAGGAACTGAATGCGACAACCTTTCTGCCGTCAAACTCCTCCGGCGGGACCCAGTTCCGGTCTTCCCAACTGATGCGGATGATATCCGGAATTCCTTTTATGATCAAATAGAGCAGCGCAGGATCGAGCAGGCCGAGAACCGCGAGCAGTTTTTTCGAGGATGTCAGGAATCCGATGATGATAAAAATGCCGCCGAGTGCTGGCAGTCCGGAGACATAATGCCCGGTTTTTTTCGAGGTGCGGTATGCACCAAGCGTAATCAGCCATGCAGACAGACCGAGTATCAGAAAAATATCACATGCAGGGTTTTCTTTGAAAAACTGAATCATGGCAGTTACCGTTTATGCGCAGACCTGCATTATTTCAGCGGAAAATCTTTCATAATGACCATGACGCGGGGATTGCCCTTGTCATCATTATCATACATCTTGACCTTCTGCATGACAAGCGGCTTGATCGGGATTGCCGTTTCTCCCATGCTGTTCATTTTACGCTCGACTGTGGTAAAGCTGTCAACAACATTCATTCCCTCTGTCACTTCGCCGAAGGCGGCATATTTTCCGTCAAGGCTGTAGGATACATCGTTAAAGCAGATGAAGAACTGACTGGAAGCACTGTCCAGACTCTGAGAGCGCGCCATAGAAACAATGCCGCGCTGATGCGAAAGGTTATTCTGCACGCCGTTGGCGGAGAATTCGCCCTTGATGGTCTTTTCGCTGCCGCCGGTGCCGTTTCCTGCGGGGTCGCCGCCCTGTGCCATGAAGTTGTCCACGACGCGGTGGAAGGTCAGACCGTCATAGAAGCCGGACGAGACAAGATTCTGGAAATTCTGGCAGGTAATCGGTGCAAAATTCGGATACAGCGTGATGATAAAGGCATTCTCTCCGATGATGCCCTCGACGTCCTCAGCCTGCGAGGTGACAGAGGAGGACGCTGCGGGGGCAGAGGATACTTCATCCCTGCCGCAGCCGGGGAGCATCAGCATACATGCGGCAGAGCAGATTGCAGCAAATTTCAAAAAACTTCTTTTCATGGTAATCGTTTCTCCTTATACAGTAAATTCAGCATATTCGTCCTCGACAGGTTCCTGTTCTTCGAGGGAAGTCGGGGCATAGGTAAAGGCATCTGAGCCGAGCAGTTCGGCAACGGTTTTTCCGGGAGACTGCTGCATGATATCCAGCACCTCTATGAAATCGCGGATGACCTCGCGCGGGGTGAGATTGCTGTCCGCGCCGATTCTGCCGTACTCAATTTTGATAAATGCATCCATATCGGCAGCCGTGACAATCTGCGTATAGTCGTAAAGCACGGCATGAATCTCCGCAAGCTTTTCAACCAGAATGCGCATCTCCGCATAGGTCAGCGGGTTCAGGCGGATGATCGGTGCATGAAGATTGTTTTCCTCGCCGCAGTATTTTCCGTCGGAGAGCCTGGAACGGAGTGCCTCATAGCTGTAAATGCCGCGCCGCGGATCCTCCATGCACTGCGGGGTTCCGCACATGATAATGCCGATATGCTGTGCCTTTCCCTGCATGGTGTCATTGAACATGGTCAGGATTTTCTCGTAATTCTTATCTCTGGAAATGCTCTGCGGCATCTTGTAGATATTGACCAGCTCGTCCACCAGCACCAGCAGTCCCTCATAGCCTGCCTGTTTCAGGAAGACCGCAAAGAGCTTCATGTATTCGTACCAGTCCTCGTCCCGGATGCAGATGCCGACTCCAAGTTCATTCTTCGCTTCTGTCTTGTTCTGATACTCGCCCCGGAACCATTTGATGACCTTTGCTTTTGTCTCGGCATCGTCCTCAACAAAGCTGCGGTAGTAAAGCTTCAGCAGCGTGGCGAAATCGAAGCCGTGAACAAGAGCGCTCAGCGTATCAATGACCTGATAGATCTGCTTTTCAACAAGCTTGTGAAAATCCGGATCGGTCAGTTCGAGACCGCTCTCCGCGGCAACGGAGGTCCGGATGCTGTTGATCCAGCGGTCGAGAATCAGCGAGAGCGCACCGCCGTCGGGCTTGGTTTTGGTCGAGAGATTCTGCATCAGCTCTTTATAGGTTGCAAGCCCCTGACCGTTTGCACCCTGAAGCCGTCTCTCCGGCGAAAGATCGGCATCACAGACCGCAAATCCCCTGTCCATTGCATAATTCCGGATTGTTTGCAGCAGAAAGCTCTTGCCGCTGCCGTATTTGCCGCTGATGAAGCGGAAGGATGCACCGCCGTCGGCAATAACGCCGATGTCATGCAGCAGCGCCTCGATTTCCTTTTCCCGTCCGACCGCAATGTACTGCAAGCCGATGCGCGGCACAACGCCGCCCTGAAGCGCATGAATGACGGCACCCGCCATGCGCTTCGGAATTTTGATGTTATTGTTCATTGTTCCAGCATTCCTTTCAGATCTTCGATGTAATCCGCAATCAGAACCGGAGTATTGTCATCCTCCATTTCAATGACGGAATCGCCGATCGTGTCATACAGATTTTCGTTGATTTCGTCCGCGAGCACAGAGAGCATCTGCCCCGCATCAACAAGCGGCTGATAGGATTCGCCGGTCAGCAGGCAGAGCAGCAGTGCCATTGCAGGCGCGCTGAGCGGCAGATCCGGCAGATCGTCCTCGCTGCCGTCATCCTCCGGCGCTTCCGGTTCGGCAGGCAAAGCGGCAGACGGTTCCTCTGCATCTTCCGGCAGCGTCAGCATATCTGTCGTATGCGCGGCAGCTTCGCGGATGGCATCCAGCTCGGAAGCATTCAATGTAATAACCGGCGCATTCTTCCGCTTCTGTTCCTCGAAATAATCGTTCAGCGCTTTCCGGATGACCGCTTCGTCCCCTTCGGGCAGCTCGCCGGGCTTGAGCTTCCCCTTGAATTTCAGTGCCTCGCGCAGCACGCTGTCAAAGGTACGGAGCAGCGCACCGATGCGGTCGGAATGCGGCTCGCCGCAGAAAGTTTCCTTCGCCCATTTTCCGTTGCAGCAGTGATAGACGCAGAGCGGAGAAAGCCGGACATCTCTTGTCTGCTGGAGCATTCTGTTATAAAACACCGCTCCCTCAAACATAATATGCTGCTCACGTTTCTGCTCACCGAGCAGAAATGCGGAATAGGACTGCTTTTTATGCTCGGCGTAGTGCATCAGAAGCGCCTGATAAACCGCCTTGAAAATTTCCGAAACCTCCTCCGGCTTTGCAAGGAACAGCTTGGAATCCCGGATATGGTACTTTGAAAGCAGATCGAGTGCAAGCAGCAGTTCCTTCGGTGTATGTGCGCTGTGCCGCAGGACCGTAATTGCAGCGGCTTCACGGTCGTCGTCGCAGCGGTAGGGAATCTGATAATACGCGGCAAAGTCAGGCATCCAGCGAAGCAGAGATTTGCGGAACGACGGAAACTGCTCCCCGTAATCGGTCAGGAGACTGCCGAGTGCGGCATAAGCCTGTTCCGGTGTCTGTACGCCGATCAGGTTCAGCAGCTCAAAAGCATAGAGCAGCAGAAAGGCATTCTGTGCAGCAGGCAGTGCGCCCGTCCTGTAACGGGTTCTCCATGTGAAATAGCAGCGCAGTTCATTGTCTTTGAGGTTGTAATACATCGGCGTGGTTCGCCCGCAGAGAACATTGTCCGGAAAATCATCGGTAAAGTTTTCCATGTATTTGCCCTGCTGATAAAACAGGCTTTCCATGGAGCGTGTCCCGTCGAGATTATTGTAGCCGGAAAGTGTCCGCATCGTTCGGATCTGCTGCGGAACGGAATAGAACAGGGAAGCAGAATTCCCCCCGAATATGGACTGCTCGGTATAGACTGTCGATGAGGTAGTAACTTTTCCGGTTCTGCGCCCGCGGGAGGAAGTGGTTTTGCGCTTCGCCGCTGAGGATTTCGCTCTGCTTGAGGATGTTGTTTTCCGTCCGGATGAGGAGGTTTTCCGTCCGGACGAACCGGAGCGTCTGCGCGCGGGTGGCTGATCGTCCACAAGCCCGTGGAAAAGCTGCCGCAGTGCTTTCAGCATATTCATTCCTGGCCGTTCTCCTTTCGCGCATAGATATACAATTCTATTATACAGCATTTCATGTGATTTTGCAATCCCGATTCGGCGAAAAATATGTGAAATCTCAGTTTCGGAAAGAATCTTCCGTGACTGATTGACTTTCCGGCGATTTTATGGTATGATATAGAAGTATCGTTATGCGATGCAGGAGATATAGAAAAACAGGCGGCACGGCTGTCTGTTCAGGAGGTTACCCATGAAATTTGCTGACGGCTTCTGGCTGAACCGGCGCGGATTTACCGTAGATTATGCGGCACAACCGTATGACATTCAGATCAGAGATAACGAAATACATGTACTGGCGACTTCCCAGCAGATCTATCACCGCGGCATGACGCTCGGCGGCGTGACGCTGGATATTGTGTATTCTTCGACAAAGGAGAATACTATCAAGGTTCGGATTGTGCACCATAAGGGCGCGATGAACAGAGAACCGAAATTTGAACTGAACGAGGATCCGGCATTTGTCCCGGTGATTACGGAAACAGAGGATTCCGTGACACTGATCTCCGGCAAAACGTCAGTGACCGTTTCCAAGGGCAAAAGCTGGAATGTCCGCTTTTCCTATGACGGAAAGCATCTGACCGGCGGCGGCTGGCGCGCAGTCTCTTATGTGCAGGAGAATGCGTTCCTTGCCCGGGCACATGCGCAGGAGGCAATGGACGACACCTTCTGGAGCATTCCCGCTCCGGCAAAAAATGCCTATGTCCGCGAGCAGCTCACGCTTTCGGTCGGCGAATATATTTACGGCTTCGGCGAAAAATTCACGCCTTTTGTCAAGAACGGTCAGACCGTTCAGATCTGGAATGCAGACGGCGGAACCTGCTCCGATCAGAGCTACAAATGTGTTCCGTTTTACCTCAGCTCCCGCGGCTACGGCGTCTTTGCGAATCAGACCGGCGCGGTGAGCTATGAGGTCGCATCCGATACCGTCTCAAAGGTCAGCATGACCGTTGAAGGCGAATCACTCGAATATTTCATCATCGGCGGAGAGAACTGCGCAGAGGTGCTGTCCAACTATACCGGACTGACCGGCAGACCTGCTCTGACACCGGCAAAATCGCTCGGTCTCTGGCTCTCGACTTCGTTCACAACGAACTATGACGAGGAAACCGTAAAAGAATTTCTGAGCGGAATGTCGGAACGGAAGATTCCGCTGCAAATGTTCCATTTCGACTGCTTCTGGATGAAGGCGTTCACATGGACAAGCTTTGAGTGGGACAGAGAAATGTTCCCCGATCCGAAGGGAATGCTCGAACGTCTGAAGCAGGAATATAACGTCGGCATCTGCGTCTGGATCAACCCGTATATTGCGCAGCAGTCCGCTCTCTTTGACGAGGGCATGGAGAAGGGATACTTCATTCACACCAAGGACGGCGGTGTGTTCCAGACAGATATGTGGCAGCCCGGCATGGCGCTGGTTGACTTCACAAATCCCGAAGCCTGCAAATGGTTCGGGGACGGCATCCGGAAGCTGTGCGCCGAGGGCGTGGACGCGATCAAAACCGATTTCGGCGAGCGCATCCCGACAAAGGATATCGTCTATTATGACGGCTCGGATCCCGTCGCGATGCATAATTATTACACGTATCTTTACAACAAAACCGTTTTTGAAGCGCTGGAGGAATGCGTCGGGAAGGACAAAGCGGTTCTTTTCGCGAGAAGTGCAACCGCAGGCGGTCAGAAATTCCCGGTTCACTGGGGCGGCGACTGCTCCGCCGAGTATTCTGCAATGGCGGAAACGCTGCGCGGCGGACTGTCTCTCTGCGCATCCGGCTTCGGCTTTTTCAGCCACGATATCGGCGGCTTCGAGCAGACAGCCTCCGCAGATGTCTATAAGCGCTGGGTCGCTTTCGGTCTGCTGAGCACGCACTCCCGCCTGCACGGCTCGACCTCTTACCGCGTGCCTTGGGCGTATGAGGAGGACGATCCGGCAAATCCCGAAAACGCATGTGCGGTTCTGCGGTATTTCACAAACCTCAAGGGAAAACTGATGCCGTATCTCTGGGCGCAGGCGAATCACACCCACGAAACCGGCGTCCCGATGATGCGCGCAATGGTCATTGACTATGCGGACGATCCTGCATGTCTCACACTGGACCGGCAGTATATGCTCGGCGACAGCCTGCTCTGTGCGCCGGTCTTTGACGAGAGCGGTATCGCGGAATTCTATCTGCCGGAGGGCGAATGGTTCGATCTGCTCGGCAGAACCGATGCACCGCTGACAAAGGGCGGAAAATGGTTCCGCCGCAAATGCGGTTATCTCGAAATGCCGGTCTATGTCAAGCCCGGTTCGATTGTGGTGCTGGGCGATTTCAGACAGGATGTCTGCTATGACTATCTCGAAAATGCAGCGGTGCTGATCTGCGGACTGGAGGACGGAAAAACCGCCTCCTGTGATCTGTACCGCGCTGAGGGCGGCAAAGACCTGACAATTACTGCGTTCCGGGAGGGCAACCGGATTACCGTGACATATCCCGCGTCCGACCGCCCGTTTACAATCTGCATTGCAGGAACAAACCGCAAGGTTCCGGCTGCACCCGGCGGTACGACCGTCATCAGCCTGTAACCGTATTCCGAAGCAAATCAATAAACGCGGGATATCCCGTGAAAGGAGTGTCTGACATGAGTAAAAAGAATGCATTTGACTATATCTGGAGGGAACGGAAACGGACAATTTTCGGCTTGCCGTGGAGCTTTACAACCTATTTTCTGACGGAGACGAAGTTTGTCACACGCTCCGGCTTCCTGAGCCTTGCCGAGGATGAACTGGATCTGTATAAAGTTACGGACAAGAAGCTGATCCTGCCGTTCTGGCAGAGAATCGTCGGCTGCGGCACGATTCTGATGTATGTCCGCGATACCGATACGCCGATCAAGGAAATCCGCTGTGTGAAAAAGCCTCGCGAGGTACTGAAAAAGCTTGATCAGCAGATTGACAAAGAGCGCGACCGCTACAATACCAGAGGCCGGGATCTCTATGCCGCGATGGGCGGTATACCGCCGCACCCGATGCATCACGATTATCATGATGAAGCCGATGCATGTGACTGCGATTTTCCCGATCACGGTCCTGACGGACACTTCTGAAAAAAGGGGATTGACTGGAAATGCTTCAGTTTGTAACAGAAAAAGAATCTGTCTGGGATCGCCTGAAGGCAGAAAAGCGCCCGATTTACCTGTACGGAATGGGCGACGGTGCCGTTCGTATTCTCTCTGCAATGAGAAGCTACGGCATCCGAGCAGCAGGTATTTTTGCCAGCGACGAGTTTGTGCGGGGACATGATTTTGCCGGCTATCCGGTCAGAAAGCTCTCGGAGCTGGAATCGGAACTGGATGATTTTGTCATCGTGCTTGCGTTTGCGGTCTGCTCACCGCAGATGATCGACCGCGTCCGTGCGCTCGGCGAACGCTATCAGCTTTACGTGCCGGATGTCCCCGTCGTCGGCGGCGGACTCTTTACCAGAGCCTACTGCGATGAGCACGAGGAAGAAATTCAGGCGGTTTACCAGTCGCTTGCCGACGAGCGCTCTCGGCAGATTTATGCCAATATCATCAATTTCAAAATCAGCGGAAATCCGGCATATCTCATGGATCAGGTCGATTCAAAAGATGAAATCTGGAACCGCGTGCTGAAACCGACCAACCATGAAATTTATGTCGATCTCGGTGCTTATAACGGCGATTCAATCCGTGAAATGCTCGAATATACACGCGGAAAGTATCACAGAATCGTTGCGGTTGAGCCGGATAAGAAGAATTATAAGAAGCTCGTGAAGTTCGTCGGGGATACACCCTCCGTACAGTGTTATCAGTGTACGGCCTGGTGCGTGGACACCGAGCTGCCCTTTGCCGCAAAAGCAGGCAGACAGTCCTCCGTTGCAGCAGACGGCATTATGACGCCGGCAAGAGCGGTTGACAATCTGCTGGCAGGCAATCCGCTGACGCTCCTGAAAATGGACGTCGAAGGTGCGGAGCGCGAGGCGCTCTGGGGCGCGAGCCGTTCCATCGCACGCTATGCCCCGAAGCTGATGATTTCACTCTATCACCGGAATGAAGATGTTTTTGAACTGCCGCTTCTGGTGAAACGCATCAACCCGCGTTACCGGCTGTTTGTCCGGCATCTGCCGTATATTCCGGCATGGGAGACAAACCTCTATGCGGTCTGTGAGGACAACGGCAATACGCAGTATGCGGAATAATCAATAGAATAAAGCCATAGGATTTCTGACCGGTCAGGCAGAAATCCTATGGTTTTTTTTGCTTTTTAGTACAATTCAGAACAAAAAAGCAACGAACTACAAAAAATGCGTCATAAATTGTCCACAATTTATTCATTTTTGATATTGACCGGCAACAGTGTTTTCAGTATAATGTAAAATAGAGGCTGAGTAGGAAGTTTCACTTCCGGAATAAATATAAAGCCTGAAACGATATGTCTTTTCTTTTAGAGGGGGGAAATTCTATTACGAAAGGACGTTTCTCATGAAAAAACAACTCTCGGCACTCTTATCCCTTGTCATTGCGACGTGTTCGGTTTCAATGTCCTCTTTCGGTGCATCCGATACTTTGCTGAAAGCGGATTTTGAAAGCGGTCTGAACGGCTGGTCAAACCGCGGTACCGCAACCGTCGAAGTAACCCAGGAAATTGCAGCTTCGGGAAATTATTCTGCTTCGGTTACAAACCGTTCCAGTGCATGGTGCGGCATTGGCCATACGCTGGACACCTCCGTCTTCCAGCCGGGAACTGCATACAGCTTCCAGGCACAGGTCACGCAGCTCTCTACGCCGATGTCCGTGCATTTCAAAATGTCACTGCAATACAATACCGGCGGAATGGGCTCCGATGTCTATGATGCCGTTGCAGAGGCAGATGTCGGTGCAGGTATGTGGTCCACACTCTCCAATCCTTCCTATACCATCCCGACAGGCGCACAGAATCTGACACTTTATATTGAGACAGAAAATTCTACGACAGATTTCTTTGTTGATAACATTATCGTAGCGGCGGAAGGCGTTTCGTCCGGAAACTTCAAGCTCGGCGACGTTGACCACAGCGGCAAGATCAATGCGCAGGATCCGTCTGCACTTCAGGCGTATCTCCTGACAAAAACCAATGACGGTGTTTATGCAGATACCGCCGACTTTGATGCAAACAGCAAACTCAATGCGATTGATCTCACAATGCTCAAGCGCAGTCTGCTCAGAGAACCCGATATTACCACGACACCCTATATTGAGACAGAACCAACAGAGACAACTGTTTATCATCAGGGAGGAGATCACACGAATCCGAAGGAATATATGGAATCGGTACGGTCCAAGATGACACTGAATGTTCCCGCAAACGTCAAGGCAACCAATACCGGCGGAGATGTCGAACACATCACCTATTATTCCAAGAAAGCAGGACATGACAAACCCGCCAATGTCTGGACACCGAAGGGTTATTCTCCCTCACAGAAATACTGTGTGCTCTACATGAATCACGGTGTCACAGGCGGTGAAGGCGACATGGTATCCGGCTGGGGCATCACCGAAATGGCATCGTACTTTATCGACAGCGGCGAAGTTCCTCCGTTCATCATCGTATTCACGCAGATGTATACCGATCCGTCAACCGTCAGACCCGGCGGCATGAATTTCAACATGGATATGATGGATCACTACGATGATTTCTACTATGACCTGACCGAAAGCCTGATGCCGTATATCGAACAGAATTATTCAATCAAGACCGGCAAGGAGAACACCGCGATCGCAGGCTTCTCGATGGGCGGCAGAGAATCGCTGTATCTCGCAATCACTGCACCGGATAAGTTCGGCTATGTCGCAGCATCCAGCCCGGCACCGGGCATTGTCCCTGCAAGCGACAACTTCATCCCCCAGCATCTCGGCAGTTATATTCCGGGGACGAACAGACGCATGACAGAGGCGGATTTCAAGATTTCGGACGACAAGCTTCCCTATCTGCTGATGATCGGCGGCGGCACAAACGACCCGATCGTCGGGACATTCCCGAAGCAGTATCACGAACTGTTCCAGAAGAACGGGACAGATCATATCTGGATGGAAGTTCAGGGTGCAGGCCACGATGCCGGTGTCGGCACACCGCTCTTCTACAATTTCTTCCGCGCATTGTTTAAGGCATAATCAAGCTGATTGATTATAAATCCGGACAGGAGAGAAAAACAGATTGTTTTTCTCTCCTGTTTTTTGCCCATGTACGCTCCGGAGAAATCTTTTTCCGTTTCTCCCATTGCGTTTTGTAATATAATATGTTATAACCGCGCAGTGCCCGCTTATCCAATTTCTAATCCTACGCATCAGCGCAATTATCATGATGCTGTTTTTGTCGAAAGTGAACTGCAAGGGAACCAAAGGGATTTATAGGCGGGTAATCAGCCATTCAGCAGAGCATCAAAGAACCCATCAATCCGCTCGTCAACCAGCTTGCGCTCCTCAGAGAATGTATGCTGATACACCGACTTCAATACGCCATTGCTCGACCAGCCGCCGCGCTCCATTGCATATTTGTCCGGAATGCCGAGCATCAGCATAACCGAAGCATTCAAGTGCCGGAGCTGATGGAAAGTGAGATCATAGACGTTTGCTTTCGCCAGTTTCTTCAAGCGTCCCCGAATCCACTCATACGCTTGCGGAACGATAAAATCCTCGTCACGCTCATGCGGTACAGCATCAATCAACGACTGAATATATGCCGGAACAACCAGCCGCCGTGTGGAATTGTAGGTCTTGTTCACCTCACGGACAACATCTTTGCCCTTTATATTCAGCTTGCTGCGCTGAACCGTCAGAACTCCGTCCTTTATGTCACCGAACTGCAAGCCGCGCACTTCGCTCATTCGCAGACTGAGCCACATCGCCAGAATGCACGGCAGCTCGATCTCTGTTCCGCGAATCATGCGAATCACTTGATCTGCGGTCGGCAGCACTTTCATGTTCGGCTTCTTTGGCGGGAGCGTCACAACGAAATCCGGACGAATGCCGTACATCTTCAATGCAGCAATAACCAGATTCTTGCCCTCGGCAATCGTTTTACGGCTTTTGGTCGCCGCATCCTCATTGATCGCTTTCTGCATAGCGAAACTGTCCAGATCATGAATATCAAGCGGCATGACGCTCTGTAACCGATTATCAAGAATGATCTCATAGCCGCGAATGGTTGCAGGGGAAAGAACATTTTTCTTAATGTCAATGTAGCCGCGAACTGCCTGTCTTACAGTTATTCTGGTC
>JAFWVK010000077.1 GCA_017518255.1 Oscillospiraceae bacterium
CGCTTTTTTCACGCAATAGGGAGTTTCGCTGCCTGCGGGCAGCGACCAGAGGCTCCGCCTCTGGACTCCGCGACCTTTTTGAAAAAAGGTCGATCAAAAACTTCAATGATAATCCTATCGAGGTTTCTCGACAGACTGAGCACCCCCGTTCTGCGGGGGTGCAAAGGTGATATTACGGTAAGGCGATATAAAGCTGCTCCGGCGTATCCGCCTGAAACGCAGCCCATGCCTCCTTGCGCGGGAACCAGAAGAATTCCTCCGGTGACAGATGCTCTGTATAGACCTTCTCCTCGACCTGCAAGCCGGTGATCTTCGGGAGTAAGCCGTGCGCGATATGCAGATCGCGGCAGAAGCAGCGCTGATAGGAATAATCGTTGTTCTCGTATCTGCCGACCGTGATATGCAGCACGCCGCTGCGGTCGATCTCCGCCGCCTGAATCTCCAGATTCGGATACATGGTTCCGTCCCAGTAGTTGAAATACAGCGAGAGAATGTCCTCCGACGCGCCCTCTTTCAGCTGATATGCATAAGCCGGTGCCGAGCCCTCGGTCAAACCGAAGATGTAGAAGAAATCATCCGTACAGCCGTCATAGCCGAACGCATCCATTGCCTCCCGCATTTTGTCCTCCGGATGAATATCCCATTGCAGAAGCGATTTCGTCTGGCTCAGAACCGGAACCGCATTCTCCGGAATTGTTTTAGGCGGATTGGTTTTCGTTGTTGTCTGCGAAGAACTCTGTGTCGCCGGTGTTGTTGCAGTCGTGCCGGTGCTCTTGGTCGTGCCTGGAATCTGTGATGTGCCGGCGGGCGGTGCGGCTGTGGCATTTGCCGGCGGGTCTGTCACAGGAGTTTCCGCTTCGGTTGCTGTCGTCTGCGCATCCGCCGTCACGGTCACATCCTCCGCCGTATCCGCTGCGGATGCATCCGTGAGCAGGGAGGTGACGGTCGTATGTTCAGTCTCGGTCGGCTGCGTTGTCTGCGCCGTTCCGGATGTGACTGTTACCTCGACAAGCTGCTCGCTCTGGCTGGCTGCCGTATAGGACGAATCCTCTTTCTGGCGCTTCAGATGCAGCGTCACGCCTGCGGCAAGCAGCAGACACGCTGCCGCAGCAGCCCAGCCGGCATAGCGGAGCCGGCGGAAGGAGCCCTTTGCGCCGCTTCGGGAAAGCACCTGTGCGGCAGATGCCTCCGGAGCCGCTGCCGGTTCCGCGGCAGCCTGACTGCCGGCCGGTTTCTGCTGAACGGTATCTGGCTTTTTTGCATTTGCAATCAGATCATCGTCGATCATGCCGATGGCTTCTGTCAATGTTTCAAGTTTCATAACAGATTCTCCTCTCTGAGCATTTGATGCAGTTTCTTTCTGATACGGAAAAGGGCAGACTTGACCTTGCTCTGCGAGAAACCGAACTGCTCCGCGATTTCTGCAATCGAATCGAAATACCAGTATCTGCATACAAACATACTGCGTTCCGGATCCGGCATTTCTCTTAGAAAACGGTTGATGCGGGCGGCAAGCTCCTTTGCGTCCAGTTCTTGTTCGACATCCTGTCCGGAACGGATGCATTCGGAAAGCTCGTCCAAAGCAGCAGCCTGTTCCCCGCCGCCGCGCTTTGCCGCATAGGCGCTGCGCAGGCGTTTCAAACAGAGCGTGCGTGTAATCCTGCCGATGTATGCCGGAAGCGTTTGCGGCTCATTCGGCGGAATGCTCTGCCACAAGGCGAGATACGTTTCGTTCACGACCTCCGCCGCATCCTGCTCATTTCCCAGAATTCTGCGTGCAATTCCGGTACAGTATCCGCGGTATCTGGCTTCTGTTTCAGCAAGCGCCTGCTCATTCCGCTGCAAGTATAGTTTGATAATGTCGGCGTCTTCCATCATGCCCTCCCTTCTCTCTGCTCGGAGCTCCTATTATATGTATTCCCTTTTTGGCAATCCGGTTGCAAAAAGCTATTCTGATTGAGTAAGGTATGCAAGCATGATAATCGGGGGAGAGAAAACTCCTGTTTCCCTCCCCCGATACAGCTCGCAGATAAAGCGGTATCTGCGATGCATTATAATGGGATTCCAAATGGGCTTTGTTTCTTTGGCGGTTTCGCTTTGCGAAACGTGCGATACCTTTTTTGAAAGACTGACGCCCCTGAACGTGTCAGGGGCGCATGATCTTATGAAACAGTTGTCGCAGCCGGCACAGAACCGGATGTAGCCTCTTCCGGCGTTCCCGTCGCAGCCTTCTGATAGAACGTCACCTTGAGGTCATTGACAAAAGAAGGTCTGACAACCAGCATGCCGTCCTGCTCGTCACAGATAATACTCACTGCGCGGGCAGGTGCCGATGAATACGTAAAAACATAACTGATTGCGTGTTTGTGATCCGAAAAATCCATTGCGGTAATATCCGTATTGACAGCATTGATAACAGAATTAAAATAATTGTCCAGATTGTTTCCGATACGGGTACCGTCACACTGATTCAACAGCTGCGAAACCGCAAGCCCGATCGTTGTGCAGCGGTCTGTCTCCTTATCATAGCGCGTACTGGTCAGCAGTGTCTCAAACTGCTTGTTGTCGAGCTGCACAGACACACCGTCATCGACACGGCGCAGTCCGGCATCCTTGATCGGAGAAGGGTACGACACATTGCCGATGACATTGACAAGCTGATCAAATCCCTTGCTGTCCATCATGATATACCGGTCAACCTTCTGATCGAGCGTTGTGCCGACCGCCTTTTTCAGCGCCTCCAGACCGTGATTCATCATGCAGCTCTCCGCAGTCATCAGCTTGCTGTCATAGGTAACCTGAAGATTCAGCGGAATTCCGATACAGAATTCCTGTTTCTTGACCGGATCAAAATGCAGCAGCATCATTGCATTCTGACGCTCCGGATGATCGGGATCGTCCGGGTCAAGGACAAACAGAATCGAATTGATATCTGCATCCGAAATGCTGCTGATTGCGCTCTGCATCGGCTGAAGCTCGGTATCATCCTCCATAAGCTTATTGTAGAAATAGAGCGCTACGCCTCCGAAAATAAACATGGAAATCAGAACAGTCACCATAAACGGAATTGCAGTCGCGCCCGGCTTCTCGCGCCGCCGGAAAAACCATTTTGCCATAATGTGCCGTTTGCAGTGCATGAACGGCTGATGCCGCATGCCCTGCTGCTCCTTCCTTAGAATTTCAGATACTCATGCGCATAAGTGCGCTGCGCGGCTGCCGCCTCCATAGAAACAATCCGCGCTGTCAGACCGGCAGCTTCCGCCAGACGGATGGTCTGACCGGTACCGGACCGCATATCAGTTACAACAGCAATCAGCTGCTGACTGTGTGCAATCATATACTGGTTCCGCATCCGGTAGCAGCTCCGGGAATAATCCTGAACAACCGTAACAATCCCGTCTGCCGCCCGCAGAACAGTCTGATAATGATACCTCACATCGCCTCTCAGCCGTTTCCCGTGCTTTTCATAGGGCAGCACGCAGATCAGCCGCAGCGAAGGGTACTTATTCCGCAGCAGGATCACCATATCCGCAGCCCAAAGATCAATGCCCGGTGCGCAGCCGGTATAAAAGGTTTCCGCGCCTGCCCTGACGGCATTTTCAATCTCACGGAACAGCAGACTGAGCAGCATCCGGAGCATACTGCCGTCCGGGAGCTTTTCGGGCCTGTGACCGGAAAAGCAAACCGAAAACGGCTGCTTCTCTGCTGCATTCATCAGTGTGTGAATTCGGAACCGCCGATAAATTCCCGGATCAGAGACTGTCCCGGAATCCATACATCGTCAAGCGGTTCAATCGCTTCCATAAACCGCAGCAGAGCCGGAACACCGGTTTCCTCCGCAGTTGTCTCCGCGAGCTGACGGACGGTTTCCAGCAGATAGGGTCGGTAAACCGAAAGCTCATATGCCAGAAACGTATCCAGCTCATAATCTGCCAGATGCTTATACGGCATGATGTAAAGATTTTCGCCGCGTGAAATGCTGCTGAGCATTTCGAGCGTTTCCTCCGGATTTCTGCCGCGCGTTCTGCTGTCGCGGATCAAACGGCGTGCAAACCGGATCAAAGACGGATGCAGTCTGACATCGCCCTCCGTAATCCGTGTCCGGACACTGAGGTAAATGCGGTTTGCAATCGCATGGGAAGCGCCGGTCACATCCGGATTCAGCGCGTGAATTCCCTCCATAATAATCAGCTCATGCGGCTGCCGGCGGAGAATTCTGCCTGAGGGGAGCTGTTTCTGCGCTGCAAAGTCAAAATGCGGAAGCTCGACAGCCTCTCCGCGGGCAAGCTGCTCCAGCTGTGTATTCAGCAAATCAATGTCCAGACGGAGCGGCGATTCATAATCCGGTTTCCCGAACTGATCGACAATATCCCGGTTTTTCGTTCCGTCAGCATAATAGTCATCCATAGACAGCGTATGCGCCTCAAAGCCGGCAGCATCCAGAATCTGCTCCAGACGGCAGGCAGTCGTTGTCTTTCCGGAACCGGAAGGTCCGGAAATCAGCGTAATCGGGCGTTCTTTGGCATGGCGGCAGATCTCATCCGCAAGATTCCGCAGCTGTCTGTCATATGCCGCCTCGGAATCAATTACAAACGATTCCGGATCTTCAGATGCCATTCTGTTGATGTCCGAAAGCATAATCTCCTGCATAAAGAAATCTCCTCTCAACGGATGAAACGGTTCATCCGTGGGTTTCCCTGTATTTCTGCATTCTGATATCCTTTCCGTAAAAATGCAGAATCTCAGAGGTAAACAGCAGTCTGGAAAGAATCCGGTCGCCGTAGCGTGACTGGATTTCGGAATGATCCAGATTGGTATTGACAATCATTGCCTTCCCGCTGTTGACACGGGAATTGAACAGCGTATAAATCGCGGAGCGGTAAAAACTGTTATCCTGCTCTGTTCCGAAATCATCCAGAATCAGCAGGTCACATTCCAGCAGCAGCCCCATTGTATCTTTCTGTTCCGCACGCCCGAACTGCTCCTGCTCCAGTATATGCAGCAGACTGCCTGCCGCGTCATAGACCACGCTGTATCCCTTTTCGAGCACCTCGCGGGCAATGCTGAGGGAAAGATGCGTCTTTCCGAGCCCCGTACCGCCGATCATCAGCAGGTTTCCGGATTTACCGGGCTGAAAATCTGCTGCATAGTTCTGACAGGTTCTGAGGTTTTTCGCCATTGCCTGTTTCTGCTCGGCAGGCAGATCGCGGTAATAGGAAAGCGAAAAGCTGTCAAAGCTGCTCAGCTTCAGTCCTGACTGTTCATTGAGATGCTCCGCGCCGATTCTGCCGATTTCTTTCCGGAGGCATTCGCAGGGGACACCGTTCACAAAGCCGGTATCCGAACATGCGGAGCAGGTATAATGGACATCCAGATAATCCGCAGGAAGGCCGTGTGCGGTCAGCAGCTGCCGCATCATAACATCGGCTTCGAGGCTGCGCTGCCCGATCTGCCGGATGCGCTCCTGTGCATCCGCTCCGCGGGCTGCCCGCAGAATCTCGGAACAGGTCGCGCGGAAATGCCGGTTCAGCTCCGCGATTTCCGGAATCTCCTGTTCAATCCGGTCGGAGCGGCGTTCCTGCTCCATCTGTGCAGAGCGCCGGCGCTCCTGAAGTCCTGCGGCCGCTTCCGCATAAATCTGTTCCCGCAGCATTCGACCGCTCCTTTCTGTATCAGTTTTTTATATCATATGCATGAGCTGATCCAGCTCATCCTTATCAATTGAAGATTCTGCGGCAGAAACGCCGGCGTTCTTCTGACTCTGTTCTTTTTTTGCATGATAAAAAGCGGCATCCGCAGCCTCTGCCTGCTCCGGTGTTTTCACGCCGGCAGCCTTCCAGCGTTTCAGAATCCCGTCCAGATACGGGAAGCTGAGCTTATCATCCTTTTTTTCTCTGGTTTTTTCATAGGCAATGCGCACAAGCTCGACGGACATCCCGTCGGCGCACCAGCTGTCAATATACGCCTGCTGCTTTGCAGTCGGACGGCGCTGCATTTCAAACAGCTTCATCATCTGTCCGGTATAGCTTTTTGCCTGTGTCCTGCGCTGAATATCCTTCTGTACAAGCTCATGGGTCAGCACGCCGCGCTCCTGCCATTCCACCGCGATTTGTTCCATATAGCGAACCTGAAAACAATCCTGCTCCACGCAGAACGCAGCGAGCATCAGAATCAGGTCGGGCTGCAAGCCGAGATACTCCATCATCCAGATCAGGCTTTTTTGCTCTGTATGGTTCAGCGGTTTGCCGGCATATTGCTGAATGGTCCGGAACATTTCGGCGACTGCGGCATTCTGCCGGACCCGTTCTGCAATCTCTGAGGGCATCAGCGAAAAGCTGCTGCTGTTCATCTGCACGGCGCCGGAAGCATTCTGCACCGGTGCCGGCTGCGGAATTGCTTTTTCAGCCGGCTGCTGAGCTGTCCCGTCTGACAGTCTGACGGCGGGCAGGGAATCATCGGTACGCAGAACATTCACATTCTGCCAGAAGGCAAGCGCCTCCTCCACGGCATCGGGCACAACATTGCACGCCCGGACAATCTCCTCTGCCGTCACTGCTGTCTCCGCATGGCAGAGCACATACAGCAGCACCTTCAGCTGGTCATGGCTTGCAATTTTCAGCAGATGGTCCGCGACTGCAACAGGGACGGAGAAAGTCTGCCCGAATCTGAGATAATATTCCAAATCAAGCAGCCTCCCTCATTCAGACATAGAAATACTCTTACAGTATAACACAAAATCCGGAAAATGTAAAGAGGCAGCACCGCGAAAAACGCAGAACCGCCTCATAAATTTTTATGAAGAATCCGCCGGAGATCATTTTGCAAAAACATACGGCGCCTCCGCAGCGGAAGCGCCGTATCTGAAATACCCAATGTCAGGAGGCTTATGCCCACGCTCTTGTGCAATAAGCTTTCATCGTCGAAACGGACAGATTACCGATGGTAGAAGTGCCGATTACCGAAGTATCGTTCTTGACTGCTGCCTTCAGCGGATATCCGCCGACAAAGTGGCTGTCCGATGCCGAAGCAGCGACAACGCCCAGCACTCTGTAATCCTTCACATAAATGCACCACGAAGTTGTTTTGTAATCAGGATACAAACGAATCAGACGGCCGCCGACTGTTGCAGAGGCAGGATTCGTACCGGCGCCAATTTTATCCGCCGTTGTAAAATTCGCGGTTGTCGCATCGGTTGCATTGATATAGTACTTTTCAATGGAGCCGTTTTTGCCGACCATGAACAGATCTCCGGTCTTAGCTGTTCCGTAGAAGAAAGACTCTTTTGCGGAGCGTTCACTGAACTCATACTCCTGCATGACCGTCTGCATGGAATTGAACAGAACCTTTGCATCACTGTTCGCGCTGTTCAGCCGGCTGTTTGTATAGTAATTGGAAATTGCAGGAACGGCAACCAGAAGCAAAATACCGATAATACCGACCACTACAATCATTTCAAGCAGAGTAAAACCGTCATGTACTTTCTGCTTTATCTTCTGCAAGGTCATTATAAATTCCCCCTTTACCCGTAATCAGTTGCATCCTAAGGATGTTTCGCACAGCGAAATGAATCACTACTTCAAGATTAGTATAGCATATCTTGACAAAAATGTCAATAGAAAATGAACAATTTGTTAAGGGGAAAAGCAACCAAAAGCGCAGTGTCCCATTCGTGCATTCTGCCGAATATCACACATTTATTCTTTCGGGGCAGGAAAATCCGCAGCATGGATGACATCGGAAAGCAGCACATGCATCATTGAAAAGGCGTTCGTCTCATATTGCGCGATTGACGCCGAAAGCGGGACGGATCCGTAATCCGGCTCCGCACCGGGAATACAAAGGATACACTCTTTCCGGCTGTTCCTTGTCTCGCGGATGATCTTCGCACCGAACACATCGCAGAACCGCTCAAGCAGAATCACGTTTCCGCTGAATGAAATATCCCGGAAAGCCGGCTCATGGAAACAGGTTTTCTGCTGCTTCCCTTTGGAAAATGACATCCGGATTTCGATTTTATCCTGAATATTCTGTGCAGAAATCTCCATCTCGGAATACCTGCCGTCGCCGCCGTGTGTCGTTAAAAACATCAGAATCAGCGCAAAGAACAGGCGGTTTGCGTCAACCTTTGCATACATTCCGATGTCAACCATTCCGACAGAAACCGTCAGGCTGCCGGCGGTCAGGCGGGTAATCTGCTCAATAAAACGGCGGATCGGAATTCTCAGCTCCTGCACCTCGATTTCCGCTTCGGTCATTGCATCAAAAGACGCATACCAGAACATCTCTTCGCAGCGCACACAGCCGTTCAGAATCGCATAACAGGCATCCTCCGCCTCTTTCACACAGCTCTGCACATTCCTGTCCGCTGCATCTTCAGTCTGATCCGCGGCAAAATGAACCGCCTGCATGATTCTGGGAACCGCATTCCTGCTGATATCCGTCTGTGTCCGGAGCAGCGTGCGGATTTCCACCGGGGTCAGTTCCCGATATGCCGGTGCCGGGGAAAACTGCAAAAGATACAGCCGCTCATCCGAAAGTTCCAGCCGCTGAATCCGGCAGACAAGCGGTTCCTGTTCCGGACCGCGGAACAAAACCGTACCGTCAAGCGGAACTGCCGGCTCTCCGGTATTCTGTGACACTACCATTTCTTCTGTCAGGTAGGGAAGCAGAGCCGCAGCGCGCCGATCCGGCGCCCAGACCGGTTCCAGATGCAGATTCACCGCACAGACCGGATCAGTGCCTTTCCCGTAAAGCAGCTCCAGTGCTTTTTCCTCGGATAAATTCACTTGCAGCACCTCCTTCTTGTGAGAAATCTTTTTCATTATTATACACGAAACAGAGCATAAATTCGAGCGCTTTTTGAATAATCGTAAATATGCACAATTTTTGCATACTGCTTATGTGCAAATATTCCAAATCCTGCCTTTCTTTCTCCGGGTACGTGATTTTTTTGTCAAAGTGCTTGCAATTTCAGGGAAAATGGTGTAAAATAGAAGTATCAAAATTTAGGAGGTAATTCCAATGTCTGTTAAAGTTGCTATCAATGGTTTCGGTCGTATCGGCCGTCTGGCTTTCCGCCAGATGTTCGGCGCAGAGGGCTATGAGGTTGTTGCAATCAATGACCTGACCAAGCCTTCCATGCTCGCACATCTTCTGAAGTATGATACCGCTCAGAAGGGCTACTGCGGCATCATCGGCGAAAACCTCCACACTGTTACCGCCGACGACGAAGCCGGCACAATCACAGTTGACGGAAAGACCCTGACCATCTACGCAAAGGCAAACGCTGCTGAGCTGCCGTGGGGCGAAATCGGTGTCGATGTCGTTCTGGAGTGCACTGGCTTCTACTGCTCCAAGGAGAAGTCTCAGGCTCACATTGATGCAGGCGCTAAGAAGGTTGTTATCTCTGCTCCGGCAGGCAACGACCTCCCGACCATCGTTTACTCCGTCAATGAGAAGACCCTGACCAAAGATGACACTATCATTTCCGCTGCTTCCTGCACCACAAACTGCCTCGCTCCGATGGCAAAGGCTCTGAATGACTATGCTCCGATCCAGTCCGGTATCATGAGCACCATTCACGCTTACACCGGCGACCAGATGATCCTCGACGGTCCGCACCGCAAGGGTGATCTCCGCCGCGCACGCGCAGGCGCTGCAAACATCGTTCCGAACTCCACCGGTGCTGCAAAGGCAATCGGTCTGGTTATTCCGGAGCTGAACGGCAAGCTGATCGGCTCTGCACAGCGTGTTCCGGTTCCGACCGGCTCCACCACCATCCTGACTGCTGTTGTCAAGGGTGCTGATGTGACCAAGGAAGGCATCAATGCCGCAATGAAGGCTGCTGCATCTGCTTCCTTCGGCTACAACGAGGATCAGATCGTTTCCTCCGACGTCATCGGCATGACCTACGGTTCTCTGTTCGATGCAACCCAGACCATGGTCGCAAAGATTGCTGACGATCTCTATGAGGTTCAGGTTGTTTCGTGGTACGACAACGAGAACTCCTACACCAGCCAGATGGTTCGCACCATCAAGTATTTCGCAGAGCTGGGCTAATCCGCTGAAGCGCAATCATGTATGCAAAGCGCCCGCCGTACAGAAAAAGTACGGCGGGCGCTTCAGTCTGTCAAAGAATTGTCTCCGACGGATTCAAAGTGGGGACAGCGCGGGGAGTCTCATGATAAATGACCGCTTTACCGGCGCTTCGCTGCGATATGACGGACAAGAATCTGCATTCCCTCAATATAGCCCGGAAAGCCCTTGCCCTTGACCGTCGCAATGCAGGCCTGCCGGATATACGAGATCTTCCGGAATTCATCGCGCGTATCCGGATCGGAGATATGTACCTCTACGGTCGGCAGCGACACCGCCTTGACCGCATCGAGCAGCGCGACGCTCGTGTGCGTATACGCTGCCGGATTGATGAGTATGCCGTCCGCTTTGCCGTATGCACCCTGAATCCAGTCAACAAGCTCGCCCTCATGATTCGACTGCCGGCATTCCACTGTGATGCCCAGACGCGCCGCCTCTGCTTCAATCATCGCGGTCAGGTCAGCCAAAGTCTGTGTGCCGTAGTGCTCCGGCTCACGTATGCCGAGCATGTTCAAATTCGGCCCATTCAGCACGAGTATATGCATGAAAATCCCTCCATATCTGTTCTGCCGCTTCCGCCGGCGTGCTGCTGTTTGCAATCTCAGTATCCGCAAATTTCCTGTATAGCGGCATCCGCTTTGCTGCCATTTCGTTCAGATCGGCATGCAGGGAAAGCGGTCTGCCCTCGCGGCTCAGCTCCGCGACCGGCCTTGTGATGTGATACAGCCTGCCGTTGCTGCGCAGAGGCGCGTAATTTTCCGCTCTGGTCACAACGCCGCCGCCCGTGACCAGAATCACGCCGCGGTTTGCGCTCTGCTCCTGCACAGTCTCCGTTTCGATCTGCCGGAATGCTTCCTCGCCGCCCTCCGCAAAGATTTCCGGAATGGATTTGCCCGCCTTCTTCACAATCTCTGCATCAAGGTCGATCTGCCGCCTGCCGGTCAGGGCTTCGAGCGCATTGCCGATCGTGCTCTTGCCGCAGCCCGGCATTCCGATCAGCACGATGTTTTCTGCATCCCGCTGCATATCTGCGCCGATCTCTGCGATCTTTGCGTCGTCAATCGCCCGGCCGAAGAAATGCTCCGCCGCCTGCTTGGCCTGTGCGACCAGCATCGTCAGGCCGCCCGCATACGGTATGCCGAGCGCCTCCGCCTGAAGCAGCAGAGCTGTTCTCGCGGGATTGTAAATCACATCCGCGACGCCCTTCAGCTTCGCGAATTTCGTGAGATCAACCAGCGATTTGCCCGCATTCGGGTACATTCCGACCGGTGTTGCATTGACAATCAGCGTCGTGTCTGCATAGAATTCCGGCAGGTCATCATAGGTGTGCGCCGTGCCTTGCAGATCCAGAACCGTCAGTGTCCTGCATCCGTCAAGCCGCGCAATCGCCTGTATCGTCTGGGACACGCCGCCGTTTCCCAGCACCAGAACATCTGCGCCGTCAAATGACAGCCCGCCCGCCCGCATCATGCACCGCAGGCCGTAGGCGTCGGTATTATAGCCCTTCCATGAGCCGTCCTCCTGCCGCACCAGCGTATTGACACTGCCGATCGCCTCCGCAAGCGGATCAAGCGACGCACACAGCGGTATGACGTCTATTTTATACGGAATGGTGACGTTGAGCGCTTTCAGGCGTTCGTCAGCAAGAAACACCGGCAGTTCGTCCGGTTCCAGCTCATAGAGCGAATACTGCGGATTGCCCAGCGCCGCATGAATCTCCGGCGATATGCTGTGACCGAGCTTCCGCCCGATCAGACCGCAGGGTGTTTTGAAATCAGTCATACAGACCTCCGTTTTCCGTTCCGCGCAGGAACGGTCAGCTTGAAAATAATGGTATCGCTTCACAATGATTTTGCTGCTATACAGCGCCGCTTCTGCAATCAGTCATTGAAATCTGCATGAAGATTCTCCATTGTATCAATGGTGATCCTGCAGTTCGGGCGAATCTTCTGCATAATCTGCTTCATGATGTTCTCCGGCACCGAAACGCAGCCGCCGGTATACGGCTTCCGGTCGCCGAAGCAGTGGAAGAAGAACGCATAGCCGTTCTGTACCTCGCATTCCGAATTGTAGCCGAGATTGAGCACATACTGATACTGGAACTGATAATCCGTGATATGCTCGCTCTCCTCTGTGTCGAGTTCCTTGACATCGTTGACGGAAACCAGCTCGTTGAAGTGATGATTCGGGTCGCCCGACCAGTAATAGGAATCATCGACCTTGATATAATCCATCTGACAGCCGGGGTCATCGGTGATGCCGAATGCCTTGTCGATCGTAAATGTGCCGACCGGTGTGAGCGCCTCCTCGATATTCGCCTTGCCCAGTCCGTCCAGCCCGATATAGCCGGGGGTGGACAGCAGCTTCATCCACTTGCCGTCCTGCTTCTCGTGCATGGAGATGTAGGCGGTATTTTTGTCATAGCCCGCCACGACGATCAACTGCTCTGCTTCCTTTGCCGCATCCAGCTTCGTGACCCACTTCGGGGATTCCGTTACGGCACGGGAATCGGAATACAGTGCCGCTGCGGGCGCTGTTACAGAATCCGCACTGCTCTCTGCGGACTGCGCTCCGCAGCCGGTCAGCATCGCGGCGGCAAGCACAAATACACCTGTAATCTGAATCAGTTTTTCATACGTTTACTTCTATAATCATTCATTCCGCTCCGTACTTACTGCATTCGGGCTTCCCGGATACGCCGGATGGCATCAAGCGTAATCTGATACTCCTCCTGCCCTTTATTGCAGTGCGCGCCGTATTCCTTCCCGAACGGATCATCGGGTCCTGTTTCCCAGTCATATTCAGTCTCCGAAATATTGCCGATCACGGTATATCCGCCGACCTTCGTGCCGGGCGCGGGGTTGTTGTACGTGGTATCAAGCATCAGCAGATAGGCACTGTTCTGGATAAACGAATCCCCGTTTTTGCACCATGTCGAGATATAATCGCCGTAGTAGCCGGGCACAAGGCCGTCGCAGGTGATCTCATAGATATTGAGCTTTCCGGTTCGGCTGTCTCTAAGGAGACTTTCTGACGTATCAACAGTCGTCAGCGGAAACTGCCGGTACTGAAAAATCTCCTTCGCCGCGCCGTTCACAACGGTATAGACTTTGATTTCACCCATTCCGGAGCGCTCCCATGCAGGAAAGCCGGTCAGATACAGCTCGCTGATGCCGTCATTGTCAAAATCATAAAGCCGGATAAACGCACCGTCATTCCATGAGGTTTCATTATACACCGGCTGGCCGTAATCGCGCAATGCCTGCTCAACAGCCGGCTGATACAGCGCAAGATAGCCCTCCGGATCGGCAGGCGCGGGCGCGGTCGTAACCGGCGCTGCGGTCGTCGTCTGCGCCGCTGTCAGCGACACCGTACCGGTCGTACTGCTGCTCACCGGCGGCACTGTCAATTCTGCCGCGGAACTGTCATTCTGCACCTGCGCGATGCCGGCGGTACTGCTGCTGTCATTTGTTTTTCCGCCGCTGCCGCCCCGCAGCAGGTCTGCTGCAATCATCACGCAGGCCGCAACCAGCAGCACCGCACCGATTCCGGCAGCGATCCGCCAGGCCTTGGGCTGCTTCTGTTTGGGCTGCGGTGCGGTTCCGAGCCGGTAGCCGCAGACCGTACAGCGGCCTTCCTCCGGCCGCACAAGCTGATAGCCGCACTGCGGACATGTAATAAACATTTGAGGCTACACTTCCTTTCGGCAATTTCGCATCAGCCCGGCACGGTCTCGCTGAGCGGATACCGGTTCTCCAGCGGAATATACTCCAGCCTTTCGCCGCATAGCTGCTTCATTTTCGCATATTCCCGGTCGAAATAGCTCTGGTCGCCGTTGTCGTCGAAATCGGCAATGTAATCAATCTTGCCGGTGATCGGCTGCATGCGCGCATATGAATAGACATTCGGATGATAGCTAAGCTGGATCAGGCCGTTTCCGTCGGCGGCCAGATAGGTTTCAATGACATGATTGTCCCCGTAGGGCGGACATGCTTCAACCGAATCGCCGCTGATCCGGAAGCATCGCACAAACGGCAGCGCCATCATATCCGGCGTGTTGTAATTGCAGAGCAGCTCCTTGACGCCGTCTTTGTTCAGATCAAGCAGCGAATAATTAAACAGCTCGACATCGTATGCATCGCCGCTGAACGTAAACCGATCGGTCTTGCGTTCGAGAATCGCTGTATAATAATCCGCATAAGTGCGCTGCACTGCCGGCGGCGCGGGTGCTGCCGTTGTTGTGACCGTCTGTGTAACCGTTTGTGTAACCGTCTGCGGCACGGTATTTGCGGTTGCCGCTGATGTTGTCGGCAGGGCGGAGGTCGTTGTCAATTTTTGCGTGACAGAGGTTGTCTGCGTGGCGGAGACAGTGCCGGGTTCCGTGCCGGAAACCTGCGCACTGTTCTGCCTGCCGCCCTTCGGACTGCCGCCGCTGAGCAGTTCGGCTGCGGTCAGCACCACGGCTGCAACCAGCAGCACTGCGCCGGCTCCCACTGCAAGCCGGTATCCGCCGGCCTTTTTCTTCTGCTGCTGTCCGGCAGGCTCACCAAAGCGAAATCCGCAGACGGTACAGCGTTTTTCCTCCGCCCGGACAAGCTGATAGCCGCACTTCGGGCAAGTGATAAACATAATCCCGCTCACTTCCTTTTCCGTTTCGACATGCACGGCTTTCCAGCCGAGAATCAGGATTCCGTTTCAGAATGAAAAAGGCAGAGAACAGCTCTGAACCGTTCTCTGCCCCATTCGCATTTGAAATTACACACCGAACTTGGTGGTCAGAACCGGAACGCCGACACCCATGGTGGAAGCGACGGTGACAGAGCGCAGGTAGGTACCCTTTGCTGCTGCCGGCTTTGCCTTCACAACTGCC
>JAFWVK010000078.1 GCA_017518255.1 Oscillospiraceae bacterium
TGATCGCGGATGCGGGTATTCCCCTTTTTCTGCATATCAATATCTCCGGTGATGACAATGGTCTGCGGCCCGACAGAATTGAGCTGCTTTTCCAGCTCATCTGCGGTGCTGACATACACGACCTCTCCGAGCAGTCCGCCGATCGTGCCTGCTTTCTCGCCGGAGGCGGTTTTGGCATTGGCTGCAAATCCTTCCAGTCCGTCAAGATTCAGCTTGTATTTCTGATATCCGTCACCTGCATAGCTGCTCAGCGAAAAGCCGATGCCCTCGCGGAATGTGAGCGCCTTGGAAGCATCCGCATTGCTCGTGATTTTATAGTACAGATCATAGCCGTCGTAATCCTTCTGGACACCCTCGATCTTCCAGCGCTGATTGGCTCCGTCGGTGTCAATTGCAAGCGAAACGCCGCTGCCGTTTGCCGTCAGGATCATGCCGTTTTCCGCGCTGACGATCTCAAATACGCCGCTGCTGACATAGTTCACCGACCACTTTTCCGCCGCCGTACCGTTGTTCTTGTCCGGTAGAATTGCACTGCCGGCGGCATTGATGTTGTTGTCGGTGTCGGACATACCGAGCCGGAAATACTGCACCGGATAGCTCACCGCAGCTTTCGCCGGAATCGGCAGATCCTGCCATACTGCCGATAACGATGGGATCAGCAGCGCCGCAGACAATACGCCTGCAAGCATTCTTTTCTGTTTCATAATATTCCCCCCAAAAATAAAATTATATTGTCTGTCAGTTTCTTATTGTCCGTATTCAATGATAGCACATCTATCAGTCGAATACAATGTTCAAAAATAATAAGCTCATGTCTGATTGCGTTTTTTTAGAGAAGAAAAAGGGCAGGGCGTATGCAGGAATTCGCGGAGAGCGTGCGCATCGGATCAATATGAAAAAACGCCGCCTGCGTTTTATTGCAGACGGCGGTTCTATTCGGTCTGTCCCGTATCGAGCAGCAGCTTGTACTTTTCTGTTTCGATATAGATGCTAAGTCCATGCTCTGCGATACAGCTTTTGTGACCGCAGGTCGGATTCTCATTCTGAACGAGTGTCTGTGCAAGGAAAGCCCGTACCGCATCGTCAGCACTGCCCGTGTTGCCGCCGTAGAGCGCGATGCCAGCTTCCCGCATCGCCATTTGCGCGCCTCCGCCGATCCCGCCGCAGATTAGAACGTCAGCCTGAGCGTTTCTCAAAGCGGTATTACTGTTCTCAGGCGGTGCTGGCGGCATTTGCCGAGGAGTTTGGAATGACAAAGGAACAGGCACTCAAAGTCGGTGCTTACTATGTGCAGCGCTTCGATGCTGCAGAGCACCTTTCCAGCGCACAGGCAGTTGCACGCGCCGCCGATTATATGGAAGCGCATTACGCCGAACAGATCACGCTTTCTGATCTTGCGCATGTGGCTGAGCTTTCGGAAGGTTATCTGTGCAGGCTGTTCAGTCAGTATTTTCATGCACGGCCGATAGCATATCTCAATCGGCTCCGGATTCAGAAAGCGAAAGCTATGCTGAACCGTTCGTATCTCTCGGTAGAGTCTGTTGCGGAAGCTTGCGGCGTTGAGAATCCCTCCAATTTTACCAAACTTCTCCGGCAGACGGAGGGGATTACGCCATCCGCATACCGGAACATGGTCAATATCTGACTGTCTGCGTATATTAATACACTTTCGGCAGACAATACCAGTAGCTTTGAAAAATCGAAGCTATCCCAAAATAGCGAAACCATAAACAGGAGGCACAAAATGAAAGCAACAGGTATTGTGAGAAGAATCGACGATTTAGGTCGTGTGGTGATTCCAAAGGAAATTCGCAGAACCATGCGTATCCGGGAGGGCGACCCCTCACTGATAACATTGACACAGGATTTGGTGTTCTGTTCCGGGATGCAGGAGCTTGCCGGGAGAAGGTACATTGGGTAATTACGGCAAATATAAACAGCCGGCCGCGGGCGGCTGTTTATATTATTCGGATTTGTTTGCAGACAAGGAGAATAGTATTCTAGAGAATAGGATTCTACTAGAGGGGGCCGCAACCTTCTCTTTTGCTTGCCAAAAGCCACAACAGTCTATAAAACATCGTAAATTCGATGTTTTATGTTTTACCCAAAGAGAATTCAAAACTTATCTATTTCAAGCTGAAATCATCGTAAATACATACTTCCAATATGCTTGTTCGCGTTCTGTGTACGATTACGTGTGCCGTTATTCAAAGCTCATTGACAATTTCATTCTTTTCTGATAAAATAGAGACGAGATGACTCACATGGAGACAATAGAACAAGTGATCAGAAATGCGGTTGTTCTATAATAAAGGAAATTGTAAGATGATTAGCAGGGAGATTCAGGATGAAAAGGATAAAAAGTTCATTGAAGAATATCAATGGAAGAATGTTCCTTGCTTTGCTTGTTATGGGACTATGCCCGACTCTATACACAACGTTGAGGACATTCTTTCTCGGGCAACTGCCGGGAGAGTGGTCATACTCGATTGCGGGGCAGTTGTCATGGGTAAATCTGCTGTATGAGGTCATAAACGAAGCGATTGTGCTGCCGCTTTACTTCTTTATGGGGCAGGCCTTAAACAACAAAGAAGAATACTCCAACAGGATCCGGAGCGGACTATTCGTTTCGCTTGGCATCTATGCGGTATGTTCTGCGCTTGTGATGATATTTGTACATCCGATGCTGAAGTTTATGGCAGTATCTCCTGACATCATCTCAGAGTCGGCAAGCTATATCCGTATAGAGTGCATTGCGAATATCTTCGGTATCCTTTACAGCTTTATCTGTGTAGCTCTTATCACAATAGGAAAAGATAAACTCGTGTATACTATAACAGTTGCGAAACTGATACTGAGCGGTATTCTTGACACACTGTTTGTTTCAACTCTTCCCGTATCACTGAAACTCGGCGTAAACGGGATTGGTGTATCGAATATTATTTCAAACCTGATCCTGTTTGTGATATCCGCCGTTCTTATAAGTAGCTGCGGTTATCCGATATTTAAGAAGAAAAAGCTCTCGTTTGTATGGATGAAGGATTTCTTCAGAATAGGCGGTATTTCCGGACTTGAGTCATTTGTCAGAAACATAGCCTATATGCTTATGGTATCGCGCATGGTGAATATGGTCGGAGAACAGGGCACTTATTGGGTAGCCAATAACTTTATATGGGGATGGATGCTTCTGCCGATTATTCAGTTGGGAGAGCTTATCAAACAGGAAACCGCTAAGGATAAAAACGCTGTCAGGAACAATACGCCCGGATACTTTGCTATCACCGCAATGACGTGCTTGCTCTGGATTGTAACCATTCCTCTTTACAAGCCGTTCATGCAGTATGTCCTGAATTACAGCGACGTGGACAAACTCTTCGATCTTGTAATGATTCTGTTCGGATTTTATGTGTTATACGCATTTCAGAATGTATTTGATGCAACGTTCTATGGCAGGGGCAAGACAACATATATGCTATTTGAGTCGATTGTGACGAATAGCGTTTATTACGGAACATTCTTTATTCTGTACCTCTGCGGAGCATGGAAGCCGACACTCATAGGTATAGCGCTGATGTTCGGCTGCGGAAATGCCTTCGATACGGTTGTTTCTTTCGTCGCATACCGACATTTCCTTAAGGGAGACCTCGAAACTATCTAATGCATTTTCTTACCAAAAGAGATTCGACGAACGCTCCGGATCAGGATGAACGACCACTCACTGAAAACATTGACACAGGATTTGGTGTTCTGCATGGGTGTGGAATCGGCTGCGGAACGATACATCTGGAAGTGAAGAGATATAGTGAACCGCCGTCTGCGTTATTTGTTGCAGACGGCGGTTTTGGCAGTATACCGGCCCGGTATTGTTAAGAAGTTATCATCAAATATACTGCCGTTCCTAATATGAACAAAATGTTAATTTTCAGTTCCCGTCCGGCGGTGCGTTAGATTTTGCCGTTCTCAAACGTGTATATAGTGAAGGACTTCAAAGCAAGGAGTTTCGTTCCATGGAACAAACAATCATGGCAGAGATCTATGATCGGCTGCACGATATTGTCTACCGCACAGCGCTGGCGTACTGCCGGAATGTGCAGGATGCAGAAGACATCACACACGATGTCTTCATGATCCGGTTTGAACGCGAGGATTCGTTTCCGGACGCGGAAGCGGAAAAAGCGTGGATGCTGCGCGTGACAATTAACGAATGCCGGGATCTGCACCGGAGATCGGACAAGCGAAGCGCTGTCCCTCTTGAATTCGCGCAGGATTTGCCGGCAAAAACCGACGCGGAAATTGCGGTGTGTGAAGCCGTGAATCTGCTGTCTGAGCGAGATCGAATTCTGATACATCTTTACTATTTTGAGGGATATTCCGTTCGTGAGGTGGCGGAAATCACACACACAAGAGAACCGGTTGTGTGGGCAAGGCTCGCCCGTGCGCGAAAGCGCCTGAAAAAGTTGTTGGGAAAGGAGGTCTTGCCATGAATATGCAGAATTATAATCGTGTGTACCAGCGTGTGCATATTCGTGCAGCATGCCGGGATGATATTCTCCGTGACGGTGTCTCCGGTACACCGCGCCGCATCACGCACCGGCGGGCTTCCATCTGGGATTATACGCCTGCGCTCACGGGTCTTGCGGCATGCCTGATGCTCCTGATCTGCGGCGGCATCATTCTAAGCAGACTGCGCGAGGGCGGATTACAGGGACCCACATCCTCAGAAACCGAAATCACCTCCGACACCGCGATGCCGTATACCGATACGACAACAGCGCAGACGCAGACAACTGCCCGCACCGTATCGCAGCCAGAAACCACATCCGGTGCGGATACAACGCTTCCCGCTGACACTACGCTGACTGCTGATACCACACTGACGGCGACAGATACAACACAGATCACAGACGAGACCGATACAACCGCCGCAGCAAGCGGGGATGCGCTGCGCTTTGAAGTCCGCGTTGTCAATGACGAAACCGCGGAGCTGTTCCCGAATGTCAATGTCCGGCTGGAAAAATGGTACTATTCACTCAATATCCCGCCGGCGACTGGTCATGAGGAATATTACACCGGCGAAATCGAAGTTATGGAATCGTGGAACACCTCCGACGCAAATCCCTATCTCTCCGGCACATATGAA
>JAFWVK010000079.1 GCA_017518255.1 Oscillospiraceae bacterium
GGAGCATACCGCACGATACAATACGCTGAGAAACAGGGCAAGAAGATAGTTAACCTTGCAGACGAAAACTGAATAAGCATCTGAAAAGAAAAAATCAGGGCTATGCCTTCCGTACACGGTCACGGAGGACATAGCCCTTTCCTTATGTTGTGATTGTATCAGCCCTGAATCTCCTGCATCATAGTTGCACCGTCCTTGAAGCCGACCTTGTAGGCAGCTCTCATCTCAGCGGCGGCAGTCTCGCTCACGCAGTCGAGGAGCTTGTGAAACACATCAATCTGCTCCTCACTCAGCGAATCTTCAAAGGGGATACAGAGCTTGTTGAACTCGTCAGAGAACTCGGCGGCGTGAATATCCCCCTGGCGGTAGTTGTAAAGTGTATCGATCATAGATATAAGTCCTTTCATTTATCGCTATATCAGCGTTTTTCTGTAAGTTGATAAAGCTGATTTGGACTTTATATCCATTTGTTCGTTCTATCGTGTTTGTCATGGTATAATGTCCGACTGCGGCAATGTCTACCGTCACATCGGTTTCCGGAATCCGGAGCACGGTATCGACCGGCTGCATCTCCGGCATGAAGTCCACACCAAAGCGCTCAGTCAGATATGCGACTGAATCACCGGTCAGATAGCAGCCGTTTTCCTGCGCTGTCTGAATAACCTTCTGAACATCGGCAAGCGCCGCATTCTCGGAAAGACGCGCATAGAATACCGGAGTGTCCGCAATCAGCGTATTCGTTTCTCCGGTGTCCTCAAAGGAATCCGTCCGCGCCGCGACCTTGATTGCGTTAAATCCTTTCGGATTTCCGGTGAATTTAATGTCTATCAGGTCTGCTTTGTGTGCGAAGAAGTATGGCATGACCTCAAAACCGGCAGGCTGGACATAATACGGTGTTTTGCCGTTGCCTTCCGTGATAACAACCACATCGCTGACGCTCAGGGAATGCCCAGAAAAGTCAACAGGATGGTCAATATTAAACTTCTCATACAGGGCATTCAACTTCTGCTGAACGGTATCGCCTGTAATGTCCCGCAAGTCACCGGAATACACAAGGTCATAATCCTCATGTGTCAGATGTGCGTATCTGTTGGATTCCATGCTTTCAAAGCGGTGAAAATGATGCTCCTCGCCGGACTTCATCTGATACAGGTCATAGGTGAAAGCCGGTTCCACGCCGGTCACTTCAAAGCCCATTTCCTTCACGCCGTGCAGTACGATCTGACTGTTTACCATCGTGAAATTCCGGATAATCAGGTCATCGTCCTTGTCGCTGTCTGCCATCAGCAGATAGCCCTGATCCGGATCAAAGTGCAGACGGTAATTGTAGAAATCCTGCTTTCTTGCGTTCGTGATGTACCCGCTGCCTTCGGATTCGCGTGTATCGCGCAGATACACATCACGGTGATGATCAAGCGCGTCATAGGCTTCCATGTTTTCTGCCACATCGCGCTCCCACGCTTCCTCTGCTTCACGCTCAATATCCCGGTGAAGCTGTGCCGCTGTTCGGAAGAATTCACCGAATTGCTCCCAGCTGTATGCAACGCTGAACGGATGCGCAGAATCCGGCTCCGCGGTCAGGGTGACACCATCGGTATCTTTTTTGGCGGCGAATGTCGCCGCCTCGAATGTCTCATTGTCGGAAATACTGTATCTTCCTGCATCAATGAAATCCTGCGCAACCGCCGCAGCATCCTCGCCGTTATCCAGAATTCGGTGTGCGATCTCGTCCATTTCATCACGGGCGACCATGCGGTCAACGAACATCGGCATATTGTCCTCGTTCATGATGTACTTTGCGGCGGGGGACAATACCGTTGCAGCGTCAGGCGTGAGAATCATGTCGATCTGTTTCCTGCGCGAATCATCAAGATACTGATGATTTCGGAGTTTTTGAAGCA
>JAFWVK010000080.1 GCA_017518255.1 Oscillospiraceae bacterium
ATAGTGATAATTTTCATTGTAGATTCCGTACATGGCAATGTCGCTGTAACAGTTCTTGAATATGTGTGAAGCTCGACAGCTTTTGTTTCGCTGTAATGATAACCGTTCTTTTTACACCAACTTTGATATTTGGTCTTGAATGCTGAAAAAGAGAGTTTGGACACGCACTCGATATGTGGAAATTTTAACACGAAATCCACCCACTTTTCGTGTCCGTCCGAAGCTCTGTGCGGTGAAGTAAACAGCGTATTTGCATCGGGGAAACAGGTGTCAAGCAATGCGATAATACTGTTTTTCTGCATGACAAGTATCTTGTTGAACTGCTCATACTGACGGTTAATGACCTTGAGTGTCCTGCGGGTATCATCGGCAGGAACATATTCACGTAGCTTGAGCCACTTGTCGATAGCAAATGAAGCAAGCCTGAGTGCGTCATGCCTGTCGGTCTTGACTTTTCTGACACGGTTTGTATCGTAGTCATCAATTACAAGTGGGTTGACTACGCTTACGAATATACCTGCCTTATGGAGTGCGTTAGCGATGGGTTCATAGTATGTTCCTGTGTACTCCATAACGACCCTTGTTTCACCGGGCAGCGACTTGATGAAGTTAGCAAGCTCTCTAAGATCGCTGTCTGTGTGAGACACATCATAAGGCGCGGCTATGACAACTCCGAAGGGCTGAATGACAGCCACCGTGCTCTTGCCTTTGGAAACGTCGATACCTACTGCGTTCATAAACATCTCTCCTATTGGTTGGAATTAGTGATCGATAAACTCCACACTTTACTCGTTACCTATTCTGCCTACTGAGCGATTCGAGCGCACAACGGTTGGCTCTGCCTGCAAAAACGAACGCTATAACGAAAGCATGGATAACTGTCTTCTTCACGGGCGTGTTGTCCCAAGGAGTGATACGTTATCCAATCACTGCTTCCATTATAGCTTATGTAACAAGTGCGTGTAAACCACGGCTGGTTTGTCGTGGCGTTAACGACTAAATTTATTATAGTAGGAGTGGTCATAATGAAAAAGATCATGTCACTGGTTTATCGGGAGTTTGTTCTCATGCGAAAAAAGCTGCTCCTTGCACTGGCAGTTACAGCAGGCATGGCGGCGGTGTTCCTGATCATCGGATTCAGCTTTCGGAACGGCGCTTTTGACGGAAATGAGAAGCTGCACGATTTGTTTACGAAAACTGGCGGTCATCTTGAGGCATATCTTATGATGTTCTTTCTGATTCCTGTTGTCGAAACCTGTGCAGATGCATATGAAAGCGATATCAAGTCAAACTGGGCGCGCTATTCCATGACGCTCCCCGCAGAGACAAAGCTGCGCGCACTTGCACATGTTCTGTTTCTGCTTGTCAGAACCGCTGCGGCATTTCTGATTGTGACTGTGCTCAGCGTGCTGGTTTCGGCAGCCTTCGGCAAAACACTTTCCACCGGGATGATTGCCGACATCGGTCTTTGGATCTGTCTTGCGCTGATCCCCGTTTGCATTATAGAGTTCTTTCTGGGCAAAGCAAAGGATCCGATTGCCTATAAAAAACAGCAAAACCGGATACCGGTTGCGTTTGCAGGCTGCGGTACTGTAGCCGGTCTGCTGCTTGCAAGAACAATGAAAAGTGCCGGTCCGGATGCTGATCCCATTACAGCAATGAAACCGCTGCTCGATAAATATACCGCATTCAGAGACGCGGTGCTGCCGTTTATCATCCCCGTTTTCATCGGACTGCTTGTGCTGATCTATGTGATCGTAAAGCGGAATTATGCCGGTCCAAAGCGCGCATAAGGAGGTCATAACGCATGCTGGGAACCGTATACAAAGAACTGGTCCAGAATCGCTTTTTTCTGCTCTGCGGACTTTTCCTGCCGCCTCTGGTATATGCCGCTGCCGTTCTGATGGGACTGATCATGAAAGCCGGAGCCGGATTTACATGGACGGACTTTTTCTCCGGATTTCTTGCAGACGGTGTGTTATTCCGGATTGTACCGGTGGTTCTGCTGGCTGCATATTTCGGGATGCGGCTGCTGGCTGCAGGGGTGTTTTCGCAGGATGAATCCAGGCGAAAGAGCGTGATGATGGCTGCCGTTCCGGACGGCACCGCGCGTCAGATCTACGGCAAATATGTCGTGGTGTTTATGGCATGTGCGCTGTTTTTTGTATCCGCATTATTTACGGACAGCTTTTTTTGCTGGATCGTCTTTTGCACCACGGGAGAAATGACGCCGCAGCTGCAGCCGCTGCTGATCCTGATGTTCTTTGTGCAGATGTTTCTGCGCAGCTTTGATTTCCCGTTCATTGTGCGGTTCGGCACAAAATACGGCAAATATGTCCTCATGCTGTTCTTTATCCTTGCAGCCGTTGCGTGCATCGTTACACTCCTGTATGTGCCGGTCTTTGACAAAATCATCGGGGCAATCTGGGATTGGTGCAGCCGTCTGATGAACGGTGAATTAGAGGAAGAAGCCCTGTTCATCCTATCGGCGTTTCCGCTGACTGCAATCGCTGCCTATCTGATCTCCTACCGCATTTCGTGCAAACTCTGGCTGAAAGGGGTGGCGCATTATGAATAACCGTTCCGCAGTCATCAAACGGATTGTGATCTATCTGCTCCTTTCCTTTTCGGTTGCGTGGATTCCGTGGATCATCACAAACAGCCGCTATGACTTTTTCGACTGGTTCGCGGGCGAAAAACAATATCCGTTTTTGTGGATTCGGCTTTTGACAGGCGGTGCACCGACAATCGCAGCATTTCTGACAAGGCTGATCACCAAAGAAGGCATTGCGGACGATCTGCTCCGGCTGAAGCTGAAAGGCAATCTGAAATATTATGTGCTTGCAGTGCTGCTGCCGCTTGCGGTCGGGCTGCTGCGTGCGGTTCTTGCGCGCAGTCTGCATATTGATGAAGATGCGGCGCTTTCGGGCATGATGACGGCTTCTGTCATCATGCAGGCATTGTGGAACTCGCTCGTTTTGGCGTTCAATACCTTCGGCGAGGAGTATGGCTGGCGCGGTTATCTGTATCCGAAGCTTGCATCTGCATGGAGCAGACCGTCGGCGATCATTGCAGGCGGCATCATCTGGGGACTGTGGCACGCGCCGCTGACTGTCAAGGGACATAATTTCGGCACGGATTACCCCGGCTTTCCGTATGTCGGCATCCTGCTGATGTGCGGGATCTGTGTGATTCTGGGAATCTTCTTCCATTGGCTGACGCTGAAAACAGGCTCGATCTATCCGGCATCCATTGCACATTCCGCAACCAACAACGGCGCATCGCTCATCATGCTGATATTTGTTCAGGTGAATGCAGGCAATCATGATATACCGCTCCGCACAACGCTGATCCTGTTTGCACCGATGCTGCTGTATCTGCTGTTTATTCCGCTGCTGATGAAGAAAAAGGAATGCTCCTCCGGAAAAGAGCCCGCATAAACACCCAAAAGGCAGCGAATAACATTATCCGCGGTTTTCTGGCGCAGCTCGATACATGATAGCAACAAAAAAGCAGATGCAGGATTTCTCCCGCATCTGCTTTTTGTATTCACAATAGAACTGAATCAGACACAGCCCTGTGCCTTCATTGCCTCAGCAACCTTCAGGAAGCCTGCGATGTTCGCACCTGCAACGAGGTCATCACCGAGACCGTACTCGTTTGCAGCATTGATGCTTGCCTTGAAGATGTTAGCCATGATGCCCTTCAGCTTTGCATCGACTTCTTCAGCAGTCCAGCTGAGACGCTCGCTGTTCTGGGACATTTCGAGACCGGAAACAGCAACACCGCCGGCGTTAACAGCCTTGGACGGAGCAACAACAACGCCTGCTTCCTTCAGCAGAGCGATAGCCTCGTTGGTGGTCGGCATGTTTGCGACCTCAACGTAGTACTTGACACCGTTTGCGATGATCTTCTTAGCTTCCTCAACGCCAACCTCGTTCTGGGTTGCGCACGGCATCAGAATGTCAGCCTTGACGCCCCACGGCTTCTCGCCCTTGAAGAACTTTGCAGACGGGAACTTGTCAGCATAGTCCTCAGCGCGGTTGCGGCAGGA
>JAFWVK010000081.1 GCA_017518255.1 Oscillospiraceae bacterium
AATGCCGTACAGACCGAGGGACAGCGATTCCGCGGAGAAATGGAAACCCGTCGCGAAACCGTAGGCGAGCAGGATGGCGGCCGCGATGGTCACCACCGGCACCGCCGTAGAAATCATCCCGAGGCCGACGCCGTTGATGATAACGGTCGCAGGACCTGTCTGGGAGCTCTCCGCCAGCTTCTGCGCTCTGACCAAACTGACGCTGCCGGGCTGTGCGCTTGGCAAAGAAGCGTTTTATAACTGCAAATCACTGAAAACAGTGAAGATCAACGAAGGCACGGAGAGCATTCCTGCAGAGTGCTTCCGTTACTGCACCGCGCTGGAAAGCATCACGCTGCCGGATTCCGTTCAGTCGATCAACTGCGGCGGCTATGGTGACGAGGGTGCATTCAACAACTGCCCTGCACTGAAAACCGTTTCGATCGGCTCCGGCATTACTTACATTGACAAAAACGCATTCCAGACAAAGGGCACAGAGCTGGAGATCACATTCCGTGAAGGTGTCACAGCGATTCCGGATGAATCTTTCTACGGAAGATCAGAACTCACAAAAGTGATTCTGCCGGATTCGCTGAAAACTGTGGGGAAAAAAGCATTTCTCAATTGTTCCAATCTGTCTGTCTGCAATTTCCCCGACGGTCTTGCAAAGATCCAAGCATATGCATTTAGCGGTACAGGGCTGACGGAACTGACGCTGCCGGGCTGTGCGCTTGAAAGAGCTGCATTCAAAAGCTGCGGATCTTTGGTATCGGTCGCGTTCAATGAAGGTACAGAGAGCATTCCCGCGGAGTGCTTCCGTAACTGCGCCGCGCTGGAAAATGTGACGCTGCCGGATTCTGTTCAGTCGATCGAATGCGGCGGCTATAATGACGAAAGTGCATTTTACAACTGCACGGCGCTGGAATCCGTTTCGATCGGCTCCGGCATTACTTACATCCATAAATATGCATTCTGGACAAAAAGCCCCAATCTGGAAGTCATTTTCCGCGAGGGCGTCACGGCGATTCCGGAGCATGCATTTGACGGCGGAACAGTTGTGGCGATCATCCTGCCGAAAACCGTGAAAACAATCGGACAAAATGATATTTCCGGTTATGCAAATCTGAAGCTGATCTCGATTCAGGCACCGGACTGCGTGATCGCAGATGCGGCGAAAACAATTCCTTCCGCTGCAAAGATTCGCAGCAGCGAAAACAGCACTGCACACGCATATGCAGAAAAATACAACCGCAACTTTGTCACATTCGAGAACGATGAGGTCATTGCATACGGCAACCGCGTGCTCGGCATCGGCATGTCGCTGGACGGCAAAATCGGGCTCAACTTCCGCGTCAAGCTGAGCAAAGATGCTGCAAAGGTCTCTCTGTGGGGCGGCGGCATAACGGAAACATACACCGGCGATCAGCTCGCTGCCGCAAAGCAGTCTGACGGCACATACCTGTTCTCGTTCGGCGTCAGTGCAACGCAGGCAAGTGAAGTCATCAGCATGAAGATCTACACTGCGGACGGAAAGACGCTTGACATCTACAACAGCGAATATGAAAAGCTCCGGAACAATACGGTCAGATACTCGGTCAGCGACTATATCGCAAATGTGACTGCGTATCAGAATGATGCGAAGCTGAAAGCGCTGGTCAATGCACTGGATCAGTACTGCAAATCCGCTGAAACCTATTTCGGTATTGCGCAGCATGATGATCTGAACGTCGCAAACGGCAATTTCTCTGCATACAAATTCAGGAAAACCGGCAGCGGTTCTGCAAAGATCGCGCTGATCATGAACACCGAGACCAGCATCCGCATCGCATACAGCGGCAAGGGAACCGTTTCCTACGGCGGCAAGGTTCTGGAAAAAGAGGGCAATTATTACTATATCCGCAACATTCCCGCACATCTGCTCGGCAAGCCGGAAACGCTGGTCATCGGCGACACCAGATACGAGAACCTGAGCGCGCTGTCCTACGGCTATGCGGTCATGAACGGCGGCAGCAGCAATCCGAAGCTGAAAACGCTGGTCAATGCGCTCTATGCATACGCAAAGGCAGCAGAAGCCTATGCAGCGGCAAAATGAAAGGAGATTTCCAATGAAAGAAAGCTATCTCACACCCGAAATGGATATCATCACATTTGACAGCGAGGACATCATCACGGCAAGCCCTGTCACAGAAGATGTGAGCATCTGAACCTGAACCGATATACAAAGCCCCCGGCGTGATGAACCGGGGGCTTTTGCTTGTATATAAAGTGTCTCCGACGGATTTCTAATGAGGGCTCCGCCCTCAAACTCCTGCTTAAGGGCTGCTAGCCCTTAAGAATCCCATTTTGTGTGATAATAAAAAATATATGTATTTGCTTGTTTTTCGCAAAAATGG
>JAFWVK010000082.1 GCA_017518255.1 Oscillospiraceae bacterium
CGGAAGTGGAAAGACCTATCTAGCTTGTCTGGCAAGTTATCGCCTGCTAAATTACACTGCTGTCAAAAGAGTGCTGTTTCTGGTGGATAGAAACAATCTGGCTCGACAAACTGAGAGTGAATTCAGCCAGTTCAATCTTACTGAAAAACAAGTTGAACTCGGTTCGCTCTATCTGATCAGGCGACTCCGAAAAGAAGAAGATATCAAAGCGACCGTGGTTATCTCGACAATACAAAAGCTCTATGCAGTTATGACAGGTCAGCAGCTTTCTGAAGACAATGAAGATGCCGAGGATGAAACAAACACGGAAGCCGAAGATAAGAATACGAATGAAACAGTTCAGCTTGGCAATAATGTCAAACTGTCCCCGGACTACTTTGACCTAATTATCGTTGATGAATTCGACATGCTTTCGTCGTGCTGCTCATCAACCACGCAGAGTTCATTTTGAACCACCAGCGGTTCATAGCTTACTCTTTATCATTCTCAACCGTTTTGACATAGGAATAAATAAATGCAGGTATCGTCAGAACAGTCAATATCATAAGTATGATAACGACCGCATCCGGAAGATTGATTCCAACGATATTTGAGACAGAGAATACTGCGACGGAAATATAGAGGATACACTGTGCAATGACATTAACTGTCATTCCCTTCTTCTTTGACTTATTCATTTTCCTGCCCTCCCAAAGCATTCATCATAGCCGGATTCGTCCGAAAGAACTTGTCGCCTCTTTTCCACCAGAAGCTTTCGATTCCGATTGTGATCATGATCGAAAGGATATAGCCGCTGATGATGATTATGATCGCTGCTGTCAGGGGAAGTCCGAGCACACCTTGCAGATTCGATGTGGCTTTTAGTATAATAGGAAATGAGAAAAACGCCATATACGCAACACCCTGTATCACGGAGATGAACGGTACACCTTTTTTGCCGCAGCATCCGCCTCCGATGATCAGCAGCACAGTGCTTGCCGTGTTGAAGACCAGCAAATCTGAAAGGCCGGCTGTTCCGAGATTGATATATGCTGCAACGGCAAGCAATATGTCATATAATACATTCATGACTGTGATCACGAAAACCGGGCCGATCACGAATACTTCCTTTGCGCAAATGCAGGAGCTGAAAAACTTGTTCTGCTGAATCTTTGCATTTGCAACGACCACCATGAAAACTGTTCCGATTTTGCCCATCTGAACTGCTCCGAGCATAGACAGGTAGTCTTTGCTTCCGACAGCTGCGGGTTCAAGGATAAAAGCCAGCGCCATTCCGATCATCATAAACAGTCCGAAGCCGATCACGAAGGGATGCGCCGCCGTTTTGATGTATAGCTTTAATGCTCTTGTGGTTTTGCTCATTTCTGAATCTCCTTTATTATTTCCATTGACGCCTTTTATAGTCATTGAGCATTACTTTCTGAGAAACGATGATCAGCGGAATTGCTGCCGCAGCCAACACAAGCGGAATCACGATATTCTCATTGAAAACGCTTGGCAGTATCACGCCGAACACGCCTGCCGCAAAAACAACGAACGGTGACAGAAATCCTCTGACAGCAGGATTTCTGATGAATCCCATGAAATTGACAAGCGCGATGCCGATCAGAAGAGATGCGCCGATATATACCATATCGCTCGTTCCGTTTTTGAGTCTGATGATCCCGAAGACATCTGTCAGCGCGCCGAAGATCAGCACAGACAAAAGTGCTGTAATACGGGCAATGAGCGCGGCGTTTTTCATTTTCTGATATGTTTCAAAGCCGCCGTTTACCGAACGGAAATACTTGCCGCCCGGATACTGCCTGTCGTAATTTATCAGCCCCGTTATGATCAGAATGATACCGGCATCAATTGTCAGAAACATGTTGATGAGAGTTGTTCCGCTCAATTCTTTCATTGCATCCGGAACATTTCCCTTTGACATCCACGACATCAGAAAAATACACATAATACTCGCAATATAACAGAGTATGCCGATCAGACTCATTCTCAGAGCCGACATCCCGATGCTGTTCCCTGTGTAGAGTTTATGTGCCTGAGAGAGCGTCAGCGAATTACTTTTCATCTTCCTCCGCCTTTCTGAGTATGCCAATGCTGAGCTGCTGCAATGTAGGCGTTTCGATCGCAGTATCGCAAGCCCGCAGCATTTCCGCATTTTCTGCAAGTGCGATACCCTCAAAGCCTGTCCGCCCGCCGGAGAAGGAGAGCATAAACGGCTTTGCTTTCTCTGCATTTTCTGCATCACCGTGGACGAGAATGTATTTCTGCTTCAGATCTTCAACAAAGCCCTGCTCAATGACTTTGCCGTTTGCCATAAAGATCGCATAATCTGTTGCAAACTCCATATCTGCGATATTATGCGTAGAGAACAGGATGGAGCGTTCGCCGTCACGCGCTGTCAGATATTCCCTGAACAGGTCACACAGCACATCACGGGCAAGCGGATCGAGTGACGATGCAGGCTCATCCAGCACAAGCAGCTCGGTATCTCTTGCAAGCACCGCCGCAAGATAGGTACGCATCTTGTTGCCGTCAGAGAGCTTGATCAGCTTTTTCTGCTTCTTTTCTGCCGGATCGCCGAGCTTGAAACGCTTGCAGAGCGCTGCAAAACGCTGTCTGTCAAAGTTGTCAAAGCCAAGCTCCATCGAATCTGCGATCTTTGCGAGCGTCCAGTCCAGCGGGAAGAAATTTGCTGAGGAGCAGTACCCGATACGGTTACGAAGCTTATCGTCGTCGATATCAGTCATATCAGCGAAATAGACGGCCTCACCGCCTGTTTTGCCCGTTACACCGCAAAGAATATCTATGAGTGTGGTTTTTCCTGCACCGTTTGCACCGATCAGTGCTGTTGCAAAGCCACAGGGGATCACAGAGTGAACCTCACCGAGCGTAAAATCCTTGTATTTTTTTGTAATCCCATTGATTTCTACTGCGTTATTCATTTCCCATGCTCCTTTGTTTTCCGGATTCCTTTTTCATCATGCTTTTGTGCTGCTTTTGTTTTCTGCGCTGAGTATAAACAGCGGTCAGAACTATAAAAACCAGATACCAGATGACCCAGTTCATAACATCACCCCTCATCCATGCTCCAAAGCATTTCAAGCGTCTGCTCGGCTTCTTCCAGGCCGATTCCGGCGATCCTTGCAGAGTAAATTGCATCTGAAAGATTCTTTTCAAGCTGCCGCATATGCTGTTCTTTGAGCATTCGCTCATCCTGTGCATTCACATAGTAACCCTTGCCCTTTGAAGAAGTGACCAATCCCTCTGCAGCAAGTTCTTCATAAGCCTTCATTGTAGTGATGACGCTGATCTTTAAGTCCTGTGCCAGACCGCGGATAGAAGGCAGCGGATCACCTGCTTTGAGCTTCCCCGTCAGAATCTGCTCTCTCAGCTGGGCAGCGATCTGTTTATAGATCGGTTCGCTTGAATTCTGATAGATTTTCAATCTATACACCTCCTTCGTCTCAACTGTTCATGTGTTATATGTACAGTATACAACAGCAATACGGTTTTGTCAAGAGTCTAATTGTACAAACCGATTTTTAATTTTTTGTCGCGATTTATTCATTTTGAATAAATTGTGTCGGACGTGCCAATCGGCGTATCCGGCATTCTTTGTCTGTAGTGAATCACTCTGTTTATCTCTCTTTCTCTGAAACAATGAGATAATGATGCTCGTTTGGTCACAGAGGATGAAATTGCAAAGGAAGAAGCGCATTGCCCTGAGCATAGGACAATGCGCTTCGTTTATTTGACATTGATATAACGAGCAGGCACATGGTCTGCAAGTACGACCTTATCATTACCCTTATAGAAGCTAATTCCGTCAGTATATGCTTTATGTGAATCTATAACCAAGATGACAGGGGAATCATCCCTGCGCTTGCCAACCTGAACAGCGGTATCGGTATCAATCGACAAGTGAACATACTGTCTGCACATAGGTTTCAGTCCGTCATTTAGAATGGCGTTAACAACGCCAAAAACTGAATATGTATTATTATTCCGATATGACACACTATCGCGAAAAAGGATATGATCATTGCCTATCTGACAGATCATGTGAGCACCACCGGCGCAGAGCTGTGTGAACTGCTTGATTTGCAGCCGACCCGCGTCCGGACAATACTGCGGGAAATGATTGCTGATGGGATTGTTGTTGCAGAGGGTGGGAACCGCAACCGCACCTATAAGCTGAAAGCTTAATCAGATAGACTCTGCTTTTCTGCTGGTTCGCAGTCTGCCGCAGCGCAAACAGTTCACAAAAATGAGCTTACCACCAATTTTGAGATTTTTTTGAAACAGGCAGAACCTCAACCGTGTTTGACGCACGGCTGAGGTTCTCTTTTTGTCGTCATGATGAGGATATGAAGACTGTTGTGTTCACAGGAAATCAGTTCTCGTTTTCATTCTGAAAATACTCTTCAAGACGGATCATTTCCCTTTGCTTCAGTTCCTTTGTTGCATCCGTGTAAATATCAAGGGTAGTCTGAGAATCGGCATGACTTAATAGTTCCTGCATTGCCTTGATATTACAGCATTTCTTAAACTGTATGCCGAATCACCGCGAGGACGGCAGCGGCGGATCTTTCGGAATCGGCATGATAATTTGAGCCACGGGAAGACCGCCGAAGAAGAGATTATACATCCAGCTGAACAGAGCACCCGATTGTTTCATTATCACTGAGGACAGGCTGATATCGCAGAGATGGAGGAGCGGTTCGGTATCAACATTGCCTGCAAGCAGATTGATGCAGAACGAGAACATAAGCTCACCGTGCGGGCTGACCCAGAACAGTACTTTTTCAGCCTTTTCGATGTTGTCATGGATTGTCGCAGCTCCGAGACCGCAAAGCTCCGTGAAGTATTTTTCGACAATGCCGGATTTAAGAATTTCCGCATCAATGTCCATCCAGTATCTCGAACTGCCCGCCGTTGCTTCAATCCGGTGCGAGAACACCTGATCTGTAAGATTGATTCTGCAATGTTCTCCAAAGTATTTCTGCATGAACTTGCTGAGCTGCGGTCCGATCTCTTTTTTGAATTTTTCGCTTTCGAGCCATTTTCCGAACAACGCGCTCGCTGCTGCTTTGATTGCAGTAACCGTCAGATCCTTGAATGCTCCCATAATGGCACCGTAGAAATCACTCTCTCCGGTTTTCGCCATATGCTCCAGATAATTGTTCAGGCAGGCGTATGCGAAGTATGCTCCCATAATCGCCGCAGCCTGTTTAATCTTCATCGGATTCGCCTTCAAAACATTTGCGGCTCCGGTCGCTGCCCATGTAGATACGAAATTGTCTCCCGCAGTTTTCAGCGCAGCTACAATTTCCAGATTCTCGACATTGAATTTTGTTCCCCACACGATATTCACGCCGACTTCTCCGAGTGCCGAAACCAAAACGTCCTTCGCCGGTGAGATAATCGCTTCCATCGGTCCGGTATATGCTGCCGCAACATAGGAAAATGCACAGTCTCCGATCCATTTGACCCAGTCAAGTCCCCAGACTGTCCAGTCAAGCACATCCGCATGCCACTGGTGCTTATCGTGCTCCTGAGTCCAGTAATTCATGTAGGAGCGTACAATATCCTTTGCCATCAGGCGAAGCTCCCATGTGGAGATACGGGGCTCTTTCGCAGCAATTGCTTCCAGCTGCTGCAAATGATGCGCCTTGTTTTCGGGGAGCGAGAATTTTTCGATACGCTCACGGGTTTTTTCGTATTCCTTATTCCACTCCTGCATCGGGTCAGGATCCTTGCCGCGCATGCGGAGCGGAATATCTGCTTTGAAGATTTCGCCCCGATATTCGCATGTAACAGGCAGATTCAGCAGGAAGAACGTGCCGTTGTCCGGCTCCCAGAGGTCGGAATGCGGCTCGAAATTATACGTGAATTTTCCGTTATACATGCCGCTTGCTTCTTCGTATTCATATTTATCGGCAATTGCCTGCTCCTTGTCGGCGGAGGTTCCCCTGCCGCCGGAGCCTTTTAATCTGTCAAAGGTAAATTTCATACCTTCGGGGTCAATCAGAGCCTTATCCTCGCCTTTGACTGCAAGCGTGAACTTTATCTCGGAAACCTGCCACTTTTTATCCAGATCACCGGCATACTCCTTCTCATAGGACTGTACGCGAACATATTTGACGCCGTTTTTCTTTCCCTCATCCCGTGACTGAACCGTGATTCCTTCCGGGTACAGGTATACAGTCGCATAACCGGTTACAGGCTCTTTTTCATCCTTTATCCTGACTTTGATTTCGATTTGCTTTTCCAAAGGTTTGGCAAAGACATCCTCATTTTTTTCGGGTTTCGTCAGATTTTGGATGATGAGCAGAAAAACATTCTGCCATTTGGTCGCTTCAAAGCTGATACGGAAGTCCGGTGTGTCATCAGCCGAGAAATCGGTCAGAGATACCGGAACCGTCGCATCGGTAACGGTAAACAGGTTTTTATAGGTGAAGCCGTCCCCGTGAATGGCATATATGCCGCAGTTCTCGTCATAGAGACGGAGCTGCCCGCTTCCTTCCGGATATTCCTCTGCAAATTGCAGACGCGGTGCATCAACCAGACGGAACACAACCGTATTGGAGAGAGTGCCGCCCTTGCCCGTAAAGGTAAAGGTTATGCCGGCTTCGCTGGCGGGACTGTCCGCCGGCGCACTGACCGTTACCTCGCAGTATCTTCCTGCAAGTACGGCATTATGAACCGTCAGGCTGTCTGAGCTGATGCTGATTTGCGCTGTCAGGTCATTCCGGTCCCGTTCGATGCCCTCCGGAGTAATTTCAGCCATGCGGACACGAATCACGGAAGGCTTTTCGGCGCCTTTGCGGATTGCATTGCTGAAATCCTTCTGCACATACATTTTATAGCTGCTCTGCCGTTGTTTTCCGCTGTGATCGCCGGAGTTTGCCGCTCCGCCGCCTCCTGCGCCTCCTCCGGCACCTGCCGCAGCGGCAGCGGCTGCTGCACCGCCGACTGCTGCACCGGTCGCTAAGGTTCCGAGTACAATCGCCGCAGGAACGGATACACCCTCATCCTCGCCGGTTGTTTCCTTTGCTTTCTTTGTAACCTTGACTTCAGAAGGGTCGGAATTATGAACCTCAATCTTGATACTCAATGAAAACATGTTCTCACCGGTACTATCCACATCCGTGCCTTCTATGTAGTTATGAAATTCATAGCTTGGATAAATCGTACAATATACTTTATCGCTGTCCTTCGGAATATCAATTACCAGTGTATCCGAAACGCCGCTTGACATTGGCTTTCTGATTTCAAACAATTTTGTTTCTTCCGTGCCTGCGCCGCCGTTTGTGTAATTGACTGATTTCGCATCAAGCCAGACATCCTTATCATAATAAGTTGTATTCTTACTGTTTTCCGGATAGGAAATTGAATAGGTGATACGGATCTGTTCTCCGGCTTCTGCATCCATATAAGCATCCCAGCCGTTGAGATTATACTCTGCCCAGACAATTCTTTTGAATGACTGATTGCCTTCTATATTATAGGTAATGGAAAAGTTTTTATCTTTGACTTCAGCGTTATCAAGCACTTTGTAAATGGTATCCGATTTTCCGTTCTTGGCTTGATACGCATATGCAGGCAGTGCATACACAAACACACTTGCCGCAAACACACACAGCGCACCGGACAAAGCAGAAAGTGCCTTGATTCTTTTTTTCATTGCGGATTCGCCCCCTTTCCGGGTTTTGGCGCATTCGACGACTGAATGAGCATGATGAATATGCCGCCGGATATTACAATCGCAGCAACGCACACAACAACCAGCACAGAATCAATCAGACCGATCAGGGCGCCGGAAAGGAATCCGGCAGCCAGACCGCGGACAAATCCTGACGCGCCGGGCGAATCACCTGCTCTGCCTTTTTTCGTAAATGAGCTGCACAGACGTTTCAGGAAACCGTTATGGACCGCAGAACGTGCAGCAAGAAATGCCGCTGCAATGCCGCCCATGAATGAAAGCCTTGCCGCGCCGCCGGACATGAACAGATAAAGCAGCATTGCCGTTCCTGCGCCGACCGCATAAGGACCTGCGGAATTCCGCGAAATGCCGAACGCTGATTTGAGCCGGTCTGCAAACGGCAGCTTTCTTTCTGCATGCTTCGTCAGCAGCGAGGTCAGCGCTCCGGCAGTGATACCCTTTCCGAAAATACCGCCGACTGCACCGATCATGCCGCCCTGCATTCCTCCCTGCGCAAATGTGAGAAAAGACATGATTTTAGCAGGCATCGGTGTGTGTCCTTTTGCCTGTAAAATATTCAGGACAAACCAGCAGACTGCGAGCAGCAGCGCCGGAATCATCAGAACCGGCCTTTTCATAATACCGCCCAGTGACTGTATGAACGATCGGGAGCTGTTCGCAATGACCTGAGCAGGTCCGGGAAGAGTACGTGATATTGCACCGCTGACTGCCGAAACCGGATTTCCGAGTGCTGTTTCCCCTGAAACAGATGCCGCGATACTCCGGAATTTCTGCATACCGGTTTCAGGATTGATTGCAGCCGGCGGCTGAACATTTTTCTGCACAGGCAGCACATGCTGCTGCGGCGGTGACACCGGCAGCGTGCTTACATCGGGCTGTAACGGCTTTTGCACGGACGGTTGTGCCGTCTGTTTCGGCGCAAACCCGGTCGGCGTACCGCATATGGAGCAAAATTTCACACGCTCCGCCAGCCGGCTTCCGCATTTTTCGCAAAACATCAGAATCCTCCTCCCAAGTTAAATTCTTTATTGATTATTATAACATATTTTATTGAAAATTGCAAGTTTTTTTATATTTTATTATGATTCGATTCAAAAACCCTAATTTCTCCGGACACTTCAGTCTATGGAGCTGTTTCGTTTTTATGATACTTTTTCAGACACTTGGGAAGTAAATGCGGTATATTTGACACTTACAAATGATTTGGTAAATACAAACAATTCTTTGCGTTGAATTTTATGCAAACAGCAGATATTTCCGCGGGAAAAGAGGATTTTTGCCGCGCTGAACGTATGATTATTAAAGGGATTCAAACACACCCGACCGACCGTTCCAATTATACAAGAGGTGATTATCATGAAAATTGAAATGAAACCGGTATCCGCTGCAAGAAAGCCGCGCTATGCGGCAGCGCTTGCTGTGCTGGCATCTACCGCACTGATGACCGGCTGCGGGAACGCAGGCGAGGTCGAAACGACCGGCATGGTCGGCATGGACCCCGGTATTTCGGAGGACGATCTTCAAATTATGGGTGATGAGCCGGTCTCCACAGAGCCTGCTGTCACGAAGCGCCCGCCTGATCTGATGGGACTGCTGCCGGTCTACTCCGTTCCGGATGAGGATTCGCTCGCGCTCGCGGGTGATGTCGCGGTCGAAGACCCGGTCCGGATCGAAGGTACAGCAAATGCCGATGATCCCGACGATGATCCGATCCGGCTCGAAGGCGAGGCAATGCCGATTGACGAAGCCGATTCACCGAAAGAGGTGCTTGCGCCGAATCCGGAGCTGATGTGCGATTTTACGCAGGATAATGTGACGGCATGGGCAAACCGCGGCAGCGAATTCAAGCTGATCCGCGATGCGAAAATTGCAATGAATATCGACTATGAAAATCCGCAGGAAGCATATGAGGATATCACCGTCGGCGGTGTGCCGTTTACGGTATACGGCAAGACAAGCTATGAGCTCTTTGTCCGGTTCAACGGGCAGGCGGAATCTAACGGACTTACAGAGCGTGAGTGGCTTGAAAAGCTGACGGCAGACTATGAGACCGAGCAGTATTCCTGGGGCATGAGTGTAATCGGAAAATGCAGCGGCGATGCGTGCAAAATCATTTTTGTCGATTGTTCGCTTTATGATGAAATGACGCCGGAATATGCGGCGATGATCGCGGAGGATGTGTTCGCATGAATCTGACACTGCATCTGACAGACGGCTGTAATCTGCGGTGCAGCTATTGTGTCCGGGTAAAGCAGCCGGTCTCTATGCCGGAGCGTGTGCTGAAAGCGGCTTGTGATCTGGCATTTTCCGCAGGGGGACATGCCGGACTCTGCTTCTTCGGCGGTGAACCGATGCTCGAACGCGAAAAAATACTGCTGGCGCTGAATTATTGCGCAGAAAAATCTGCCGAGACCGGGAAGCCGGTGCAGTATAAGATGACGACCAACGGTACATTACTCGACGAGGAATTCCTGATGCGGGCGGCTGCGGTGAAAATGGGCATCGGGCTCTCCTTCGACGGGCTCGCGCAGGACACCTGCCGCTGTGATGCTGCGGGCAGAGGAACGCGTGCGCTGTTGGAGGAAAAGGCAAGGCTGCTGCTGCAGTATCTTCCGGATGCCTGCGCCATGATGACAGTCGCGCCGCAGGCGGCAGGAGATTTTGCGGAATCGGTGAAATATCTGCATCAGCTCGGTTTTCAGAGAATTTCCGCAGTACCGGCATACGGAAAGAATGTCTGTTGGACGGACGAAGCCTTTTCGGTCATGACGGAGCAGCTCCGCAGTGCCGCGGATTATTATGCGGCGCAGTTTTTGCAGGGGAAACCGTTCTTTTTCAGCCCGCTGAACAGCAAAATCCGTGACTGTATCGCCGGGTTCAATCCCTCAGAGCGCTGTCATCTCGGTTTCCGGCAGATGCCGGTTGCGCCGGACGGCAGAATCTACGCATGTACGCAGTTCATCGGCGATGATGCTTTTCTGCTCGGCGATGTTTTCACGGGACTTGACCGCGAACGGCAGCGGCAGCTTGCTTCGCACCATGCAACGCCGGAGACCTGTAAGGACTGTGCGCTCCGGACGCGCTGTACGAATTCCTGCGGCTGCACAAACCGGCTGGAGACCGGTGACGAAAACCGTGTTTCGCCGATGCAGTGCAGCTATGAGCGGATGCTGATCGCGCTTGCCGACGAGACCGCAGACCGGCTCTATGACGCCGATCCGCAGCGGTTCTGCTCTGTTTTTGCAAAGTAACAGTGTGCATCCGAATCCTCGATGACACTGGACTTTCATTTCCATGTGAACTGTAACATTCACGGTCACACATCGTCTAGGCAAAAGGATACTGTCGTTCAGACTGTGGTTATTTTCCCGACGGTGAAGCCGATTAGACGATAAAACCGGAAATAAAAAAAGCCGAAGCAAGACATGGGTTTTGCTTCGGCTTTTGTGCTTGATTCAGGCTGAAAAGCATCTTTGTTACAATCAACAAATACGCCGACGGGTATTTGTGCAGCTATACAATATCGCTAAAAAGCTTGCGGGTTTATATGATATTTGGTATAATATAGATATATGTCTGACGCTTGATGCGGAAAGGATGTAATCATATGATATTACATAAAAGAGCAGCGGCAGTTCTGACCGCCGCACTGTATAGTATATCGGTATTTCCCGCAGCTGAATTTCAGCCGGCATATGCGGCAGATGAAGCGGGAACGCCGACGTTAGAACTGCCGGTCAGTATGACTGCGCTGAATACCGGAATGCTGGAAAATACCAGCATGATCGGTGAGAACTGCCTGGGATTGAGATATGTTCTTTGTCATGCCGAAGAATTTTCCTATGCACTTGCATCCCCCTATGTACTCAGCTTTTCCAATACTACTGAGTTTTCCGGAAATACGGTTATAGCGTCTGATATAAAAGCACAAACGATTGAACTCGAAATGAAAACAGGGCAGGGGCTTTCTGTATTCGGAGAATTAATGTTCACTGACTATCTGTATATGTATTCGGATAACATGTTCAATCAGCCGGAAATTGATTCGGAAAAGCCGTATTTGTATGTAGATTCTGTATTGAGATCAATGTACAGCAGCTCCTCAATCAGGACGGAAACAATAGGTGCATATAATATTCTGGCAGGATCGGTAGATACCGGTGTCGATAATTCCGGAACATGGAATGCCAACTTGCTGCTGTATGATCCGGAGGCTGAATCTTCTGTGAACGGCGCCACATACATTCTGAACGGCAGTCTGATCTGCAATAACCGCATATTGAATCTTCCGCTCAGAAACAAAGCGGAGATTAACGGCGATCTGATTATGACAAATCCGGATTGTGAACTGGTCATCTCCACCCCGCTGACCGTTCACGGCAGTCTGTTCTGTGCCGGAAATCTGCGAATCGAATCGGGCGGCTCTCTGAATGTTGACGGGTATACCGTTGCCCGCAGCGGATATCAACCGTCGGAGTGTCCCGCGCAGATTTCGTTCCCGTCTCTCGGACGCAGTTTTACGGCTGACTCTTATGAAAAACTGCTCGATGAGATTCCGCCCGGATATGCCCTGTTCCCGGAAGCGCTTCGGCCGGATACGATGTTTGAGACTTATGTCCGCTGGGATCTTGCAGACACCGACATAGACAGGCTGCGGGAAAAAATCCGGAATGATCCGACCTATCAAATGATCAGCGAATACCGTCCTGAAATCTGGGACGAATTACAGCTCGAACTGATGGATGTCCCGCTGCCTGACGGTACGGTTGTTCCGGTTTATCTGCCTGTTCTGCATTCTGACGGTTTTATTCAGACTCCGTACAAAACGCTTACGGAGCAGAGAGAAAATGAGATGATTTACAGCTGTTTATGCGAGATAAATGCCGATCTTTCTGCTCAGCCTGTTTACAGCATACAACCGGTAACGTTCTTCTGTCATGATTCCAAGGGACGCCAGCAGTCTGAAATAATCGACGCTGTATTGATTGACCGATCCTGTACCGTTGATTGCAGCAGCCTGCCGAAATACGGAACAGTTTTCATTGATCCGTATGCAAACAGAGCCCCGGATTCTGAGCCGATGGTTGTGCGGCTGACGGGACAGATGCCGGATGATCCGCCGACGATTCTGGTTAATAATACGACATATCTGCCGGCATCGGGTGAAGCTGCCCCCTTCGCGGATGAGAACTCTGATCCTGCGCAATGGTTTTACCCCGGTTTATCCGATGTCATCATTCAGTTTGATTCTTTCGGAACAAGAGACAATAAAATCAAGCTGCTTTCAACCGGTGCATACGGTCAGTATCATGATGGGAGCATGAACATAATCGGAAGTCCTGTATATCCGACGGACATGGAAAAATGGGAACGGCTGAATCCGGAAGACAGATTTCTCTATGAACTGGTTCCGAATTCGGTTCTTGTCGGAGAAGCAGGGGCAGCATATAATTTCGGAAACAATTCATTTCTGAATTCCAATGTCTGGATGCCGCATTCAGAACTTGAACTGTCACCGAAAGAGAGGACAAGGGTTCGTTACCGGCAGAATGCGGAGGATCCTGTTTCAAAACTGGATAATTTGTCCGGGAGTGGAGATTATTACGGCGCATATCTTGCCGTGCTCGGTTCCATGTATGTTGAAAATCTGGATGCCCTGAGCGAATCCTATTTTATTCAGCTGGATGACAGCAAGCGGCAATCAGGAGCGATCTCTGATGAACCGGAGGTTGTCGCCTCCGGCGAGTGCGGCGAAAACCTGACCTGGACGCTCGACAGCGAGGGCACGCTGATAATCTCCGGCACAGGGGAGATGACGAATTGGGAGGATACTAAATTTGTTCCGTGGTATGATTACTGTGAAAACATCAAAAAAGTTATAATTGAGGACAGCGTGGCAAGCATCGGCAGATTCACATTTAACGGCTGCACCAGTCTTTCCGATATTACAATTCCGGACAGTGTGACAAGCATCGGCAGTTATGCATTCTACGGCTGCACCAGTCTCACCGGTATCACAATTCCAGACAGCGTGACAAGCATCGGTGAGTACGCATTCCTCCAATGCATAAGACTCACCGATATCACAATTCCGGACAGTGTGACAAGCATCGGCAATTTCGCATTCTACGGTTGCACAAGTCTTAAAGAGATAAATGTGGATGAAAAGAATACAAAATATTCTTCTTTGCAAGGTGTGCTGTTTGATAAAAGTCAAAATGTACTGATCTGTTATCCTGCCGGGAACATGCAGAAAAAATATGTGATTCCGAACAGTGTCATTAGCATCGGCGAAGGCGCATTCAGGGATTGCACAAGTCTCACCGATATCACAATTCCGGACAGCGTGACAAGCATCGGCAACTACGCATTCTACGGTTGCACTAGTCTCACCGCTATCACGATTCCGGACAGTGTGACAAGCATCGGCGAGTGTGCGTTCTACCAATGCACAAGTCTTGCTGATATCACAATTCCGGACAGTGTGACAAGCATCGGCAGAGATGCATTTTACAATTGCACCAGTCTCACCGAAATCACAATTCCGAACAGTGTCATTAGCATCGGCGGAGGCGCATTCAGGGATTGCACAAGTCTTAAAGAGATAAATGTGGATGAAAAGAATACAGAATATTCTTCTTTGCAAGGTGTGCTGTTTGATAAAAGTCAAAATGTACTGATCTGTTATCCTGCCGGGAACATGCAGAAAAAATATGTGATTCCGGACAGTGTGACAAGCATCGGCGAGTACGCATTCACCGGCTGCACAAGTCTCACCGATATCACAATTCCATACAGTGTGACAAGTATCGGCGGATTTGCATTCAATGGCTGCACAAGTCTCACCGATATCACAATTCCGGACGGTGTGACAAGCATCGGTTCGGGTGCATTTGAAAACTGCACAAGTCTCACCGAAATCACGATTCCGGACAGTGTGACAAGCATCTACGGTTTCTCATTCCATGACTGCACCAACCTGAAAGATATTTATATTCTGAATCCGGAATGTATAATCTATGAATATGAAAGATATTCTTATATTCCCCGAAAAGCTGTCATTCACGGCTATACCGGCTCAACTGCGCAGGCTTATGCGGAGAAATACGGCAGGACATTTGTACCGCTGGATGCCGTTACAACAACTACGACAGAACCTACGACCACCACGACAACAACAACTACCACTACCACAACAACGACTACCACTACCACAACAACGACTACCACTACAACCACAACTGCCACTGCAACGACTACTACCACCACGGCAACGACTACCACAACCGAGACAACAACTACGACGACAACAACAGAACCGGTTGAATTTAACTACGGCTTCAACAATTGGGGCTTCCCGGATGCACAGGTCGGAAAACCGGATAATCAGTACTCGATTTCAGACGATTACCTGACAAAGCTGCTCTCCGGCCTTTCCAGAATCGAACAGGAAGAGGTGAGACAGCTTCTGTTCGGCGAATATTACGGCGCTGACTACGGTATGTCTGTGACTGCAATCCTCTCGTGTTACGGCCTGCTGAAACCGGAAGAGTATTCAGAAAGCGCAAAAAGGCTGCGCGATATCACAGCGCCCGTTCCCGATGAGGTCAAGTCGCTGATCAGTTATTACCAAGCCTTGCAGGTGACCGATGAAATCTGTCAGTATACAACAAATTCTCTTTACGGCACCGATAAAGTGAAAATCCAGAAGCTTCTGGAACAGCTTGAGACCGGTTCTCCGGTTTTGCTGACTTATTTCCCCGGCGAGGGCGGAGGTCATGCGGTTGTCGCTTACGGAATCGAAGGCGGCACATTCAAATTCGGTAAAAAATAATATAATGAAAAAATACGCATCTACGATAACAATTCAGTAAGCTTCAATGAGAATTTGTGCATGTATATCAACACCTCAAACGGCAGCTGGGAGATTCCCGGATATGAATCTGCAAACACGGATGACGGCGCAGTGCTGGGCTTTTCTACAAAAGATCTGAATATCATAAATTATCACGGATACCTGAACGGAACAGGTCTTTCTTCCGTGCAGGAGTATATTCCGGTCTTGTCTTCCAAAGCAATTGAGGCAAATTATTCCCTGCGAAGAATTCTTCTGAACGAAGACAGCTGGAAGATTGTGACCGGAGGCGATGACGGTATCAGAATGTTTTCTTCGTTTACATCAGTCAATCCTTCGCACGATATAAAATACGCAGTCAGCGGCAACACAGAGGGATGTAATATGAAGCTGACGCAAAGCGAAAAGATTGACATGTCCATGCGGTATCAGAATGACAGAATCCGCGCAGCCTTCGGAAGTGCAAAGGAAATTGTTTTTGATCCATCCGGCTATGTTGAAATTTTCGGAAATAAATCAAAGTACACACTTGATTTTATTTCCAATGACGGCTTTGCTCCGACATGCTGGTATCAGATGACTGTTTCCGGCGAGGCAGGCTCAGTGAGAATGTATAAAACAGACGGCGGGTATATCCTGTCAGCAGATTCTCTGGATAACGTATCCGTATCTGCAAAAAGTGACAATGCAAATCCTGCTGTGACATTTTCTGCTGAATATGAAGGTGTATCCTATCAAAAGGTCTTCATCTACGAAATCGACGAAGCAACAATCGGAATTAAAGTGGACACCGATAAAGACGGAACCTTTGAAACAACAATCGCGCAAAGCTCCGGCGTTGTACTGGGTGACGTTGACGGCAACGGTGCCATTGAGCTGGATGACGCACAGCTTGCACTGGCAGCATATACCAATCAGCTGGCGCACAAGCCATCCGGACTGAATACTACGCAGGAACAGGCAGCGGATGTCACCGGCGACGGCGATGTGACCGTTGACGACGCACAGGCAATTCTGCAATACTACACTGAAACACTTGCACATAAGAATCCGACGTGGGATAAAATTCTGCATCCGTAAACGTGATAAGCCAATATAAAGAAATGTGAGGCTATAAATTCCGACCTTTAATAATACCAAATGCCGCCTGATTGCTCAGACGGCATTTTTCTTTTATTCATCGAGCAGCAGCCTTGCCCGGCGCTGTATCTCTTTTTCAATGAGCATTAGCCGCTCATCCGGAAGATTGTACCGCGGATGCCGCTTGAACCGGAAGTTCAGCAATTTCCGCAGGGCATCCTTGTGACGCTTTGTCATCACGGATTTTGCCGAACCGATGAAGTCATCATAGACAGCAGGCACAAGCGAATCAGCATAGGCAGCCAGACTGTCAGCATCCTGCAAATCGCCGCCAACCGCAAAATTGAAAAGAGAATTGCCGTGGTCAAACAGCGGTGCCGGTGCTGCGATCTGATTCGTCTTGTTGTCGATCAGCAGACCGAAGTTTCCGTAATGCCGGTCTGTGTTGCAAATAACCGCATCCAGCACCAGAATATCATTCAGTGCATCCACATACTCCGTGCCGAGCTTCTGATAGTATTCACGTACCGCAGCCATACCGCCGCGTGTCACGAGCCGACCGACCGGCAGGAACGCATAATCCTTGCTCGTGAAAAGCTCACAGGTAGAGCAGAGTTCGCCTTTCCAGTTAGACAGACCGTATGGAATAGCACGGATGCCGAGCGTCTCCGCGATCTGTGCCGCGTAATACTCTGAATACGGCTCATTGCCGCTGTTGGACGCACCGGTCGTGCCGCCCTTGAACAGCTGAATCCGGCCGTCAATACGCCGCCAGCACTTCGGCAGCATACCGTTTGTCGTAAACTCCGGCGAGGACATCAGCGAGGTCGTGACGCTGCTGCCGTAGCCGGTAAACGCGATCAGCGACAGAATCCGGCTGAATCGGTTATCATAGAGATTGTATTTATCAAAGCTGCCCGCAAAGCCTTCCTCGACCACCCAGCAGCAGTCGTTCAAAGAGAGCGCCTTGGACACACGCACAATGCTCATCGGGCGATTCAGGTTCAAGCCGCACTTGCTGAGGAAATTGTGCACATAGGCGCGGTTCTTCGGAATCGTCCGGTGACTGAACCAGCTCGCCACACCCTCCGGCGAAACGGTCAGGTCAAGCGGGATGAGCTGCCGCGCATCATCGTTTACCCAGAGAATCTCAATCTCCGGTCTGGCAGTATCTTCTGTTGCTGAGAACCGCAGCAGCGGCGTATCGCAATGCCGAATTTCATAATTCATGTACGGCACCTCCTTTTTGCGATCTGGTATCATGATTCAGTGATTCCCAAATGATATTATGTGATATCGTTTATTCTCTCGGACCGATTTTTGTCCATTCGGAAACAACACACCGCTGATCCAGTTCCGATCCTGCTGTGACCACTGTTCCGTCATTCTTTAATCCGATTGAGTGCGAATTCGCAGCAACAGCAATGATATCAGTCCAGCCGGCAACATCGGGCTGACCTGATCTGTCATCTCCCTTCACGACCAGCCTGCCGTCAGCCTGTATGCCGATCGTATGAAAGCTTCCGACTGCGATACTGACAATATCTGACCAGTCAGAAAGATCACA
>JAFWVK010000009.1 GCA_017518255.1 Oscillospiraceae bacterium
GGGCCTGAAGCTCACGGTCAACGGAGATGCGACCAGAGGTCAGGATCCGAGCAAGTGCGGCGGCGCAACAGAATATACGCTGACCAAGGATTCCAAACTTGGAGCAAAAGGCGAAAAGATTACGCATCCGGAAATCTTCGGCAACTACGGCATCACGATTTCCAATGCAAAGATGAGCGACCCGCTGGCATTCGACAGCAAGTCGCTGAAGCCGGCGGACTGGTGGAAGGCGGGTATGCCGAGCGCACTGGGTTCTGCAACCTTTAACAGTGATGCGTGGGTTATTTCCGCTGTTGCAACCGGCGCAATCAATGTTGAGAAGAACATCGACTCCTTTGCAGCCGCAGAGGCTGCCGGTCTGGACCGCGATGCGGATGAAGACTGGAACTACAAGCCGTTCTATGAAGGCTATACACCGGTAACCACATGGACATCCGATGAGCCCTGGGCATACAAGTACTCCATCGCAGAAGGCACACTTGTTCTGCCAAGCGATCTGCCGGACGGCAAATACGTTGTTGACGTATTCAAGGGAGAGTATGTCAGCGCACTGTTCCTTGAGAATTTTTACACGGTAAAAGACGGTCAGACCGTTGACGATCCGTATAACGGCAATACCGTTTACACCGAAACCCAGATTGAAGGCATCTCCGGTATTCAGAAGTACAGCACCAAGCCTCTGACCATCATTGTCGGCGAGGGCGGTACCGAAACCACCACAACGACGACTGTTACCGATACTACCACGTCAACGACCGAAACAACCACCACTACCTCATTTGAAACCTGCACATCCTGGACGACGGAAACCGAAACATCAACAACAACGACCACTACTTCTTTTGAAACCTGCACATCCTGGACAACGGAAACCGAAACATCTACCATTCCGCTGAATAATGCTATGGTTCTGGATCTGGTCGCTGCAAACAAGACCAACACCTTCGACGGCACGAACAATGTTGTGGAAGTTGCAGCAGGCGAAACCGTTAAGGTCAATTTCACCGTTAAGAACGACTCGATCACCAGCGGTATGGAGTTCACCTTCGACCTCGGCAAAGCTGCCTATGTTGCAGATACTTTCGCAGCAGGCAGAGCTTACAGCTTCAATACCGAACTCAATGACGGCGTTGCCGGTCAGCTGACCTTCACCATGGCAGCAAATGAGACCGCAACCGCAAGAGACGGCGCAACCATCGTCACCTTTACCGTAACAGCTCCGCAGTCCGGCTCGACCGCAATCGGTCTGAAAGACGGTGCAAGAGCACTTGTTGCCGGCTATGAAAAGGGCGTTTCCAATCCCTTTGTCTTCCACGGCCTGATTCTGAATGTTGCGGATCAGACCGAAACCACTACGACGACTACTGAGACCACCACAACAACAACCGAGACCACTACAACGACCGAGACTACCACTTCGACCGAGACCACTACAACGACCACAGAAACGACATCCACAACGACAGAAACCACGACAACAGATACAACAACCACACCTGCGGAAATCTATACAACCACTACAACCGAAACCACAACCACCTCGACTGAAACCACTCAGCCGGCAAGCGAAGTCCTCTGGGGCGATGCCAACTGCGATAATCAGGTTAATATCGCCGACATCATTCTTCTGAACAAATCCCTTGCAAAGAACGCAACGCTGTCCGCACAGGGCAAGAAGAACGCTGACTGCCAGTTTGACAGCACAATCGACACCAAGGATGCAGCCTGCATTAAGGCATATCTCGCAATGATTATTGATTATAAGACCCTTGGCACCCAGAATGCATATGAAACACTCCAGAGCTACTATGATGCTGAGACCGGAACCTATAAAAAATAATCCATGTACGGCTGAATCCCAGTTTTATCACACAAGATGACGGTTTTATGTGTGCAGGAGAAATTCTGCACACATAATCCAGAAAGGAATCATAATGAAAAGACTCATTTCTGTAATGTCCTCCCTGTGTCTGGCCGCGACATCCCTTTTCTCTTCCCTTTCCGGTTTTCATCAGTATGCGGCATCGGCGGCAGATGACATTCTCCTTGATCTGGTTCCTTCGGGCGTTGAATATGAGCTGAAAGGCAATAATAATGTTGCGAAGGTTCAGCCCGGTGACACGGTCAAGGTGAACTACACTGTCAAAAACGATGCGGTCACAAGCGGAATGGAATTCACGTTTGATATTTCCAAATTTACCTACGTAACGGATTCCTTTGCGGCAGGCAGAGCGTACAGCTTCAACACCGAGCTGAATGACAGTGTCGCCGGACAGCTGACATTTACCATGGCGGCGAATGAAGCTGCAACCGCAAGAGACGGCTCGACAATTGTTTCATTCAGCGTGAAAGCGCCGACGGCCGAGGGCTCCTATTCCATCGGTCTGAAGAGCGGAACGAGAGCAATTGTAGCAGGCTATGACAAGGGTGTATCGAACCCGTATACTTTCCACGGGCTGACTTTGGTTGTCGGAGACGCTTCCGGAGAAACTTCGCAGCCGGACGGCGATGGGATTATTCTCGATCTCGTTGCTGCAAACAAGACCAGCACCTTCGACGGCACGAACAATGTTGTGGAGGTTGCAGCAGGCGAAACGGTCAAGGTTAATTATACGATTAAGAACGACCAGATCACCAGCGGCATGGAGTTCACCTTCGACCTCGGCAAAGCTTCCTATGTAGCAGACAGCTTCGCAGCAGGCAGAGCGTACAGCTTCAACACCGAGCTGAATGACGCCGTTGCAGGTCAGCTGACATTTACCATGGCGGCGAATGAAGCAGCAACCGCAAGAGACGGCTCAACGATTGTTACCTTTACCGTAACAGCTCCGCAGTCCGGCTCGACCACAATCGGTCTGAAATCCGGCGCAAGAGCAATCGTCGCAGGCTATGAAAAGGGCGTATCGAATCCGTACATCTTCCACGGACTGACTCTGAAAGTCACCGGCGGCAGCGGCGATGACACAACAAACGCAGACCCCGGCGACAGCATCGTTCTCGATCTCGTCGCGGCAAACAAGACGAACACCTTCGACGGCACGAACAATGTTGTGGAGGTTGCAGCAGGCGAAACGGTCAAGGTCAACTATACGATTAAGAACGACCAGATCACCAGCGGCATGGAGTTCACCTTCGATCTCGGCAAAGCATCCTATGTAGCAGACAGCTTTGCAGCAGGCAGAGCGTACAGCTTCAACACCGAGCTGAATGACGCCGTTGCAGGTCAGCTGACATTTACCATGGCGGCAAATGAGGCAGCAACCGCAAGAGACGGCTCAACGATTGTTACCTTTACCGTAACGGCTCCGCAGTCCGGCTCGACCACAATCGGTCTGAAATCCGGCGCAAGAGCAATTGTCGCAGGCTATGAAAAGGGCGTATCGAACCCGTATATCTTCCATGGACTGACTCTGAAAGTTGTGGAACAGAGTGATACCACGACAACTTCTGAGCCGGTTCCGGCAGGAAAGACAAAGTGGGTCATCGACACCAAGACGGCTGCAGCAGGCTCAAAAGTTGCACTTCCTGTCATCGTAACAGATGCGGCAGACGGCGGTGCGGCAGGCTTCCGCGTCAGCTTCAAATATGACAATGCACTGACATTCAACGGCTTCACATGGGGCGATCAGTACACCAAGGCAGAAGACGCTGTTCTGAATAAGACAGATGCATATGTCGTATGGACATCCCCGAATGCAGCAGATCAGGTTGCAAACGGCGACGTTCTCTACCTGAACTTCACGGCTCCGGGCGCAGCAGGCGAATACAAAGTTGAGTTTGTCAGCCTTGAGATCATTAACACCGACGGTCAGGCACTGACGATCGACAAGAAGAACGGCGCAGTCATTGTTGAGGAGGCCACCACAACCTCTGAGCCGATTCCGGCAGGAAAGACAAAGTGGGTCATCGACACCAAGACGGTCGCAGCAAGCGCAAAAGTTGCACTGCCTGTCATCGTAACAGATGCGGCAGACGGCGGTGCGGCAGGCTTCCGCGTCAGCTTCAAATATGACAATGCACTGACATTCAACGGCTTCACATGGGGCGATCAGTACACCAAGGCAGAAGATGCTGTTCTGAATAAGACAGATGCATATGTCGTATGGACATCCCCGAATGCAGCAGATCAGGTTGCAAACGGCGACGTTCTCTACCTGAACTTCACGGCTCCGGGTACAGCAGGCGAATACAAGGTTGAGTTTGTCAGCCTTGAGGTCATCAACACCGACGGTCAGGCACTGACAATTGAGAAGACAAACGGTGCGGTGATTGTTGAAGAAACAACAACGACCACCACGACAACCTCCGAGCCGGTTCCGGCAGGAAAGGCAAAGTGGGTCATCGACACCAAGACGGCTGCAGCAGGCGGAACGGTTGCACTTCCTGTAATCGTAACGGATGCGGCAGACGGCGGTGCGGCAGGCTTCCGCGTCAGCTTCAAATACGACGATGCACTGACATTCAACGGCTTCACATGGGGCGATCAGTATACCAAGACCGAAGATGCCATTCTGAATAAGACAGATGCATATGTCGCATGGACTTCCCCGAATGCAGCAGATCAGGTTGCAAACGGCGACGTGATTTACCTGAACTTTACAGTACCGAGTGCAGCGGGCGAATACAAGGTTGAGTTCGCAAGCCTTGAGGTCATCAACACCGACGGTCAGACACTGACAATTGAGAAGACAAACGGCGCGGTGATTGTTGAAGAAACAACAACGACCACAACAACCGTTACAACCACGACAACAACCGAAACCACAACCACGACAACCGATATAACCACCACAACCACCGATTCCACAACAACCACAACCGGTACCACGACAACTCTGGAACCCGGTCAGACTGCAATCGTGACTTCTTACACCATCACTTATGATCCGCCGACCCGCGTGAACTACTGGTCGCACGATGACCGCACATTCAAGGAGAGCGGCGGTCTGAAGGAACTGAAGGCAACTCTGGCTGTTACGAAGATTACTGTTGATGAACAGGGCAACGAACTCGCAAGAGAAGAGAAGACCCTTGACATCACTGCCTACACCAATCCGGAAGAGAGCCTCAACTCTCCGAAGAAGATTTGGGATGCAGAAACAGCAGCATCTCTCGGCAAGACCGAATGGACTTATGAAGAGGAACTGACAGCAAAGCACGCAAACAAGTATCCGATGTCGCTGTACTACACCTACGATTCGAGCTTGGATCCTGACTTCGATATCAACAACGGTGCTCCGTATGAGTTTGGTTCGATCAAGATTTTCATCGGCGTGAAAGGTGACTTCAACCTGGACAATGAGGTTGATATTACCGATGCACAGTCGGCACTGGAATACTACACGATGAGACTTGCGCATAAGCCCGGCTTCCTGAGTGATGATCCGGAACTTGCACCTGTTGATAATCCGGAATCCGGTCTGATCTTCTTCCTCGTTAACGTCGATTACAGAGAAGGAAGATCCGGAACAGATCCGCTGACAACTCCGCAGATGCTTGATATCAATGATGCACAGGATATCCTCGCATTCTACACATATCGGCTTGCAAAGCAGTATGATCGCGGCTGGGAGTACATCGTCGGTTACGATTACCTCGATTACTTCTACGGCGACCAGATTCAGTAAAAAAAAGGGCAGGGTAATTTCATTACCCTGCCCTTTTTTAGCAAGAAAAAATTCCGGCTGCTGACAGCAGTTCATACTATATATAAATCTCCTGTTGCCGGACAAAACCGGCTGGTCTGGGTTCTGCGGCAGAGAACGTGTTACCGGTTCAGGCGGAATTCCACGGAGCGCCTGAGATATTTCAGATATTCCGCATCGCGGCACATTGCTTTTCCGGCATCGTCAGAAAGCTTTGCGACCGGTCTGCCGTTGACGTATTGCAGCTTGATGACAATATTCAGTGCAGTTTCCTCGGTATCGTTTGAGCAGAACGTACCGATGCCGAACGATACCTTTGTTTTGCTGCTGAAATAATCAAAAAGCTTTTGCGCACGGTCAAAATCAAGGCTGTCGCTGAACAGCAGAAGCTTTGTTTTCGGGTCAACGCCGTATTTTTTGTAGTGCGCGATGATTTTTTCGCCCCAGGCATAGGGGTCGCCGCTGTCGTGCCGCACGCCGGTATAGTTATTGACCATCGAACGGTTAAAGTCAAGCAGGAACAGGTCAGTAGTAATAGTATCCGTCAGCGCAGTGCCGTTGTCGCCCTGATATTCGTCATACCAGTCCTGCATGGCATAGTGATTGGTAAAGGCGAGCGGAATGCAGTCAATGCCCTGATACATCTGCACGAATTCGTGCGCATAGGTGCCGATCGGGGTGACGCTGTACTTCATGGCAAGGTAGACATTTGAAGTGCCGACACAGTTTTTGGTCTCTGTGACGAAGCGTCTGACCACGACATCCTCCCATTCGCGGGAGAGCCTTCTGCGGCAGCCGAATTCTGCAAATTTGAATGTGTAAGTTCCGTCGTTCATCGCTTTGATCTTTGCATCCAGACGCTCCTCCGCGGATTTGCGAAGCTTTTCATAATCGAACTGCATCCGGAAGTAAACCTCGTTGACAATTTCCAGCAGATAGATTTCAAACTGCATCGCGGAGAACAGCGGACCGTCCACGATGATTTGGAGTTCACCGTTTTCATCCAGTTTGGCAGTTACATAGTCGCGGATCGGATGCCACAGCCGCAGAAATTCCACATAATCGTTTTTGATAAAGCGGATGGAACGCAGATAATCCAGTTCTTCTTTGGTAAAGCGGAGTGTGCAGAGATGGTCTATCTGTTCGTTGATCTCCTGCACCATTTCCGGCGTAAAGACGACGCCCTTGTTGCGGCACTTAAAGTAATACTGTCCGCAGAGATCGGTGTGCTTGTGAAAAATGACCTGATCCATATTGAACTTATACAGGTCGGTGTCCAGCAGGGAAATAACAATCGGTTCCAGTTTCATAGTGTTCATCCTTTCATTCAGATTATTGATGCGGGTATTTGTTCACGCATTGCGTTTGCGCCGGTAAAGTTTTGCAGGGCGGTGCCCTTCTCCGCGGACATATTCATCGGTTTCTTCGACATATCCGCTGACCATGCGGCGGAAATTCGCCGGAAGCACAGAGACATTCATGATGGTTTCCTGAACCTTCTGCAAGGCAGTCAGGGTGAAGGTTTCGGGAAGAAAATCAAAAATAGCTTCATAATTCTTTGCCTCCTCACGCAGAGCCGACAATGCAGCGGCGATGATTGCGGCGTGGTCGAATGCGATTCCGCCGCTTTCGAGAATCCGGAAAGAGGTTCTTCCGAAGCATGTTTTTTCTGCTGCAAGAACTGCCTCCAGCCGGATTTCCGCATAGGTCAGTGTCAGATGATAGCAGCCGTCATCGGAGCAGGTAAAGCTGACGGCAAACCACTGCGCATCTGCGGCATCGTCGCGGCCTGCCTGTTTGACGGATTCCTCACTGATGACGGATGCGTATGCATGGGAGATAATCCAGCCGCGCGGATCGCGGTTCGGTTTGCTGAATACGCCGACCGGCAGAATTGAAACAGGTCTGACTTCGGTTTCTTCCTGAATTTCCCGCAGTGCGCATTCCTCGACGGTTTCACCCTTCTGCAAAAAGCCGCCGGGCAGCGCCCACATATCCCTGAACGGATGAGCCCCGCGCCGGATGAGCAGCAGGAGCAGTTTGTTTTCCGGATTCTTCCGGTAGCTGGTTTTGTCCTCCGGCCGGATCATAAACGCGGCAACATCAGCGGTAACGGACGGCCGCTCATAGTCTTCCATTCGGTACTTTGACAGAAATTCTTTTTCGGTCTCCATTCCGGTTACCTCCTTTGATATTTCTAAAATGATAATAACACAAAATAAATAAGATGTCAATAGCTTTCTGATATCTTATAAATATTTAACAAATAAAACCGGTTCTGCCTGTTTGCCGGAAAGCAGGGGCAATGATGCAGGGATAGAATGGTACGGTTTTCTCATACAAACCGATCCGGACAGCCTCAGAGAGACGGTTGAACCGTGCGGAAGATCGGCGCGGCTTGGCATTTTCTGGATACAGTTTCGTAATATTATGTTTACAAAATGTTAACATTTTAATTTGCAAGGGTATGCTATACTATGATTAAATATATGTTGTGCCCGCTGATGATCGGTACGGTTGACGGACAGCAACAGAAAGGATGCGGTCATAAATTGAAAGCACGGTTCCATCTGCCGAGTTTTGCAGAGTTTTATAAGTTTAATCTGGTATTTGCGGAGTTTCTGTCAAGACGGCCACAGTTTTTCCGGGAGGGCGTGGAAATTGCCTCGGTTTACGGCTGCTTTCCTCCGTCGCTCTGGAACGGAGGACGCTCCGAGGGCGGAATCTGCGACAAATTTTTCGTGAAAGCCGTCGTCAAGGCATTCAATGAAAGAGGTATTCCGCTTCGCTTTACGTTTACCAATCCCATGCTGGAAAAGAAGCATCTCAGCGATGAATTCTGTAATATGGTGATGCATCTTGCCGACAACGGCATGAATGAGGTCATTGTTTTTTCGCCGCTGCTGGAGGAGTATATCCGGACCAATTATCCGAGTTATAAAATTACCAGTTCCACCTGTAAGCGGATTACCGAGCCGGACCGGCTTTACAGCGAGATCGAAAAGGATTACCATATTGTTGTGATTGATTATGACCTGAATCACGATTTCGATACACTCAGTAAAATTCCGGACAAGAAAAAATGTGAGCTTCTGGTCAATGCCTGCTGCAATCCCGGATGTCCGGTTCGTTCGGAGCATTATCAGGCGCTCGGAATGCAGCAGATTGCCTATGCCAATCATGTGAAGAAATACCGGGATGCCCCGTTTAACCGGAAGAAGTTCCTGAGCGAACATCCGGAAATGGAAAAGTTTGTGGCATGTCCCTGTACGCAGCGGAATCTTTTTGAGATTACCGGTCTGAAAAATCATATCTCACCGGACGAAATCTGGAATACTTATATCCCGATGGGCTTTGAGCAGTTCAAAATCGAGGGGCGCTCTTTCGAGCTGCTGAATCTGATCGAGCATTATATGTACTATATGATAAAGCCGGAATGCAAGGATCAGGCACGCTATGAATTTATGAAGTGGCTGATTGAGAATAAGGTCATACAGGTAAACGGATGACGGCTGAGAAACTTGCACATCTGAACAGACTGCTGACGGAAATGGGTTCTGTCGCGGTTGCGTTTTCCGGCGGGACGGATTCTGCGTTTCTGCTGGCTGCCGCGAACAGTCTCCCCGGAGTGAAGGTGCTGGCAATTACGCTGAAAACGGCAGTTGTTCCGGAACGTGAAATTGCAGGAGCCGCCGCATTCTGCAAAGAGCGGGGAATCCGCCAGCTGATTCCGGAGCCGGATCTTCTGAGTATAGAGGCATTTCGGAACAATCCGCCCGAACGGTGCTATTTCTGCAAGCGTGCGCTGTTTTCGGCATGTAAAACAGCAGCAGCGGAAAACGGCGCGGCATATCTGATCGAGGGCTCCAATGCGGACGATTCGCGCGATTACCGCCCCGGAATGCGTGCGCTGTCCGAGCTCGGCATCCGCAGCCCGCTGCTTGAAGCCGGGCTGACAAAGGCGGAAATCCGCGCTCTTTCAAAAGATATGGGTTTGCCGACATGGAATCAGCCTGCATCGGCTTGTCTTGCCTCGCGGATTCCTTACGGCACGGAGATTACGGCGGAAAAACTCCGCATGATTGACGCAGCCGAGCAGTTCCTTCATGAACTGGGTTTTTTGCAGGTTCGCGTTCGGATGCACGGCTCCGTAGCCAGAATCGAGCTTCCGCCGGAGCAGTTCGGCAGTCTGCTTGCAGAAAGAATCAGAATTGAAGCGGAACTGAGAATGATCGGTTTTTCATATATCTGTCTGGATTTGCAGGGCTATCGGACCGGCAGCCTGAACGAACCCATTTTGCATACCTAAATATAATAAAAAAACAGGAGGATTTCCATTATGGCGTGTTTTATCGTTCCGACAACGGAAGCAATTGTAACAACCGTTGCAAAGAAGGTTGTGCAGACCAGAGAAACCGGAAAAACCGAAGCTGATCTGATTCCGTTTTCACAGAAACTCGGCTGGCTCAATAAAATGCTTTGGGGCGGCTCTGCTCTGCTGGCGTTCGAGCATCTCTGGCACGGCGAAATTCAGCCGTTTTATCCGTTCCTGACCGCTGCATCCGATCCGGAAAGCACTGCGGAAATGCTGCATGAAATGGCAACGGTCGGTGTCGGCATGGCAATTCTGGTGACGGCTGTCTGGGCGGGAATGGTATTCCTGACCGGTAAAATCGCAAAGCGCAGAAAACCTGCTGTCAGGGAGGAAAATGCCCTATGACACTGCTGCTGACCTGTCTTGCCGCCGTGACCGTGACGGTAATCTGGTATGTCAGTCCGCGGGCAAGAAAGCTGAAAATCGGTTCGCTTGCGCTGATGTACTGGGGCGCTTCTCTGATGTGGCTGGTCGATGCCGTTACCGAATACATAGAGCTGCGTGCGGATTATTTCCGTCCCGAAGCAGCCGATCTGCTCAATGATACGCTGCTCGGATTCGCCGTTGCGGTGCTGGGCGCAGTGATCTGGCTGGTTGCGCTGCTGATCCGGGATCCGGAAGGTGTTGTCCGTGCGTCGCTGTTTCGGAAAAACTGATGGATCAAAAAGAATTGCGGCTGCTTTTGCAGCGTGTGGCGGATCATGAGATTCCGGCGGAGGAAGCATTGCGGATGCTCAGAAAAGCACCGTTTGAAGATCTCGGCTATGCAAAAACCGACCTGCACCGCGGAATCCGGCAGGGACAACCGGAGGTGATTTTCGGTGCAGGAAAAACACCGGAGCAGATTACCGGAATCATAAAGAATTTACAGAAAAACGGACAGGAGCGGATTCTGATTACCCGCCTTTCACCGGAAAAAGCAGAGCAGCTTCAGTCAGAACTGCCTGTTATCTATCACGCGGCGGGGCGGATTGCGCTTGCCGGGGAAATGCCGGAACCGGATACGGACGGAACAATTGTGATTGCGACCGGCGGGACAAGCGATCAGCCGGTTGCGGAAGAAGCTGCTTTTACGGCACAGGTGTTCCGGAATCCGGTTGTCAGGCTGTACGATGTCGGGGTGTCCGGTCTTCACAGACTGCTCTCGCATCTTGATGCTGTCATGTCGGCGCGTGTAATTATCGCGATTGCAGGCATGGAGGGCGCGCTCGCCAGCGTGATCGGCGGGCTTGCGGACTGTCCGGTGATTGCCGTGCCGACCAGTGTCGGCTACGGTGCGTCGTTCGGCGGGATTGCCGCGCTGCTGTCCATGCTGAATTCCTGCGCAAGCGGGGTCAGTACCGTCAATATTGACAACGGATTCGGTGCCGCATATCAGGCGAGTATGATTAACCATATCGGAGGAAGCCATGAAAACACTGTATCTTGAATGCGGAATGGGTGCTGCGGGCGATATGCTGACAGCGGCTCTGCTGGAGTTGGTTCCGGACAGGGAGCAGATGCTCGGAAAGCTTTCGGCTGCTGTGCCGGAGGGTGTGCATATCTCAGCGCAAACGGTTCAGAAGCAGGGGATTACCGGCACGCAGATGACGGTTCTCGTCAACGGTGAGGAAGAGCATTCCGAGGATGCGCACGGCGGTCACGGTCATCATCATGACCATGCGCATACACATGTGCATGACGGAGCGCATCATCACCACAGCCATTGCTCTTTGCAGGAGATTGAAGCCATAATTGCAGAGGCTCCCGTTTCCGCAGCAGTCCGGAAGCAGGCTGCGGAGATTTACCGGCTCATTGCAGAGGCGGAGGGCGCCGTTCACGGGAAACCTGCATCGGAGATTCATTTTCATGAGGTCGGCACAAAAGACGCCGTTGCCGATGTCCTTTCAGTCTGTATGCTTATGGAGGAACTGAAACCGGAGCAGGTGATTGTTTCTCCGGTGCATACCGGTTTCGGGCATGTTCACTGCGCACACGGCATACTGCCGGTTCCTGCACCCGCCGCTGCACTTCTGCTGCGCGGGATTCCGGTCTGTGCGGGAGATTTGGAAGGTGAGCTCTGCACACCGACGGGTGCGGCGCTGCTCAAATATTTCGGCAGCAGCTTCGGCAATATGCCCGTGATGCAGACAGAAAAAATCGGATACGGCTTCGGGAAAAAAGAATTCCCGCGCCTGAACTGTCTCCGTGCATTTTTCGGTGAGACAGCCGAGAGCGGAGAGCGGATTCTGGAACTTTGCTGCAATCTTGACGATATGACCGGGGAAGCTGTCGGCTTTGCGCAGGAAACACTGCTGCAAAGCGGTGCGCTGGATGTGTTTACCGCACCGGTTTATATGAAAAAGAACCGTCCCGGCATCCTGCTGACCTGCCTTTGCAGAGAAGAACAGCGCGATGAGATGCTTTCCCTGATTTTTCGCTATACCTCGACCGCAGGCATCCGGGAACGGATTTGCAGCCGGTATGCACTGGAACGCTCGGAGAAATCTCTCCCGACCTCTGCGGGGACGGTTCGCGTCAAATATGTTTCCGGCTTCGGGACGGAGAGAAAAAAGCCGGAGTATGAGGATCTGAAACGGATTGCCTGTGAGCAGAAAACAGGGATTGATGCGGTTCGCGCATCTGTTGAAAAGGAAATCTGAACCACTCAATCCGGAATGTGCCGGAAGCGTTTCCGAAACGCGGGCATATTCCGGATTTGCAGCATCTGCAATCCGGAAAGGAACGGCAAATACATGAAAAAACTGACAGAGAAGAAACTGAAAATACTGTGGATTGCTGCGGCGCTGCTGCTGCTGACTGCTGCGGCACTGATTCTGAACGGATACAGTGCGCATCGGGTCGCTCCGCTCCGTCAGGAGGTGCTGGACGGGCTGGATTTGTCTCAGACGGACAAGCTGATGATCGTTGCGCATCCGGATGACGAAACGATCTGGGGCGGTGCGCATCTGCTGGACGGCGGATATCTGGTTGTATGCATCACGAACGGGAGAAACAGGACAAGAGCCGCCGAATTCCGTTCGGCGGTTGAGAAAACCGGAAATATCCCGCTGATTCTGGAATACCCGGATAAGGTGAATTTCATCCGCGACAACTGGAACCGTGTCCGCGGCGGGATTGAGGATGATCTGAAAAAAGTAATTGCGCTGAAAAAATGGAGCCTGATTGTGACGCATAATCCGAAGGGGGAGTACGGGCATATCCACCATAAGATGACGAATGCGCTGACTGTCCGGGCATATGATGACATGCAGTGCGAAGCGGAACTGTATGTTTTCGGTGATTATTATAAGGCAGCCGATCTTCCGGCAGTGAAAGAGAAGCTGGAGACGGTCGGCGATGAGGCGCTTCGGAAAAAGAAGGAAATCTGCGCGGGCTATGCTTCGCAGAAAGACGTCATGGATAAACTCTGTCACATGTTTCCTTATGAAAACTGGGTTCTGTATGCAGAATGTAACAGAAAGGATGCCGCATGAAACTGAAAAGCAGATTGCAGGATACGGCTGTCATCGGAATCATTTTTCTGCTGACTGCTGCGGTTATGGTATCCTGTCTGAAAAAAGGCGTGATCTACGGGTCTCAGGATGACTGGGCGTCGCAGCATTACGCGATTCCGGAGTATTTCCGGACGCTGTTTTACCGGACGCATCAGCTTTTTCCGTCCTATGCTGCCAATCTCGGCGCCGGAGAAAACATCTATGCGCTTTCTTATTACGGGCTGTATTCGCCGTATATTCTGCTTTCTTTCTGTCTGCCCTTTGTGCCGATGGGGTGTTATCTGATCGGCGCGGCAGTAACGGTCGTATTTGTGTCGGAGTTCCTGTTCTATGTTTTTCTCCGGAAGCGGTTCGGCATCTGTGCTTCCGCGTTTGCGGCATGTTCTTTTGCGTTTTCGCTTCCGCTGATTCTGCATTCGCACAGGCATTTTATGTTTATCTGTTATATGCCGTTTCTGCTGCTTTCCATGTTTCTGACCGACCGCTTTTTCCGTTCCGGCAGAAAGGGACTGCTGATTTTCTGCACGTTTCTGATGATTCTGTGCAACTATTTTTTTGCGCTTTCTGCGCTCGCTGCTCTTGCGGCTTACGGGTTCTATCTTGTACTGGAAGAAAAGCCGGAGCATTTCCGTGCCGCGCTCAGGCGCTTTGCACCGTTTGCAGGTTCGCTCCTTGTCAGCGTGCTGATGGCTGGCGTTCTGCTCCTTCCGACTGCATATACACTGCTTTCCGGCAGAGACAGAAGCAATTCTGCGTTTTCTTTGATTCAGTTTCTGCCCTCCGTTCATTTTGAGCGTCTGACCTATTACGGCTACACAATGGGCGCAACGGCATTCGGTCTGCTTGCCGCAGTCTATTTTGCCGGAACCGGCAGGCGCGGAACCCGCTTTATTGCGGTTCTGGTGCTTTTGTTTGCGACTTGCCCGGTTTTCCTGTATCTGCTGAACGGAACACTCTATTTCGATGCGAAAGTGCTGTTTCCGTTTCTGCCGCTTTCGCTGCTGCTGACAGCGGAGCTGGTAGAGCGCTTTACCGGCGGTGAAACGATGAAGCTGAAGCTGCCTGCCTGTATCTTTGCAGGAGCGCTTCTGCTTTCGGCTCTGACCTGTGAAATGAGCATCCCGATGTGGTGCCTGTTTGCAGATACCGCATTGTCTGTTCTGATACCGGCGGTTCTGATGAAGCTGAAAAAGCAAAGGCTGATTTTTCTCTGCCTGCTGCTGCCGTATGCGGTCTGCCTTGCCGGCAGTCATGTGGACAATCTGCAATCCGTGCAGAGCTACCGCACTGCCAATTCCGGAACGGTGAAGACACTGACCGAACGGGCGTCCGAAGGGAAAATGCTTCGGACGGCAATTGATACGGAGCGGCTCTATACCGTGAACAAAATCTATTCTGCTTCACACTATTCCGATACGATTTATTCTTCTGTGCATTCGATGGATTATAACAGCTTTTATCTGAGCGGAATGTATAACGAAAATCAGTTCCGGAATTCCGCGCTGACCACACGCTCGCGCAATCTGCTTTTCAACACCTATATGGGCGACCGGTATTATATCTCAAAGGACCCCGTCAGCTTTTATCTCTGCCGGCTGAAGGAGCAGACAGAGGACGGCTTTTATCTGTATGAGAATCCGTATGCGTTTCCGATGATTTATTTTACGGAGAAAACGATGAGCAGGCGGCAGTATAATCAGATTCCGTATCCGTATAATATGGAAGCATTGCTGCAATACCGGATTTCCGAGGAGGATTTGCCGGATGTGCCGTTTGAGCCGGCTGCACGGAAAGCCGAGATCGGGAATCCCTTTCAGCCGGAGGAATATCTCAGCGAAGCCGCACGGAAAACAGCGGAATTCACTGCGGACAGCAGCCGGTTTTCGCTGGAGAACGGTCTTTTGTCCTATACTTTTCCGCTGCCGGAATCCGTTCGCGGACAGATTTTGCTGATCCGGTTCCGTGTGACAAATGCACAGCAGCACAAATCGTCAGGCTGGCAGCGCGGCGGAGATGTCCGGATCAGAATCAACGGAGTAAAAAACACACTGACAGATCCGGGCTGGAAATACTACAATCACAACGAGCTGTTTGAATTTGTGATTGCCGAACAAACCGACCGCCTCGATATCGAGCTGACCGGAACCCGGTTTGATCTCTCCGGACTGGAAGTATATACGCTGGATCCGTCGGTGCTTTGCAGCGCTTCCGAAGCGCTGATACCCTTTATGCCTGATATGCAAAAAACGCACGGAGATGTCATTGCAGGCAGCATTGAAGCCGGAGCGGACGGATATATCGCAACCAGTCTGGTGTATCACAAGGGCTTTTCGGTTTATGTGGACGGCAGCAGGGTAAAGCCGGAAAAAGTCAATCTGTGTTTTCTGGGCTTCCCCGTCAATCAGGGCGTTCACGATATCCGGATTGTATACCGTGCGCCGCTTTTGTATGAAGGAATGCTTGCAAGCGGCGCAGGCTGGGCGCTGTTTCTTCTGCTGGTTCTGTTGGAACGGATGCCCCGGACAAAGATCAGCCGGCAGAGAAAATCGAAGCAATGAAAACAGGAGGTTCCGAACATGTGGACACAGGAGAAGATTCATGCACTGGTTCAGGAGCAGAACCGGTTCTTTCGCAGCGGAAAAACTCTGCCGGTTCCGTTCCGGCTCCGGCAGCTGGCAAGGCTCCGTCAGGCTGTCCTGAAATACAGAGAGAAACTTACGGAGGCTCTTTGTGAGGATCTCGGCAGATGTAAAGCTGAAGCCTATCTGCTCGACATCGGCGTATTGCTCTCGGAAATTGCCGAAGCACAGAAGGGGCTGCGGAAATGGGCAAAGCCGGAGCTGAAATTCAGCGGAATCCAGTGCTTTCCGAGTGTTTATACAAAAATCTATAAGATGCCCTACGGAACAGCGCTGATTATCAGCCCGTTCAATTTTCCGGTTCTGCTGACACTCGGGGTTCTGACTGCCTGTATTGCCGGAGGAAATACGGCTGTTCTGAAAACCAGTTCCAAGTCGGTTCACTGTACCGCAGTGATGCAGCAGATGCTTTCCGAAATTTATCCGCAGAAATATGTTGCGCTGGTTGACGGCGGCCACGATACAGCCGATCTCTGTCTGGCGGAGCGCTTTGACAAAATTTTCTATACCGGCTCCCCGAAGGTCGGCGTGCATGTGATGCAGATGGCAGCGAAAAATCTGACGCCGGTCGCACTGGAACTCGGCGGCGAAACCGGGAATTGGTGCATTGTGCGAAAGGATGCCGATATCCGCGATGCCGCACGGAAAATCGCGTTCATGAAGCTATGCAACAGCGGTCAGATCTGTATCAATATCAATCAGGCTGCCGTTGCGGAAGAAATCGCAGAACCGTTCCTTGATGCGCTGAAACAGGAATTCATCCGGCAGATCGGTCCGGATCCAGTACACAATCCCGAATACCCGCATCTGATTTCGGATGCGGCATACAAACGCTGTGCCGCAGAAGCGGAGCAGTACCGCGATCGGATTGTGTTCGGCGGGAACGGTGATCCGGTATCGCGCAAATATGCGCCGACGGTGATTTATCCGGTGCGGACGGACGAAGCGATTGTGCAGCATGAGCTGTTTTCCCCGCTGCTCCCGGTAGTGCCGTATCCCGATGCAGAGATTGATGCGCTGACAGAACTGATTGCATCGAGAGAGCACGGCCTTGCGCTGTATGTATTTACGAAAAACCGCCGCTGGGCGGAGAAGCTCATGTCCTCTCAGCAGTACGGCGGCGGCTGTGTCAATGAAGTCTGTCTGCACTTAATGGTTAAGGGTGCACCGTTCGGCGGAACCGGGCATTCCGGTATGGGTGCCTATCACGGAGAATGGGGATTCCGCGAGTTTACGCATCCCTCGACAGTTCTGTACGGCAGCACGCATTTCAATCTCTCCCTGCGCGAGCATCCGTACAGCGGAAAAGGTGCGTGGAAAGAACGGATTCTGGAAAAGCTGGAGCGGTGAAGAATCAGTCTGTTCAATTATCTCATTATTATGAGTTTGCCGCTGACATTATAAAAAGCAGCATGGCGGAATTGTCTGCCGTGCTGCTTTCAGTTATTGTTCAAAGTATTTTGCATCTGCAAACTGTACCTGTCCGCTGAACGGGTTGAATGCAACATCTGCCACGCCTTTTTTGCAGATCAGATAACGCTGCTTATAGAAAAGCGGGATAAAGCAGTGATCTTCCAGAATAGCCTGCTCTGCTTTTCGGTAAATCTCAACGCAGTCCGTGCGGTTTTCGGCAGCGGCAGCCTGTTCCAGCAGCGTCCGGATTGTATCTTTCTGCGTACACCGGAAGTGCTCGTCCGCCAGAATCTGCGAGAAGACCGAGGACGCATCCCAGTTCGGACCGGTAACGGCGTACAGCGCAAGGTCATAATCCGTCTGCGCAAGCCTTTCCTCATATTCCTGCTCCGGTACTTCGTCGATTGCAAAGTGTATATCCAGTTCCGAGGTCCACTCATCCAGAGCCTGCCGCAGAACCGTATAATCCATCATTCCGGCGCAGCAGAGGATTCTTCCCTCATTCGGTTCCGAGAGCTTCAGTTTCCGCAGACCTTTCTGATAGAGCCGGTCAGCTTCCGCAGGGTCATATTTCTGATAAGCGCTGTCGGCGATCAGTTCCCGGCAGCTTTTATTCAGCAGCGTTACTGCCGGCGGAAGAATGCCGGACGCTGCCATGATGTCATCTCCGGAGAAATGCAGCTTTGAGCGGTCGAGCGTCAGGTTCATAGCAGAAAGAATATTCGGCTCGGCATACTGTGTTTCCGGATTGACCAGCAGACCGAGCGTCAGGCTGTATGCACTCTGCGCCGTGTAGTCTGCACTTTGCAGAACCGTATTCCGGGTAGTGACATAACAGTCGGCAGAACCGTCAGTGAAAATCCTTGCCGCCTCCGAATCAGTTTCTTCGATATACAGATTCAGGTCGGCGGGAGATACTTTGTGAACGGCATGGTTCAGCGGGTTCCGGATCATCTGAATGACATTGTACTGTCCGTAAGGGTCATAGAGCCAGCGCTTGACGGAAAAGCTGCCGTTTCCGATGACGGAATTTTCGTCCAGACCGTAGCGCCCCTTTGTGCTTTCAAAGTAAGCCTGATTACAGGGGAGCGCGGCGGTTGTGGTCAGCAGCATCAGAAAGCCGTCGTTCGGATAATCCAGCGTGAATTCCAGTTCATAGGGGCTGTTTGCCGTGACGCCGATTTTTCGCGTGGAGGTCCAGCCGTCGGCAGCATATTTTGCATACTGGATGCAATAGAAGGCTTCGCGCAGCGGCGATGCATAAACAGGGTCAAAGAGCCGCTGGAATGCAAAGACAAAGTCATCCGCCGTAACGGAAATCTTATCGGCTTCCTGAAATCCTTTTTCATCCTGAAAGGCATTGTACCAGTAGGAATTGTCCCGCAGATGAAACACATAATGCAGACCGTCCTCCGAGACGGTATAGGATTCTGCGACGCCGTTCTGAATGCTGCCGTCCGGTGCCAGAACCATCAGTCCCTCGAACAGATTTGCAAGGACAGTCTTTGCCGATGCATTCTGTGCAAGCTGCGGATCCAGCGTATCCGGATTTCCGATCAGCGTATAGGAAAAAGAATGCCCGGAACCTGCATTCGGATGATCGGATTTTCCGCAGCCGGTGCAGCAGAGCATCAGAAGCAGCGTTGCTGTCAGCAGGGAAAGAACGTTTTGTTTGCGCATGGGAATCTCCTTTTTCTGTATCTGTCTTCAGTGTGCTTTTCTCTGAATTTGCTGCCTTTTTGCAAATGCACAGAAGAACATGCCGGAGAATTGCGGAATCGGGGAAACCCTGCGGAAGGACTCCCCGATCCGGAATTTTTTACATAGAAAATGCGTGCGGAAGAAGTGCAGCCAGCGGATAGACGCCGTCTGCGAGAATGACCGGAAAATCAGGCGTACAGAATTCCGCCATCACCTGCCGGCAGATTCCGCAGGGGAAGCAGGGGATACGCTCGTCCTCTCCGCAGACTGCAATTGCCGAGAATCTCTTTTCGCCTGCGGAAATCGCAGAGCAAAACGCGGCGCGCTCTGCACAGATTCCGGCGGGAAATGCCGTGTTTTCAATGTTGACACCGAGATAAACCTGTCCGGATTCCGCAACCAGCGCCGCACCGACATGAAAGCCGGAGTATTTCGCATATGCCTTGTCGCGCACGGCCTTTGCAAGCTCCAGCAGGGCGCGGGATTCCGCATCCAGCGGCAGAACAGCGGGCAGCGTGCTTTCAATCGTCCGGTTTCGGACAGTTTTGAAGCTGTGCGGAACCTTCCGGACGGTTCCCATGGAGCGGTGCAGCTTTCCGCTTTCGTCGAGCGGAAGCTGAAATTCGGTGTTTTCTTCTTCTTCAATCGGATCAAAGAAGCCTCTCAGCCTGTCTGTCATTTTTTTTGCCATAAGATCCCGTCTCCTTTCTGTTTGTTTCTCTGTTTCCGGACGTTTGATATGTCAAAAAAAGTCATGTATTTTTGTGCAAAAAAGCAATGTAAAAGCGCTTGCCTTTCCGCTCCCGAAGTGCTATAATAATATACAGAGAGCAGTATTTGCAGAAAATATTATTTGGAAATCAGAGCAAGCGTATCGCGTGCAATCAGCAGCTCCTCGTTCGTCGGGACAACCCAGACTTCGGTCTTTGCGCCTTCCTTGGAGATCTTCTGGAGCTTGCCTCTGGTGTTCCGGTTCAGCTCCTCGTCAATCTCAATGCCGAAATAGGTCATGTCCTTGCAGACGCGCTCGCGGACTTCCCATGAGTTTTCACCGATTCCGCCGGTAAAGAGCACGGCATCCACGCCGTTCATCGCTGCGGTATATGCGCCGATGTAACGCTGAATTTCATATGCGAGCATTTCGCTTGCGAGCAGAGCGCGCTTGTCACCGTGCTCGGCAGCGGCTGTGATTTCGCGGTTGTCCGAGGAAATGCCGGAGATACCGAGGAAGCCGGATTTTTTGTTCATGTACTGGCTCATTTCGCCCGGTGTGAAGTGATGCTTGTCTGCAACGAAGGTGACAGCGGAGGGATCGACAGCGCCGCAGCGTGTACCCATCAGGATGCCGTCAAGCGGTGTGAAGCCCATCGAGGTGTCAATGCACTTTCCGCCTTCTACAGCGGTAATCGAAGAACCGTTTCCGAGGTGGCAGGAGACAATCTTCAGATCCTTGATATCCTTGCCCATTGCTTCTGCAAGCGCTGCGGAAACAAAGCGGTGAGAGGTTCCGTGGAAGCCATACTTGCGGACATGGTACTTTTCGTAATCCTCATAGGGCAGGGCAAACATATATGCCTTGGGCGGCATGGTCTGATGGAATGCCGTATCAAAGACAACAACCTGCGGGGTGGTTTTCGGAATGACGGCTGTGCAGGCGCGGAGTGCCAGCGCATGTGCGTGATTGTGAACGGGAGCCAGCTCGCGCAGTTCGTCGATCTTGTCAATGACCTCAGGTGTAACCAGACACGGACGGTCGAAGACCTCAGCGCCCTGAACGATGCGGTGACCGACAGCGGAAATCTCGTCCATTGATTTGATTACGGCAGCATCGCCCGTTGTCAGAACCTCAACAAGCTTTTCAAAAGCTTCCGTGTGCGTCGGGAATGTGCAGTCAGCATCAACGGTTCTGCCGTCTGCGGTTTTGTGAGAGACATGACCGTCGATTCCGATGCGGTCGCAGTTACCTTTTGCGAGAACGCTCTCATCCTCCATATTGATGAGCTGGTACTTCAGAGAGGAGCTGCCGGCATTGACAACCAAGATTAACATAAAAATTCTTCCTTTCCAATATATTATACTATCGGCAGGCTGCATTCCGGCAGTCAGCCGCGGTACTCTTTATTATACACGATATTCCCGCAACATGCAAGGGGTTTTACGGATTTTTTCCAGAGTTACACGGATTCCCGGCTTTATCGTGAAAAAATCGGACAGATCAAACAACGGGGAGGCAGCAGTAAATGAAAATCAGCGGAATCATCTGTGAGTACAATCCATTCCATAACGGCCATTTGTATCATGTGGAACAGACGCGAAAGCACGGTGCTACGCATATTGTCGCAATTATGAGCGGTAATTTCGTTCAGCGCGGCGATGTTGCGGTTATCAACAAATTTGAACGTGCAAAGGCTGCCGTGCGCTGCGGCGTGGATCTGGTGATCGAACTGCCGGTCGCATACTGCCTGAGCGCAGCCGAAACCTATGCAATGGGCGCCATGTATATTCTGAAGGGTCTGGGCTGTGTGGATGAGCTTTCATTCGGCAGCGAATGCGGCGATCTCGGACTGCTTTCCGCTGCGGTCAAGGCGACATATGCCTGCGCAAAGCGTCCGGAACTGGATGACCTGATGAAGCTGGGCAATTCATATCCCAAAGCGCTGCAAATACTGATCCGGCAAACCTACGGCGATGAAATCGGGCTGCTGTTCAGTTCGCCGAATAATGTGCTTGCCATTGAATACCTCAAGGCGATGGTCGCCGTCAAACTGAAAATCCAGCCCTTTACCGTAAAGCGGAACAGTTCGCACGATTCGACGGTGCCCGCCGGAAAGATTGCAAGCGCCTCGCTGATCCGGCAGCTTATGGAGAGCCAGAGCGGCGATTTTGATGAGCTGGTTCCGGATACCTCTGCGGATGCAATCAGTGCATGTGCTGCGACGGGAATGACCGCACGCTTTGAGAATCTGGAACGTGCGCTGCTGTATAAGCTGCGGACATCTTCTGCCGAAGAAATTGCAAATCTGCCGGAGGTCGGGCAGGGACTGGAGAATAAGATTCTCTCTGCACGGAACGAAACCTCTCTGGAATCGCTGCTGCTGAATATTAAGAGCAAACGCTATCCGATGGCAAGGCTGCGCAGAATTCTGCTGAATCTGCTGATCGGCATCACGCCGGAGGATACGAAAAATCCGCCGCCTTACGGCAGAATTCTTGCCCTGAACGAACGCGGACGGGATATCCTGACTGCCGCGAAAAATGCCGGTACCGCGCTGCCTTATGCGACCTCGCTCGCAAAGCTGGCAGAGCTGAACGAAACCTGCAGGGCATGCTCCGATCTGGAGGCGCGTGCAACCGCAATTTACGGAATTGCACAGCGTTCGATCAGTCCGGCGGATGCGGACTATAAAGCGATGATCGGCATGGTGAAATAAAAGGACAGCCTCACACAAAGCAAAGGATTATATGATATGATCGAATTTACGACTGTTTCAGCATATTGTGAGGATTCCGTAACAGAAAAGCGCTCGGAATTCATTGCACAGCTGTTTCCGGTAAAAACTGCGGAGGATGCACTTGCCGCGGTGGATTCCATCAAAACAAAGCATCATAAGGCGCGGCACAATGTCTGGGCGTACCGCATCCGGGAGGGCGCACTCTCGCGGTACAGCGACGACGGCGAGCCGCAGGGAACCGGCGGAATTCCCGTGCTCAGCGTGCTGGAAAAAGCCGGCATCACGGATGTCTGCTGCGTCGTGACCCGATATTTCGGCGGAGTACTGCTGGGCGCCAGCGGCCTGACCAGAGCTTATTCCGCAGCCGCCGCACTTGCCGTGCAGAATGCGGTAAAAATCTGCTTTTCCGAGGCATACCGGATCCGGTATGAGATTGATTATGCCAATTACGGCAAGGTGAGCTATCTGCTTCCGGAGTTTGCGGTAAAGGATGCGGGCAGCGATTTCGGCGAGAGAATCACGCTGCTGTTCGATCTCAAAACCGCACTGCTTCCGGAGCTGGAAAGCCGCTTGACAGAAGCTTTTAACGGCAAGCCGGCTCTGGAAATACTCGAAACGCATTTTGTCAGCTTTCCGTGAGTTTGCTGCGGATTACAGCTGCTCCTTGATGCGGGCAATTGCCGCCTTTTCCAGACGGGAGACCTGCGCCTGTGAGATACCGATTTCCTGTGCAACCTCTACCTGCGTTTTTCCCTGCCAGAAACGCCGGCGGAGGATGTTTTTTTCTCTGTCGGAAAGAGAAGCGAGTGCATCGCGCAGTGCCAGCTCCGACATCCAGCTGCTGTCGGTACTGTCCGGATCGCCGATCTGGTCGATCAGATACAGCGGATCGCCGGAATCGGAATAGATCGGTTCATAGAGGGAAACCGGATCGGAAATACTCTCCAGTGCCAGCACGACCTCGGCACGATCGGTGTGCAGCTCATCGGCAATCTGCTGGGCGGTCGGCTCCCTGCCGAGGGAAGCGGTCAGTTTCTCCTTTGCCTGCATTGCACGGTATGCGAGATCGCGCAGCGACCGGCTGACGCGCACCGCGTGGCTGTCCCGCAGATGCCGCCGCAGCTCGCCGGCAATCATCGGAACACAGTAGGTCGAAAACCGCACGTCTTTTGACAGATCAAAGTTGTTGATCGCTTTCATCAGTCCGATGACACCGATCTGGAACAGATCGTCGGCATCCTCGCCTCTGCCGGTAAAACGCTGAATGACACTGAGTACGAGCCGGAGATTGCCCAGAATCAGCTTTTCGCGCGCTTCTTCACTGCCGGTTTCCTGCATTTCGCGCAGAAGCTGCATTTTTTCACGTTCTGTCAGGACGGTCAGCTTTGAGGTGTCCAGCCCCGCAATGACGACCTTCTGATATGCCATTTGCATCGCTCCTTTTAGAAAGATAAAGGTAGTATGCACAAAAACACGATGTTTAATCACCGCATTCTCTTTATTGACAGCGGCGGGAAAATATGGTATGATATAGAAGTATAACTATGTAAAATTATTGTTTTGAAGGAGGCATCGCATGACCTTACGGGATGCGGTCATTCAGGCAGTTTTACAGGGTTTGACAGAGTTTTTGCCGGTCTCCAGCTCCGGACATCTGAAGCTGTATCAGGCAATGACAGGACAGTCTGTTGAGGAGGGTACGTTCCTGACGGTGATTCTGCACCTCGGAACACTTGCGGCGGTGTGTATCGCGTTCCGCCGGACGCTGCTCGGACTGTTCAGGGAATCGGGCTTGCTGCTGCGCGATCTTCTGACCGGAAACATCCGGCGGAGCCGTATGAATCCGGAGCGCAGAATGCTTCTGATGCTCATGCTTTCCACAGCAATGCTCATTCCGTTTTATTGGATGAAGGATGTATTCGAGAATATCACGCTCCCTGCGCTTGCGCTGTGCTTTCTGTTTACATCCGTTGAACTGTTTTTTGCAGGGCGCACCGGCGGAAACGAAAGAACAGCCGGCGATCTGACCGTAAAAGATGCGGTGATGATCGGACTGTTTCAGTGCGCGGCGCTTTTTCCGGGTATTTCCCGCTCCGGCTCGACCGTCAGCGGCGGACTGTTTGCGGGACTGGAAAAGGAGACTGCGGTGCAGTATTCCTTCGTACTCGGCATTCCTGCCATTCTGGGCGGCTGTATCGCAGAGCTTTCGGCAGCAGTGCAAGGGCAGGTCTCCGTTCCGACGGGCGCTGCATGTACCGGATTCCTTACGGCGGCTGTAACCGGCATTCTCTCAATCCGGTTTGTCCGCCTGCTGATCCGCTCCGACCGTTTCCACCTGTTTTCCGTATATACGCTGTGCGTCAGCATTCTGACGCTTGGCTGCTGGATTTTTTTGAAATATAAATAAAACCGCACGGCTTTCTTGCAGCCTCCGGAATCGGAAAGCCGTATGCGGGCAAGAGAAAGGCAGACGGCATGGCACAGAAAAAAACTGCCGGGAAAACCGGCACGGCTACCAAGAAAAAATCTTCTGCACCGAAAAAGACTGCGGCACGCAAGGGCAATGCGCTTCCGGCGGCGCCGGTGAAAACAACGGTCAAACAGAAGACACAGACCATTCAGAAACCGCCGAATAATCAGGCACGTTCCGTGATTATGGTTATGGCAGCGGTTCTGATTGCATGTCTGGCGCTGATTGAAGGCAGCAAGGTCTGGCTGAAACTGCATAATCTGCTGCGCGGCTTTTTCGGCGTCGGCATTGTTTTTGTCCCGATTATTTTGTTTTATACTGCGTGGCTGATTACGCAGGACCGCTCCAAGCAGGCGTCCGGCAGAGCAGTCTGGGGTCTGCTGCTGACACTGTTTGTCAGTTGCTTTGTGCAGCTTTTTATCGGTGATACGCCGATGTCGGTGAATCCGGAAACAGGGAATAAGATGATTTTCCGGGAATCCGTGAAGCTGCTCTATGAGAACGGCAAGGATATGATCGGCGGCGGACTGATCTCCGGTGTCATCGTGATTCCGCTGATTATGCTTTTTGACGTGACCGGCGCGAAAATTATTGTCACACTGCTGATGATTATGCTGTTTATGCTGCTCACAAACCGCGGCTTTACAGAAATGTTCCGGCTGATTGCCAGACCGTTTGTCTGGATGTGGAACGGCATTACCAATGCCGCTACGCGCGGAATGGAGAGCTTTCGCGAGGACTTTTACGGTGATGACGAAGAAGAGGACGAAGAGCCGGAGGACGAAGAACCGGACGAACCCGAAGTTGAGGAGCCTGTTCCGGTCTATGTCAGAAGCAGCCGCAGAAAGCAGCCGGAGCCGGTATATGATGAAGAACCTGATCCGCGGGCTGCGCGCAGAAAGAAGCAGAGCGATGCTGCGCATATCCGCGAGGTTGAGCGGATGCTGGCAAAGGGCGCGGCGATTCCGAAGCGCGATGACCTCAAAAATATTGATCTCGATATCCCGATTTATGACAGCGCCGACGTTCCCGCACCGGAGGAAATCAACAAACTGACCGGTCCGGAGGATGAGGGCGTGTCCGGCTTTAAGATGTCCAAGGCGGAGGAGGAGCGTTTTCAGGCACTTGTGGAACATGCCGCGAAGGAATCCGATGAGGAGCGCAACCGGCTGCCGTGGCTGGAGGAGGACAATGATTCTGCCGACAGCAGCATTTATGAGGACGAGCCTGAGATTCCGTATACCGCACCGTCTCTTTCCCTGCTGAAACGTGCCGACAATAATGCGAATGATGCGGATAAATCGGCGGAGCTGCGCGAAAAAGGGCAGCTGCTTGTCGATACGCTCAAAAGCTTCGGTGTTTCCGTCCGGATTACCGGTATCCGCAGAGGTCCGACGGTCACACGCTATGAGATTCAGCCGGCTGCCGGTGTAAAGATTTCCAAAATCACACAGCTTGCCGATGATATCGGTCTGAATCTCGGCGGGCTTTCCGTCCGTATCTCTCAGGTTGAGGGCAAACCCGCGCTCGGTGTCGAGGTGCCGAATAATACGAAAGATACGGTTTCACTCCGCGAAATACTGGAATCGAAGGAGTTTCAGGATTCTGCAAGCCGCCTGACGTTTGCAGTCGGAAAGGATATCGACGGTCATGTGATTCTCGGCGATATTGCGAAAATGCCGCACATGATTATTGCCGGTACGACCGGTTCCGGTAAATCGGTCTGTACGAATTCCATTATCATGAGCATTCTGTTCCATGCTTCGCCCGATGAAGTGCGCATGGTTCTGATTGACCCGAAGGTTGTTGAATTCCAGCCTTATGACGGTATTCCGCACCTGCTGATTCCGGTTGTGACGAATCCGCAGAAGGCAGCCGGCGCCCTGAACTGGGCGGTGATCGAAATGGAGCGCCGCTATTCGCTCTGCGCACAGTACGGCGTGCGTGACCTGAAAGGCTTCAATGCTGTTGCAGAGAAGACGCCGGAGCTGAAGCCGCTGCCGCAGATTCTCATTGTGATCGACGAGTTTGCAGACCTGATGATGACCAGCGGCAAGGAAGTCGAGTCTGCGGTCATCCGCATTGCACAGAAGGCGCGTGCCGCCGGCATTCATCTTGTCATTGCGACACAGCGCCCGACCGTGGACGTCATTACCGGTCTGATTAAATCCAATGTGCCGAGCCGTATCGGCATGAGCGTGAAATCAACACGCGATTCGCTCAATATTCTGGATCTCAGCGGTGCGGAAAAGCTGCTCGGAAACGGCGATCTGCTGTTCTATCCGCTCGGTTTCCATGAACCGAAGCGCGTGCAGGGCTGTTTCTGTTCCGATTCCGAGGTAGAGTCGGTTACGTCCTTCCTCAAATCGGGCGGCTCTGCGGAATATGATTCTGAGATCATGAGTGCAGTCGAGCAGAGTATGCCGGCAAACAAAAATGAGAAAGCGGTTGCGGATGAGGATGCCGGTGAACTGACCGGCGAGGAGGCGCTTGTTGTCAAGGCTGCCGAGCTTGCCGTGGATATGGGTCAGCTTTCGACGACGGCATTGCAGCGCCGCCTGAAACTCGGTTATGCAAAAGCTGCGCGGATTGTGGACGAGCTGGAGAGCCGCGGAATTGTCGGACCCTCCGAGGGCGCAAAACCGCGCAAGGTGCTGATGACGCCGCAGGAGCTGACGGAGTGGAAATGCCGCCTTGCCGCAAAGGGCGGAAAGGTGGACTGAAATCAAACAGAACGGAGGTGACGGCATGTCCGGATTTATACCGGTGACGCCGGAGGAACTGCATGAACGCGGCATTTCGCAGCCGGATTTTATCTATATCTGCGGCGATGCCTATGTGGATCATCCGAGCTTCGGAGCGGCGATCATCACGCGCATTCTCGAAGCGAACGGGTATTCCGTTGCCATGCTCGCGCAGCCGGATTGGAAAACCGATGCGGATTTCCGGCGCTTCGGATTGCCGAAACTTGCCTTTCTGGTTTCCTCTGGAAACATTGACAGCATGGTTGCGCACTACACCTCCGCGAAAAAGCGCCGCTCCGACGATGCATATTCTCCCGGAAACAAAGCGGGAAAGCGTCCCGACCGCGCCGTGACCGTATACTGTCAGAAGCTCCGGAAAATCTACGGAAATCAGGTTCCGGTTCTGATCGGCGGGCTGGAGGCATCGCTCCGCCGCTTTGCGCATTACGATTACTGGGATGACAGTGTGCATCCCTCCGTGCTTCTTGAAAGCGGTGCCGATCTGCTGATGTTCGGGATGGGTGAACACAGTATGATTGAGATAGCGAATCTGCTGCGGGACGGCGTGCCGGTTTCGGAGATTACCGAAGTGCGCGGAACATGCTATCTGACCGCTCCCGACAAAACACCGATCGGCTCGGCGGAATGTCCGAGCTTTGAGCAGTGCTGCGAGAAAAAAGAGGCTTATGCGAGAGCCTGCCGGATTCAGTACGATCAGCAGGATGAGGTTTACGGAAAACGGATTATTCAGCGGCACGGAAACCGGATGCTTGTGCAGAATCCTCCTGCACTTTCTTTGACGCAGGAGGAGCTGGATGCCGTTTACCGGCTGCCTTTTATGCGCACGTATCATCCGATGTATGAGGCGGAAGGCGGCGTGCCGGCAATCAAGGAGGTTCGCTTTTCGATTACCCATAACCGCGGCTGCTTCGGCTTCTGTAATTTCTGTTCGATTGCGCTGCATCAGGGCAGACGGATGACTGTGCGTTCCGAGGAATCGGTGCTGGAGGAGGCAAAGTATCTGACAACACTGCCCGATTTCAAGGGCTATCTGCACGATGTCGGCGGCCCGACTGCAAATTTCCGGCAGCCGTCCTGTGAAAAGCAGCTGAAATACGGCCTTTGCAAGGGAAAAAAGTGTCTGGCGCCGGAACCCTGCAAAAACCTTGCAGTTGACCATACGGCATATCTGAATCTGCTGCGGAAGCTCCGTGCCCTGCCGAAGATCAAGCGGGTATTCATCCGCTCCGGCATCCGCTACGACTATTTGCTCGCAGATAAGGACGATACCTTCTTCCGCGAACTGGTAAGGTATCATGTTTCCGGTCAGCTTAAAGTTGCGCCGGAGCACTGCTCCAATGCCGTGCTGGATAAAATGGGTAAGCCGCATATCGAGACCTACAAGGCGTTTCAGAAGCGGTTTTACGAACTGACAAAAAGTATGAATATGGAGCAGTATCTTGTGCCGTATCTGATGAGCAGTCATCCGGGCAGCACGATGAAGGATGCGATTACACTGGCACTGTTCCTGAAAGAGGAAGGAATTCATCCGGAGCAGGTTCAGGACTTCTATCCCACTCCGGGGACGATTTCAACCTGTATGTTCTATACGGGGCTTGATCCGTATACAATGGAGCCGGTGTATGTGTCGAAAACGGCAAAGGAAAAGGCGGAGCAGCGCGCTCTGCTGCAATATTTCAAGCCGGAGAATTATGCGGTGATCCGCTCTGCACTGAAAAAAGCGGGCAGACCCGATCTGATCGGCAGCGGTCCGCACTGTCTGGTTCCGGCAGAGCCCGGCGGCAGCTTCCGGAACCAGACCGGCAGCGGAGAACGCCGCGGCGGAAAACCGCTGAACCGCAGCGGAAGACCCGGCGGAAACGGAAAGCCGAAGAAGAAATACTGATTTGACTGCAAATAAACGGAGGGTTTACGGAAATGCTGATGGTAGTAGACCGGTTTGAAGCAGATTATGCCGTTCTGGAAATACAGACGGAAACGGGGGAGCTGCTGTATAAAAATATTCCTGTAAGCTGGCTGCCGGAGGATACGGCAGAGGGCGATGTGCTCCGCAAGAGCGGGGGGCAGTATGTCATTGATGCTGCCGAGACTGCCCGCCGCAGAGCCTCGGTACGGGAAAAGCTGCGCGAACAGCTTGGTCAGGAAGAATTCTGAGCATGAAATACGATCTGATCTGTGTCGGGGGCGGCGCAGCGGGCTGCTTTGCTGCGGCTCATGCAGCGGCAGCGGGACTGCGCGTGCTGGTGCTCGACGGAAACGACCGGCTGATGCACAAGCTCTCGATCACCGGAAAAGGCAGATGCAATCTGACCAATCACTGCGATAACGAAACGCTTCTGCGGAATATTCTGCGGAATCCGCGTTTTCTGTATTCGGCATTTTCCCGCTGTTCCCCGCAGGATGTGATGGACTATTTCCGGCAGAGCGGGGTTCCGCTGAAAACCGAACGGGGCGGGCGGGTTTTCCCGGTGAGTGACAATGCAAAGGATATTGTGAATGCGTTGCAGATGCAGATGTCGCGGTATCATACGGAGATCCGGCTGCGGACATCCGTGAAGCGCCTGCTGACGGAAAACGGCTGCTGTACCGGTGTTCAGACCGCCGGCGGAACGGAATATGCGGCTGATGCCGTGCTTCTTGCAACAGGCGGCATGAGCTATCCGCGGACAGGCTCGCGGGGAGACGGCTACCGGCTCGCAGAGCAGGCGGGGCATACAGTCATTCCGCCGCAGCCCTCACTGATTCCGCTTGAAACTGCTGAACAGGATGCCGCAGAAATGCAGGGGCTTTCCCTGAAAAATGTTCTGCTGACCGTGAAGCGCGGCAAAAAAACCGTATTTTCGGAGCAGGGGGAAATGCTGTTCACGCATTTCGGCGTTTCCGGTCCGCTCGTGCTTTCTGCAAGCTGCCTGATGGATGCGGCGGATATCACGGAGTATACGCTTTTGATCGACATGAAGCCTGCACTGACCCCGGAGCAGCTGGATCTTCGCCTTTTGCGGGATTTTGCTGAGGTGCCGAATCGTGCGCTCGGCAATGTGCTGAAATCGCTGCTGCCTGCGTCTATGATTCCGGTGATGCTGAAACGTGCAGGGCTTTCGGGCGCCGAAAAGGTCAACAGCGTGACGAAAGAACAGCGCCGTGCGCTTGCAGAAAATGTCAAGAGCCTCTGCTATCATGTCTCTGCTATGCGGCCGATTGCCGAAGCGATTGTTACGCGCGGCGGTGTGACAGTGCGGGATGTCAACCCGAATACAATGGAATCCAAGATTACGCCGGGGCTGTATTTTGCGGGCGAGCTGCTTGATACGGACGGCTTTACCGGCGGGTACAATCTGCAAATTGCCTTTGCAACGGCTTACACAGCCGCCGCTGCAATCAGAGAAAGGAAGAATTCTCTATTCTATGCTGGATAAAATCATCATCCGCGGTGCGCGGGAGCACAACCTCAAAAATGTCAATCTGGAAATTCCGCGAGACAAGCTGGTTGTCTTTACGGGGCTTTCCGGCTCTGGAAAATCCTCGCTGGCATTTGATACGATCTATGCCGACGGGCAGCGGCGCTACATGGAATCGCTGTCGTCCTATGCGAGAATGTTTCTCGGACAGATGGAGAAGCCCGATGTTGACAGCATTGAGGGGCTTTCTCCCGCGATTTCAATTGATCAGAAAACAACTTCCAGAAATCCGCGTTCGACCGTCGGAACGGTAACGGAAATATACGATTATCTGCGCCTTCTATATGCGCGGATCGGCATTCCGCACTGTCCGGTCTGCGGACGGGAAATCCTTCAGCAGACAGTCGATCAGATTGCGGACAGTATTCTGGAACTGCCGGAGGGAACAAAGCTCCAGCTCCTTGCGCCGATTGCAAGAGGCAGAAAGGGCGAGTATTCCAAAGAACTGGAAAATGCCAGAAAATCCGGCTTTGTGCGCGTGCGCGTGGACGGCATTGTGTACGATCTTTCCGAAAAGATCAAAATAAACAAGAATCAGAAGCACAATATTGAGGTTGTTGTTGACCGTCTGGTTGTGCGGGAGGGAATCCGTTCCCGCCTCTCCGACAGCCTGGAAACAACAACCAGATTGTCAGACGGACTGGTTCTGGTCGATGTGATCGGCGGGGAGGAGCGCCTTTTCTCACTCTCCTATGCCTGCCCGGAGCACGGGATTTCCGTCGAGGAACTGACCCCCCGGATGTTTTCGTTCAACAATCCCTTCGGTGCCTGCGAAACCTGCACAGGACTCGGTGTGTTCCGGGAGTTTGACCCGGAGCTTCTGATGCCGAATCAGGATTTGTCAATCCGGGAGGGCGGCTTCAGGGTGCTCGGCTGGAATTTCAAAGATCCGAAATCCGTTGCGAATATGTATGCCAATGCAGTTGCGGAAAAATATCATGTCGATCTGGATAAGCCTCTGAATAAGCTGACGAAAAAAGAACGCGATCTGTTCCTGTACGGTACGGGTGATACGGAACTGGTTCTGCATCAGGCGGCGGAATACGGCGGCGCAACCTATATTCACCCGTTTGAAGGGCTGATTCCGAATCTCAAACGGCGGTATCAGATGGGCAGCGAACGCGCAAAAGAGGAACTGGAAGAATATATGAGCGAACAGCTCTGTCCCGCCTGTCTCGGCAGACGCCTGAAACCGGTTTCGCTGGGCGTTACGGTCGGCGGTACGGATATTGATACGCTTTGCCGGAAAAGCGTGGAGGACCTCATCCGCTTCTTTTCGGAATTGCAGCTCACAGAGCGGGAAATTATGATCGCCCGCCTGATTATCAAGGAAATCCGTGCAAGACTGAGCTTTCTGCAAAGTGTCGGTCTCGGTTACCTGACTCTTTCGCGTGCGGCAGGCTCGCTATCGGGCGGAGAAAGCCAGCGGATCCGGCTGGCAACCCAGATCGGTTCCTCGCTGATGGGTGTGCTGTATATTCTCGATGAGCCGAGCATCGGTCTGCATCAGCGGGACAACGAAAAGCTGATTGCAACACTGAAACGTCTGCGGGACTGCGGTAATACGCTGATTGTGGTTGAGCACGACGATGACACAATGCGTGCCGCGGATTATATCGTCGATATCGGACCGGGAGCCGGTGTCCACGGCGGCGAGATCGTCTGTGCCGGCACGATTGATGAAATTCTCGCATGTCCGGCGTCGGAAACCGGCGCTTACCTGAGCGGCAGAAAAAAGGTTCCTGTTCCGGAAACGCGGCGGCAGGGCAGCGGGAAATTTCTCACTGTGCGCGGCGCAAAAGTCAATAATCTTAAAGGAATTGATGTCTCGTTCCCGCTCGGAGAATTTATCTGTGTGACCGGTGTTTCCGGTTCGGGAAAATCCTCGCTGGTCAATGAGATACTGTATAAATACCTTGCTGCAAATCTCAACCGTGCAAAACTCCGCGCAGCGGGATTTGACCGGATTGAGGGGCTGGAGCATCTGGACAAGGTCATCTGCATTGATCAGTCGCCGATCGGCAGAACCCCGCGCTCCAATCCGGCAACCTATACCGGCGTGTTCGGGGATATCCGGGAGCTGTTTTCACAGACACCGGATGCGAAAGCACGCGGATACAGTGCGGGCAGATTCTCGTTCAATGTCCGCGGCGGACGCTGCGAGGCATGCGAGGGCGACGGCATTGTCAAGATTGAAATGCACTTTCTGCCGGATGTATATGTGCCCTGCGATGTCTGCAAGGGCGCGCGTTACAATCATGAAACGCTTGAAGTGAAATACAAGGGAAAATCCATTCACGATGTCCTCGAAATGACTGTTGAGGAGGGCTGTGCGTTTTTCTCGGCGATTCCGAAAATCGCCAGAAAGCTGAATACGCTGCGGGAAGTCGGGCTGGGGTATATTCAGATCGGGCAGCCGGCGACAACACTCTCCGGCGGTGAGGCGCAGCGCGTCAAGCTCTCGACGGAACTGCAAAAACGCTCGACCGGCAGAACGGTCTATATTCTGGACGAGCCGACAACCGGTCTGCACAATGCCGATGTTCACAGGCTGATTACGGTTTTGCAGCAGCTTGCGGATGCCGGAAACACGCTGATTGTCATTGAACACAATATGGATGTCATCAAAGTCGCGGATCATATCATTGATCTCGGTCCGGAGGGCGGAGACGGCGGCGGAACGGTCGTTGCACAGGGCACACCGGAGCAGATTGCTGCCGTTCCCGAATCCTATACCGGACAGTTCCTGAAGCATTATCTGAAGTAAAATACAGAAAGGACGGCAAAAGAATGCGTGCGGTCACATGGAATGTCAACGGGCTGAGAGCCTGTGAAAAGAAAGGGTTTGCCGATTTTTTTGCATCGGCTGATGCGGATTTTTTCTGCATTCAGGAGACAAAAATGCAGGAGGATCAGCTCTCTGCACTGCAGTTTCAGGCAGAGGGACGGCATGTTTTCTGGAACAGTGCGGAGAAAAAGGGATATTCCGGAACGGCAGTCTTTGCAAAGCAGGAGCCTTTATCCGTGACAAAAGAACTCCCGACCGGCGGCGTATCCGATGAGGGCAGGGTTCTGACACTGGAATATCCGGATTTTTATCTCGTCAATGCCTATGTCCCGAATGTGCGGCGCGATCTGATCCGTATTCCGCTCCGGATGGAGTGGGAGGATGCGCTGCGGGCGCATCTGACTGAGCTGGACCGGAAAAAGCCGGTGCTCTACTGCGGCGATCTTAATGTCGCGCATCAGCCGATTGATTTGAAAAATGCGAAATCCAACGAAGGAAATGCCGGCTATACCGCCGAGGAGCGCGGAAAAATGACCGAGCTGCTTGCTGCGGGATTTGTCGATGCGTTCCGTTATAAGTATCCGGACAGGACGGATGCCTATACGTGGTGGTCGTATATGGGCAGAGCGCGGGAGAAAAATGTCGGTTGGCGCATTGATTACTGGCTGCTTTCGGAACGGCTGAAAGACCGGATTCAGGATGTCACGATTCATTCGGAGGTTATGGGCAGCGATCACTGCCCGCTTGAACTGCAAATCGCACTGTGATAACAGGTGTAATAATCAGAAACGGAGTTGATTCAGATGAACGAGGGAAACAATCAGAGAAATCCAAGACGCCGTGAAAATGCGGCAGATGCACCGAAATGGGATGTGCAGGAGGTCGCAGTGCCGTCCGGAAAAGCGCCGCAGCGGCGTCCGCAGCAGAGAAGCGCCTCCGCTCCGCAGCGTTCTGCATCCGGAGCGGCTGCACCGAACAGACGTCCTGCATCTTCACAGAACGGGCGTCCGGCTTCTCCGCAGAATCAGAAGGGACGTCCCGTATCTTCGCAGAACGGACGCCCGGCTTCTCCGCAGAGGCGGACAGCGCCTTCCGGCGCACAGCGTACCGGCGCACAGCGTACCGGCGCACAGCGTACCGGCGCACAGCGTACCGGCGCACCCGCCCGCAGACCTGTGCAGCAGCGGACTGCCGGACCCGCGCAGCCACAGAGAAAACCTGCTCAGAAAAAGCCAAAACGGAATTATACCCGGCTCTATGTGCTGATCGGTGCGCTTGCAGCATGTGCTCTGCTTTTCTTCGGAATTAAGGCACTGAAAAAACAGCAGGACAATCAGAAAGCCGGAAGCGCTTCGGCGGAGCAGACACAGGAAACCACAACCACGACGGAACCGGTTGTTACGGAGCCGCCGATCGTGCAGAATATTACATTCAACACACCGCTGACGTATTCTTCTTCTGCCGGTGCGGAAGTGACTGATTTTAACGGCGATGCGAAAATGAAGGTTCTGATTCCGCAGGGAGCGGAACCGACAGAGGTTGTCTGGAATCTGCCGCAGCTTGTGGGTTCGGGAAATGCTTCCAAGGTTCGCACGGTCTGCATGGATATTACCTGTGCTTCTTCTGTGCCGATCGGACAGTGCAGCGGCGGACTGCGTGCGCTTGTTCCGGAATACAATGCCGAAACCGGCGTGCAGGAAGGCACTTCGCCGGTCAAGATTACGGATATTCTGCTGATTGACCGGGAAAATACTGAAAATACGTGGCATGTGGAGATCAGCCTGCCGCAGAGCCTGTTCAGCGGAGAGACTTCGGAGCTTTCCTTTGTCCGGTACGGCGACAACACAACCGCTGAGCTCTATCTGGATAATATTCAGTTCCTTGATACATACGGCAGCCCTCTGGATATTGTTTACAACGCACCCGGCGCCGAGACCGGCGCACATACGGCTGCCCCGACGGATGCGACAACGACGACCGCATCCGCACTTCCGCAGTAAGCCTGTTCTGAAAGCTGCCGCGCCTGCATACAATGCAGTATGGAAGGGGGCGGCAGAATGGATGAACCGCAGAAAAAACAGGGAATGCACAATGCGATTCTCGAAAACCGGGAAAAGCTGCTGCTTTCCGGCGTGACGGAGATTGACAGCTTTGATGACCGCACTGTCATTCTGTATACGCAGCTTGGTGAACTGGTTGTGCTGGGCAGGGATCTGCGCGTGCAGCAGCTCAGCACGGAATCGGGCGAGCTTCAGATTGAGGGCGAGATCCGTGCGCTGCGCTACGGAGACCGTGACCGGACCGCTGCTCAGGGATTTTTCGGGAGGCTGCTGCGCTGATGGAGCTTCAGGGACATACGCTGACGGCTGCCGCTCAGATTTCCCTCTTTCTGCGCAGCATTCTGCTGGGGCTGCCTGCGGGAATTCTGCTGGACTGCTTCCGGACGCTGCGGGCTGTGTTTCCGCATCATGCACTTCTGGTCTTTCTGGAGGATACAGTCTATGTCTTTTCCTGTGTGTTCATGGTGCAGTGCTATATCTGGATGTTTGCCGGAGGTGCATTCCGCTGGCAGTATGCCGCCGGTGCATGTCTCGGCCTTGCAGTCTATCTGGCGACAGCCGGAGCGGTCTGGATGCGGATGCTGTACAGGATCCGGCGTGCGGCACGCGGTTTTTACAGAATTCTCCTGCGCCGGGCGGGAGAAATGATGCGCAAAATGACTGTACGGGTGAAATTTCATCAAAAAAGGGAAAAAAATACTTGACGGGATGCCTGCTTTCGGTGTATAATATCAGCAGAGCGGAATCATGCCGGTTCTGTGCATCGCCGCACAGCTTTTCCGGCATTTGGGATACAGAGAACGGAGCAATGAAATGGAACGCAATAAGGGAACAGAGCGTGAGTTTGCGAAATACCGCAGACGCGTGATATTTAACTGGGTGGTTTACCGCCTTGTCGCAGTCGGTCTGATTGTGGCGTGTGTCATATCCTTTATTTCCACACAGGCGACCCTGCTCGAAAAGAAACAGGAAAAAGCAGATCTGGAATCTGCGATTGAGCAGGCGAAAGACGAGAACATGGAGCTTGCAAAGTTTGTGGGAACCGAAGATATTGACGGCTATATGGAAAAAGCGGCTATTGAGGATTTGAATTATGCCTATCCGAATGAACGCCGTTTTTATGATACATCGAGAAACTGAATGGACAGAACTTGCGGAAAGCAGAGCAGAAAGGGCAGTATATGCAGCTGGAAATCGGTCAGATTTATGAGGGGCATGTAAAAAGCATCACACAGTACGGTGCATTTGTAGAGATTCCCGATGCGGACGGCGGAAAGGCTGTTACCGGTATGGTTCACATTTCCGAGATTGCAAACCGCTTTGTACGGGATATCCATGAGTTTATTCAGGAAGATGATTCTGTGCGCGTAAAAGTGATTGCAGTCAGCCCGCAGGGCAAAATCAGTATGTCTGTCAAGCAGGCGGAACAGGAAATCAGCGGAGAGGAAATACCCCGCAAAAAGCGCAAAGAACCGCAGAAGCCCCGCGTATATGAACCGAAACGGTCTGTTCCGCAGTCGGAAATGAGCTTTGAGGATAAGCTGCTGCATTTCAAGCAGGCAAGTGAGGAGAAAATCTGCGACCTGAAACGCGGCAGTGAGCGCAGAAGCGGTTCCCGCAGCAGAAGATCATAACTGTATTCTGAAAAGGCACCCGTTCACCGGGCGCCTTTTCCTTATCGGAGGCAAACTATGGCAGATGATTTTATTCGGAAGCGGCTGCTTGATCTTGCATCACAGGCGGACCGCACAAACCGCTTTACGTTTACCGGTTTTCTGAATGAGGCGGAACAGGCAGAGTATTATGCCGTCAGGCGGGAGCTGCCGGACTGCGGCGCAGTACTCTGGGGCGGATATGAGGATGCAGAGAGAGCCGTTCTGCGCTTCGGGGATCCGGAGCGGCTCGGATATGAGGAACCGTTTCCGGTTGTGTGTCTGGAGATTGCGCCTTTGCAGGAAAAATTCGGGGAGATGCTGACGCACCGCGATTATCTCGGCGCGATGATGCATCTCGGCATCGAACGGAGCGAAATCGGCGATATTCTAATCCGTGAGAAACATGCATATGTTTTTTGCAGGGAGACAATGGCTGATTACCTCTGCCGCGAACTGACCCGGATCCGGCATACATCGGTTTCCTGCAAGGTTTCGGCGCTGCCTGAGACAGAATTTACCGTCAGAACCGAGCCGGGAACGGTGCAGGTATCCTCTCCGCGCATCGACGGCGTGGCAGCAAAAATCTTCGGCTTTTCCAGAAGTCTCTGTGCGGAGCTGTTTGCAGCAGGAAAAGTGTTCGTAAACGGCGCCTGTACGGAGAATCACAGCCTGATTCTGAAAGCGGGGGACAAGGTTTCCGTCCGCGGATACGGTAAGTTCCGGTTTCTCGGAATCGGCGGTGTCACACGGAAAGGCAGGCAGATTGTGAACTTTGAACGCTTTACCGGATAAAATGCCTACACGGGAATTGCACGCTGCCCGATTTTTGTGCCAAACTGACAAAACCAATGCAGCACCTTGCTTTTTTGGCTTTGGTTTGATATAATAATTCTGAATGATGAACGATCTGGAAAGGAGATGCTCCGGGGTGCAGACCTATGATCTGATTGCACTGCTCAGCGATATGCGCGGCGGTTCGGGAAGAGAAGCAAATGTCGGAAAAAAGGCGGCAGAACTGCTCCGTCCTTACGCGGAAGATGCGCTGTACCGCGACGGTTCCGTGACCGGACATATCGGCAAAAACCCTGAGAAACCGACCCTGCTGCTTTGTGCGCATCTCGATCAGGTCAGCTTTCAGGTGACGGATATCACCGACGAGGGCTTCCTGCGAATCGGCTGTGTCGGCGGGATTGACCGCAGACTGCTGCTCGGACAGGCTGTGACAGTCTGCGGGGCGGAAATGCTGCCCGGTGTGATCTCGATTCTCCCGCCGCATCTGCTCAAAGGAGAGCAGGCTGTTCCGGAGGACAGTATGCTTTGTGTCGATCTCGGTTTTTCCTCGGCGGAGCAGCTGCACGGAAAGGTTTCCCGCGGGGATGCGGTTTATTATGAAACAACCTGCAAAAAGCTGCAAAATGACGCTATGACCGGCTCGGCGCTCGACGACCGCTGCGGTGCTGCGGCGGTTCTGCTCGCGGCGGAGCAGCTTGCAAAGGAGCCGGAGCTGCCTTGCAATGTGACGGTGTATTTCAGCGGACAGGAGGAACGCAGCGGCAGAGGCGCGAAGCTTGCAGCGCTGAACGAAAAGCCGGACTATGCGATTGCGGTCGATGTGACCTTCGGTATGGCACACGGCGAAAGTCCCTCGGAATGCATGACGCCCGGAAAGGGCCCTGCAATCGGTATTTCGCCGGTTCTGTCCCGTGAAATGTCGGACAGGCTGATTGAAACTGCAAAACGTGCGGATATTCCGTATCAGATTGAAGTGATGAACGGTAAGACCGGAACGGATGCGGATTCTCTCGCGCTGGCTCCGGGCGGCTGTGAGGCTGCGACGGTTTCGGTTCCGCTGCGGTATATGCACACACCCGTCGAGGTTATCGCGGTTTCGGATATTGAGAAAACTGCGCATCTGCTGATAGAATATGCAAAGGAGTGCGGCAGGGAATGAACTGGAACGAAGTGCGTCTGCTCTGCGGCATTTACGGAACATCCGGCAGAGAACATGCGGTTCGCAGCTATATTTTACAGGAACTGAAAACATGCGGGCTGCCGGAGAATGCCGTTTCGGCAGACCGTCTCGGTAATGTGCTTGTGCATAAAAAGGGCGCATTGTCTGCAAAACGGCGGGTGATGTTCTCTGCACATATGGATGAGGTTGCACTGATGGTCACGGTGCTCCATGCGGACGGCTCGATCGGCTTTGATGCGGTCGGCGGCGTCAGTGCGGCTGCGGTGATCGGACGGCAGGTGCTGGTCGGAGAACAGCGGATTCCCGGCGTCATCGGCAGCAAGCCGGTGCATCTGCTCAGTGCGGATGAACGGAAAAAGCCCGCGGAAATGAGCGGACTGTACTGTGATATCGGAACTGCGTCCAAAGAGGAAACCGAACAGCTTGTGCAGCCGGGGGATATTATTTATTTTCCGGAGAATGCGCGGGATTTCGGTGCGGATTCTTTCGCATCCAAGGCAATCGACGACCGATTCGGATGCGCGGTTCTGCTCTCTCTGATCCGCAGCGAGCTTCCGTATGATACGGATTTTGCATTTGTCGTGCAGGAGGAGGTCGGGCTGCGCGGAGCAGGAGTTGCCGCGAATCAGCTGAAGCCTGAAATTGCCGTTGTATTGGAAGCAACGACTGCCGCGGATATTCCGGGATGCGAGGGCGCCGACAGAGTATGCCTGCTGGGCGGCGGTGCCGTAATCTCCCTGATTGATGGCAGAACGGTATATGATAAGGAACTCTATGATCTTGCTGCGGATATCTGCGTTAAGAACGGTATTCCGCACCAGACGAAAACGAAAATTGCAGGCGGAAATGATGCCGGCGCGATTCAGAATGCAGGGGAGGGCGCGCGCGTTATGGCGGTCAGCGTACCCTGCCGCTATCTGCATTCGCCGGTCTCGGTGATCCGGAAGTCTGATGCAGAGGCGTGTGAAAAGCTCGCATTTGCACTCGTATCCGCTTTGCAGGAGAAGGATGTATGATTCAGGAAATGCTGCGTTCCCGCGAAGCAGACCGCAGTGCGCTGAGTGTCTGTCATTACGGGAGAAAAATCCTGTGCAATCTGGTTGCATACGGAACAAAATACAGTTTCTGCCGCTTTTTCCGGCTGCGTTCACACGGGAAGACCGCGTGGCTGATGCTCCAGAACAGCACGCTTCTGGTCAGTTCACAGGATGATTTTTCCGGTGATGCGCAGTCTGCTGTCGAGCTGTCGATTTTTGTCGATATGCATCAGCCGTTCCGCGTGGAGGGCTGTCAGTCATTGCTCGGTATGCTGCAAATTTCCGGCTATCAGCAGCTTCGGCGGTATGTGTTTCAGCTGACGCCCGGAAATGTGTCGCCGGTGTTTGATCCGGCGCAGGTCAACAGTGCGCCGAAGCTTGATGATGTCTATCAGATTCTGACCGAAGGGTTTCCGAATCTGATCGCCTATGATCTCTGGCTGACGGATACCTCTCACATGGTTCGCAGGGGACTCCGGCAGTGCTATACATATTTTGATGTGACGGCGGCGACGGCGATTTACGATTACGGCGCTCATGTGCTGATCGGGCAGGTCGCGACAAAGACCGTTGCACGCGGCAGAGGGTATGCCCGCGATTTCCTGCACTGGATTGCCAATGATTTGGAAGCACGCGGCAAACAGGGCATTCTGTATGCGCTGGATATCCGGAAAAGCTTTTATGAAGAAATCGGATTCCGGCTGCTTGAAACGGAATTTGTCTGGGAACGTCTCAGCGGTGCCGATCCGGACGGCGGAAAGGGTATTCTGTAACGGATTTGCATATGCGGAGAAATCATTACGGGAGTGAACGATTTGCGCAATACTTTTGATTTTGACGAGCGCCTTTTGCAGGCTGCCGCGGCGGCTGAAAAAGCGGCTGCGGAGGAATTTGCCGAGATTGACCGGATTTCCCAGCACGGAACGGCAAAGGTGCTCCGTGCATTTCAGTCAAACCGCGTTTCGGCGGCATGTTTTGCCGGCGCGAACGGCTACGGCTATGATGATATCGGGCGCGATACGCTCGACCGCGTCTGGGCGGATGTCTTTCATACCGAGGATGCACTTGTCCGGCATCATTTTGTGTCCGGTACACATGCGCTGTCAACCGCGCTGTTCGGTGTGCTCAGACCGGGAGACAGAATGGTTTCCGTGACCGGAGCGCCGTATGACACGCTGGAAGAGGTCATCGGCATCCGCGGAACAGGCTGCGGCTCACTTGCGGATTTCGGTGTCCGGTACAGTCAGCTCGATCTGACGGAAGACGGAACGCCGGATTTTGAGGCGATTCCGGAAGCGGTAAAGGATGCAAGGGTTGTTTATTTACAGCGGTCGCGGGGATATTCGCTCAGACCGGCGCTTTCTGTTGCCGATATTGCGAAAATTGTCGGAATCACAAGGCAGGTGAATCCCGAAGCGGTCGTGATGGTTGATAACTGTTACGGTGAATTTGTCGATTACGACGAGCCGACCGATGCAGGCGCTGATCTGATTATCGGTTCTCTGATTAAGAATCCGGGCGGCGGAATTGCCGAAACCGGCGGATATATCGCCGGAAAGGCGAAGCTCGTGGAGCAGTGCGCATACCGCCTGACCTGTGTCGGCATGGGAAAAGAGGTCGGCTGCTCGCTGAATCAGTCCCGCTCGATGTATATGGGTCTGTTCTTTGCACCGGAGGTTGTCGCAAATGCGCGGAAAACAGGCGTTTTTGCCGCAACGCTGTTCCGGATGCTCGGCTTTGAATGCCTGCCGGTTCCTTCTCAGAAGGCAGGCGATATCATTACTGTGCTTGTTCTGCGGAATCCGGCAGCAATGGAGGCGTTCTGTGCCGGCATTCAGGCTGGCTCGCCGGTGGATTCCTATGTGACACCGGAGGCATGGGATATGCCCGGATATGAGAGTAAGGTCATTATGGCAGCGGGCGCCTTTACGGGCGGCGCTTCCATTGAGCTTTCGGCGGACGGCCCGATGCGTGAGCCGTATGCGGTGTATTTACAGGGCGGTCTGACCTACGGCAGCGGAAAACTCGGTGTTTTGCAGGCTGCACAGACTATGCTCGAACGCGGATTGATCCGGTTTTGACCGGATTCGGAATACAGCGGAATAACCGGTTTGGAAACACTACCGGAAGAAAGGAAGAGAAAAAATGGCAGATAAAAACAATACAGGTGAGTTCTCAATGGACAGCTATGTGAATGAGAGACTGGCTGAGGATGTGGAGCCGAATAATCCCTTTGAAGTACCGCAGGGAGATGGCGGAAAAAAGCCGAAAAAAGCAAAGCGCAATTTCAGAAAAAAACTGAAAAATGTCAATTTCAAGAGCAAAAAAACGCTGATAATTGCCGCTGCGGTTTTTGTTCTGATTCTCTTTCTGATTATTTTTATCTGGATCAGAGTGCGGCGAAATGACGGTGCGCGCTATGCGCGGCTGCTTTCGCAGAATATCGGCAGATCCATCTCAACGGCTGAGAAGAAAGCTGGCATTGAACTCAAAGATGAGTCGGAGTATGCAACGCTGAATCAGATTTATATTTCCTACCAGAAAATTGCGGAGAGCAAAAAATCCTGCAAAATTCAGGGTGTTCATCTGCCGGAATGGGCAATTTTCTGCAATACGGAAGTGAATGAACTGACCAGTGTTACGTATTATAATTATGAGCTGCTCGAAGACAGTATTTTCGGCACCGAACGGAAATCCTATCTGGATCCGCAGCTGATCCCGCTGGGCACAAGCATCAAGGATGTCGAGAAGAAACTTGATCTGGAACCTTACCGGATTCAGTATCTGCAAGGTAAAATTCAGATCAGGGAATACCGTTACTGCTACGACGATAAAGAAAGCGGCGATGTTGTAGCTTATGCGATTACCGCAAAATGGAGCGAAAACGGCAGCCTGATCGACATCAAGGATGTCAGAAGAAACTATATCGGCACATTGCTGGTCAGTCCGGAAGCGTAATACCGTCCGGCTTACAAACGGTATCCGCGTGCTGTGCGGAAATTTGTTGCATATACCCGAACTCTTTACAAAATTGCTACAAATTGAAAGCAAAATAGAGTTATAGCGCGTGAAATCATTGACAGAATCCGTATTTCCTGATAAAATGTATCATGAAGAGTAAACCGGCGAAACATATCCTGCAACGGGCAGAATCAGAAATATCAGCCCGCACGGAACCGCAGGACGGAAGGAGAAGAAATAATGAGTGATCTGAAGCTGTGCTACGGCTGCATGGAACCGCTCAACGACGGCGAACGTGTCTGCCCGCATTGCGGCTATGAACAGGATTCAACCTCTCTGGCAAACTTTCTGAAACCGGGTACTGTGCTGCATGACCGGTTCCTTGTCGGAAAGGCATTGGATTCCAACGGGGAGGGTGTCACCTATGTCGGCTATGATACTGCCGTCGGGTGTAAAATCCTGATCCGTGAGTATCTGCCTGAACAGCTTTGCAGCCGCGTCCCGAACAGCACGGAGATCAATGTCAGCTATGCGCATCTTGCACAGTATAAGGCATTGATGGCAGAGTATACCGAACTGAATAAAGCACTCGCCAGACTGCGGAATCTGAGCCATCTGAATCCCGCACTCGACCTTTTCTCGGAGAATAATACGACATATGCCGTATATGAGTATCTCGAAGGGCAGTCGCTGCTGGATTACCTGAAAGAAAATGCGGGGGAGCTGAGCTGGAGTACGGTCAGAAGAATTTTCCCGCCGCTGTTTACCACGCTGAGCCTGCTGCATAATGCAGGTGTGCTGCACCGCGGTCTGAGCCCCGAGACAATCTTTGTGACGGATAAGGGCGAATTGAAGCTGCGCGGGTTCTGTATCTCCGCTGTCCGTACCAACGATACGGAGCTTGAGGCGGAGCTGTTCGACGGCTATGCAGCACCGGAACAGTATTTTGCAGACCGGCAGCAGGGTACATGGACAGATGTTTACGGCATTTGTGCCGTCCTTTACCGAATTCTGACCGGCTGCCGTGCATCCGATGCGATTTCCCGTCAGGATTATGATAACCTCGTTCCGCCGGCGGAGCTGAATCCGCATATGCCTGAGAATGTCTCAAAAGGCATTATGCAGGGTCTTGCTCTGGACGGAAATGAACGTGTCCGGACCATTACGGATCTCGTGACACTGCTCTTTGACGAGCCGGTGCCGGAGGATGCAGAGGCACAGAAACAGGGAACTACTGCAGTGTTCTCTGTGCAGTCGGATATGAAGCGTGCGGCAGGGGATGCTGCCCTGAAACCGCATCAGCGTTCCGCACAGCAGCGTTCCGCACAGCAGCGCTCTGCGCAGCAGAGAGCCGGTCGGCAGAGACCGGTTCAGAATCGGCCGCCGCAGCAGAGAACCGGTCAGCAAAGACCTCTCCGCAACAGCGGAAACGGTCAGCCGATGCCTCGCAGCGGCAGACCCGGTGCGCAGAATGCACCCATGCGGAACGGTCAGAGATCTGCCGCAAACGGTCAGCGCCCGGTCAGACAGCAGAGACCTGCGTCTGCATCCGAGCGATATTCCGGTAATATGCGGATGGTGACGGCAAGATCCGCAGGCGGAACGGTCAGAAGACGCCCCGCAGCTGCGGCAGCCGGAAACCGGAACAGAAGAGTGCAGGAGACTTCCGTCTTTGAGAAGCTGCGTGCGCCGCTTCTGATCGCGGTTCTGTTCATCGCAATCGTGATTGTCGTCATTATGGCGTTCTATAAGCTGATGAGTGCAACTCAGAATCAGCAGACACTCAACACACGCGGAAGCAGTGTTGAGCAGAACAGTATTATTTCGGCAGAATCCGAGAACAGTACGCCGGAGGTTCATCCGGATGCCGTTGTGCCGAAGCTTGTCGGCAGAAATTTTGAGCTGAAAAAGAAGGAATTCGGAACATGGCTGATTCTGGAGCCGGAATATGTTTTTGACGACAGAGTGACAAAGGGAACCATTATTGCGCAGGAATGGGCTGACGGTACCGAGTTTGTCACCGGCAGCACAATGAAGGTTACGGTCAGTCTCGGTCCGTCTCTGATTACGATTCCCTCCTTTAAGGGCCTGAAGCTGAATACCTATCTGAATCAGCTGAAGGACATGGGACTTGTTGAAGCGATTGACGGCGATAACGGCAACCCCGGCGGTACAACGACCGCAACCACGAAAAAGAATAAGAAAAACAAGACTACGACCACGACGGCAACAACTACTGACGGCATCAGCACGACAACGAACAGTAACGGCAAGAGCCAGTACGTGCTGTATAAAGCAAAGGTTGACTGGAATTACGCAAACGGGTATGTCTGCGGCGTCGAGCCTTCCGTCGGCAAGGTGATTGATGCGCTGGAGGATTATAAGATTGTTGTGTATTATGCTTATAATCCGGTTTATACAACGATTGTAAACGGAACGACTGCGGATGAATCCGGTTCCGGTACAAAGAAGTCAAAGACCACGAAGACAACGGCGACAAGTGTATCGACTACGGAAACGGAACCCAAAAATACTGAGCCTTCATCGGATAATAATCCGCCGCCTCAGTCACAGGCTCCGGCATCGACCCCGCCTGAAACTCCGGGCGGCGACAACGGAGGCGGAGAACGGGAGAATCCGTAATTCAGACAGATTTTGAAAAAAGACGGTTCTGCACTTTGCGGAACCGTCTTTTCTGCACCCTTTTTTTCCTGCGGCATATAATGCAGTAAAACGAAATGAGGGAGGTGCCCGATGAAAATTGTTGTTATGAGAAGTCCGCGCCTGCTGGCCGGGCTGTTCCGGCTGATGTTTCACATCAAAAAAGAATCGCCGGAAGAATAACAGGGGGGGCAGGCTCCTGCCTTTATGGTACAAAAGAGAGAGACTGTTTTTTCAGTCTCTCTCTGCTTGTTATTATGTAGATTCCTGTTTTTTCTGATTGGAATGAATGTTGTTGATGTCCTCCGTAGTGCCGCCGCCGGTGTCATCCTTAGCGCGCAGTTTTCCGCCTTCCGCCAGTCTGAGGAAGGCATCTACCACATCGGCGGTGAGCTGTGTGCCGCGTCCTTCCTTGATAATAGATACTGCCTTGTCATAATTCATACGCTTGCGGTAAGGACGGTCGGAGTACATGGCATCAAATGTATCCGCAACTGCGATAATCTGCGCAACACGGGGAATTTCGTCTCCTTTGAGACCCTTGGGATAGCCTTTTCCGTCCGGCCGTTCATGATGTGCGCCTGCACCGGTTGCAAGTTCGGGCAGAATGCTGATATCCTTGAGTGTATTATATCCAAGGCCGGAGTGGGATTTGATGATCCGGAATTCCTCATCGGTCAGTTTTCCGTTTTTATTGAGCACTTCGGGCGGAATGCCGATTTTTCCGATATCATGCAGGAGGGCAATGCAGTAATATTCGTCAATTGTGTCTTCGTCAAGCCCAAGCTCCCGGCAGAGCATGACCGTATATTCCGCAACTCTTGCAGAATGACCGTTGGTATAGCGGTCCTTCATATCAATAACCTTTGCAAATGCCTCAACAATTTCACGGGTCAGTTCTCTTTGCGCTTCATGCCGTTTTTCTATGGCGCGGGTTCTGCGTTTGATATACAGCCTTACGGCTATGAAGAGCAGGAAAGCTGTCAGCAGTATGGCTGTAATATTCAGCCAGAGCCGTTCATATATTTTTTTCTCTTTTACAATTGTAATATTCAGTTTCTTGCTGTTGATGCCGTGAGAATCCTGAATTTCCAGCTCGAAGTGATAGTTTCCGCCGCTCAGATTTGTATAGTTCTGCGGGGTCATCTGGCTTCGCTGCAAGGTAACCGGAGCAGTATCAAACCCCTTCAGGCGGTAGGTTACTGTCGGGTTAATCAGAGAGTAATTATAGACATAGCTGAAAATGGTCAGTTTTTTCGTGCTTGCCGGGATGTGAAATGTTCCGGATGAATCCGGATAAATGGTTTTGCTGTCTGCCTGTAAAAACGGGACAGCCATTTTCAGTTCGCTGACATTGTCAAACGGGATTTCAATATTGACCTTTGCAATACCGGTTGTTGCAGCGATATAAAGATCGCCGGATTCTGTGACATCGCTGTAGGAATTGGAGGTCGGTATGCAGGGCAGACCGTTGTCGCGGTTATAGAACAGATAGGACAGGTCGTCAGGATTCTGCATGAGGTGATCGGCATCGGTGACGTAGATCCCGTTGCTGCTCAGAATCCAGAGCTCACCGCTGCTGTTTTCATATAAATCAAAATTGTTGGAGTAGGGGAAGTTTGTAACGGTGTGAATCTGAAAATCCTCTGTCAGATAGGCGATTGCATTGCTTGTAATCAGCCAGTATACCTTTCTGACGGGATCTTTTTTGATGCGCATGATGATATCGGACGGCAGACCGTTTTCAGTATCGTAATGCAGGATTTTCCGTCCTTTGATGACATAGATGCCGCCGCCGTCCGTTCCGACAACGATTTCGCCGTTTAAGCCTTCGGTTACGGTCAGAATCTCAGTGTTGTCAATGCCGTTCGCGTCATTGTAGACCGCGGTAATGCAGTCGTCTTTGATTAGCGCCAGACCGCCGGTGCATGCTGCAAGAAACGTGCCGTCGGCACATTCATATACGGTTCGGATCCGGTTGGAGGGCAGTCCGTCCGCTTCGGTAAAACGCAGGACTTCGCCGTTGTCATAGCGCAGCAGCCCCTGCTCGCTGAATGTAGAAAACCATACTCTGTTCCGGCTGTCGCGGATGATCGAGCGGATTTTGACTTGATGCAGTGTCTCAACGAGATCGGTGTCCGGATAGGAGACACCGGATGCGCTGACGAAACGGCGGATTGGGAGAGAATTGACAATACCGTCGTTTCCCAGAATGCGCAGCCCGCTGCTTTTTGTTCCGACCAGAATCTTTTCGTCGTATATGCACGTTGAATACACGACTTCTTCGCCGAGTTTATAGCGGTAATATATATCCGTGAACTGATCCGGTACAATTTTCATGACGCCCTGCTGGGAGGATACAAACCAGAGATTTTTCTGATAGTCCCGGATCATCCCCTCAACAGAGGTTGTCATCGGAAGATTATTGACGGTAACGTACTTGGAATCATACAGGAATCCGATTCCGGTATCTGTGCAGACCCAGATCATATCCCCGATCCATTCGAGACTGTTGACATAAGACTGGGGCGCGATGCTGTATGTTTCCTGAACGGAAAACCCGTTGTTCAGATTGACATAATAAATCGCGGAGCTTTGGTTACCGATGTAAGCGTATCCGGGATTGTTCGGATCGGCAAGAATTGCATGAATATCGTCAATTCCGGTATCTTCGGCATCGGTGAATGCGGTCAGTCTGCCGTCTGTAACCGTGAAAACAGAGCCTTCCTTGGTCACGCCGTACAGAACATTTCCCGAAAAATGCAGTGTCCGGATAAATTCATCGCGGATATTCGGATCATTGAGCACGGAAAGCTGCCCTTCCGGATCGACAACGGCAAGTCCGTCGGTTGTTCCGAGGTAGATGTATCCATCTCCGTCCTCGGCAATGGCGCGGACAGAGAGTGAGGGAAGACCGGTGGATTTATTGAAATATGTGAACTGACCGTTTTTCAAATAAGCGGCGCCGCTGTCGTTGGTTCCGATCCATAAACGGTTCTGTGAATCGGGATACAGTGACGTGACGCTGGCGATTCCGCTGCCGGAGTCAAACCGCTCGAATGTATTGCCGTCGTAGCGGATCAGTCCGCTGTAACTGCCGATCCAGATAAAACCCTCTTCCGTTTCTGCGATTGCATTTGCCTCGGAGGTCGGCAGACCGTTGGTGTTGTCGTAAAGAACGGGACAGAAGCCTTCTCCTTCTCCGGTCACATCGACGGAAATCTCTTTTTCGGGCGGTTCCGCTTCATCTGCAAATACCGGTGCTCTGCCGGCTGTTCCGTTGAAGAAGCTGAGAAGCCAGACTGTGAACAGAATGCATCCTGCCGCGTAGCCGGCTCTGCGGTGTGCAGTTTTCTTCATGTACTCACTCCCTTTGTATCCCGCAGGCGGTTCGGCTGCTGCGGGACAGATTCCGTTCAGTCGTTTATACAGATTCAGTATATCACAAAAACGGCAATCTTTCACACTTGTTTCCGAAAAAGATACGGATTTTGTTAATTTGCACAATCTGTGCTTCGGCATCTATTAAAAATATATCTCTTTTTTCGACCTTTTTTCCGCTTACTATTGACAGACTGAAAAAAATATGATAATATAATATTTGTGGCAGTATCTTTTGTAATGACAAAGGAGTGAATCAAATGAAACTATTCAAACAGGCAGCTGCCGGTTTTTCCGCTGCTGCGATTGCAGCAATGCTGCTGCCTTCCTCAGCCTTTGCGGTTACTTCATATTCCGTTACGTTCCATTACGAGACGTTTAACGGCGGGAATCCGCTCACAGTGCTCGTAGATGAGGGTGAGACGATCTATGATGCCCTGGAAATGGCGGCCTATAACAGGGAAGCCGATACCGCTGCCTTTCCGGCGCCGAGCGGCGGCAAGGCGGTCAGCGGATGGGTCATCGGCGAGGGCGGAACCGAACAGGTCGATCTCAATGCAGTCGTAACGGAAAATCTCGTGCTTTATCCCGAAACTGTCAGCACGGTTTCACCTGAGCTAATCAACCTGACAGTTGATGAGGCTTGTCTCCCGAAGAAGGACGAGGTTATTCAAAAGGATCTTCTGCCGTATGTTTCCGTTCCTTCCGGTGCGCAGTATACGGTAACCAGAGCCTACTACGATGGTTACGATACATGGTTTGCGGATAATAAGGTTTATCTGTTTCATGCGCAGATTCAGCCGGCAGACGGTCAGATTTTTGATTTCACCTATAATTCCGAGGGCAGCCGTATATTCCGTGTGCAGAACGCGGCGGTGAACGGAGAAAGCGCCGCTTTGCAGTGGAGTATATTCAGCAGCAGAATGAACAATACCATGCTGGAAGTTGTGATTCCGTTCAGTACCGGCAATCCGGAAACGGTTAAAGTGAACCTGCATTATAACGGACACGGAACCGCGAGCGACCGCACCGTTGAGATTCCGAAGGGAAGCTGGTCGGTCGGCGATTATCTGAATGAAGCTGCCGGAGAGGTTTCCCCTTATGACGATAACGGTTATCATTTTGACGGCTGGTATACAGATGAAGCGCTTGCAAATGAGCATAGCGGAAGTTTTGACAGTGATACGGACTTATATGCCAAATGGGTTTCGGAGATTTCAGAGGTCAATTTTAATGTTGCAACCCCGCTCTGCGGCGATGAAGTTGAGCAGGAGGGCGGATCGGAACCGATCAGCGTTGAAGACCTTACGACTGAAGTACGAAATGCGGTTCTCGGACTCGGCGAGGACGGTGACGGCAATCCGATTGTTCTGACCAATGAACCGGATGTTACCTGTGACACAGCGGGTATTGCCATTGACTCCTTCTGGATTACCTCGGCAACAGCGCTGGACAATATGACACTGGATACAGAGATTCAGTTCTTTATGGGCACGATCTACGGCGAAAATGACTATCTGTTTATTATCAATGCGACCAGACTGGACGGAACACCGTACTTTGCAGAAGATCTGAAAATTACGGTCAACGGCGTGACGGCAACGGTTCCGGCGGGCAGAAATGTGTCGAGAATGCCGATGCAGCGCAAGCCCTCGACACATGCAGGAATTGTGTCAAAGGCAGTTACGGTTTCCAAAGGCGGCAATTCCTTTGTTGTGATCGGAACGATTACGGCTGACCATGTATGGGGACCGGGCGTCATCACAAAAGAAGCGGACTGCGATGAAAACGGCGTCATGACTTATACCTGCCGGATTAAGGATGCATCCTACACCGATGATATTGATGCATTCGGTCATCACTGGGAGCCGTGGAAAGTGGTTACACCGGCTACGGCTACGACAGACGGACTGGAAATGCGTGTCTGTGACAATAACGGCGAACATAAGGAGACACGGGTAATCCCGAAGGGCACCAGCGGAACCGCAACGGTAAACGGTGTTGCGACGGGCGATGCCGGTCCCGGCGCTGCAATTCCGATTGCAGCAGCAGCGCTCATTGTTCTGGGTGCAGCCGCGGTACCGAAGAAGAAAAAACAGAATCAGTAACAGCAAAGCACCTTCTGTAATGATACAGAAGGTGCTTTTGTATTATTTGACGTAACCGCTGAGACCTGTAATATTCTGCGATTTGACGGCGTTCGCGACCAGACCGGCGACGATATCTGCGCCTTTTTCGCAGAAGTGTGTGCCGTCTGTTGAGCCCTGAACAGCGCCCATCATGTGATAGGACTTCGCCGTGTCATATCCGACGGAATTGTAGTGGTTTACCATAATGCTGTTAAGATCAATGCAGGGGATGCTGTATTTAGATGCAAGCTGCTTGCAGGCATCACAGTAATTCGTATAGCTGTTTACAAAGCGGTTTCTGGAACTGTCAAAGGCCTTCATGCCGATTACGGTTGTGACCAGAATCGGCGTGCCGCCCTTTGCCTTTGCTTCGGTAATGAACTTTGTCATATACCATTCATAGGAACCCTCAGAGGGGTTGTCAACATTTCCGCAGGTCGGAGCATAGCGGTCAGGATAGGAAGTACCGGAGGCATCATTGATTGCAAACTGAATCATGACATAATCGCCGGCTTTCATATTATCGGCAATCGAAGCCCATCTGCCTTCATCATAGGCTTTTTTGGAGCTTCTGCCGCCCATAGAACGGTTTACGACAGTAACCTGTTCCGTGAAGTAGTTGCCGAGATAATATCCCCAGCCCTGCTGCGGTGCGTAGCTTGCGCCGTATGACTGAACGGTGGAGTCGCCGAGAATAAAGAGTGTCGGTTTATTGCCGTCTCCCTGCTGCTGATGTGCATTGGGGTCATAGATTTCGGCATAGGGTTCGTCGGTTTGCTGAAGTCTGATACAGTCAAGATTCGGACCGCCTTTGTTTGCAACAGTCGAAATCAACTGAATCGTATTGGTTCCTGCGGCGAGCGGGAGAACCAGACCGATTTCGTCCCATTTATCCCAGTCGTTGCTGCCGGGGAAGGACTGCATCCAGTATGCATCGGTGTTTCCGTTGACGACTACCTTCATCGGTCTGTCTTCGGTTGTACCGTTTGAATACCGGATATACATCATGTAATTTCCGTCGTTTTTGACATGAACGGTAAATGTGATGCTGGAGGAGTCGTTGTTATCGAGGTTGACATATCCGTTCGGAGCGGAATAACCGAAATGGGTGTCTTCGATTACGCCCTGATCCCATGTTTGATCTACTGCATAGTAACGCGGATCAATCGGTTCGCTGAATTCCACATCCTCTCCGAGCAGGAAATCGCGGTGCAGTCTGGCATCCTCTGCATTGACGGCAGTATCGCCGTTGACATCGGCAGCTTTTTTCTGAGAGGAAGAGAAGTCGGAATCATCGGCAAGCAGACGCTTGAGCAGGCTCAGATCGACGGCATTGACCTTATCGTCACCGTTCAGGTCACCGAGCCGGTAGACAGGAGGCGGGTCGGGGATGACTACCTCTGACGGATCGACCTTGACTGCCTGCCAGTTCTGGCATTTGTGATAAGTCATTTCCCACTGCTGGACATTGCCACCGTTCGCGGTGCTTGCGCTGTCGATTTCGACAAAACGCGAATCTCTGGAAGCCCGTGTGGAGATATAGTAGGAGCCGTCGCCGATCTTCGTAAACTGGAAGAGCATCATGCTGTCGCTGCCGGAATAGGGAACAATCTGGATATTGCCGCCGTTTCCGTCGCTCATGGCTTTGAGTACATAATTTGGATCGGATGCGGAACGGATATAATAATAGGTTGTGCCGTTCTGAAACGGCGTCAGCTGCCAGACCTGATTGCTCTGACTGTTTGCGCTCCATTGCTGGACATTGGTTCCGTCATCAATTGTGCCGTCTGCGATATCCATGACAAGCCCGCTGTTAGTGTTTTTGAAGGTGTAGTATGCATCGGTGTCCATTTCGGTATCGCCGATTTTTGCAAGGCTCTGAAACAGCTCCGCATTTTTCTGCGCACCCTTTGCGCTCTGGTGCAGATCATCGTCAGCGGCATAATATTCGGTCATGGCATCATATCCGCCGATGCTGAAGCCGAAATTCTGCCATGCGGTAAACAGATCAATGACCTGAACATTCTGTTCTGCGCCGATTTCGTCAAGCTGTCCGCCGAACCAGCGTCCTGGCAGAACCGGATTGCGGTTGTAGTCGCCGTGTCTGCCCTGCTGTTTGACCAGAAGGACGTTCATACCCCTTTGCTTTGCAGCCGTAACCATGGCAGTCACGACGTTCTTGTATTCATCGGCATTGGAGTAAGCCAGATCGTTGATGCCGATGGAAATGACATAATAATCGCCGGGCTTGCCGTAAGCTTTGATCGGCTCGAACTGACCGTCCTGATAGAAACCTTTTGCAAACTGTCCGCTGGAAGCCAGATTGCGGATTTCAAAAACATTGGTGTTCACATAGTTTTTCAGGAATTGTCCCCAGCCGTGCTGTGCGGTGTCGGCGGTGTTATAGTAGTTGCAGACGGTCGAATCGCCGCAGAGCCAGATCGTCGGTCTCATGGAGCCGGTTGTGTTCAGTTGATTGATTTCAACGGCGGAAATGGAATACTGCGAATTGTTCATGCCCGCGACCGCCGAGATATTGAGCTGACCGTCCGTGACCGGAACCTGAATTGTTTCGGCTGCATTGTTTCCGGTCAGATTAATCATCTGGTACATGCCCTCAATCATGATGGATGTACGTTTGACATTTCCGGTTGTGACCGTGACCTGATACAGACCGGCCGGCAAATCGACGCTGAACTGTCCTCCGGTAAAACTGACAGCATCGCTGAGCGCGCCGCTGCCGCCCGCGGAGACATTGGATACGCTGCCGGAAAAACCGTAGCCGGTTCCGGCATTGTAGCCGTTTGAGGCGGAAACACCGGTATAACCGCTTGCGGTACCGTTTCCGCCGAAGTCAAATTTCCAAGAAGCTGCGGCTGCTGCTGCTTCCGGTGCAGATATTCCGGAAAAAGCCGTAAGTGTCAGCAAGGAAGCGGTGATGCTGCTCAGCAGCTTCTTGCAGTTCTTCTTTTTCTCTGCAAACATATGCTTCATATAAATCCCCCTGATTCTCATCATAATAGGCAGAAACATGCCTATTCTATATTATACCACGCCGCCGCAGAGATTACAATGATTATTTTATACTTTTTTATTGTATTTTGTACTTTCTTTTTGGGACTCTGTCCATTTTCGCGTCGGATAATCTGTTCAAAACAAACAGAAACAGACGGTCAGTATCGTAAAAAATGCGAATTGCATCGGTGCGGGCTTCGGGTGTATAATATAAGAGTATGCGGGCTTGTACCGGAGGATGCTTATGCCGATGTCGGAGGAAGGACATGAAACGGATGAGCAGAATGATCTGCCGGAAGCCGGCGGACGCAAGGAATCATATGATGCTGTTGAAGGAGGAACGGTATGCAGCATTCTGAGAAATATACCCGACAGTTTTTTAATGTGACAAATCCTGAAATGAAATGGACAAAGAAAACCTACGTCGATCATGCACCGCGCTGGTGCAGTGTCGATCTGCGTGACGGAAATCAGGCTTTGGTCATCCCGATGAATCTCAGCGAAAAGCTTGAATATTTTGCGGAGCTTGTCCGCATCGGATTCAAGGAAATTGAAATCGGGTTTCCGGCTGCTTCGGAAACAGAATATGACTTCTGCCGTGCCCTGATCGAGCAGAACCTGATTCCGGATGATGTGACGATACAGGTACTGACACAGAGCAGGGAGCATATCATCGCAAGAACATTTGAAGCACTGCGCGGCTGCCGTCAGGCAATTGTGCATTTGTATAATTCGACCTCTGTGGCGCAGCGGGAGCAGGTTTTCCGGAAAAGCAAGGAGGAAATCACGGAAATTGCCGTGAGCGGCGCAAAGCTCTGCAAAAAATACCGGGACAGGCATGAGGGGAAAATCTGCTTTGAATATTCGCCGGAGAGCTTTACCGGAACAGAGCCGGAATTTGCACTTTCGGTCTGTAATGCCGTTCTGGATGTATGGCAGCCTTCGGCAGACGATCCGGTGATTATCAATCTGCCCGTGACGGTTCAGCTTTCGATGCCGCATGTCTATGCCAATCAGATTGAGTATCTGTGCGATCATCTGAAATACCGCGAGTATGTGACGGTTTCGCTGCATCCGCATAACGACCGCGGCTGTGCGGTTGCGGATACCGAAATGGGACTGCTTGCAGGAGCGGAACGTGTTGAGGGAACGCTGTTCGGAAACGGCGAGCGGACCGGAAATGCGGATATTGTGACGCTTGCGCTGAATATGTATTCTCAGGGCATTGATCCGCAGCTCGATTTTTCCGATCTGCCGGCAGTTTCGGAATTGTATACCCGTGTGACCCGCATGGAGATTTACGAGCGGCAGCCTTACAGCGGAAAGCTTGTCTTTGCAGCGTTCAGCGGATCGCATCAGGATGCGATTGCAAAGGGAATCAAGTGGCGTGAGGAGCACGGCGGCGAACACTGGACCGTGCCGTATCTGCCGCTGGATCCGAAGGATATCGGCAGAGCCTATGAGGCGGATGTGATCCGGATTAACAGTCAGTCCGGAAAGGGCGGAATCGGCTATATTCTCGAAACGCGGTTCGGATACAATCTGCCAAAGCGGATGCGGGAGCGTGTCGGCTATCTGGTCAAGAGTATTTCCGACCGCAAGCATAAGGAAATGCTGCCGGATGAATTATACGAAGTTTTCAGAACGCATTATGTTGACATCAATGCGCCGCTGTGCCTTGATGAAGTTCATTTTGTGCAGAGGAACGGAATTGAAGCAACGGTTCAGATGCAGTTAAACGGGAAGATAATTTCTGCTTCCGGAAAAGGAAACGGCCGTCTGGATGCGGTCAGCAATGCCGTCCGGAATCATCTGGGTCTGAATTACATCATCAACAGCTATACGGAGCACGCGCTGGAGGTCGGTTCTTCCTCCAAGGCGGTATCGTATGTGGAAATCATCGGCGGCTCCGGCGAAAGCTTCTGGGGAACCGGCATCGACACGGATATTATTACATCATCTGTCAAGGCATTGTTCAGTGCCGTCAACAATATGCTGAATGAACAAAAAACAGAGTAAACCGATTGCATCGGAAAGAGGGTGTTGCATATGGGCATGACAATGACGCAGAAAATCCTTGCGGCACATGCGGGAATGCAGGCGGTTCAGGCGGGGCAGCTGCTTCTGATTGAACCGGACCGGATTCTCGGAAACGATATCACATCACCTGTCGCAATCCGTGCGTTTGCAAGGCTGGGGAAAGAACATGTCTTTGACCGTGATAAAATTACGCTGGTCATGGATCATTTTGTCCCGAATAAGGATATCAAAGCGGCAGAGCAGTGCAGGTGCTGCCGGGAATTCAGCCGTGAGCAGGGCATTCCGCATTTCTACGATGCCGGGCGGATGGGCATTGAACATGTGCTGCTGCCGGAACAGGGATTGGTAACTGCGGGGGATGCCGTCATCGGCGCGGATTCGCATACCTGTACCTACGGTGCGCTGGGCGCTTTTTCGACGGGTGTCGGGTCAACGGATATGGCATGCGGCATGGCAACGGGAAAAGCGTGGTTCAAGGTTCCGCCGGCAATCCGCGTAAATCTGACCGGAACCAAGCGCCGCTTTGTTTCCGGCAAGGACATTATCCTGCACCTGATCGGAAAAATCGGCGTAGACGGTGCAAGATACTGTTCGCTGGAATTCACGGGCGACGGAATCGCCTCGCTCAGTATGAGCGACCGCTTCTGTATCTGCAATATGGCAATTGAGGCAGGCGCGAAAAACGGGATTTTCCCCGTTGACGCTCAGACACTGGAATATCTGAAAGCGCACGGCGCAAAGGAACCGGTTGTATATGCTCCGGACAAAGACGCGGAGTATATCCGGGAAATCGAAATCAATCTGCCCGATGTTACGCCGACGGTTGCGTTTCCGCATTTGCCGGAAAACACCAGAACCTTTGATGAAATCGGAGAGATTCCGATTGACCAGGTTGTAATCGGCTCCTGCACAAACGGCAGACTGGAGGATCTGCGCGCAGCCGCAGAAATCCTGAAAGGACGGAAATGCGCGGAAAACGTGCGTGTGATTGTCATTCCGGCAACCCAGCAGATTTATCTGAACGCGATGGAGGAGGGGCTGCTTCGCATCTTTATTGAGAGCGGCGCCGTCGTATCGACACCGACCTGCGGTCCCTGTCTCGGCGGATATATGGGGATTCTGGCAAAAGGGGAACGCGCTGTTGCTACCACCAACCGGAATTTTGTCGGCAGAATGGGGCATCCGGAATCGGAGGTCTATCTGGCGAATCCGGCAGTCGCGGCGGCAAGCGCCGTCACAGGCAGAATAACCAGTCCGGAGGAGGTCATGAACGATGAAATATGAGGGGAATGCAATCTGTTTCGGCGATCATGTGGATACGGATGTCATTATTCCGGCACGATATCTGAATACCGGCGATCCGGCAGAGCTTGCTTTACACTGCATGGAGGACATCGACAAAACCTTTGCCGGCAGAGTCAGAAAGGGAGATATTCTGGTTGCCGGAGAGAATTTCGGCTGCGGTTCTTCGCGGGAACATGCGCCGATTGCGCTCAAGGCATGCGGCATTTCGGTTGTAATCGCCAAAAGCTTCGCCAGAATTTTTTACCGGAATGCAATCAATATCGGGCTTGCGATTACAGAATGTCCGGAGGCTGCCGCCGCCGTTTCGGAGGGCGACCGCTTGGAGGCAGACTTCTCGCTGGGACTCATCCGGAACCTGACAACCGGCGCGGAATACCGGACTGAGCCGTTTCCGCCGTTTATTCAGCAGATTATCGAAAACGGCGGTCTGATTCCGGCGATTCAAAAAGGCATCATCTGATCCGGAAAGGAGGATTCTGTGAAATATCATATTGCATTGCTGAAAGGCGACGGCATCGGACCGGAAATAACGGAGAGTGCCGCTGCCGTGCTGAACGCAGTCGGGGAGCGGTACGCGCATGAATTCTGCTTTACGCCGTATCTGATCGGCGGATGCGCGATTGATGCGGCAGGGGAGCCGCTTCCGGAGGAAACTGTGAAGGGCTGCCTTGCGAGTGACAGCGTGCTGCTCGGTGCCGTCGGCGGACCCAAATGGGATGATCTTCCGGGCAGCCGGCGTCCGGAAAAGGCGCTGCTCGGTATCCGTTCGGCACTGGGGCTTTATACCAATCTTCGTCCGGCAAAGCTGTTTCCGGCATTACGCGGAGCCTCTCCGCTGCGGGAGGAAATCGTCAGCTCCGGATTCGATATTCTGATTGTCCGGGAACTGACCGGCGGCATCTACTTCGGAGAGCGCGGATACCGTACCGGAAAATACGGCGAGGAAGCATTTGATACAGAGGCTTACAGCGTGACGGAAATTGAGCGGATCGGTCATGCGGCATTCCGGGCAGCCATGCAGCGGAATAAGCGTCTGGTCAGCGTAGACAAGGCGAATGTGCTGGAGACCTCACGGCTCTGGCGCAGTATCATGCACCGGTTGTCCGAAGCCTATCCGGAGGTGCAGTACAGTGATTTGTTTGTAGATAATGCTGCCATGCAGCTTGTTCGCAATCCGAAGCAGTTTGATGTAATCGTCACATCCAATATGTTCGGAGATATTCTGTCGGACGAAGCCTCGCAGATTACCGGTTCGATCGGAATGCTGGCATCTGCTTCGCTCGGTGACTCAAAGTGCGGCATGTATGAGCCGATTCACGGTTCTGCGCCGGATATTGCCGGAAAGAATCTGGCAAATCCGATCGCGATGGTACTTTCTGCGGCAATGATGCTGCGGTATTCGTTCGGTATGACGGCAGAACCGGACTGTATTGAGCAGGCGGTAGACCGTGTTCTGGAGCGCGGTATCCGGACAGCCGACCTGATTGGAAATACAGAAATCCGACCGGTTAGCTGTACGGAAATGACGGCGCAGATTCTATCCGAAATCACATCATCATAAAAAAGAACCTCCTGTCTCAGACAGGAGGTTTGCTTGTATCAGTCGGGAATGATCTCAACTTTCTTCATAATCTGCGGGGTCAGGGGCTTGTCTGCCGCATTGGTCGGAACCGCAGCAATTTCGTCCACAACATCCAGTCCCTCGACAATCTCACCGAACGCCGCATAGTTTCCGTCAAGATACGGTGCATCCGCATGCATGATAAAGAACTGGGAGCCTGCGCTGTCGGGATGCTGTGCGCGAGCCATGCTGAGAACGCCGCGGCTGTGCTTCAGCGGATTGTTGACGCCGTTTGCAAGGAATTCGCCCTTGATGTGCCAGCCCGGACCGCCCATTCCGGTTCCGTCGGGGCAGCCGCCCTGAATCATAAAGCCGGAGATGACGCGGTGAAAGCTGAGTCCGTCATAAAAGCCTTCTTTTACGAGCTTTTCAAAATTCTCGCAGGAGATCGGAGCAACATCCGGGCGGAGCTTGAACTTCATTTGTTTGCCGTTTTCCATTGTAATCAGAATCATAATAAATATCCTTTCCGTTTGTTTATTGACAGCGTATGCCTGATACGCCGGTTAATTGAGTTCGATGCCGGTAACATCGTCGATGGTCAGCGTTGTCAGCTGTCCGTTTGTCGGGGATTCGATTGCCGCCAGACGGTTTGCCTGATTGGTAATCGCCTTTTCATAGAAATTGCGGATATCGCGTGCATTTGCAAAGGTTTTGAGGTTCAGTCCGCAGCGGATGACAAAGTATTCCAGAACGGCATCCTCTGCCTCTTTTGTGATTGTCATGCCGGATTTTGTGCAGATGCTTTTGAAAATGTCAAGCAGCTCGTCCGGCATATAGTCCTCAAAGGTAATGATTTTATTGAAGCGGGAGCGCAGCCCCGGATTGCTGTCGAGAAATTCCTCCATCAGATCGGAATAACCGGCGACAATGACAATAAAATCATCGCGGTTGTCCTCCATTGCCTTGAGCAGGGTGTTCACAGCCTCCTGACCGAAATCGCCTTTGCCGGTGTTTGCAGTCAGCGCATAGGCTTCGTCGATGAACAGCACGCCGCCCATTGCAGAGTCAATAATCTCCTTTGTCTTGATTGCAGTCTGTCCGACATAGCCTGAAACCAGTCCGGAGCGGTCAACCTCGACGAGCTGCCCCTTTGAGAGAACGCCGAGACATTTATAGATTCCGGCAAGGATGCGTGCAACGGTTGTTTTTCCGGTTCCGGGATTGCCGAGAAATGCCATATGCAGCGACATTGCAGACTGCGGCATACCTCTGTCCTCGCGCATTTTCCGCACGCGGATGAGGTTAATCAGGCTGTTGAGGTCCTGCTTGACTGCCTGCAGGCCGGTCAGCTCATCGAGCTTTTTCAGATGTTCCTCAAGCGTCAGTTCTTTTTCTTCCTGTTTCGGAGGCTGCTGATTCTGCTGGTTCTGCGCAGTTTGTGTATTTTCCTTCCGGAAAGGCGTCTGGGCATTTCCGCTTGTCGGAGAGGCAGGTGTTTTGCCGCTGCCTGTGCTTGCCGGCGGATTCGGATTGCCCCACGGCGAATTTCCGCCTGTCGGATAGACCGGACGCTTGGAAAGCTCCTCCCGGCGCTTCTGTTCCCGGATCATATTTTCCCAGTTGCTGATGTATTCCATTCTGAAATTGCGGAGTGCCAGAATCATCGCTCCGAGATCTCGCATGACAAAGGGATCTGCTTTTCCGTTTTCAACGGTCATAAATTCAAGTCCCGCCTGATTGATAAACTCGATAAAAGACAGGCTCATGCCGCCGATCGGAAGGGTTTCGAGATCCATTTTCAGAAAGGGCATCATCATGGTAATCATGCTGTCCTTCAGGCTGTATTTTGTAATTTTGCTGCTGACATTGAATCGGTCAATCTGGTCTGCGGACATGGAATACCCGAGCGCATCATTCAGATAGGCAATCTCAGCCATAGAGATATTGCCGTTGCTGCTGCTCAGATAGACATAGAATTTCAGCAGTGTAAACCGCAGATAATCCTGCATGGTTTTTCCCTGCACGCCGACATGATAGCCTTTATCGTCACATTTTGCACAGTTATCGTACACCTGCGTCAGTTGTCTGGCAACCGCGTCCTGCATAACTCTGTTACCTCCTGTTCTGGTTCGGGGTTCGGTCTAAAAGAGGGAATCAGCCGCGTGTGACCTTATGGAACACCTTTTTTCCTTTTTTGATAATCAGATCGCCGTCCAGTGCAAGCTGCGCTTTCGGGTCGGTCATTTTTTCGTCATTGACGGTCACACCGCCCTGCTGCACCAGTCTGCGCGCTTCCGAAATGGACGGGCAGAGCTTGGTTTTCACCAGCAGCGGCAGAATGCCGATTGTGCCGTCGGTGAGGTCATCTGCGGAAAGAACGGTTGTCGGCATATTTTCACTGACGCCGCCGCCGGCAAAGATTGCCTTTGCGGCTTCGAGCTGCTTGTCGGCTTCTTCTTTTCCGTGAACCAGTGCGGTCAGTTCATATGCAAGGACCTCTTTTGCATGGTTATAAGCCGCGCCGCTGTCGAGACCGCGCTCCATTTCCTCAATTTCTTCGATCGGCAGGAAGGTCAGCATTTTCAGGCATTTCACGACATCGGCATCGCCGACGTTTCTCCAGTACTGGAAGAAATCGTAGGGTGAGGTCTTTTCGGCATCGAGCCAGACAGCGCCCTTTTCGGTTTTGCCCATTTTCTTGCCCTCGGAGTTAAGGAGCAGCGTAATGGTCATTGCGTATGCATCCTTGCCGAGCTTTTTGCGGATCAGCTCCGTGCCGCCGAGCATATTTGCCCACTGGTCGTCGCCGCCGAACTGCATATTGCAGCCGTAATCCTGATAGAGCTTGTAGAAATCGTAGCTCTGCATAATCATGTAATTGAATTCGAGGAAGGTGAGACCCCGCTCCCAGCGCTGCTTGTAGCACTCGAACGAAAGCATCTTATTGACCGAGAAGCACGCGCCGACCTCACGCAGCACATCGACATAATTCAGGCTGAGCAGCCAGTCGCCGTTGTTGACCATCAGTGCCTTGCCGTCCGAAAAATCAATGAAACGGCTCATCTGCTTTTTGAAGCATTCGCAGTTGTGCTGAATGGTCTCCGGTGTCAGCATTTTGCGCATATCGGTCTTGCCGGAGGGGTCGCCGATCATACCGGTTCCGCCGCCGACCAGCGCAATCGGCTTGTTGCCCGCCATCTGCATCCGCTTCATCAGGCAGAGCGCCATGAAGTGACCGACATGCAGGGAATCCGCAGTCGGGTCGAAGCCGATATAAAAGGTTGCCTTTCCGTTGTTGATGAGCTCGGCGATTTCCGCCTCATCCGTCGTCTGCGCAATCAGTCCTCTGCGCTTGAGTTCTTCGTAAAGTGTCATTCTTTTCATTCTCCTTTATGTTTATCCGCACTGCGGATGGGTAATCATGCTTGATGCTTTTTTCATTTCACCGGTCAATGCATAATCATCACAGATATGTTTATACGGAAAAGCACACGGTTTATGGTGTCCCGTCTTCGACCGGTGACCAAGGGGTGCTGCATTAAGACCCCGCAAGCGATTTGAAAAAATATAGTTTTGCTCCTCAAATCCCTCATAACGGGATTCCAAAGGGACAATGTCCCTTTGGCGGGAGTTTGAGGGCAGCGCCCTCATTCAGTATCCGTCGGAGACACCTTACCTCATCGGGATGCCCTTGCTGCGGCAGTCCGCCTTGACCTGCGGGATGGTCAGCTCGCCGAAATGGAACAGGGAAGCTGCGAGCGCAGCGGTTGCACCGGTTTTCAGAAACGCTTCTGCAAAGTCGCCGAGCTTTCCGGCGCCGCCCGATGCAATAACCGGGATGCGCACCCGTGAGCAGACTGCCTGGAGCATTTCGAGATCAAAGCCGCCGCGCACACCGTCCGTATCAATCGAATTGAGGCAGATTTCACCGGCGCCGCGCTGCTCGATTTCCTCAACCCATTTCAGCAGATCGACGTGCATATCAATGCGTCCGCCGTTGACATAGACCGTATAGCCGCCTTTGCCGTCGCGCTTTGCGTCGATGCCGACAACAATGCACTGTGAGCCGAAAATCTCGGCGCCGTCAGAGATGAGCTGCGGATTCTTTACGGCAGCAGAGTTGATGCTGATTTTATCGGCGCCTGCCCGCAGGGTTTCGCGCATATCATTTACGGTTGCGATGCCGCCGCCGACCGTCAGCGGGACAAAGACCTGCTTTGCGGTCTCGCGGACAACATCCAGAAAGGTTCCTCTGCCCTCGTGGGATGCGACAATATCATAGAATACGATTTCGTCAGCGCCCTGCCGGTTGTATTCTGCGGCGCAGGCAACCGGATCCCCGACATCTTTCACGCCCATGAAATTGACACCCTTTACGACCTTTCCGTGCCGGACGTCGAGGCAGGGGATGATTCTTTTTGCAAGCATAATGTGCTCCTTTTCAGTATTCCGGGTCGAACCGGATCATATCTTTCAGTGCCAGATTCCGGTAATTGAGGTCATCACGCAGGGAGAAGCCCTGCTGCTCCCAGAAGGCATTTCCGCCCTCATTTTTCTTGAATGCAACCAGCGCCGCCTTGTTAATCTGCTCTGCTTTCAGAGCATCCAGTGCGCGGTTCAGCAGCTTTGTCGCGATGCCGCGCCGCCGGAAATCCGGCGAAACGGACATATGCTGGATATATCCTCTGCGGCCGTCATGCCCGCAGAGAACCGCTCCGGCAAGAGTGCCGTTCTCCTCCGCAACGAAAGATGTGTTCGGGTTGCGCTCCAGATAGCGTGCAATGCCCTCGCGGGAATCGTCGAGATTGTTCAGACCGTTGCCGCAGGCAGTCCAGAGTTCGTACAGTGCATCATAATCCGAAATCTGCATCGGACGGATTCTGAGCGTATCCGCTGTTTTGATTGCCTCGGCGAGGTCGAGCGTTCCCTGATAGAGCGATTTTCCGGCAATCGTGCCGTAAAGCCCCATATCGCGGCAGGTAATGATATCGCTGAGCGTATGCACGCCGCCCGACGCAACGATATTGCATTGACCGGCGGTTGCCTCCGCGAGCTTTCTGAGCTGCTCCGCGCTGACGCCGGAGAGCGTGCCGTCCCTGGAAATATCCGTAAAGATGATGGTTTTCACACCGAGCCCGATCATTTTCGCGGCGAGGTCGAGATAATGCACCTCACTGGTTTCGAGCCAGCCCTCGGTTGCAACCATTTCATTTTTCGCATCAATCCCGACAACAATTTTTTCGCTGCCGAAGCGCTTCACTGCATCCGCGACGAGCTGCGGATTCTTGAGTGCAGCAGAGCCGAGAATGACGCGGGAGATTCCGAGATCCAGATAAGCCTGAACGGTTTCGAGCGTGCGGATTCCGCCGCCGACCTCGACCTTCAGATGCGTATTCTGCGCAATATTCCGGTAGATTTCCGTATTGACCGGATACCCCGCCTTTGCACCGTCCAGATCGACCATATGAATCCATTCTGCGCCGGCTTTTTCAAACTGCTTTGCGGTTTCGAGCGGATTCTCCGCGACTTTTGAAGCAGTCGCATAATCGCCCTTGACAAGCCGGACACACTGTCCGCCGATGATATCAATTGCGGGAAAGATTATCATTTCGCCATCTCCTCAAAATTCCGGAGCATTTGCAGTCCTTTTTCACCGGATTTTTCCGGGTGATACTGCGCACCGAACACGAATTTGCCGTCGGTGACAAGCGCCGGAATTTTCCCGTCATAATCTGAATACGCGATGATGTATCTGTCATTGCAGAATGCCTGATAGGAGTGGACAAAATATGTATATACGGGCTTTTCGATGCTTCTGAGCAGCGGGCTGTCCTGTGTGATGACCAGCTCGTTCCAGCCCATGTGCGGGATAATCACGCGCTTGGAGGGAATCCGGTGAACCTCGCCGGGAATCAGACCAAGCCCGTTGCAGAGCCCGTTTTCATCCGAGCGATCAAAAAGCATCTGCATACCGAGGCAGATACCAAGCAGCGGCTTTTTCTGCGCGTTTTCGCGGATTGCGCCGATCAGACCCGTAGCACGAAGCGAATCCATTGCGGCGGGGAAAGCGCCGACACCCGGCAAAATGACAGCTTCTGCTCGGTTTATTACGTCGGTATCCTTTGTCACCTCATGCGGAATATTCAGATATTGCAGCGCATTGCAAACCGAAAACAGATTGCCCGCGCCGTAATCAATCACCGCGATCATCAGAGTGCTCCTTTCGTCGAGAGAACCGTTCCGTCCTCATTTTCGCGCACAGCGGCTTTCAGTGCGTGTGCGAATGCTTTGAACAGCGCTTCACATTTGTGATGATCGTTGCTTCCGTAACACATATCCAGATGCAGCGTAATGCCGGCATTGACTGCCAGTGCGCGGAAGAATTCCTCGGTCAGGCAGGCGTCATATTCCCCGATCATCTGATTGGTGAAGCTGCCGCGGAATACGACATACGGGCGGTTCGAGAGGTCGAGTGCGCAGAAGGATAGCGCTTCGTCCATCGGAATATAGGCGCTGCCGTAGCGTGCAATACCGGATTTGTCGCCGAGTGCCTGATGAAGCGCCTGCCCGATCACAATGCCGGTGTCCTCGACGGTGTGGTGACCGTCAACGTGCAGATCGCCCTTTGCCTGAACGGTCATGCTGATGCCGCTGTGCCGCGACATCGCCGTCAGCATATGGTCAAAGAAGCCGATGCCGGTCGAAATTTCGCTCTCACCTTTGCCGTCTAAGCGCACGCTCACGGTGATCTGCGTTTCTCTTGTGTTTCTTGAAACTGTTGCTTCGCGCATAATGTCCTCCCGCGTTTGGTTTGATCGGTTTGGCTCATGATATAATCCAGAATTCGAGAATAAAATCATAGAGCATATGTATAAATATCGGCAATACGATGTTTTTCTGCTTCAAAAAGCAGATACTGATGAGCACACTGAACACGAGGATGCTGATAAATCCAAAGCCGGTAAACGCGCTGATAAATGTACCCTTTTGAATCCAGCCGGGGAAATGAATGCACAAAAACATGAGTGCGTTCAGCGCGATCATTTTGTAATCCTTCTCATTTTTCACGGTTGCATTCAGCAGCCAGCCGCGGAATACCGTTTCCTCTGTCAGACCGACGATCAGCAGCCAGAGGTGGGTTTTCAGTGAGAAAGCGGGGTTGATGTGCAGCTTTCCCTGTATAAGAGCGATCAGTCGGTCGCCGCACAGTGCCGAAAAAAGCAGAATCCAGAGCAGCGCTGCCCGCAGTGATACCCGTTCGGTGAACATCTGCCGGAAGCGGATGAACAGTGCGCTGTCATACTTTCGGATCAGCAGCAGTGCCGGAACTGTCCAGACTGCCAATTTAACGCAGTTTGCGAGAATCTCAAAAATCAAAGAATCTGACATTGCGTCCTTGATTTCGGGACGAATCCAGATTGCCCACAGCGTCCAGAATCCGTAAAAAAGCACCGTATAAAGGATGAAAACCAAAGCACGTTTGTTTTTCAGGGGTGCTGCGGTTTTATCCATACTCATAATGCCGCGAGTGCCTTATACTGCTCTTTCAGCGCCGGATAGATTTTCCGGTAGAGCTGATAGTACCGCTCATAGACCGGCATCGCATCTGCATCCGGCTCACAGGTTTTGTCTGTGCCGATAATTGCAGCGCAGGCTTCCGGAACAGACACATATGCGCCGGTGCCGACCATTGCGAGAATGGCAGCGCCGAGTGCCGGACCCTCTTTTGACTTTGCGGTCTGAATCGGGCAGTGATAGAGGTCGGCGAGCATCTGCCGCCAGAGCGGTGAGGAACCGCCACCGCCGCACGCCATCATGCTGTCAACCGTAATCTGCATTTCTTTGAACACTTCGAGGCAGTCGCGGAGCGAGTAGGTGACGCCCTCCATGACTGCACGGAGCAGATCGCGCTTCTGATGCATTGCGGAAAGCCCGAAAAACACGCCGCGTGCATCCGCATCGAGATGCGGGGTGCGCTCGCCCATGAGATAGGGCAGATAGAGCAGGCGGTTTGCGCCGATCGGCGACTGTTCCGCTTCCCTGTCCATCAGGTAATACTCATCGGTACCCATGCCCTTGGCGGTCTGCTTTTCGGCATCGCAGAAATTATCGCGGAACCATTTGAGCGAGAGCCCCGCGCCCTGCGTGACGCCCATGACATGCCAGCAGCCGGGGACTGCGCAGCAGAAGGTGTGGACTCTGCCCTTGGGGTCAATGGAAATCTGAGAGCTGTGCGCAAAAACGACGCCGCTCGTTCCGATTGTGGTAAACGCCTTACCGTCCTCGGCAACGCCTGTTCCGATTGCAGCGGCGGCATTGTCGCCCGCGCCGCCGACAACCGGCGTACCGGCTTTGAGACCGGTCTGTTTTGCGGCATCTTCGGTCAGTCCGCCGGTGATTTCCGGCGATTCATATACCTTTGCCAGCAGTTTTTTGTCAATCTCCAGCTTTTCGAGTACTTCATCTGACCAGCAGCGGTTCGGGATATCGAGAAGCTGCATACCGGATGCATCGGAAACCTCTGTTGCATATTCTCCGGTCAGAATGAAGCGGATGTAATCCTTAGGAAGCAATATATGTGCGCATTTCGCGTAATTTTCCGGTTCATGATTCCGCACCCACAGAATTTTGGATGCGGTAAAGCCGGTCAGTGCAGGATTCGCGGTAATTTCGATCAGCCGCTCTGCTCCGACCTTTTCCGTGATTTCCACGCATTCCTTCGCGGTTCTCTGGTCGCACCAGATAATCGCCGGACGGATAACATTGTTGTTTCCGTCGAGCATGACAAGTCCGTGCATCTGCCCGGAAAGCCCGATGCCCCTGACCGCATCCGGTTCTGCACCGCTCTGCTTCATGACTGCCGCCATTGTATGCAGCACGGCATCTGCCCAGTCCTGCGGCTTCTGCTCGGCATATCCGTTCTGCGGCTGATACAGCGGATATTCCTCCGAAGCCGATGCGGTCACATTGCCTTTTTCGTCAAACAGCACGGTTTTCGTGCCGCTTGTTCCGATATCAATTCCAAGATAGTAATTCATACAGCATCCCCCTGCATGACAATTCTTTTCTCTTATTTTTGTATGCGGGCAGAAGAATCTCCGCCCGCATACGGTCATAGGTTATTCTTTTGCAGGATTACAGCGAGAACAGCACATTATTGACGATTGCTTCGAGCATTTCCTGTCTGCCGCTGCCGAGGGAACCGGTGACTTCGCCCTTTTCGAGCGCATATGCTTCCAGTTCCTCGAAGCCGACCTTGCCGTCGATGATATCCTTGCCGATGCCGGTTGTCCAGCTTGCATAGCGCTCCTCAACGAATCTGTCAAGTCTTCCGTCCGCAATCAGAGCACGTGCAGCCTTGAAGCCGAGCGCAAAGGTGTCCATGCCTGCGATATAGCTCAGGAAGATATCCTCCGGCGTAAAGCTGCCGCGGCGTGCTTTCGCATCGAAGTTCAGGCCGCCGTTTGTGAAGCCGCCTGCCTTGATGACTTCGTACATACACAGCGTCGCATCATAGATGTTGGTCGGGAACTGGTCGGTATCCCAGCCCAGCAGCGGGTCACCCTGATTCGCGTCAATCGAGCCGAATTTGCCGTTTTCTCTTGCGACACGGAGCTCATGCTGGAAGGTGTGCTGTGCGAGGGTAGCGTGGTTTGCCTCAATATTCATATAAAAATCTTTTTCGAGACCGTATTTTTTCAGGAAGCCGAGCACAGTCGCCGTATCAAAGTCATACTGATGCTTGGTCGGCTCCTTCGGCTTTGGCTCGATGTAGAAATCGCCGTCGTAGCCTTTAGAGCGTGCATATGTCACTGCCATTTTCAGCAGGCGTGCCATATTGTCCTGCTCCAGCCCGTAATTTGTATTGAGCAGGGTTTCATATCCTTCTCTTCCGCCCCAGAACACATAGCCCTTTCCGCCGAGCCGGATTGTTGCGTCAATTGCCTTCTTGATCTGTGCAGCGGCATAGGCGAACACATCTGCGGAGGGAGATGTGCCGGCACCGTGCATATAGCGCGGATGATCGAAGGCTTTTGCCGTGCCCCAGAGCAGCTTTTTGGCCGGGTCTGCTTTCATTTTCTCGGCGAGATAATCGACAATTGCGTCAAATTTCGCATTGGTCTGGGCGAGTGTGCCGTATTCCGGGGAAAGATCGCGGTCATGGAAGCAGAAATAGTCAATCGAGAGCTTGTCCATGATCTCAAAGGCTGCATCAACCTTTGCTTTTGCGCGTGCTTCCGGATCGGTTTCGCCCCATGTCTTGTCTGCCGTTCCGACGCCGAACATATCGGTGCCGTCGCCGCCCATGGTATGCCACCAGCTCAGTGCAAACTTCAGATGCTCGCGCATCGGTTTGCCGTCGATGATCTCATCCGGGTTGTAATACTTGAATGCCAGTGCGTTTTTGGAGTCCTTGCCCTCATAGGGAATCTTGCCGACCGTCGGGAAAAATTCGCTCATAACAGTAACCTCCTTGCCGGTATTTCCGGCTTTTTATATATTGATGCGTGCTGCCTGCACGCTGCGGGAACATGTTACTCAGCCGCCGTGGCAGTGGTTTCGGTCGTGGTTTCGGTGGTTACGGTAGAAGCGGAAGTGCCGGTTGCAGTTCTTGCATCCTGTGCTTCCTTGCGCTTTCTGCGGATTTCCTCCAGATCCAGACCTTCCGGCTGAACCTCCGGCAGGGTATTCGGTTCGAGAAACGCGGTCATTGAGCGGGTGGAGTCTGCAAAGAACCGCTCCAGTACGGCAACATACTGTCTGAATACGATTTTGCCGTTGACTCTCAGCACCTCATTGACCTCCGGAACGCCGAGCAGTGCGAGGTTATCGTCCGTCATGCGGGAGAGCCTCTGTTCATATGTCGGGCTGAGTCCGATTTTCACCATTTCGTCAAAGGTCAGGGTCACGGTAAAGTCCGGTTTTTTCAGCGTGACACGGAACAGCTTAGCAAATCTGGAATCAATCGGGTCTTCGATACTTCCGTAGCCGAGCTTATGGCGCTGACTGCGGCTGAGGCTGCCGATCGTGAATTCCTCGCTGTAACCGGTATCGAGTCCCAGCAGCCGCATCTGATCGGCATTCAGGACAAAGGTTGTGCTGGGATTGTTGGTAATCAGTTCCCTTGTGATTTCGGCGCGTGTCTGCGTGGACCATTCGATATGGAAGGAATCCAGCGGACGCTCCAGATAAACAGCCTTGCTGAATCCTTTTGCATACCATTTCAGATGATCATACGAAATATCCTTGGTATTCGGCTCAATGGAGACATAGGTTTTGCCGTCCGCCTGATCGAGCACCTGAACAACGGAATAGCGGTAGCACTCGCCGGGAGAGACCTTGCGTTCAACAACAACTTCCTGTGTGGCAGGCTTCAGGATGCTCTGCGCCGTCAGATAAGCGAATGTACCGAGAATATACATCATCAGGAATGAAGCGCCGAGGATGGTTTTCGGGGCTTCACCGGTTCCGCTGAAGATGAAAGTCAGTCCGACCATACAGACCAGCGGAATAATCAGCGAAAGATACTGATAATTAAACAGGACTATCGGCAGATAGAACGGCATCGCGAGCATAATGACAACTCTTGTCACGATCTGTTTTCTGGTAAAGAGCATTACCGTGCCGAAGAACAGACAGACCATCGACACAAGGAAACAGAATTTTCCGCGGTTTTCCTCCGGGATATCCAGCCGGTAGAATGTACTGTAATACGCCATCTTGATGACGCCCTTCAGATAAAAAAGCGTGACGAAGGACAGCGCGATCTGAAGCACAAAGACAAACGTTTTGCCGTTTTTGGTGTGCAGCGAATCCCGGAATGAAGCCAGTGTTTCCTTGAAAGAGACAGGCTTATTTGTCTTTCTGCCGACTGGTGCGGCCTTTTTTCTGACATTCGTGTTCATGATGTTACCTTTCGGATTCTGGCATATTTTGCCATGATTTTTTTGGTTCCGACCTGATCGAATGCGACTTCCATGAGGAAATCCGCACCCATGGGACTGATGCTCAGGACGGTTCCCTCTCCGTGAACAGCGCTTCTGACGCGGTCACCGGGAGAAAAATGCTCCGTCTGCGGCTGTTCCTTCCGCATGACAGGGGAAGCTGCCGGCGATGCCGGACGGGGCTTTGCGAAGCTGACGGCAGTTCCGGAGCGGTCATCCTTTTCCAGAACGGAAGGATCCATTTCCCGCAGGAATCTGGAGGTTCCGTTTGCAGCGGTCTGACCGTACAGCATCCGGTATGCAGCCGTCGTGATATACAGCTGTTTTCTGGCGCGGGTAATTGCAACATAGGCAAGGCGGCGTTCCTCCTCGATTTCCTCCTCGCTGTCCATGCTTCGCCGTCCGGGGAAGATTCCCTCCTCCATTCCGAGCAGAAAGACACAGTTGTATTCCAGACCTTTCGCGGCGTGGACGGTCATCAGCGTTACGGCATCCTGCGATTCGTCCGCGCGATCCTGATCGGTATACAGAGAGATTTCTTCGAGGAAACCGCTCAGAGTCGGCTCTTCGCCCTCGTTCTCCGCCTGATTGATGTAGCTGAGAATCGTGGTTTTGAGTTCTTCGATATTCTCGATTCTGCTTTCTCCTTCAATGCCCTCCGCTTTCAGCATATCCAGATAGCCGGTTGTTTCCAGTACGGTATCATAGAGCTCATCCAGCGGCAGTTCCGAGGCTGCATCGGTCAGCTCGGCGAACATTTCGCCGGCAGCCCGCAGAACCGCGCTTTTGCGGGAAAGGCGGGGATAATCATCCGCTGTGCGGAGCACCTCGACCGGAGAAAGACTGAGGTCAAGTGCAATCGCCGTGATGTCGGCGAGCGTCTGTGTGCCGATGCTGCGCTTGGGTTCATTGATAATCCGCGTAAAGCGGAGAATATCGTGCGGATTGTTGATGACGCAGAGATACGCGATGATATCCTTGATTTCCTTGCGGTCAAAGAAGCGCAGACCGCCGTAGATCCGGTAAGGGATGCCCGCCTGAGCAAAGGCACGCTCCGGTGCATTGGAGAGTGCATGGGTGCGGTAGAGGACGGCATAATCGGAATATCTGCCGCCGTTCCGGATTCCTTCGGCGACTGTTTCGGCGATGGCTTTTGCCTCGTCGTTCTGATCCTGCGCACGGATCCAGCGGATTTTGTCTCCGTCGGGAGCATCTGCCCAGAGCGTTTTGTCCTTTCTGCTGAGGTTGTTGCAGATCACGGAGTTCGCGGCACTGAGAATCCGCTTGGTTGAGCGGTAATTCTGTTCCAGACGGATCACTTTGCAGTCGGGAAACTGTTCCTCAAAGGAAAGGATATTTTCGATTGTGGCGCCGCGGAATTTATAGATGCTCTGGTCGTCATCTCCGACGACGCAAAGATTCCGGTGCCGTTCCGCGAGCAGATGAATCAGCTCATACTGTGCGGGGTTGGTATCCTGATACTCGTCAACCAGCAGATACCGGCAGCGGTTCTGATATTTTTCGAGCACATCCGGGTTTTCCCGGAAAAGCTGAACGGTCAGGAAAATGATATCGTCAAAATCCAGCGCATTGGATTCGCGGAGCCTCTGCTGATACGCCGCATAAATCTGCGCGATTTTGCAGCGGCGGAAGTCTCCTCCGGCAGCGTCGTACATCTGCTGCGGAGTCAGGAGCCTGTCCTTTGCACGGCTGATGTCATACGCAACCGCCTTGGGAGGGAATGCCTTCTCTATTGCATAGCTTCTTCCGCGGTCCTGCAAAGCGGGATCCTTGATGCAGGCGGAAATGACGCGCAGACTGTCATCGGCGTCATAAATCGTGAAGTCGCTGCCGTATCCCAGAAGATGAATATGCTGCCGGAGAATCCGGACACATGCGCTGTGGAAGGTTGCTGCCCAGACATCGGCTGCGGATTCGCCGAGCATCGCTGTGAGGCGGTTTTTCAGTTCGGCGGCGGCTTTATTGGTAAAGGTGATTGCAAGAATGCGCCAGCCGGGAACCGGGGCAAATCCGAGCAGTTCCGTGAGGCGCTGCTCATCCGGCATTGCTGTTCCGGCGGCAACCTGCCTGAGAAAATCGGTATCTTCGGCAGAGCAGGGCGGAACTTCGCCGTAATAGGCATTTCCGAAGCGCATCATAAATGCAATGCGGTTGACGATGGCAGTGGTTTTACCGCTTCCGGCACCCGCGAGAACACTGACCGGTCCTTCGACGGTGCGCACGGCATCCTGCTGCGGAGGGTTCAGCCCTTTCGAGGAAAGATAGCGGGAAAGGGCTGCCTGCCTGAGTTCTGTCATGCTTTGCATGCATTATTCCTTTCAATTATCGAAATAGGGTGCAGAGTCTGTCCGGCGCGGAATACCGGTTCCGTACAGACTTCCGGCAATACATCATATATTATATCATAAATCTCCGAAAATGAAAAGTCCTAAAGCGAAATTTTTCAAGAATTTTCATTTTTTCAGCGTTTTGGAATGTATGTTCTGAGGAAAATCTAACAGTTTTCTGAAAATTTACTGAAAAGGGTTTCTTTTTTTTCCGTTATCATGTATAATAGCAGTATATCGGATTGCTGTTTAAGAGAAAGGAACGTGACGCAGCATTATGAAGATTCGTATGGATGCAAGGCAGCGCTCGATTGCCAAGGCATCCGTCTGGACATTTACAATCTGCCTGCTGATCGGAATTGCCGTCTGGCGGTTTGATTCGCTGACGCGAATAGCAGGTGAAACGGTTTCCGTGCTTGCACCGATTATCATCGGACTGGTATTTGCGTATCTGCTCAGCCCGCTGATGAACTGGATCGAAAAGAAAATTGCCTTTTTTACGGACAAGAAAAAGCCGCACCCGCGTCTGAAGCGCGTAATCGCCGTCACACTGACCATGCTGACGGTGCTTGCGGCGGTCATCGGTCTGGTCGCGGCAATTGTTCCGGAGCTGATCTCCAGCATCAAGAATCTGCTGGTCAGCCTGCCGGATTATCTCACAAGCATTTCCAACTGGATTAACCGCCGGGTTGCCGGTCTGAAGGATACACAGCCGCAGCTCTATTCCGCACTCATGTCCATCTGGGACAGCGCACAGAGTTCTGTGAACGACTTTGCGAGCCAGTTTGAGCCGAAGCTTGACAGCATTATCAGCGGCGGCGGCGATTTCATCAGCGTCGTGACCAGCAGCGCCGTCTCGATCGTCACATGGCTGAAAAATATTCTGATCGGCATGATTCTTACGGTTTACCTGCTCTACAATAAGGAACGCTATCTGGCACAGTGCCGCAAGATGCTCTATGCGCTGCTGCCGGAGGAAAAGGTCCACAAGTTTCTGCGGATCGGTTCGCATGTCAGCTATACGTTCATGCACTTCCTTTCCGGAAAGACCGTTGATTCCCTGATTATCGGACTGCTTTGCTTTATCGGTCTGACCATCCTCAATATGCCTTATGCAGCGCTGATTTCAATAATTGTCGGCGTGACCAATATTATTCCGTTCTTCGGTCCGTTCATCGGTGCGATTCCAAGCGGCGTACTGATTCTGCTCACGGATCCGCGGAAGGTCATTCCGTTTGCAATCTTTATTCTCATTCTTCAGCAGTTTGACGGCAATATCCTCGGTCCGAAGATCCTCGGCGATTCCCTCGGCCTGCCGATGTTCTGGATTCTTTCCGCAATTGTCATCGGCGGCGGTATGTTCGGCTTTGTCGGAATGGTCGCGTTTGTTCCGCTGTTTGCGGCAATGTATGCGCTGTTTTCCGATTTTCTCGCGGAAAAGCTCAATAAAAAAGGTCTTCCCTCGGAAATCGACAGTTACCTGACCAATGAAATACACTATGCCGTGAAGCCGGATTCCGATTCCGGCGGCACTCCGGAACAGCCGGAGGAGAATACGGAAAGCACGGGAAAGGACGGCGCAGAGACGCCGGACAGTGAGCAGAAGGAAAAAGAGGAACAGGAGGTCCCGGAAAAAAATGAGGACAATTCGTGAAATACAGGACAGCATCAAGGCACTGAAAGCAGAAACCGGCGTATGCATTCTCGCCCACAGCTACCAGTCGCCTGAAATTCTGGAGGTCGCGGATATCATCGGAGACAGCTATAAGCTCAGTGCTGCGGCAGGTGAGGTTCCTGCGGAAAAACTGCTGCTCTGCGGCGTGCATTTTATGGCGGAAACCGCAAAGCTCCTGAATCCGGAAAAGCAGGTTTATGAGGCAAATCCGGATGCGGGCTGTCCGATGGCGGAGCAGTTTCCCGCGGAGGTCATCTCTGCTGCAAAAGAAAAGATTCCCGGCTGTGCAGTCGTGGCATATGTCAATACAACCGCTGCGGTCAAGGCGGTCAGCGATGTCTGCGTTACATCGTCCTCAGCCGTGAAAATTGTCGGAAATATGACACAAAAGGATATTCTCTTTATTCCGGACTGCAATCTCGGTGCGTATACACAGAAGCACTGTCCGGATAAGCGGCTGCATTTCCTGCCGGGAGGATGTCCGCATCACAGTGCAATTACGCTCGAAGAAGCACAGGCTGCAAAGGCAGCGCATCCTTCTGCGCTGCTGCTGGTGCATCCGGAGTGCAGACCAGCCGTCACGGAGCTGGCGGATTATGTCGGCGCAACCTCCGGGATTCTGAATTTTGCCCGGACTTCGGAAAACAGGGAGTTTATCATCGGAACCGAAATCAGCATTGTGCAGCATCTGAAGCTGGAATGTCCGGAAAAGCGGTTCTATCCGCTCTCAAACCGGCTCTGCTGCCCGAATATGCGCGCAACCGGCATCGCGGATGTGCTGCGCGTGCTGACAGAGATTGCAGAGGGCAGTGCGCAGGAACTCCTCCTTCCCGAACAGATTGCAAGGGATGCGCGGCGCTGTCTGGATGAGATGCTGCGGCTCGGCGGCTGAATGATGCGGAGGATGAAAGTTGAAGCAATTTGATTATCAGGAGGAACTGCCGGAGATTATTGATGTGCCGGCGTTTGAAACTGTTCCGGATGCGGAGCTGTTCGGAACAAAGGAAACGAAACCGGAGCAGGAGGAGCCGCAGCCGTTTGACGAGGAATTATCCCGCGAGGTGATGATGGATCCGGCACGCTGCTTCTGCCGCAACTGCGGAAAGCCGGTTATGAAGGCGGCGAGTGTCTGTGTCAATTGCAGATATGTCACGAATCCTGCGGCGCTGCATCACGGCGCAGAGCTTCTCCGTCAGAAACGTGCGAAATATGAAAAGAGTCATCGCTTTTTCCGCGCCGTAAACAATCTGACCGGCGTTGATCTCGAAAGCCCGGAGCGGAAGGCTCTGTTTGAGGTATCGCCGCAGAAGTATGCCTTTCGGACAACGGGTGCCGTTTACTGCGTCAACTGCGGCAGACAGGTTGAGGAAGGCGCAAGCGTCTGCGTACACTGCCAGTATGTCCTGAATCCGGAGGCGGTTCGCCGTGCGCAGATGGCACTTGCGGACAAGCAGGCGAAGATGACGACGAAGCTCTTTCTGAAATCTCTGCTGATTCCCGGCTACGGCATTCAGCAGCGGAAAGTCTGGGCATTCCGCCGTCCGCAGATTGCAAAGCCCTGCGGAATTCTCGGAAAAATCAATACATTTCTGGTTGCGGCGGGACTTGCTGCATTCATGCTGATCAAAGTGCTGTTCGATTGACAGTTTATATAACGGCAAACAGACGGAGCCTCCTGTGAAAAACAGGAGGCTCCGTCAGTCTGTCGAGAAACCTCGATAGGATTATCATTGAAGTTTTTGATCGACCTTTTTTCAAAAAGGTCGCGGAGTCCA
>JAFWVK010000083.1 GCA_017518255.1 Oscillospiraceae bacterium
GACTTTCTTCGAGTTGTGCCCCAAGACGATCGGTCATAAATGCCCCGTCTGCGACTACGCCTTCACTCACAAGGAAGACAAGGGCATCACCGAGATCGACGAGTAATTTCAAAGCTATTAAGAGAGCCGGAAGCTTTATGCTTCCGGCTCTCAGCTTGTAGATAAAGTGTCTCCGACGGATTCAAAATGGGGGTTGCTCCCGCGCTGCGCTGTGTCGGGTTTGCTTCGTAAACATCGAGCCCTATACCCCATCGCGTAGAAAATAGATGTATTATCTTCATTTTACATATAATGGGATTCCAAAGGGGCTTTGTCCCTTTGGCGGGGTTTGGGGCGGAGCCCCATTATGGATGCATCGCAGATACCGCTTTCTCGACAGACTGAGAGCCGGAAGCTTTATGCTTCCGGCTCTTTTCTGTCCCTGTTATTCGACTTCGGTAACCGTCATGGCGGCTGCAAACACATTCGGTGCCGTTCCTGCAACCGGAATGTTAATTGCGGCACCGGAGACATTCACAAGCGCCCATGCAGTACCGGCAGGCAGAAATGCGACTGCGGAGCCGCTGATGAGCGTACCGCCTGTTTCCGGCACCTGCGGTGCGCCGGACATTCCCAGAACGGTCTGACCGTCCAGCGATTGCAACGCGATTGCCGCATCTGCCGCAGCGCCGTCAGACTGCACAAGAACCTGCCAGTTGAAGGCGTAAACACCGGACTCCGATACGACAACCGAACGGCTCGCTGCATCATAGCTCAGACCGTTTCCGCTCTGGCGGAGACCGCCTGTCATCGGAATTGCTGCGCCGTTTGCAAGTCCGGTCTGTGCCGTTGCAAGCTGAACATTCAGTGTGTCAGGCTCTGCGGGCGGAACCGGAACCGGCGGCATCGGTGTCGGCGGGAAAGGCTGTGCGGGCGTCGGCTGGCTCTGATAAGGATACGTCGGATACTGGCAGCAGCCTGCCTTTCCGAAGCTGGCATCAATGATCATATTTATCACCCTTTTCTGTTGAATTGCAAATACAGCTTTCCTGTATCTGTAATACAGGATATGCAAAAGCGCGGAAAACGGTGAAACAGTGCGCCCGCCCGGCAGGAACGGCGGAATCCGTCAGAGTTTCCGGCGAAATCTGACGGGATTCTGACAGTTTCCTTTCATTTCCTTATTTTTTTCAAAAAAGGTATTCCCTTTTTTCATCTTTTCTGGTATAATAGTAGTGATGCAGTAATACCGGATTATTACGCGGATGATTTTGAATACATTTAGGAGATGAAATCCATGCGGAAACGCCTTTTTTCCGTTTTATTAACTGTTGTCTGCACGGTTGCCGTCCTGTTTGTGCATATGCCGGCACCGGAGGCAAAGGCTTTGCTGTTTACGCCGAACAGTACCGTTCAGAGTGAAGCGGCGATTCTGATGAATCTTGATGTCGGAGAAGTCGTTTATGAGAAAAATGCAGACAGAAAAGAATTCCCTGCTTCGCTTTCACAGATTATGACAGCCGTTGTCGTTCTGGAGAACTGCCCGGATCTTGCCTCAGTCCGCATTACGGCAAAGGATGAGATGTTCAAGGCACTGAATGATGAGGAGCATCAGGCGGACCTGCGCCGCGCAGGGATTGAGGCGGGCGATACCCTGACCGCCGAGGATCTGATGTATGCCATGATGCTGACTTCCTCCTGTGAGGCGGATTATATGCTTTCGGAGCATTTCGGCGGAAGCATAGACGGATTTGTTGCGATGATGAATCTGAAGGCGGAAGAGCTGGGCATGGAAAATACCCGCTTTACAACCGCCGGTCAGCTTTACAGTCCGCGGCAGATGACAACCGCACGCGATCTTATGAAGCTGCTTGCTTATGCAATGACGCTCCCGCGCTTTGAAACAATTGCCTGTGCCGATACCTACACCGCTTCCGGCGCTGCGGCTGCCGGCAAAGCCGAAACGTGGACATGGACGCATTCCAACCTGATGGTTGATACGGGCAGCGAGTATTACTGCAACGGTGTCCGCGGCATTAAAACCGGTAATTCCGAGGACGGCGGCAGATGCATTGCGTGCAAAGCGTCCAGAAACGGCAGCAACTACCTTTTGATCTGCCTCAAAGCACCGCTGAAAGACCTTGAGGGCAACAATAAGTTCTATCATCTGGAGGATGCCGCAAATATTCTGGACTGGGCATTCCTGCATCTCTCTTTTCAGGAGATTCTGACGGAGACCTCAACCCTCGGCAGCATTACCATTGAAAATGCGAAGGGAAAGACCAATGTGGTCACGCTTCGTCCGGTAAAAGGATACTCCTGCATCTGGTGCGATTCCATCAGCGTCGAAAGCATCACGAAGGTTGCGGACTGGCCCAAGACCATGGAAGCGCCCGTGTATGTCGGCTCCAAGCTCGGAACCATTACGCTGAAATATTCCGGCGAAACACTTGCAGTCGTCGATGTTGTCGCCTACAATACCGTTGAGCGTTCCTTCTGGGAATACAATCTCGATAATATCCCCGGATTCTTTACCTCCAAATATCTGAAATCCGCATTTGTTCTTGCAATTGTCTTTTCTGTGCTTTATATTGCCGCCTGTATTTTCTTTGCGTTCCGCTATCATGAGGATCGGAAAAGACGGGCAGCAGCAAGAGCAGGGTATTATAAGAACAAGAAATAAACTGTAACAGGCAGCGGGCATCCTCCGGCGCACAGTGCGCACCGGAATGACCGCTGCCTGCTGCGCAGTTTCGCAAAGCGAACCGTTCGGAACTGCCCGATTAAAATGAAATGAAAATTAAGAAAACGAGCAAATCAGAGAGAATAAGAGAGAAATACAGAGATTGAGCGATATATTTTAATTTTTCGGCATTTTGCCTGTTGACAGCCCGTCAGAATTCCTGTATAATAGGAGAGCACGCCGAAAAAGGACGGGTTCTCCCCGTGAATTCCGCCCGGAACGGCAATCCAAATTTTCAGACGGAGGAACTTACTATGTCAACGACAACAACCATGGTTAAGGTTGGCGAGATCAACCGGAAATGGTATATCATTGACGCTGCGGGTCAGTCGCTCGGCAGAGTTGCTGCAAAGGCTGCTGCGATCCTGCGCGGCAAGCATAAGGTCGATTTCACACCGAATGCAGACTGCGGCGATCATGTGATTATCATCAACTGCGGCAAAGCTGTTCTGACCGGCAAAAAGCTCGATCAGAAATTTGAAATCTGGCACACCGGCTGGATCGGTCACCTCAAGAAGGTTTCTTACCGCGAACTGATGGAAAAGAAACCGGAACATGCAATGTTCATTGCAGTCGAGGGTATGCTTCCGAATAACCATATCGGCAGAGCATCCATGAAGCGCCTGCGCGTTTATGCCGGTGCTGAGCATAAGAATCAGGCTCAGAAGCCTGAACTCTACACACTGTAAGAAAGGAGTCCTGAACAATGAGTGAAGCAGTATCCTACGAAGCAAAGCTGAAGTCGTTCTACGGCACAGGCAGAAGAAAGCATTCCGTTGCGAGAGTTCGCCTCTATCCGGGCTCCGGCAATGTTACCATCAACGGCAGAACGATTGACGATTATTTCGGCCTTGAAACCCTCAAGCTGATCGTCCGTCAGCCGCTTGAACTTACCGAGACAACCGCTCAGTTCGATGTGGTCTGCACTGTCGCAGGCGGCGGTGTGACCGGTCAGGCAGGTGCAATCCGTCACGGTATCTCCCGTGCTCTGCTCCAGTTCAATGCGGAACTGCGTCCGGCACTGAAAAAGGCAGGCTATCTGACCCGTGACCCGAGAATGAAGGAAAGAAAGAAATACGGTCTCAAGGCTGCACGCCGTGCGCCGCAGTTCAGCAAGCGCTGATTTTCCGTATTGCATTTTCAGATCAGAAAAGAGGCTGTCCGGTTTTTCGGGCAGCCTCAGCTTGTAGATAAACTGTCTCCGACGGATTCAAAATGGGGGTTGCTCCCGTGCTGTGATATGTCGAGTTAGCTCCGCAAACATCGAGCCCCCAGACCCCATCGCATAGTGGAAAAGAAGCATTTGCTCATTTTTCGCTAAAAATGGGATTCCATAGGAACTTTGTCCCTTTGGCGGGGTTTGGGGCGGAGCCCCATTATGGATGCATCGCAGATACCGCTTTTTCGGCAGATTGAGGCTGTCCGGTTTTCCGGGCAGCCTTTCAGTTTGTCGGGAAACCCGACCGGCGCCTCATAATAGTATCTGACCGGGCTTTTTTCAAACAGCTCACGGATCGGGAGCAGCGTCTTTGTCGCTGCTTTCGTCTCCGCGAAACCGTGAGCCGCTCTGCACAAGCTTTGTCCCCGGATAGTAGTGCATCAGGATTTCTTCGCAGGAACACCCGCGCTTTGCCATTTCATTCGCGCCGTACTGACTCATGCCGACCGCGTGACCGTATCCGCAGACGTTAAACACAAACTGCATATCGTCATATTTGACACTGAAACATGCCGAGCGCAGAGAAAGCGAATCTTTGATCTGCTGCCCCGTAAACTGCTCTGAGCCGCAGGAAATCTGCAAAACTGTTCCGGCTTCACTGCATGACGGCTCCCCGAACCATTCGGAAGGATCATCCGGAAAAACAGTTTCCGGTTTGAGTGTCCGGAGCGCCTGCCTGACCGTTTCGGGCTGTATGCCCTGTACCGTTTCGTACTGCGGCGCATTGCGGTCGTCTCCGGAACTGACCGATACCAGATAGGGCAGATTTGTCCCCCAGACCGCTTCCGCAGATTCGGTTTGTCCCGCCGATACTGCGTGAAATGCGGCGACAATCGGCTCGTCTGCATAGTAAAGAAGCTGATCGCCGGCTGCATCGACCGCAGCGGCGATTTTTTCATAGCTTTCTGCAAACCGACTTCCATAAAAATCCCGCAGCTGATCTTCTGAGTAAAATGCCTGATAACTCCGGCTGTCGTCCGAAAAATCGGCGCCTTTCAGAGCGGCATCCGGATTTTTGCGGTTTCCGATGCGGATTCGCTCGGCATAGGTGTGCGCGGCAATCGCCTGTGCTTTGAGTGCTTCCGGCTCATAGGAGGCGGGAACCTCTGCGCCGACTGCTCCGATCAGGTAGTCGCGGACAGAAATCTGCTCGACGGTTCCTGTCTCTGTCCGGAGAACTTTGTAATATGCGGTCTGCTGTGCGGCAGGCTCGTCCGTTACGGTATGATTCAGCGGCTTTTTTGCTTCGGGCAGCTTTGCCGATACGGCAGGCATCGCCAGCATGACAGCTGCCGCAGCGGCAAATGAACGGATTCGGGATTCTGACATCATCTGCTCCTTTCAGTATATGTATAAAATGTCTCCGCCGGATTGCAGAGAGGAAAATATCCCTTGGCGGAGCCTGAGGCGGATCTTCCTGATAAATCTGTCGAAGATGCGATTCCGGTATGAAGCACAGCTGTGCATCACGGAAGATTATTGCTTGACATTCTGCGAAAAAAGCGGTATAATAAAATGGAATATAAAGAATTAAAATGGTATTGCTGTGCACAGCGGAAAGGACTTGCTATGAGCAATCAGAATTTCAATGATTACATAAACAGTTTATGTTTGGGACTGCGGGATTATTCCGCACTTGACCCGGCACTTTTTCAGAAATATCATGTCAACCGCGGTCTGCGCCGCCCCGACGGCACCGGTGTGGTCGCCGGCATTACAAAGGTCTGCAATGTTCACGGATATATGCTGAACGAAGGCGAAATTGAGCCGATTCCCGGCGAACTGATCTACCGCGGCTATGAGATTACGGATCTGGTGCGCGCCGTGGAAAAGGAAAACCGCTTTGGCTATGAGGAAACCGCATATCTGCTTTTGTTCGGAACGCTGCCGACCGCGGATCAGCTCGCAGAATTCCGTCAGTATATTTCCCGGAGCCGTGAACTTCCGGAGGGCTTTGTGCTGGATATGATTGCAAAGGCTCCCTCCAATAATATCATGAATAAGCTTGCGCGTTCCGTGCTGGCTTTGTATTCCTATGACGATGACTGTGAAGTGCGTTCGCTCGAAAACGAGGTGCGCATCGCGATTTCCATGATTGCGAGACTGCCGGTCATCATGTCGGCTGCCTATCAGGTGAAAAGAAACCATTTTGACGGCGAAAGCCTTGTCATGCACCCGCTCAGACCGGAGGAGAGCAATGCCGAAACCATTCTGTCGCTGCTCCGGCTTGACCGGAAGTATACGCCGGAGGAGGCGCATCTGCTGGATATCTGCATGATGCTGCACGCAGAGCACGGCGGCGGAAACAATTCTGCGTTCACCTGCCGTGTGCTGACTTCTTCCGGAACCGACCCTTATGCAGCTTATTCCGCCGCAATCGGTGCGCTGAAAGGCTTCCGGCACGGCGGCGCCAATATTAAGGTCGTCGAGCAGCTGGACAACTTCAAACAGACAATCAAAAATCCGGAGGACGACGGTCAGGTTGCCGATCATATCCGCAAGGTGCTCCGCCGGGAGGAAGGCGACGGCTGCGGTCTGATTTACGGAATGGGACATGCGGTCTATACGCTGTCCGATCCCCGCGCCGTACTGCTCAAGGAGAAGGCGCTGGAGCTTGCAGAGGGTACGGAATATGAGAGCGATTTCCGGCTGCTGCAAACGATTGAGCGGCTGACCCCCGCGCTGGTAGCTGAGAAGTCCGCACATGCGGCCGCCAAGAATATCTGCGCGAATGTCGATCTGTATTCCGGGCTTGTTTACCGGATGCTCGGCATCCCTGCCGATCTTCTGACACCGATGTTCGCAGTTTCGCGGATTGCGGGCTGGGCGGCACACCGGATTGAGGAGGTCCTCACCGGCGGCAGAATCATCCGCCCGGCATATAAGTCAATTGCCAAGCGGGTTGCTTATGTCCCGATCTCTGAGCGGACATGAACGGGAAACTGCCACTGATCTGCGGAATGACCGCGCTGATGACTGTTCAGCTTCCTGCATGTAATTTTTCCGCAAGTACGGAGACAATGCTGACACCGCCCCGCCTGACGGCAGAGCAGGAACAGATTTATAAGGCGCTTCAGCAGAATGCCGGTTCACAGATCAGTCTGAAATATCCGAAATCCGGAGAACGTCTTTCTGCGTTTACCGTAGAGGATCTCAACGGCGACGGCACAGACGAAGCAATTGTTTTTTATTCGGCGGGCAGAAACGGAACAGAGGAAAATCCGCTTCGCCTCTGCCTGCTGGATCAGCGCGGCGGGAAATGGCACGCGGTAACGGATTATCCGGCTGCCGGTGCCGAAATTGAGCGCGTAGATATTGAACGGCTCGGCGATAACCGCCGGAAAAACCTGATTCTCCGGTACAGTATTGTGGACGGTGCGGAGCATGCCGCAACTGTCTATCATTATGAAGAAGGTGCATTGATTCAGTCTTTGTCCTTTCAGTATTCCATGATGGAAATACGGGATCTGAATCAGGACGGAACGGCGGAGCTGTTTCTGACAAACAGCGCAAAATCACCGGTTCCGGCATCCGCAACGGTTTACGCACTGGATGCGCAGGGCAACTATGTACGTTCTCCGCTGGAGCTTCCGGAGAACTTTACGGATGTCATCCGTGCAGCATACGGCACGCTTCCGATGCCGGACGGAACCCGGATTCCTGCCGTTTATCTGGACGGCTCAACCGGATCCAATACCGCACAGACTGCTGTTCTGACCTATCAGAATCAGCTCCTTACGACGGTGTATACCGATGCGGCAGACCGGCTGAACAGCTCCAGACCCGGCGGCTGCCAGACAATGGATATCGACGGGGACGGTGAACTGGAAATTCCGGGCAGTATGCTGTTTTACGGGTATACCGCCGCGCCGGAAACATCGCCGCTCAGTATGACAAACTGGTATGTCTGCCGGAACGGAATGCTGATCCGGGAACATGCTTCCTATTATTCCGTTCAGGAAGGCTATGTGTTCGTGATGCCCGAACGCTGGGAAAAGCGCGTAACGGCTGTGCAGGAGAACGAGGAAATCGTGTTTTATCAGTTTGACCCGGCAAGGCAGACCGCAGAGGGCGGACCGGTTCTTCAGGAACCGCTGCTGCGGCTTCAGGTTGTGAACGATCCGGTGATTGCGGATGCAATGCAGTCGGAGGGATACCTGCTGCTGCGCCGTCATAACGGCAATTATTATCTCGGTTCCATTCAGGAGGCAGGCGGGCAGATGCAGATCAGCGAGAGTGAGCTGCTGTTTGCAATGCAGGTGCTGTAAAATGCCGCTGCCCCGAATCAAAAGAAACGGAGGAAATACGCATGAAACGGATCCTTGTATGTGAGGATGAAGAGGTCATCCGCGAGTTTGTAGTCATCAACCTGAAGCGTTCGGGGTATGATGTGGTGGACGTGGACTGCGGAGAGGCAGCGCTGCGTGTATTCGATCAGGAGAACGGCAATTTCGATATTGTCGTGCTGGATATCATGATGCCGGGAATCGACGGCATCACCGTCCTGAAGCGCCTGCGTGAGAAATCCAAGACGGTCGGCATTATCATGCTTTCTGCAAAGGCGCAGGAAATGGATAAGGTAAATGCACTGATGAATGAGGCGGATGACTATATCACAAAGCCTTTTGCGCCCTCTGAACTGACTGTGCGCGTCGATGCCCTGTACCGCAGGGTCATGATGAACTCTATGAACAATGAAGGCGTGAAAACACTGGAATCGGGTCCGTTCCTGATTGATCTGGACGGCAGAACCGTTACAAAGAACGGAGAGCCGATCGAACTGACCGATGTCGAATATAAGATTCTCAGCTATTTTCTGCGCAACAAAAATACGGCGCTGGACCGTGTCAGTATCCTTTCCAATGTCTGGAGCGACAGCTATTACGGCGACAATAAAATTGTCGATGTCAATATCCGCCGCCTGCGCATGAAAATCGAGGATGATCCTTCCGATCCGAAATATATCACAACCATCTGGGGCTACGGCTACAAATGGGAGGAAAAAGCGGAGGGACACCGTTAAAAGGGGAATGACCGGATGGCGAAAAAAAGTATCAAGCGCCGCTGGATTACAAACAACCTCGGCGTTATTGCGCTGATTCTGCTGGTGATTGTGCTGACGGTCATCTATGCCGTGCAGAACTATTTCTATAATTCTGCACGGCAGTATCTGGTGTCCAAGATCAATGCGGTCAACGGTGTTCTGACGCGGTATGCCGCGGACTCCGGAACCAATCTCAGCGCGGAAATCCGCAGCACGCTGGAAAGCTTTTCCGATAAGGATAAAATGGAACTCATGGCAATTGACTATGACGGGAGAATCGTTCTGACTTCTTCCGGATTTACACCGGATTTTTCAATGGATATGTCCGATTATGACGATGCCATGAAAGCTGAAAACACCTACGGCTTCAGTACCGGAAAAACCGACAACGGCGAGCGGATTATGGCAGTCAGCTATTCGATCGCCGATATCAGCGAGGAATACAGCGCAATCCGCGTTGTGACCTCTCTGGAAACCATTGACAATACGATTGCGGGCTTTGTCGTGTTCGTAACGCTGATTGCGCTCGCAGTGCTGCTGCTGCTGGGTCTGTCCAATCTGTATTTCGTCGTGTCAATTCTGCGTCCGATCCGTGAGATTAATGCCAATACGGAGAAATTTGCGCAGGGCGATTTTTCTGCGCGGATCAATCAGGAAAGCGATGACGAAATCGGTGAGCTCTGCGCCGGAATCAATCATATGGCAGACGAGCTTTCCACTGCGGAAACTATGAAAAATGAGTTTATCAGCTCGGTATCCCATGAGCTGCGGACGCCGCTGACGGCGATTAAGGGCTGGGCGGATACGCTTAGCGATCTCGCCGCGGACAGCAGCAGCGGAAAGGCGGAACCGGATCCGGAAATGATGCAGAAAGGTCTGCATATTATCACCGGCGAAACGGAGCGCCTTTCGGAAATGGTCGAGGAGCTGCTTGATTTTTCAAGAATTCAGAGCGGACATTTCACGCTCCAGATGGATACAATGGATGTGCTCGCCGAGCTGGGCGATGCGGTTCTGATCTATATGGAACGTGCGAAGAAGGATAAAATCCGTGTGATCTATGAGGAGCCTGAAATGCTGCCGTTTGTGTACGGCGACAAGAACAGGATCCGGCAGGTGTTTATCAATGTCATAGACAATGCAATCAAGTATTCGGATCCGGACGGGCTGGTTGAAATTACTGCGGAATCCGCCGAAGACGGCAATGCCGTCCGTGTCATTGTCCGCGACCACGGCTGCGGAATCAAAAAATCCGATCTGAGCAAGGTCAAAACAAAGTTTTATAAACCGAATCATACCCGCCGCGGATCGGGCATCGGGCTTGCCGTCGCGGATGAAATCGTGTCCATGCATCACGGCACGCTGGAAATCGACAGCGAGGAGGGCATCGGCACGACGGTCACCGTTACGCTGCCTGCAAAAAGCAGCAGCCGGGACAGCACCGCATAAGACTGTCCCGCCCCGAATGCCTGAATGAAAGGATGAACGATTTGTCTGAACAGCAAGCATCAGAGAAAAAAGCCGCAAAAGCGGAATATGCACATAAATCCAAAATCGGCGGACAGGCGCTGATTGAGGGCGTCATGATGAAGGGCGCCTTCAAAGGCGCAATGGCATGCCGCCTGCCGAACGGTGAGATTGACCTTGAAACATGGGAGATTCCCGCGAAATTCAAGAATGACCCCAAGACCGGAAAGCCGCGGCTGGTTCTGCCGTGGTATTCTAAAGTTCCGCTGGTTCGCGGCTGCATCAATTTCGTCAAGTCGATGATCGACGGGTACCGGTGTATGATGAAATCCGCAGAAAAGCAGTATGATGAGGAAATCGACGCGTTCTGCGAATGGAAAAAAAAGAATAAGAAGTTTGACAGCCTCAGCGGGGAGGAGCAGAAAGAACTGTTCCTGCAATGGTATCCGGAATATTTCCGGAAAGCGGAGGCGGAAAAGGCAAAGGAAGATAAAAAGCATGTTCCCGCGCCGGAGCCGGATGCCGAGGCGCTTGACAAACGCTGGGAGTATCTGAAAAAATCCTCCGAGCATTACGATTATGAGGAGCCGAGTAAGTTTGAACAGTGGCTGGATGACAAGCTCGGCGACAAGATTTTCGGCATCATCATGTTCATTGCTATGATTCTCGGACTGGTGCTGGCAATCGGGCTGTTTATGTATCTCCCGAAGCAGATTGTCCGGTGGATTCCGCCGCTCGGCAAAAACAGAGTCATCAAATCCGTTGCGGAGGGCGTTGTGAAAATTGTGCTCTTTGTGCTGTATATGTGGCTGACCGGATTATCCAAAAGCGTCCGCAGAACCTATGAATACCACGGCGCAGAGCATAAAACCATCGCCTGCTATGAGGCGGCACTGCCGCTGACCGTTGAGAATGTCCGGAAGCAGATTCGCTTTCACCCGCGCTGCGGAACAAGCTTTATTTTTCTCGTGCTTCTGATCGGCATTTTCTTCGGCTGCTTCAATCCGTTCGTGATTGTGTGGAAGCGCGTGCTGTTCGGCTTTGCGCTGCTGCCGCCGGTCATGGGCGTCAGCTATGAGCTGATCCGCATTGCGGGACGGTATACCAATGTCTGCACGCGGATTCTCTCCGCACCGGGGCTTTGGATTCAGCGGATTACAACCAAGGAACCGCACGACGACCAGATCGAATGCGCAATCGCGGCAATGACGCCCTGTATTCCGGAAAACACGGAGGATGATCTCTGGTGACGGGCAATGCAGGACTGCTGAACGAAATCACGAGGATTCTCTGCGCGGGCGGAATTGAGGACGCCCCGCTGGAAGCCAAGTGGATTCTCGAAGATGCTGCGGATGAGGCGGCGGCGCGGAAAATCGCGGAGCGCCGTGCGGCACACGAACCGCTGCAATATCTGCTCGGAAAATGGGAATTTTACGGGCTGCCGGTGTATGTCGGAGAAGGTGTGCTGATTCCGCGCGCCGATACCGAAACGCTGGTTGATGCCGTTCTGGAACGGAAGCACCGTCTGCCGGAAAGCCCTGCTGCTGTTGATCTCTGCACCGGAAGCGGCTGCATTGCACTCGCACTGAAACGGCATCTTCCGGATCTGATGATGACCGGAATTGACAAAAGCAAAATGGCGCTCACCTTTGCGGAGCGCAATGCCGCGGAAAACGGACTGGATGTGCAGTGGTTCTGTGATGATGTGACGGCACCGGAACTGACATTTGATGCACTGGATTTGATTGTCTGCAATCCGCCCTATCTGACTGCCGGAGATATGGAAAATCTCCAGACAGAGGTCGCATTCGAGCCGCAGGAAGCACTGTACGGCGGTGAAGACGGACTGGATTTTTACCGGAGGATCACGGCGGTCTGGCGGGATTCGCTGAGGTGCGGCGGAATGATTGCCTATGAGGTCGGCTGTACGCAGGCGGAGGCGGTCTCGGAAATACTCGCGGAAAACGGGTTTGCGCAGATTGAAATTATACGGGATCTGAACGGCAATGAGCGTGTCGTGCTCGGATGCCGGAAATCATAATTATTCTGGAGGACAAATTTCGTAAAAAAGGAGGAAATCTGATGGGCTTTTTTGATAAAGTATTTGGGAAAACTCCTGAAAAAGAACCGCTTACCCCGGAAGAAACAGAAAAAGTAGTAAATAGGCAAAAAAAAGAAATCGAAAAAAATCAAAAAACGATTCAAAGTCAGACTGAAACAGTTGAAAGATTAAAAGCAGAGAAAGATAAACTAACAGCACAGATTAGTATACTGAGAAACGAAGTCAACGAGGAATACTTCATTCAGTCATATGGATTTTATAAGCCCACTTATTCTTTTGCTAATTCGGATTTGTATAAAGAATACTTAAAGGTACTTAGAGACTCTCAGAAAGCAATGATAAAGTCAAATACTGCTGTATACGGAACTCAAACTTGGTTAGTTAATGGAAATGCTCGTGAAGGTCAGAAAATGGTTTCTGATATTCAGAAGTTGCTACTGACTGCCTTTAACCTGCAATGTGATGATATTGTCGAGCACGTAACCATTGCGAATGTTCAAAAATCTATTGAAAAGATTTATCAATTAAGCGAATCAATTTCCAAATTGGGGCGCACCATGCAAATTCAGATATCGCCTCAATATATTGAATTAAAGATTCAAGAAGTGCGTCTTGCTTTAGATTATGCACAAAAAAAGCAGCAGGAAAAAGAACAAATAAAGGAACTTCGCGAGCGTGAACGTGAAGAAGCAAAGGTTCAAAAGGAAATAGAAGAAGAACGAAAAAAACTTGAAAAAGAACAAAAACACTATGAAAAAGCCCTTGAGGCACTCAATGATCAGTTGCTAAAAAAACCTGCTGACCCTAACCTTCTGGCAAAAAAAGCCGAGATTGAGAAGAATATCATAGAAACGAAAAAAGCAATTGAGGATGTGGATTACAGAAAAGCGAACATTCGAGCAGGTTATGTATATGTTATCTCTAATCTTGGTTCATTCGGAGAAAATATCTATAAAATTGGTATGACACGGAGACTGAATCCGATAGAACGTATCGACGAGTTAAGCGATGCATCCGTTCCGTTCAATTTTGATGTTCATGCACTAATTTTTACTGAAGATGCTCCGGGTTTAGAAGCTGCATTACATAAGGCTTTTGATCAAAAAAAGGTAAATAAAATCAACCCTCGCAGGGAGTTCTTTCATGTGACACTGGACGAAGTGAAACGGGTGGTCAGAAACAACTTTGATAAGACAGTTGAATGGGTTGATGTTCCCCCCGCTGAGCAATACAGGCAATCACTTAAAATCAATAATGATAATCCAAATAATTTGAGATGAAAGGAAAAAACACATGGCAAAGCAGGATCTGAAAAAGAAGAACGTCGGACTGGTCATTCCCGCATCGCAGGAGGAACGCCAGAAGGCTCTGAAAAATGCAATCGCACAGATTGAAAAGCAGTACGGCGCAGGCGCGGTTATGCGGCTGGGTCAGAATTCAACCCAGAATGTGCAGGCGATTTCGACCGGCTCCCTGACGCTGGATATGGCGCTTGGCATCGGCGGTGTGCCGCGCGGCAGAATTGTGGAAATCTACGGTCCGGAAAGCTCCGGAAAGACAACCGTTGCCCTTCAGATTATCGCAGAGGCACAGAAGCTCGGCGGCGATGCGGCATTTATCGACGTGGAGCATGCGCTCGATCCGGTCTATGCGGCAGCACTCGGCGTTCGGATTGACGATCTCCTGGTTTCGCAGCCGGACAGCGGTGAGCAGGCGCTTGAAATAGCCGAAGCACTGGTGCGCTCGGGCGCGATTGATGTCATCGTCATTGACTCGGTTGCCGCGATGACAACCCGCGCGGAAATTGAGGGCGAGATGGGCGATTCTCATGTCGGTATGCTCGCAAGACTGATGTCTCAGGCAATGCGCAAACTGACACCGGTCATCGCAAAATCAAACTGTGTGGCTGTCTTTATCAATCAGGTCCGCGAAAAAATCGGTGTCATGTATGGCAACCCCGAAACGACAACCGGCGGCAGAGCACTGAAATTCTATGCATCCGTCCGTCTCGAAGTCAGAAAGGGCGAAGCAATCAAGGACGGCGCACAGATCATCGGAAGCCGCACGCGCGTCAAGGTCGTCAAAAACAAGGTCGCACCGCCGTTTAAGGAGTGCGAATTCGATATGATGTACGGCAAGGGCATTTCCCGTATCGGCGAGGTGCTGGACCTTGCAACCGAGCTGGATATCATCCACAAGAGCGGCTCATGGTTCAGCTACGGCGAACGCAAGCTGGGACAGGGCAGAGATGCCGTTAAGCTGCTGCTGGAAACAGAGCCGGACTTTGCCGCAGAAATCGAGAAGAAGATTCTGGAACAGAAAGATCAGATTGTCATGGCATCCAAGAAGAACAAGAAGGAAGCCGCAGTCTCAAAGGCAAAGGCACAGGCGGATCAAGCCGCTGCCGATACCGATGCCGCCCTGAACGCTGCACCGGATGATCTGCTGGACGATAACTTTGAGGAGTTCATGCCGGAGGAATAATCCGGAATCGGAAAGAACATGAAAATAGAAGCAATGACACCGGTCAAAGGCAAGCTGACAGAGATTTTGCTGGAAAACGGCAATCGGCTTCGGCTGCACGGTGATCTGATTATCCGCGAGGGGCTCCGGATCGGTGACGAGCTGGATGAGGCTCGTATTGCGGAACTGCGGCAGGCTGCCGCAGAGCGCCGGGCATATGAATACGGGCTGTATCTTTTGGAACGGCGCGGCTATTCCTACCGCGAGCTGTATCAGAAGCTTACGGATGCAAATAATTCGCAGGAAAATGCCGTCCTTGCGGCGCTGGAAAAGCTGACGCGCTACGGCTTCCTCAATGATGCGCTTTATGCGGAACAGCTTGCGCGGCATTTCATCGAGGGAAAAAAATACGGTATCCGCCGGGCGGAATATGAAATGCGGCACAGAGGACTTTCCCAGGAGGATATTGACGAAGCGCTCTCTGCCTATGATGACCCGGAGCAGATTTCCTCGCAGCTTCTTGAAATCCTGCAAAAGAAATATGCCCGGTATCTGACAGATCCCGATGACCGGAAAACTGTTGAGAAGGTTACGGCGGCACTGGTGCGCCGCGGCTATACTTACACACAGATTCGCTATGCGATTGAAGACTACTATGCGGCTGCGGAGGAGCAGGCGCAATCATAAAAGAACCGGAGGCGTTTATGAACGTCAGCATGATTTCGCTCGGATGTTCCAAGAATCTGGTGGATTCCGAACGGATGCTGCATCTGCTGGAAGCAGGCGGCTATACCCTGACACCGGATCCCGAACAGGCGGAAACGGTGGTTGTCAATACCTGCGGCTTCATACAGGCGGCAAAGGAAGAAGCAATCGAACAGATTCTGGAACTGATTCAGCGAAAGGAAGCCGGTACGCTGAAGCATATTATTGTAACCGGCTGTCTCGCGGAGCGCTATCAGAAAGAAGCCGCAGAGCAGTTCCCGGAGGTCGATGCCGTCATCGGAATCGGTGACCAGACCGACATTTGCAAAGTGCTGGACCGTGTGACAAAGCATGACCGCGTGGTGCAGTTTGCGCCAAAGTGCAATATGCCGCTGACCGGTGAACGGGTCATCGCAACGCTTCCGTTTTTTGCATATCTGAAAATTGCGGAGGGCTGCTCCAACGGCTGTACCTACTGCGCAATTCCTGCAATCCGCGGAAAGTATCGCTCTGTTCCGCAGGAGGATGTGCTGGCAGAGGCGAAAAGCCTTGCCGCATCCGGCGTCACGGAGCTGGTGGTAATCGCACAGGATACAACCCGCTACGGCGAGGATTTATACGGCAGACCGATGCTGCCGGAGCTGCTGTCACGACTCTGCGAGATCGGCGGCATCCGCTGGATCCGCGTGCTGTACTGCTATCCGGAGCGCATCTCGGACGAGCTGATTGATGTGATCGCCAAAGAACCGAAAATAGTGAAGTATCTGGATATTCCGATTCAGCACTGCAATGCGGAGATCCTGCGCAGAATGCGGCGTACTGGCGACCGCGAATCCCTCCGCAGCCTGATTGCAAAGCTGCGTGAGCGGATTCCCGGCGTTACAATCCGGACCACGCTGCTGGTCGGGTTTCCCGGCGAAACGGAGGAACAGTTCAATGAACTGGCGGACTTTGTGCAGGAGATCCGTTTTGACCGTATGGGATGCTTTGCATATTCCGAGGAAGAAAATACTGTTGCGGCGAGGATGCCCGATCAGGTTGACGAAACAGTCAGAGTACACCGCGCAGAGCTGCTGATGGAGCAGCAGATGTCGGTCGCGGCAGAGCTGAATCTGGCGCGTGTGCATTCGGAAACAGAAGCGGTGATTGAGGGCTTTGATGCCGAAAGCGACAGCTGGATCGCCCGCACGCCGGCAGAAGCGCCGGATGTAGACGGCAGACTGTATCTGCCCGGAACGCCGGAAGACGGTCTGCAAACCGGACAGTATGTGAATGTCCGCATCACGGATGCGGCGGACTATGATTTGATTGGAGAGGTGATTTCCGGGTGAATACACCGAACAAGCTGACACTGCTTCGGGTTTTGCTGGTTCCGGTTTTTGTCATATTCTTCTATTGGCAGATACCGGGACATTACCTGATTGCAACGCTGATTTTTGTCGGGGCATCCGTGACGGATGCGGTAGACGGGCATCTTGCGAGAAAGAATCATCAGGTTACGGATTTCGGAAAGTTTCTGGATCCGCTTGCGGATAAAGTATTGGTCATCACGGCACTTTCCTGTCTGCTTCAGCAGAATAAGGTGAATATTATCGTATTTCTGCTGATTATGGCAAGAGAGTTCATGGTTTCCGGACTCCGGCTTGTGGTTGCCGGAAAAGGCACCGTGGTTCCGGCAGGCTTTGCCGGAAAGCTGAAAACCGCATTTACTATGATTGCGTTGATTACGGCGATGGTATACTGGTCATTCCGGCTTGATTTCCATGCATTCGGTTTGAAAATCCCCGGCGCAGTGTATACCGGGGCGGAAATTACGCTTCAGGTGCTGTTCTGGATTGCCGCGGTTCTGACGGTCTGGTCCGGAACGGAATATCTGCTGCATTACTGGAAGGAAATTGATCCCAGTGAGTGATATTTCAGGTCCATTTTAGATTATTGTGCAATACTGAAATTAGATCATATAATCCGTATGGGAGGCGATTGAAATGCCGGTTCGGGCATACTGGAAAAAACTGACTGCTGTAATTTCTGCAATTGCCGCGCTGTTCTCCGTATCCGGCTGCAACGGCAGCAGCGGCGGAAAGCAGGGCAGTGTCAGCAAGGCGGATCCCCCTGCCGTGACCGGCAGCGTGACCGTGACGGTTTTTGATGTCGGGAAAGCCGATGCAATGGTCGTGCAGACAGCGAATAAGGTGACCGTAATTGATGCGGGAAATAAGGGCGACGGAAAAGTAATCGAGCGGTTTTTGACGGCACAGGGAATTGATACGATCAATACGCTGATGATTACACACTATGACAAGGATCATGTCGGCGGCGCGGCGCGGCTGATTAACCGGATGAATATTGAAAAGATATACACTCCGGATTATGTCGGCACCGCGGAAGAATACACCGGCTTTATGGAGAAGGTAACCGAGAAGGGAAAAGAACTTACCGTGATGAAGGCTGGCTCCGATCTGACATGGAAGGATGACGATGCCGTATTCCAGCTCTTTGCCGCAAATAGAACCAATTACGGAAAGAATGAGGAGAACGATTTTTCTCTGGTGCTGTATATGCAGCACGGCGAAAATTCTTTCCTGTTTTCCGGCGATGCGGAAGAGGCAAGGCAGAATGAGATCATGTCCATGAAGCTCGGCGAAGTCACATTCCTGAAATACCCGTATCATGGGTGCTATCTTTCCACAACCGAAAACTTCCTCAATGCCTGCAAACCGAAGTATGCGGTTATCTGCTGTTCGGAAAAAGAGGACGCCGATCCGTCTACGGTTCAGACGCTGAAAGACCGCGGCGTGAAGGCGTATTACACGACCGGCGGAACCGTAACCGCTGTCAGTGACGGCAAGACGCTTACCGTTACGCAGGGAGAATAAAAGAAGGCGCGGGACATATACAATGTCCCGCGCTTCAGTCTGTCGAAAGACCTCGATAAAATCATCTCAAAAGTTTTGATCCAACTTTTCCAAAAGTTGGCGGAGTCCAGAGGCGGCGCCTCTGGTCGCCCTCCGCAGAGGGCGAAATTCCCTGTTTGCGTGAAAAAAGCGCTAAAGATAGGGGCTTGGGGGAAGGAAAACAAGAGTTTTCCTTCCCCCATTATCAATCTTTCGCACCTCTCTTGACAGGAACAATTTGCAGAATAAGTGACTTTATCTACAAGCTGAAGCGCGGGACATATACAATGTCCCGCGCCTTTTGGTGTTTAGTGGAATTCGTTAATCAGACTCCTGATGATTTTCCATGTGAGTCCGCTGCTGTAATTCGGGACAACCTTCCAGCCGCCGCCGCCGTTGCCGAGTTTCACCACATAGATGGTCTCGGTTTCGGAATCGTGATCGTCCTTGCCCTTAATCGAGGTGCGAACCTTCAGCTTATATCCTTCCTTAACGGTTGCTTCTGTTCCATAATAGTCAACCAGAAAATCTTCAATTGCCGAAACTTCTTTTTTCTTCAGTGTCATTTCAGAGCGGATGTCCATCTTGAACTTATAGTTTCTGCCCATTTCATCTTCGATGAACTCGTCCAGCTCTTCGCTGTATTCTTTCAGGATTCCCTTATAAGCAGACTTTCCGAAATCCTTCTTATATGTGTCAATTACGTCATCCGGAACAACTGCATCAATGATCTTTTCCGCATCTGCCTTGGTAATGCCCTTTTCGAGATCTTTGATTGCGCCCTTGTAGCCGAAGCTGACACAGTTGAAGAAGATAATCAAACCGATAATGAGAACCAGCGGAGCTGCTGCGATTGCGCCCATTTTAATTTTGGTTTTCTTATCGCCGTTCTTGAATTTGTCAGCGATCGTACCAAAGAAATTCTTAATCTTTGCGACAGCATCGCCTGCCGGATTCTTTGCGGCAGCACCCTGATACTGCATCTGTCTTGCTGCCTGTGCGCCGGGGCAGGTACATTGTGCGCCGGCGGGAATCTGTGTGCCGCAGTATTTGCAGAATGTTGTCTGGGCGGGAGCCGCCGGTGCGGGCATCGGAATCTGAGCCGGTGCCGGTGCGGGAGCCTGACCGCGCGCCTGCTGAGCGCCGGGACAGTTGCAAAGCTGTCCGTCCGGGACCTGCTGTCCGCAAAATTCGCAAAATGCCATAATACTTCCTCCGTTTCTCATATGCGGGCGCATGTCTGTTCTCGCTCCGCATATCCAAATATATTATATTTATTATAACACATTCGACATTTTCTGTCAATGGAAAAGGTGACTTTTTTTCATATTATTTTCACATTTGGAGTTCTGAGCGAAAAAACTACTCTGCGCAGATGCTTGCATTTTTCATCCCGATATAGTATAATATCAGCAGTTCATTCGTAATGTGCTGGCTTCAGCGCGTTTCTGAAATGAGAATCCTGAGTAATATCAAAAACAGACAGAAAGGAGCAGGACGGATGAAAAAAGCGCTGATTGCCATGAGCGGCGGTGTCGATTCCAGCACAGCAGCGTTTCTCGCAATTGAGCAGGGGTATTCCTGTATCGGATGCACCATGAAATTATATGAGCCTGTGCGCGCCGATATTCCGGACGATGCCGGATGCTGCGCACCGGATGAATCTGCGGATGCACGGAAGGTTGCAGATGCACTCGGAATTCCGCATGGTACATTTGATCTTTCGGAGCTGTTTTCGGAAAAGGTCATCCGGAAATTCTGTGACAGCTACCGCGCCGGAAAGACGCCGAATCCGTGTATTGAATGCAACCGCTGCCTGAAATTCGGAGCGCTGCTGGATTGCGCGGATAAGCTTGGCTGCGAGAAAATTGTTACGGGACATTATGCACGGATCGAAGAAACCGACAGCGGATATGTTCTGAAAAAGGCGGCAGACCCCGCAAAGGATCAGAGCTATGTTCTGTATATGCTGACGCAGGCGCAGCTGAGCCGGGTTCTGCTTCCGCTCGGCGGACTGAGCAAGCCGCAGGTGCGTGCGGTTGCGGAGCAGCAGGGCTTTGTCAATGCCCACAAAAAAGAGTCGCAGGATATTTGCTTTGTACCGGACGGCGATTATGCGCGCATTATCAGGCAGATAACGGGAGAAGAGCCTGTTCCGGGTGATTTTGTGGATACGGAAGGGCGCTTTCTGGGGCATCACGAAGGTCTGATTCACTACACGGTCGGTCAGCGCCGCGGGCTTGGCATTGCAATCGGAAAACCCGCTTATGTCTGCGGACTGGATCCGGAGCACAACCGCGTCATCATCGGCAGCAATGAAGACCTGTTCCGCAGAAGCTGCACTGTATTCGGTGTCAACTGGATTTCCGGGACGCCGCCGCAGGGATCCCTCCGGTGCCGTGCGAAAATCCGCTACCGGCACCCGGAACAGCCCGCTGTGATAGAGTTTACAGACAATGATACCGTTCTGCTGACGTTTGATGCCCCGCAGCGTGCAATTACGCCGGGACAGTCTGCCGTATTCTATGACGGGGACATTGTACTGGGCGGCGGGGAAATCACACGGGTACCGTAACGCATACAAAGACATTCCTGCACATACAATGTGTTGGAGGGTGATGCTATGCCGCAGGAATTCAGAGAATCCTCCCTGCGCGATTTATTCGCGGCACAGGGAATCGTCGCAGTGCTGGCAGCTGTTCTGCTGCTGGCGCTGCATCTTTTTTCGCCGGAAACTTGCAGGGCGGTGCTGGCTTCGCTGCATGAGACTGCGCAGAACAGTCCGTCTGTCTCCGATTGGATGCAGAATCTGGCTGCTGCCGCAACAGAATGGTTTGCTTCCGGTTCCGCGGGATAACGCTCGCGGCGGATTTCACTGCACCGGCGCTGCTTGCACTGCTGATGCTGATGCAGCCGCAGTCTGCGGTTCTGCGCGTGCTGGGGGCATGTGTGCTCCACGAATCCGCGCATTTTGCCGCAGCCGCTCTGACCGGGCAGCATCCGGAGATGCTCCGGATCTCTGCAACCGGAATGCACCTGAACCTGAAACAGCCGGCGCTTTGTCCGCTTCCGGCTTATGCGTGCATTCTGCTTGCCGGTGCTGCGGCGAATCTTGCTGCGGCTTTCTGGTTCTGCCGGCTCGGTCTGCACCGTGCGGCAGCCGTTCAGCTTTCGATCGGTCTGTTCAATCTGCTGCCCTACCGCTGCACAGACGGCGGCACGCTGCTGCATCTGCTCGCAGAGCGCGCCGAGCTGATGCACAGCCGCATTCCGTTCCGTGCGCTGCTGCATCTTCCGGCGTTTCTTTGTTCCTTATTGTTTGCCGTTCTGCTGCTGCGTTCCGGCGTACGGAATCTGCCGCTTTGGGCGATGCTCTGCTATCTGACTGTTTCAGAGCTGACGGAAAGCAGTGTGCATTCTCCTTGACTTTTCCTGCTGTATCATTTATAATAATGACAGAACAGAATGAGTTTGTATTCTGAAATCAATGAGATATATCATTCCAGAGGAAAACAATATGAAACAAAAACATAAAAAACTTGCCCTTGCCGGCATCATTGCCGACGGATTGTATTTTATCTCAGTTATACTGTATCTGATTGTCAAAACAGACTGGGCGCTGACCGTATGGGAATCCATGACGGTAGCCGGAGCTTTTGTCATGACGGCTGTATTGACCGCAGCGGCAGAAGCATATCAGATAAAACCGATGTTCCGCAGATTCATGCTGATTTCACTGAGCGGTACTTTAATTTTGACATCAGCCGCTCATTTTACAAGCATCGGTGTAATCAGAAAGCTTGTATCGCAGGGTGTGTCCGTTCCCGATTATTTCAGAATCGGATTCTTTCCGAGTATCGAAATGACTGTTGACTATACTGCTTGGGGATTGTTTATGGGCTGCGCTTTTCTTGCTTTGTTTTTGGGAATTCAGGATATGCCGATAAAGGGAATCTCCGTAACGTGCAGCAGCCTTTGCATGGTTGGTTTTGCCGGGAGTTTCTTTTCTGAATCGCTCTGGTATCCGGCACCGTTGGGATACGGATTCGGCTTTTTGATTCTATGTATTGCCATTCTGAGAAAAAAGGAAGATTCTGAGTTGTCTTAGGAAATCCATATTATAAAAAAACCGGAAAGAAAACAGGAGGTCAGCCATGAGTCAGACACAAACCGCTTCGGAACGCTCCATATCCAAAGGAATTGACATTGCCTTCATTGTCATCGGACTGGCTGTCTTTTTGGGACTCGGCGCTTTTTTCCTGAAAGGCGTCATTGCGCACATCGAATACCTGACAGCCGATGACAAACTGACCGTTACGGCAAAATATGTCAATGTCACCGTTAAAAGGGGCAAGGCCAAAATGGACAGTGAGGGAAATGTCACTTCCGATGAAATGTACGATATCACCTACGAATACTGTATCGACGATCAGCCGCATACTTATGTCCGAAAAAACCGTTCCACCTACAATCAGAAAGACGTCAAGCTCCGCCTTTACCGCAACAGCTCCGAGGAGGAATACCGGGAGACGGATATGTACGGCATGTGGGCAGGGGTGCAATGGTTCCTGCTGGCGCTTTCCGCGTATATCGGCATCAAACTGATCCTTTTCGGCGGAAAATCGCTCCGGAACGGCAGCCGCCTTCCGGGAGACAATCCGGAAGAGGAAAATAAGCCGGATGCCGCTCCCCCGCAGACTTAATTCGCTGAAAATCTGAATTAAACCGGAGGTGTTGTTCTGTGTCTCAGTTTCATATGACGGAATGTATCCGCAAAACAAAAATGAGGCAGCCGCTGACTGCCGAAGAAATCCATGCAATGGTGACCGGCATTACGGACGGAACCGTTCCGGATTATCAGACTGCTGCATGGCTGATGGCAGTCTGCCTGAACGGTCTGTCCGATTCCGAAACCGCATCGCTGACGATGGCAATGCGCGATTCAGGAAGAGTGATGAGCTGGGATATGCTGGACGGTCCGGTGGCGGACAAGCACAGCACCGGCGGCGTCGGGGACAAAACTACGCTGATTCTGGCGCCGGTTGTTGCTGCATGCGGAGTTTATATGCCGAAAATGTCCGGCAGAGGGCTCGGTCATACCGGCGGCACAATCGACAAGCTGGAGAGCATACCGGGACTGACGACGGCGCTGCTGCCGACGAACTTTCTTGCACTGGTCAGACAGGCAGGCTTTGCGGTTGCGATGCAGACCGGAAACCTTGCGCCTGCCGATAAAAAGCTTTATGCGCTGCGCGACGTGACCGAAACCGTCAACAGCATTCCGCTGATCTGTGCCAGCATCATGAGCAAAAAGCTTGCAACCGGCGCCGATCATATTCTGCTGGATGTCAAGGTCGGAAGCGGCGCCTTCATGAAGAATGATGCGGATGCCGCTGAGCTTGCAAGGCTCATGCGGGAGGCTGCAAAGGCGGACGGCAGGGAGTGTACCGCCGTTCTGACCGATATGGACAGACCGCTCGGACGGTGTATCGGAAATGCACTGGAGGTTCGGGAGGCGATTGAAGTTCTGCGCGGGGAAACCGGCAGTTCACTCGGCAGGCTGTGCATTGCGCTGGCAGCGGAAATTCTGCGGATGGCGGACAAAGGCAGCATCGAAGAATGCACAAAGCTCGCAGAGGAGGCAATCCGGAGCGGAAAAGCGCTTCAGCGGCTTGCAAAGATGATTGAAGGGCAGCACGGCGATCCGCGTGTGACGGAGAATCTTTCACTGCTGCCGGAAGCCGGATGCAGCCGGCAGATTTCTGCGGAATCCTCCGGCTATGTGTCCGCGATGCAGAGCGAGGAAATCGGGCGGGCATGTGTTCTGCTCGGCGCGGGAAGAATGACAAAAACCGACAAAATTGATCCGGCTGCGGGTGTGGTGCTTTCGGCGGAATACGGTGATGCCGTACAGAAGGGGGACCCGCTGCTGACGATGTATGCCGCGACGGAAGCACAGCTTGACGAGGCAGAGGGAAAACTTCGTGCAGCAATTACGGTGTCACCGGAGCAGCCCCCGGAGCGTCCTTTGATTCACGCTGTCCTCTCAGACTGAGCCCGCGCAGTGCGCGGCGCCGTCACCGCTTCCCGTTCTGAGCCGGAACAGGAACGGCTCAGCGGCAAAAACGGTTTACTAACGGATAACGCAGTACATGAGAGAAGAAACCCGGAAAAGCGGCGGATTCTTTTCCGTTCTTTCCCCATTGCGTTTTTTTGCAGATTGTGCTATAATAAAGGTAATTTGAAAATTCCCTTTTTCAGAATTGTGTTTCTGAAATAAATCAGAATTTGGAGAGTGTCAGGTGAAAGATGATAATTGATTCGTATGACATCGAAAGTGATCCGATCGTAAACTTTGAGGCTTTCTACGGCGCAAAAAAGAATCTTGTTGAACTATGCCTTGTAATATTCTCTAAGGACATCTATGATCATTTATTGCTGCAGTATGAATGCAAACAAATTGCGGAAATATATGTCTGCAACGGAAATATACCGATCTGGTCATTTCAAAGGAATCATAGAGAAATCGCATTTTATTTGACGCAAATCGGTTCTGCCTGTGCAGGAGAACTGACAGCAGAAGTGAATCACCTGACGGGAGCATATAAGTTTATTATGTTTGGCTCCTGCGGAAGTCTGGATAACAGTATTACAAACGGAAGATTTATCATTCCGTCGCAAGCATATCGCGGTGAAGGGATGTCCTATTATTTTGCTGAACCGCGGGACTATATCAACATAAAAAACGCAGACCGGCTTGAACAGATTTTTGCTGAACTGGGCATTCCTTTTGTAAAGGGCAAAGTTTGGACAACAGACTGCCCTTTGCGTGAAACGGTCAATCTTGTAAATCAGAGAAAAGAAGAAGGCTGTATCGCTGTCGAAATGGAAGTCGCCGGGGTGCAGGCAGTTTGTGACTTTTACGGCTTTGAACTGTATGACTTCCTGGCAGCAGGAGATGTTCTGGCAGAAGGAAACTATCAGATTGAAAAACTGTCTGATGCAAACCATAATCTTGACAAGCTCCAAATAGCGCTGCAAATCTCAGAAAGAATATAAAACCGTCTGAAAAAGCGTGTCTTTCATGAACACATTTGCAGGATAGATGTTCTGGCTGCAAATCCTGATTTACCGCAGAAGCACTTTTTGAAATTGAAGTTTGAAAAAAGAAACGGTCTGCCGGCTCACAATCGCCGCGCACGGAAAAACAAAAGGACGGACATATACTTATGAATTTCATAGATCAGCTCCGTGCAGAGGTCAAGCTGCACGGAGACATGGAGGTTGATTTCCGCAGCCGGCGGTATCATCAGGCGCGGAATATCGCCGGAAAATATGTTGATATGATCGAGGAACAGGCGCGGATTGCAGCCCGCAGCGGAAACTATGAGCGGCTCGAAGGACACGCGAGGATCAGCGGGTTCATTCCGATCAACGAAAAAGACTTTGATATGCCGATTGTGCAGTACACAAAGCAAAAGCATTTTATCAAGAGCAATCAGCTGGAAATTACGCTGGTGCCGGAAAATGAGCTGTTTGAAGTGTTCCTTTCGGCATTCCGGCAGCTCTGTGTCGAAGAGGATATTGTTTATTTTCCGTTTCAGGCACAGATTCAGGATAAGGACGGTCAGATTCTTTACCACACCCTGCCGCTGACCCTGAAAAAGCCCAAAAAAGAAAAAATACAGGCATTCGGTTTTCCGTATCAGATTGAATTCTAAGGAGAGCCGGATTCGGAAAGGTTGAAAAATATGTCTGCACGGTTTACGCCGGAAATGAAAAAAACGCACACAATTCTTGTCCCGGATATGCTCCCGATTCATTTTCAGCTGCTCATCAGCATTCTGAAGCCCTACGGCTATCACTGTGAGCTGCTGCGCACGGCCAGCCGTGCGGTCGTGGACGAGGGCCTCAAGAATGTCCACAATGATACCTGCTATCCCGCACTGCTCGTCATCGGTCAGTTTATGGAGGCTCTGAAATCCGGAAGATACGATCCGGATAAGACCGCCCTGCTGATTACGCAGACCGGAGGCGGCTGCCGTGCATCCAATTATATCCATCTGCTGCGTAAGGCGCTGAAAGATACATTCCCGCAGGTTCCGGTCATTTCCCTGAATTTTTCCGGTCTGGAGAAGGACCCGAAATCCGGCTGGCAGATGACGCCCGCCATTTTCCTGAAATTTCTGTATGCCGTGCTGTACGGCGATCTGCTGATGTCGGTTTCCAATCAGTGCAGACCGTATGAAATCCGGAAGGGGAATACGGAGAAAGTCCTGCAAAAATGGGAGAAACGGCTGGAAAAAATGTTCCACAGCAGAGAGTTCCTGCATACCAAGCGCAACTACAAGCGGATTCTCGACGATTTCGCTGCAATCCCGCGGACAAAGCGGAATAAAATCCGCGTCGGCATCGTCGGCGAGATCTATGTCAAATATTCCCCGCTTGCCAATAATCATCTGGAGGATTTCCTGCTCTCGGAGGGCTGCGAGCCGGTGATTCCCTCCCTTCTGGAATTTGTCATGTACTGTGCATCCAGCACCGGAATCGAGGGAAAGCTCTATCATTTTATCAGCAAACAGGTGCTTTACAACAGCATCGGCTACAAGGCGATCTACGCCATGCAGAAGCAGCAGATCAAGGCTGTCAGGAAGCACGGCGTATTCGATCCGCCGCATGACTTCGAGCATCTGCGCCGCTGTGCGGACAAATATTCCAGTCAGGGTGTCAATATGGGCGAGGGCTGGCTCATTACCGCAGAAATGGCGGCACTTGCCGAGACCGGAACCGAGAACATTATCTGCACGCAGCCGTTCGGCTGTCTGCCGAATCATATTGTTGCCAAGGGAATGATGCGCGTGATTAAGAACGCCTACCCCAATGCCAATATCACGGCAATTGACTATGACCCCGGCGCAACACGGGTAAACCAGGAAAACCGCGTCAAGCTGATGCTTGCAAACGCAAGAAAACCGGAAGTGTAATCCGGAATCCCCGCAGCGTATGGCTTTTGCTGTACTCTGCGGGGCCTGCTTTTTGCACGGGAGAGCGTGCTGCATGCCGCAGTGTCAATTATCTGCAAAAACGGCAGAGAATCGACACGGTTTTTGCCTGAGATTCCGAAAAAACGAACGGAATGCAAAAAGAACTTGACTTTTTCTGCCATTTCGCGTATACTGAATCTGTATGGAAAATCACAAGTGCGTTCCGGCGGGGGATGCACAGAAAGAGAGGATAACATTTGAACAGAAATTCAAACAGACCGGTTCCGAAGCTTTCCGGTAAGGGAAAACCGCGGAGAAACGGAATTCCGCTTGCCGCAATCGGCAGAAAAATTCTGCCGACGGAGATTGTCAGCGAAAAGCTGGAAAAACGGGAGCGGAAGGCGGCAGAAACAAAATTGCCCGCAGTCGCAAAACACATCAGTGCAGAGGGCAGCGCTCCGCCGCAGAAGAGACAGGCAAATGTGCAGATGCAGAAGGCACAGAAGGAGCTCCGTGCGAAAACACCGGTGCGCATTATTCCGCTGGGCGGGCTCGGCGAGATCGGCAAGAACATGACTGTGATCGAATGCGCAAACGACATGTTCATCATTGACTGCGGCCTTGCATTCCCGGATGCGGAGATGTTCGGCGTCGATCTGGTCATTCCGGATTTTTCTTATGTGGAGCAGAATGCAGACCGCCTGCGAGGCATTGTCCTGACTCACGGACATGAGGACCATATCGGCGGGCTTGCCTATTTGCTGAAAAAAGTCAATACGCCGGTTTACGGCACAAGACTGACGCTCGCACTCGTTGAGGCAAAGCTCAAGGAGCATCAGCTGATCGGAAAGGTCGAGCTGAATGTCGTTCAGCCGCGGAAAACGATTCGTATGGGCTGCATGGGCGTTGAGCTGATTCATGTCAACCATTCGATTCCGGATTCCGTCGGGCTTGCAATTCATACGCCTGCCGGCGTGCTGGTGCATACAGGCGATTTCAAGGTCGATTATTCCCCGATTGACGGCGGAATCATTGACTTGGGACGCTTCGGCGAGCTTGGCAGTAAGGGCGTTCTCGCACTGATGGCGGATTCCACAAATGCCGAACGGCCGGGTTATACGCCGACGGAGCGGAAGGTCGGAGAATCCTTCGATAAGCTTTTTGCCGCCGCAGAGGGCAAGCGCATCATCATTGCAACATTTTCCTCCAATATTCACAGAATTCAGCAGATCATCGACTGCGCGGAGGAGAACGGCAGAAAGGTTGCCGTCTTCGGCAGAAGTATGATCAATGTCATTTCCATTGCACGCGAGCTCGGCTATCTGGATGTGAAAGACGGCACAATCATTGACATCGAGCTGATGAACCGCTATTCCGCAGATAAGATTGTACTGATTACGACGGGCAGTCAGGGTGAACCGATGTCCGCACTGACCCGCATGGCGATGGGCGACCACAAAAAGGTCAATATTACGCCGCAGGATTTTATCATCATCTCTGCAACGCCGATTCCGGGCAATGAAAAGTATGTGACCCGCGTGGTCAATGAACTGATGAAGTCCGGCGCACATGTTGTGTATGAAAGAATGTATGAGGTGCATGTTTCCGGTCACGCCTGTCAGGAGGAGCTGAAGCTGATGCTCGCACTGACAAAGCCGAAGTTCTTTATTCCGGTTCACGGCGAGTATAAGCACCTGAAAAAACATGCCGAGCTTGCGGCGGAGATCGGAATGCAGCGCGATCATATCCTGATCGGGCAGATCGGTGATATCATCGAAACAAACGGGCTGGAGCTGAAGATAACCGGTCAGGCGCCTGCGGGCAGAGTGCTTGTGGACGGTCTGGGCGTCGGAGATGTCGGCTCGATTGTGCTGCGTGACAGAAAACATCTTGCGCAGGACGGTCTGATTATCATTGTACTGGGCATCAACCGGGCGGACAATATCATTGTTTCCGGTCCGGAGCTGATTTCCAGAGGTTTTGTCTATGTGCGCGAATCCGAGGCACTGATGGAAGAAGCACGCAGCAGGCTCAGCGATGCGCTGGAAAACTGCGCACCGTATGAGCTGCGGGACTGGAACGGACTCAAAGGGAAAATGCGGGATGTGCTGTCCGATTATATTTTCGGGACAACAAAGCGTTCCCCGATGATCCTTCCGATTATTATGGAGGTCTGAATCTCCGAAGGATAAAAAGGCAGGTGAGGAGAAATGCAGAGAAAGCAGCTGTGGAGACTGTTCTGCTCTGTTGCGCTGCTGGGTTTTTCGTGCCTGGTTGCAATTATTCTGGCAGCATCGCACTGGAAGAGCGCACTGTTCTGGCTGATTGTGCTGCTGTTTCTTGCGTCGCTGTTCTGGTTTGCAGGCGAACTGATGAAAATGCGTCAGAATACGATCCGGTATGTCGCAAGAATGAATACGCTGCTGGAGCGCACGATGGAATCTGCACCGGAGCATATGCCGGTTCCGCTGGTGATTCTGAATCAGCGCTTTGAGGTTCTCTGGTATAATGAGTGCTTTGCGGATTTTGTGCCGCAGGGAAGCGATTTCTTCGGAATGCCGCTTTCGGGCATCATACCGCTCCGTCCGGATGCGGTCGATGACGGCGAAACCGTGGAGATTGAATTCTACGACCGTCACTATCTTGTTTCCCGCACGGATTATGAGCGGAAAACCGGACACGCGATGCTGTACTGCTTTGAGGATATCACAAATTATGCAGCGCTGCGGCGGACCTATATGGATTCAAGACCGTGCGTGCTGATGATCGTTGTCGATAATTTTGAGGATCTCTTCAACGGAACGCGGCAGAGCGAGCGCGCACTCGTGCTCGCCTCGCTGGAAACGCTGTTCGATAAGCTGCTGGAAGGTACCGAGAGCGTATTCTGTCATCTTGATGATGACCGCTTCATGATTGTTACGGAGGTGCGCTACTGCATCGAAATGGAGCGTGCGCATTTCCCGCTGCTGGATGAGGCAAGAAAAATTCTGGTCAAGGGCAGAAGCAGCCTGACGCTTTCAATCGGTGTCGGCAGAAACGGTCTGACCATTGCACAGAATGAGCGCTATGCGCAGCAGTCGCTGGATATGGCACTGGGCAGAGGCGGCGATCAGGCGGCAATCAAGACCGATTCCGGCTTTACGTTCTACGGCGGCGTTTCAAAAGGAATTGAGCATAAGAACAAGGCAAAGAACCGTGCGGTTGCCCGTGACCTGCACAAGCTGATGATGCGGTGCAGCCATGTCTACATTATGGGTCACCGCGCAAGCGATCTGGATGCGGTCGGCGCGGCGGTCGGCATTGCGTTTATCGCAGAGCAGACCGGAATTCCGTACAATATCGTGATCCGGACGGAAAGTACAATGGCAAGTCTCCTGACAGACCGGATTGAGGCGGAGATGCCCGGCTGCATGATCTCTCCGGATGCTGCAAGAAGTCAGCTTACCGACACCGATCTGCTTGTAATTGTCGATACCTTCAGCAAGGATATTGTGGAGGATGCAGAGCTGTACCGGAGGGCAAGGCATGTAGTTGTCATCGACCACCACAGACAGATGGTCAATTATCTGGACAATACCACGCTGAAGCTGCATGACCCCTATGCGTCTTCGGCGGCGGAGCTGGTAACCGGTATGATCCAGTTCCTTGATTTCCGCGATCAGATGCCGCAGTTCTGTGCTGAGGCGCTGCTCGCCGGCATTATGCTCGACACCAAGAATTTTATTATGCAGACAGGCGTTCATACGTTTGAGGTTGCGGCGTTTCTGCGAGAGCGAGGCGCCGACCCGATTGCCGTGAAGACGCTGTTTGCGGAATCGCTCGATGCATACCGTTACCGTTCCAGACTGGTTTCCGAGGCAGAGCTGCACGGCAGATTTGCCATTGCAACGGAAACGGAAGAGCTGCCGGATATCCGGATTATCGCATCGCAGGCAGCAGATGAACTGCTGGGCGTGGAGGGTGTAGCGGCTTCGTTTGTGGTTTATCCCTCAAACGGACAGTCGTGCATTTCCGCGCGTTCACTCGGAAAAATGAATGTGCAGGTTATTATGGAGCGGCTCGGCGGCGGCGGCCATCAGATTATGGCGGCAACGCAGCGAAAGGACTGCACCGTGGAGCAGCTGCGCTCCCTGCTGATTGAAGTGCTCTACGAAACAGAGGCACAGATCAACGCCGCACAGCAGTCAGCCGCGCAGGACACCGCACAGAAAGGATGAAAGTATATGAAGGTCATTTTATTGCAGGATGTGAAAGGCACCGGCAAAAAAGGCGAGATTAAGAATGTTTCGGACGGCTATGCCCGCAATTTCCTGATCGGAAAGGGTCTTGCCGCAGAAGCAACCGCCGCAAATATCAACAAGCTGGAGGGGCAGAAAGCCTCGGAGCAGCACAAGATTGATGTCGCGAAGCAGGAGGCGGAGACGCAGGCAGCAAAAATCAGCGGCAAAACCGTTGTGGTCAAGGCGAAGGCAGGGCAGGGCGGAAAACTCTTCGGCGCCGTAACGCTCGGCAATGTCGCCGACGCAATTTCAGAGCAGTTCGGCTTTGCGGTTGACAAGCGTAAACTGAGCACCGGCAGCGAAATGAAGAATGCCGGGGACTATACCGCGGAAGCAAAGCTTTATGCCGGTATTACCGCGCAGTTTACCGTATCCGTGGTACCGGACAATGCCTGAGGAATTTGCACTTCCGTCAGACGGCTTTTCCGGCAGTCTCCCGCACAGCATCGAAGCGGAGCAGTCTGTTCTCGGCTCAATTCTGATTGCGCCGGAAACAATCGCGACCGCTATGGAATATATCAGACCGGAAGCGTTTTATCAGGAGCAGCACCGGGAACTGTTTCAGCTTATGGTGCGGATGTATTCCGGTTCAAACGCCGAGAAAATGGATATCATCGTCATTCTGAACGAGGCGGTGCGCAGCGGGATTTTCGAGAATTCGGCGGAGGGCAAGCGTTATCTGACCGCACTCGCCGAGAGTGTGCCGTCTGCGGGCAATATTGACAGCTATTGCAGGATTCTTGCGGATAAATACACCGCCCGCTCGCTGGCAACGGTTGCCAGAGATATGCTCAAAGAGATTGAGAGCGGAACGGAAACCTCACAGAATCTTCTGGATTCTGCCGAGCAGCGGATTTACGATATCCGGCAGGGACGCGATGTCCGCGGGCTGATTCCGATTGAGGATGTCGTAGTGGACACCTATCATCATCTCGGTGAGCTCTCCGGACCGGACAGAGAAAAATATCTCGGCGCAAAAACCGGCTTTCCGGAGCTGGACGCCGTCACCGGCGGCATGACCAATTCCGACCTTGTGATTCTGGCAGCCCGTCCGGGCATGGGCAAGACCTCCTTTGCACTGAATCTCGCAACAAATGTGACGCGGCGCTCAAAGCGCACCGTTGCGATTTATTCGCTCGAAATGAGCATGGAGCAGCTTGTCTCCCGTATGCTCTCCACAGAGGCGCTGGTCGATTCGCATAAGCTGCGGACCGGCAGGCTCGACCCGAAGGAGTGGGGCAGAATCGCCCAGAGCGCGGATGTGCTGTCCTCCATGAATATCTATCTCTCGGAATCGACCGGCATTACGGTCTCGAAGATGAAGGCGCAGCTGAGACGCATCAAAAATCTCGGCATGGTTGTGATCGACTATTTGCAGCTGATGGATGCGCCGCTGAAATCGGAAAACCGTGTGCTGGTGATCTCGGATATCACGAGAAATCTCAAGCTGATGGCAAAGGAACTGAATGTTCCTGTGCTTCTGCTCTCACAGCTCAACCGCGGTGTTGAGAGCAGACCGGATAAGCGCCCGATGATGTCTGACCTCCGTGAATCCGGCTCGATTGAGCAGGATGCGGATATCATCATGTTCCTGTATAATGACTACTACTACAACCGGGAAAAATCCGAAGCGCCGAATATTACGGAGTGCATCGTCGCGAAAAACCGTCACGGCGAGACTGCAAAGATCAAGCTGATCTGGGACGCGCAGTATACGCGCTTTTCTTCGCCGGAGCGCAGTGAGGCTCCGCCGGAATGAGCGCATCTGAAATTCTGAAAACAGTAATCCGAAGCGGCGCGGGTGTGCCGCGGACTGCGCAGGTTACCGCAGCGCTTTCCGGCGGCGCAGACAGCACGGCGCTGCTGCTCTGTCTGCATGAAATGCAGGAGGAGCTTGGGTTTTCTCTGCGAGCTGTGCATGTTCACCACGGCATCCGCGGACAGGAGGCAGACCGTGACGCCGCATTCTGCGAAGACCTCTGCAAACGGTACGGGATACCGTTCCGCCTGATGCGGGTTGATGCGCCGGCATATGCGGCGGCGGAGAAGCTCTCGCTGGAGACAGCCGCCAGAAAACTGCGCTATGCAGCACTGTATGAAGCTGCGCCGGAGGGAGAGATTGCAACGGCGCACCATGCGGGCGACAATGCGGAAACCGTGCTGTTTCATCTGATTCGCGGAAGCGGGATGCGCGGGCTCTGCGGAATTCCGCCGCGCTCACCGGACGGCAGAATCATCCGTCCGCTGCTCAATGCGGAGAAGGAGATAATTCTTGCGTATTTGCAGGAAAAAAATCAGCCGTTTCTGGAGGACAGCACCAACGCGGAGCTGCTGAGCAGCCGGAACCGGATCCGGCATCGGATCATTCCGCTGCTGAAGCAGGAAAATCCTGCCGCCGTGCAGCATGTCAGCCGGTGTGCGGAGCTGCTCTCCGAAGATGAGGCGCTGCTTTCGCAGCTTGCGGACAGTGCGTATAATACCTGTAAAAATCCCGTCAGCGGCGGGATGCGGGGATTGATGCAGTATCCGAAACCTGTGCGGATGCGGGTGTATCTCCGGATGATTGCGGAAACGGAGATGCTTTGTCATGCACAGCATATTGACCCGGATTACGGAAAGCTCTGCGCCGTGGATGCGCTGACGGAAGCGGGAAAGGGGAAAATCAGCCTTTCTTCCGATGTTTATGCGCAGGCGGAACGGGGCATCCTGTATATCGGCAGAACTGTGTCCGATTTGCCGGCGCTGCCGCTGCAGATCGGGAAAAATAATCTGTTTCCGGACAGATTCTGCATCGCGGAATTGTACGAAACAGATGCATTATCACGAAATCTTCACAGAAGCGACACAAAGTCTACGCTCGATTTTGATATGATAAGGGGACGGCTTGTTTTCCGCCGTATCTGCGGCAGAGACCGGATCCGGCTTCCGGGGCGTGATTTTGACACGGAACTGCGCAAACAGGTGCAGGCACTTGTTCCGGTTCCGGAGCGGCAGTCGCTTTATGCGCTTTATGATGATCTCGGCTGTATTTACTGCGAAAAGGTCGGCATTGCCGCGCGTGTGAGGCCGAGTGCCGGAACGCGCAGGGTTCTCGTCCTGAAAACAGGCGCAGAACTGCCGGAAAGTGCCGGACAGCCGGAGAAGAATCAAACAGAAACATCAGACGAAGGAGTGAATGATACTTGGGCAAAAATCGCGGAGTACTGACTTATCTCATTATCGCGGGACTGTTTATCATCGCGATCTGGGTGCTGCTGCCGTCTCTTGCGGGCGGTCAGCATAAGACACAGTATTCGGACATCATGAAAAAATTCGATAACTACGAGATCACGGAGTATACATTGGATCTCGGAAGCGGAGAACTGAAATACAAGGAAAAGGGAAATTCCAAGTGGCAGACCTATGAGGTGCCGAATGTGGGCATTTTCCTTGATGATGTGAAGGATTACCGCGACGAGTACAACAAAAAGAATCCGGAAGAACAGCTGACGCAGGACTATTTCAAGGTTACGGACAATTCGTGGCTGCTGACGGTCGTGCCGACTGCCATTCTGATGATTATGGCAATTGTACTCTTTGTCGTCATGTTCCGGCAGGCGAACGGCGGCGGCAAGCTCAACTCCTTCGGCAAGGCGAATATCAAGGCGGCAACCGGAAGCGCCAAAAAGGCAATGTTTGCCGATGTTGCCGGCGCAGACGAGGAAAAAGCGGAAATGGCGGAAATCGTCGATTTCCTGAAAAACCCGAAGAAATTTGAGGATATCGGTGCGAGAATCCCCCGCGGCATTCTGCTGCTGGGACCTCCCGGAACCGGTAAAACTTTGCTTGCAAGAGCCGTCGCGGGAGAAGCCGGTGTTCCGTTCTTCCCGATCTCCGGCTCCGACTTCGTCGAGATGTTTGTCGGCGTCGGCGCCAGCCGTGTGAGAGATTTGTTCGAGCAGGCGAAAAAGCATGCCCCTTCAATTGTGTTCATCGACGAAATTGATGCGGTCGGCAGACACAGAGGATCCGGTCTCGGCGGCGGCCACGACGAGCGCGAGCAGACTTTGAACCAGCTGCTTGTGGAAATGGACGGCTTTACCGACAAGGAAAGCGTCATCGTCATTGCGGCAACCAACCGCCGCGATATTCTCGACCCGGCACTGCTGCGTCCGGGACGCTTTGACCGTCAGATTACGGTTAATTACCCCGATGTCAAGGGCAGAGAGGAAATCCTCAAGGTTCACAAGGGGAAAAAGCCGATCGGTCCGGATGTTGATTTCCATGAAATTGCGAAGGATACCCAGGGCTTTACCGGCGCCGATCTCGAAAACCTGCTGAATGAGGCGGCAATTCTTGCCGCAAGAGCAAACCGGAAAGCGATTATCAATTCCGATATTGAGGAAGCGACGATGAAGGTTCTTGCCGGTCCGGAAAAGAAATCGCATGTGCCGACGGCACGCGACAAGCGGATTACCGCGTTCCATGAGGCGGGTCATGCCGTTGCGGCATATCATCTTGAAACGCAGGACCGCGTGCAGCAGGTCAGCGTCATTCCGCGCGGTATGGCTGCCGGTATGACATGGACACGTCCGGATACCGAGGACAGCCACATGACCAGAACCAAGCTGCTCGAAACAATTGTCATGATGATGGGCGGAAGAGCCGGCGAAGCGGTTGCGCTCGACGATATCTGCACCGGTGCTTCCAATGATATCGAGCGAGCAACCAAGCTTGCCAAGAACATGGTGACGCGCTGGGGTCTTTCCGATGAATTGGGTCCGGTTGCCTACGGCTCCGACAGCGATGAGGTGTTTATCGGCAGAGATTACGGTCATGTCCGCGATTATTCCGAGGAGGTTGCGGCTAGAATCGACGCGGAAGTGCGCAGAATTGTTGAGGACGGCTATGAGCGCGCACTCCAGATTCTCCGCGAGCATCGCGATGAGCACAACCGCCTGAGTGAATTCCTGCTTGAATATGAGCGCGTCAATGAAAAGGAATTCCTGCAAATTATGAGCGGTGAGCTGACAGTTGAGAGCCGCCGGGCGGAAGAAGCAGCGAAGAAAGAGGCTGCGAAGCTGGCTGCGGCTGCTGCCAAGTCTCAGGCGCAGAACGGCGCGACGATCGACGTTCCTGTGTTTGATCAGGATGCACCGGACGGCAGCGCGCAGAACGCGCAGTCCGGTTCAGATGATAAAGGCGAACAGGTATCATGAGAAGAACCCGGCGGGGCAGCGATGCTCAGCCGGGTTCAGTTATCGGCAGGAAAACCACCGGCTCAGCCGGTGGTTTTCCTGCCAAACTGAGCCCCCGCAGTTTCACAGCTGCGGGGGCTTGCTGATGTTATTCAGGCTTTCTTTGCTTCGGGCTGTTTGTCATATGCCGAAAATGCATTGTCTACTGTTTCCTTGTCGCAGGATTTGGTAAAGAGTGAAATCAGCGGGACAAGAACAATCGAGAGAATCATCAGAATCGCGCCGGCATTGATCGGAGAGGCGAGATTCAAAGGCTGTTTCTTTGCCCAGTTAATCAGGCTTTCAAAATGCTCCGGGAAGAAGGAGAAGATGCACATATGCGCCGAAGTCGTGATGACGCCGAGTGCAAAGCTGATCCAGACAGCAGGCTTGCTGACCTTTTTGCTGTAAAGACCCCAGAGGAACGGTCCGAGGAAGGAGCCGGACAGTGCACCCCAGGAATAGCTCATCAGTGTGGTAATGGTTGCATTTTTGTTCATGGCGATGAGAACCGAAATCAGCAGGAAGAACAGAATCAGAATACGCATGGTAATGAATTCCTTCTTCTCATTCATTTTGCCTTTGGATGCAGGACGGATGAGGTCGTGCGTCAGTGTTGTGGAGGAGGTGAGAACCAGTGCGGATAGCGTCGAGAGCGATGCACTGAGCACCAGAACGACAACCAGACCGATCAGGATTGCCGGGAGTGCGGACTGAAGCATATTCGGAACCATTGCATCGAATTCCGGCTTTTTGTTGATAATCGAGATCACGCTCTTGTCGCCGTCTCCCTCCGGATTCAGCGTGTTAAAGAGACGGGTGAATCCGCCGAGCAGATAGCAGCCGCCGGAGACGATCAGGCAGAAGACGGTCGAGATAATCATGCCGCGCTTGATGTCCTTTTCGTCGCGGATTGCGTAGAACTTGTGTGTCATCTGCGGGAGTCCCCATGTGCCGAGCGAGGTCAGGATGACTACACCGAAAAGGTTGATCGGGTCCGGACCGAAGATGCTTGCGAGCTGACCCTTTTTGACATTTGCATCCTCAACGGTTTCGAGCAGGTGGATGGAATCGAACAGACCGCCGTTGTGATTCAGAACGCAGACCACAACCGCACTGATGCCGATCAGCATAATCATGCCCTGAATGAAGTCGTTGACGGCTGTTGCGGAGTAGCCGCCGAGCACAACATAAATCGCGCTCAGGACTGCCATTGCGATCATGACATATTCATATGCATGTGCCGATTTCAGGTCGAATGCCATTGCGAACAGACGGGACAAGCCGTTGTAAACAGAGGCGGTATAGGGAATCATAAAGAGGAAAACGATCAGGGCAGCGGCTGTTTTCAGCGCGGGGCTGCCGTAGCGCTTCATAAAGAAGTCCGGCATTGTTTTTGCATCGAGATGCTTGGTCATCAGGCGGGTGCGCTTGCCGAGCACAGCCCATGCGAGCGTTGCACCGATCAATGCATTGCCGACGCCGATCCATGCAGCGGAGATGCCGTATCCCCAGCCGAACTGCCCCGCGTAGCCGATGAACACGACGGCGGAAAAATAGGCAGTGCCGAAAGCGAAAGCGGTCATCCACGGACCGATTTTATTGCCTCCGAACACAAAGTCGTTTACGCTTTTTGTTTTCTTTGAGGTGATGATGCCGATTGAAACCATAACGACCGCATAGATCGCTACGACAACCGTCGTGATGATTTGGGCTTTTGACATATAAAAGTGCCTCCGTTTGATTGATCTGTCCGTGATGCAGTTTGACGCTTTGAAACGTCACAGCTTTAACGCGACAAAGTGATTATACCATATTTATCCGACCTTGTCAAGAGCGAATTCCGCACTTTGCAAAAATAAAACAGAAACTTTTCCGGCGAATCCGCCCCCGATGCATCATTCCACAACTGCGTGTATTATCACCGGTCAAATTCAGAAAAATAATTTTACATTCCGGATTAAACGAAAAACCGGGCAGTGTGGATTACTTTCTTGAATTTGGAAATTATGCACAAAAAATTCATAACAGATTTTACAGTTCCTCCAAAGTTTCAAAAAGCCCTTTACAAGAGATGAAAGTTGTATTATAATGTAATCAGTGAGAATCTGCGCCCTGTCAGGTGTAGAATCTCGATAAAAAAATACATATAGTATAAACAAGATGAAAAACGGCCGCTGCACGGGAGCGGACGTCTCTTTCAAGAGGGGATATACTATATGAAATGCACGGATATAAGCGGAGCTCGTACTGGCTCCGGTTATATAATAAAAAAACGGGAGGGTATTTTTTATGCACAAAAGAGCAAAAGCGATTGTCGCCAGCCTCGTTGCTGTCACGACTTTCGCACCGACACTTGCCAGCTTTGTGCCGATGACCGCTTCGGCGGGTCAGGTGCTGGGTGAAACCACATTTGACTACAAGGCACTTCCCTGGCACACTTGTGAATCGAGCCCTGCAAAGCAGGAGTTCAAGATTGACAAGGAATTCCACATCACGGTCATCGAGCCGCTGGGCGCTGAGAGCTCCAAGTGGGACCTTCAGTTCAGATACAGAAATCTGAACTTCGAGAAGGGTCACGAGTACAAGGTCAGTTTCCAGGCAAAGTCTAACAGAAACGGCATGGAGCTCTGCTCCAAGATCGGTTCTACCGACGGTAAGAAAGAGTACTTCGACCTGAAGCCGGAAGGCTTCGTCATGGGACCGCACATGGGCGGCGGCGACATGGGCTGGGGCAAGGCTGTTGAGCTTTCCACAACCTATCAGACATGGTCCGGTACCTTTATTCCGACTGAGAAACTCGAAGGCGTTGAGTGGGCATTCCACTATGCAGAGGATCACAACGGCTACGGCGGAAACGCACGGAAGGGTGACGAGATCTTCTTCGACAACATGTCGATTGAATGTATGACTTGCTCTAACTGCGACGCTGATCCGAATGAGCACTACGGCGCTATCAGCCGTACCTACAGCGCTGACTTTGACAACTTCATCTCCGTCAACCAGATCGGTTACTACTCCAACCTTGCAAAGATTGCAACCCTCGGCGATAACAAGGGCGACATCATGCACGGTGCAAAGACAATCGACCTGAAGGAAGGCTCCACCTACAAGTGGAAACTGATGAAGAAGGGCGGCGGCGTTGCAAAGGAAGGCACCACCGGCAAGGCATTCTACGATCAGGATTCCCACGATACTGTTGCGAAGATCGACTTCTCCGACTACACCACACCGGGCGAGTATTATCTCCAGATCGACGGTGAGGATTGGAGATCCTTCGATTTCTACATCGGCGACAACATCTATTCCGATTCCAGCCACGACATGCTGAAGAACGCTCTGAACTACTTCTATCAGAACCGTTCCGGTATTGATATCAAGGAAGCTTATATCACATCCGGCAGCAAATCCGGACTGGCACACGAGGGCGGCCACAAGAAAGATACAGCTTATGTCCAGAAAATCTGGAAGAATGAGTATCTGAAGCCGGAAGAGGCAACCACGGAATATTCCGCAGGTCAGATCACCGCAAACGGCGGCTGGTACGATGCCGGTGACCACGGTAAATACGTTGTTAACGGCGGTATCTCCGTTTGGACACTCCTCAACATGTATGAGAGAGCAATCCAGACCGATGAAGGCAAGGCAAAGTTTGCTGACGGCAATACCGATACCATGCTGATTCCGGAAGGCAGCAACGGAATTCCGGATGTCATCGACGAGTGCATGTACGAAATCGACTTCATGAGCCAGATGGTTGTTGACAGCTCGATTTCTTACTACAGCAAGTATGCTGGCCTTGTTTACCACAAGCTCCACGACCACAAGTGGACCGGTCTTGCAACCAGACCGTGGGACTATGAGACCGAGTGGAAGACCGAGCGTATCGTGAAGCCGCCTACACTCGCTGCAACTCTGAACTATGTTGCATGCTGCGCACAGTGTGCAAGACTTCTCGAACCGTATGATGCTGATAAAGCAGCTGATTACTACGAGGCAGCTAAGACTTCCTATGCAGCTTACAAGCAGCACTGGTACAAGGCAGCTGCCGATGAGGAAACCAATGAAAAGTCCCTCTACGCTCCGATGTATCAGGCAAAGGGCGGCGGACCTTACGGCGATAACGAAGTAAGAGACGACGCTTACTGGGCAGCCTGCGAGCTGTTCGTAACCGCAAACGCTCTCGGCAAGACCTCTGATGCTTCCACCTACAAGTCTGAGCTGGAAGGCAACGACTACGCAAAGGTTTACCAGGTTACCACCAGAATCACCGGCGGTGAGAACGCTACCGGCGATGGCTCCTACACCACATTCAACTGGGGCAACACTGCTTCCGCAGGTTCCATTTCTCTCCTGCTGAACAAGAAGTACCTCGATTCCGCTGATGTTAAGACTCTGGAAGCTTCCGTTAAGGATGCTGCTGATGATTACATCAAGACAGAGGCTGAACAGGGCTACGGCATTCCGTACAAGTACGACGGTCCGGGCTACAAGGATCCGAACAACCTGCCCGACACCATCACCATTCACGGTTATGAGTGGGGCTCCAACTCCATGGTTATCAACAACCTGGTCGTTCTGGCTTACGCTTATGACATCACCAACGACACCAAGTACATGGACGGCATCGTTACCGGTATGGACTACCTGCTCGGTAACAACCCGCTCGCATTCTCCTTTGTCTCCGGCTACGGCAAGTACACTCTGAAGAACCCGCACCACAGATATTGGTCTTATGAGCTCGACAAGACCCTGCCGATGGCTCCGGACGGCGTTCTGTCCGGCGGTCCGAATGCAGGCCTCCAGGATCCGTACGTCCGCGCACTTGGCTTCGAGCCGGGCGGAGACGACGTTCCTTCCGAGAGATGCTATGTTGACTCCATCGAAGCATGGTCCACCAACGAGGTTACCATTAACTGGAACGCTCCGCTGGCATGGATGGTCTCCTTCCTCCAGGATGAGGCTGCTGATGCCGGGAGTAATCCCCATCACGAAGATGACGAAGTCGATTGGGGTAACGTCGACTGCTCCACCGAGTCTACTGTGGAAGAGCGTGTTACTGTTCTTGATGCTGTTCTCCTCGCTCGTGTTGCTGCTGAAGACACGAAGTGCGGTGTTACGGAACAGGGCAAACTGAATGCTGACGTTGAGTACGACGGCAAAGTTAAGACCGATGACCTGACCAAGCTTCTGAAGTATCTGGCAGGTATCGTCAAGTACAGCGATCTGGGCAACCAGGAGTAATCACTGAACATTTACAGTGAAAACCGCATAACAAGGAAGAGGGTACGTCATTGCGACGTACCCTCTTTTGTCGTATCTGCTGCGGAGGTTGTAGTTTCGGTTTGTGCGGATTCCGTATCGGATGCAGGCTCTGTAACGGTACATGCGGCATATTCCGTGAACTGAATATACAGCGGCTGCGAGGGAATCTCCAGCGCAACCGGTTCGCCGCTGCCGGAGAAGGTTACCGTATAACTGCCGCCGGAGCAGTCGCCGCTTCCGGTCCATGTGCCGTCGTCCTGTTTCTTGCAGGGAATTTCTTTCTGCGAACCGACCGCGTCCATGATTTCCGTCACCATAACGAGCATGTTTTTCGCCGGGAGTGCGGATTTCGGAACCGTAAACGCCAGTCCCTTGTAGCTTGCACTGACAGCATTCCCGTCAAAGCTGAGAACCATGCCTGACAGAGAAGCCGGTTCGGAAAATTCTGCCTCCCACTGCTCCGCCTGTGTGCGCGTCAGTTTCAGCGAGGCGGTTCCGCCGTCTGTGTAGGTCATCTCTGCCTGAACGGTGTACGAATCCGTGAGATGCGGCGAAAAAGCGGTTTCTTTTTCAGCCGCCGTACAGCCTGTCAGCAGCAGCCCCGCCGGAATCAGAACCGCGAGGGCATTCTTCAGAAATACATTCGGTCTCATATCAAAGCCTCCGATATCTGGTTTTTGACTTTTTGACAACCGATTATTTCTGAGGAATGCCCTCATTCTTTTTTATTCGTATTCTGCGAACAGGAGCGGGAATTGCTGAATCATATCCGAAGGCAGCATTGCCCGTCTGGAGAATTCAGCGGCGGCACAGTCACCGGCAAGTCCGTGCAAATAGACACTGATCTGTGCGGATACTTCCGGCTCAATGCCCTGTGCTGTCAGGCTTGCAATCATGCCCGCAAGAATGTCTCCGCTTCCGCCCTTTGACATGCCGGAATTCCCCGTTGTGTTAATACAAGCATGTTTGGAGGTTGCAACGACCGTTCCCGCACCTTTCAGTACAACAACGGTATTCGGGAAACGGTTTGCAAAGCGCTTTGCCGCAGCGATTCTGTCCTTCTGAATATCATCAACGGAACAGTGAAGCAGCCGGCTCATTTCTCCCGGATGCGGGGTCAGGACAATTTGTGCCTTCGCCTTATGTAATATATCTATGCAGGAGGCAATTGCGTTTAGACCGTCTGCATCCAAAATGATCGGGCATTCGAGATGCGTAATCAGAGAGGAGACAACCTCCTTCAATGCTTCGGACTGCCCAAGCCCGCAGCCGATCAGTACACAGCTTGATTTTCGCCCGTGTTCGAGAATTTTCGGGACTGCCTGCTGCGTCAGCATTCCGTCCTGATCTGTCGGCAGCGGCTGCATCATCGCTTCCGGCGACTGTGATACAAGCAGCCGGCAGACATCAAGATCCGAGCCGAGACAGTAAAGCCCGACGCCGCAGCGCAGTGCCGCTTTTGAGGCAAGAATCGCTGCACCGGGCATATTGCGTGAGCCGGCAACGCAGAACAGCCTGCCGAACATTCCTTTGTGTGCATTTGCAGGACGGGGCGGAAGCTCCGAATGCACATATTCCGCAGTAATGCGCCTGACCGGATATTTCAGCTGTGCAAAAGCCTCTTCCGGGATGCCGATGTCAACGAGATAGATCGCACCGCAGTATTCGGAGAGCGGCGCCAGAACAAGTCCCATTTTTGCGGCGCCGAATGTGACGGTTGCATCGCAGTGCGGCGTACCGGGAACAACAGCGCCGTTCAGTCCGCTTCCGCCGCTGGGAATATCCACGGCGATACAGAATTTCTCCGGGTCGGCGTCAATGATTCCGAACAGCTCCTGCACAAACGGGCTGAGCGAGCCGCGGAAGCCAATGCCGAAAATGCCGTCCACAATCAGCGGATGCTCCCGCACAGCCTGACGGATTTGTTCCTGATCCTCCAGAATGCTGACGTTTTTCATGCGCTTGAATTTGGTGTAGGCAGTCCGTGTTTTCGGAACACCGCTGATCATACAGACGATAACCGAAAAACTGTCCGCGAGAATGGATGCCGCAACAAAGCAGTCGCCGGCATTATTGCCGTTTCCGCAAAGAAATACGATGGTTCTGCAAACTTTGTCAACAGCGATTTCAGCGAGATGCTTTGCAAGTCCGCTGCCGGCGTTTTCCATCATCGTATCATAATTGATTCCTGCACTGTTCGTCTGTTCCTCAAGCTTCATCATTTCAAGCGGTGTAACAAGCTGCATATTTTATGCCCCCTTAACAGCGAAATTCAAGATTGCGCGGAAGATATTTGCACAGGTATTTCAGAATATCATCGTTTGGAGTCCAGATCAGTCTGGTCTGCCCAAGCTTTTCATGATCAAACTCAGCGTAATATGCGTGTTCATCCTGCGCGGAACACGCGAGTACCAGCGTCTGACTGCTGCTGCTCTGCGGGGCATCGCGCAGGGCTCCGAAGGCTGTGAATTTCCTGACGGAAACTGCAATCATCGGCTTGCGCCGACTCTGCGCCAGAATTTTTGTGATATTCAGTTCATCCTCAGAGATAACGTATTCATATTCGATCCGGTTATTTGTCCAGAGAAACCAAGTTCCGAAGCCGATTCCTGCTGCAAGAATCAGCAGCAGGAAATATCCTGAAAACAGCGAGAGCAGGACGGCAGCAGCCGTGACAGCAGAGCCGCCGATCAGAATGGCGGCTTTCTGTAAGGCATTGTCAGTTTTCGGGACAATCAGTTCCCGGTAATCGGATCCAAGCATGAAAATGTTCCTTTCTGTTGATTGAAATTCAGCTGCCGGTTCTGGTTTTTTCAGCCTCGGCATACTCGCGCTCGTGGAATGCTTTTTTGCGGGAATACATAATCCGGTCCGCTCTGTCAAAGAGCATAACAGAGTTTTCCGAACGGTCATACTGTGCGCTTCCGTAGCTGAAGGTTACCTGATGCGTCATGAATTCAAATTTTTCTGAGGAGAATTTCTCCAGTGCGCTTTGCATTGTGTGTTCGGCAGTTTTCAGATCGCACTGGAAGATGACGGCAAATTCTTCGCCGCCGTAGCGGAAAACATCGCCCAGACTGCCGCATGTTTCCTGTAAAATATCCGAGAGTGTAATCAGAATCCTGTCGCCGCTGGCATGACCGTAGGTATCGTTGATGTTCTTGAAACTGTCGATATCCGCGATGGAAACGGTCAGCGGGCTGTGCGTTTGTTTGCTTTTATCCATCAGTTCATCGAGCATCGGATAAAAAGCTGCATGGTTCAGCAGGCCTGTCATGGCATCGAGGTTCAGGCGTGCGCGGATTTCTGTGATATCTTCAAAGGTCAGCAGCTTGCCGTGCTGCCCCTCACCGCTGCTCCAGTCTGTAATTTTACGCTGATAGGATGTTTCGCCGATTTCAACGGCGGCAAATTCCGGTTCGCAAAGCTGCCCGAAATCAATTGTGTAGGAATTGCGGGAGCCGAGAAGGGGAATCATCTGCTTTGCGGCACGATTGGCATAGATCAGATGATTGTCATTATCGAGAAAGATCAGACCGGTTGTCATGCTTTGCAGCATTTCCTCTTTGTTGAGCAGACCGTAGCGGAAGATGGAATATGAAATCAGCAGCGCACTGAGCATGATTCCGATATTGCTGATATCGAACCCGTGAGACAGTCCGGCGAGGTAGATCAGCAGCGAAAGGAACGGAATCAGGCAGGCGGCGAGAAGAATGGAATTGTTTTGCTTTTCCCGCTTTCGCAGCCCTGCGCGGTGATAGAGGCAGAAGCCGAGGCAGGTAAGTGAAAGAATGGTATTATAGCACATAAAGACGTAATAGAACGGACCGGGCTGAATTTGCAGGAGTCCCTCTTCGGAGAGCGAAAGCCCGGAATAATACAGCCGGTTCTGCTCGCAGGTAAAGACAAGGACCAGAACGGTGACCGGTATGCTGAAAATCAGCCCCTGAATCAGCGGGCTGATTCTGGATTCATAGAACCGGAGCACCATCAGCAGCAGGAGCGGATTGACGAACACCTTGCCGAGATATTCAAATTTGAGCGCAGTAATCTTTGCATAAAAATCCGGTGTGGTCAGTCCTGTATTGTAGGAAAGCAGGCAAAGCAGCGAACAGAACAAACCGAGCACTGCAAATTCACGCAGCGCAGTGTCCTGCTGCTTGATCAGGATTACCAGAACGACGGCACCGTTCAGAACGCACCCGATCAGCAGAATGACAGAGATAACGGTAACTGCCACGGCAGATCTGCCTCCTTTCCGCAAAGATATCATACATAGTATGAGTTTCTATACAATTGTACCACAAAAACTTGGAAAAGTCAACAAAATACAATCAAAGAAACTGTATTGATTTTATGAACCTTTTATGAACGACGGCAGCCCGGTATTCTGCGGCAGTTTCAGCGGGCAGATGACTGCTGTTTTTGCGGGGGCAGCAATAATAATATAGATAATCTGACAAAATGACATTGACAGCGGCTGAGGGTTTCGTTATAATAAATTTGAGAAGATGTCTTCTCAAAAAATGTATCGGGGGAAATCATATGAAACAGAGATTGCGAAAAGGCATTGCAGCAGTGCTTTGCACCGCAGTGATGATGCAGGGAACGGGCGCATATCTGACGCTGCCTGTCTCCGTAAAGCCGATGACTGTCTCCGCTGCGGAAGCCGACTATCCGTGGAGTACTTATCTCAAAAAGTCGGCAGACTGGTTCGGAACGGGTGAAGCAATTCAGGTTGCAGAGGACTGCCTGAAATATCAGCTTTCCGAGGGCGGCTGGCAGAAGGGCATGGCGACTGAGCATACCGGAGACTGGTCGCACACGACAATCGACAACGACGCGACAACCTCGCAGATTCGCTTCCTGATGCGCACATATACACAGACAGGTCAGCAGAAATACTATGACGCTGCCATGCGCGGCGTGGAAGCACTGTTCAAAATGCAGTACAGCAACGGCGGCTATATGCAGTGCATGAATACGCCCGGAACCTATCATGCGCATATCACGCTCAATGACGGCGCATACGTGCATGTAATGCAGATTATGAAGGAGATGCGCGACAAAACCGGCGATTTCACCACGGTAAACGATGATTATTCCGCAAAAGCTTCCGCCTCGCTCGAAAAAGCAATTCAGTGCCTTCTGAATATGCAGATTACCGTAAACGGCGTGAAGACGGCATGGTGTCAGCAGCATGACGAATATACGCTTGCACCCGCTGCCGCCCGCGCTTATGAGCTGCCGTCCGTCTGTACGAGCGAAAGTGCCAGCGTGATACAGTTCCTCTATAAAGAGGCGCAGGAAACAAACCGCGCCGATCTGATTCAGAGTGTCAATGCCGCAATTGAGTGGTTCAAAAAGGTGACGCTTTACGGGATTAAATTCGTGACGCAGGGCGATGACAAGGTCGTTGTGCAGGATCCGAATGCCGATCCGCTCTGGGCGAGATTTTATGATATCGACAAGCAGATTCCGCTGTTCTCCGACCGCGACAGCTCAATCCATTATGATGTCTCGGAAATCAGTCAGGAGCGCAGAACAGGCTATGCATGGTACGGAAACTGGGGCAAAAACATCGTGAATCTTCCGCTGCTTCAGGAGGTTCCGATTGAGGATCCGGTCTATACCGGCGAGCTGATTGCCGCACTTCAGGTGCATGACAGGCAAAATGCGGAAAGCTGGAGCATTCAGAAGAATCTGAAAGCCGGCAGCAAGATTTACGGCGACCGTGATTTTACCGTTACGACACTGAATTCTGCACTGATCGGCGCGGAATTCGTGCAGCCAGCGTGTAATTCCAAGAGCTATAACGGAAATCTCGCCGAGCTGACTGCCGGCGGCTATATTTCGGTATATGTGCTGATTGACACGCGCCTGCCGTTGGAGCAGGGCATTACGCCGGAATGGCTCAGCGGCTGGACAGAACACGATGTCTGGGCAACGAGTTCCAATACCGTCAGCTATCAGGTTTTTGAAAAATCGCTGACAACCGGCGAGACCGTGACACTCGGCAGCAACGGGACAGATGTCAGCGTTGTGAATTACTTTGTTGCAGCGGTTCCGGCACCGGATATTCAGAATACGACCACAACGACCGAGACAACGACCGAGCCTCCCGCTGTTTCAAAGCTGACCGGCGATGTTGATGAAAACGGCGAGGTCAATGTTCTGGATGCGGTTATGCTGGCAAGGGTTGTCGCAGAGGATACAACTTCCGGCGTGACCGATCAGGGCAGAATCAATGCGGAATGCGACGGTCAGAGCGGCATCAGGACAAGTGACCTGACGACACTGCTCAAATATCTTGCCGGTATTATCATGGAGTTTCCTGCCTGATTTGTGCATGGTGACGAAAGTGCAGCTTTTCTCTTGACATAAGATACAGAATCAGGTAAAATAATGAACGGATTGCAAGCGGAACAGACTGTTCTCACCGTCAGCGCAGAAAGCAAAACGGTAATCTGATTTCATCGGTTCAGACACAGCAGCATTTATGCGTAACTGTGCGGTATAGAACGTGAAGCAGAGAGTGCAGACAGGGAATCCCGCTGCACTCTCTGCGTTTTTTCATTCATTCGCAGTGTATGCCGCTTTTTGATGCAAAACTTGAGGAGGTGCTTGGCGATTAGCAAGCAGGAATTGCAAATCAATGAGGAAATCCGTGACCGTGAGGTGCTGGTCATTGATGCCGATAACTCGAAAAAAGGCGTGATGTCCGCAAAGGACGCGCAAAAGCTCGCCTTCGATCAGAATCTGGATCTGGTGAAGATCGCACCGCAGGCAACACCGCCTGTCTGCCGGATTATGGACTACGGCAAGTATTGCTTCGAGCAGCAGAAACGCGAAAAAGAAGCGCGGAAAAATCAGCGCATTGTGGAAATTAAGGAGATCCGGATGTTCTCCGCAATTGATACTCATGACTTTGAAACCAAGGTCGCACAGGGAAAGAAGTTTCTTCAGGGCGGCGACAAGGTCAAAGTATCGGTTCGGTTCCGCAAGCGCGCCATCGCGCACCCGCATCTCGGCGAGGAACTGCTGATGCGCTACCGCGATGAGGTCGGCGACATAGCATCGGTCGATAAGCCGCCGAAAATGGAGGGCAGAGCAATCGTGATGTTCATGTCACCCAAGCAGCAGAAATCCGAAAAGCCGGATAAGGGGCAGAAAAAAGCGCCCAAGCCCGCTCCTGCGGCAGCAGAGCCGGCACCGGCAGCAGCGGAAGAACCGGAAACCTGATATGCAGCGCTGCCGCGATGCAGCGCATTCATATATAACGAAAATTCAAGGAGGACGAATCCATGGCAGCCGTAAAGGTTAAGAAGATTAAAGTGAAGACACACTCCGGTGCGAAGAAGCGCTTTCAGGTCACCGGCAGCGGAAAGGTGAAGTTCCAGCACGCTTATAAGCGTCATCGTCTTGTCTCGAAGGACAAGAAGGTAAAGCGCATTGCGAGAAATGCAGGTGTTGCAAGCGTCGCGAATGCACCGACCATCCGCGAGATGGTTCCCTATAAGTAATCCGCAAAAACAGGGATTACCGGAAACTGAACGTTTGCCGCGGATTGCCGCGGAGATTATGATTACGGAGGATAAAGAACATGGCTCGTATTAAGGGCGCAATGATGACGCGCAAGAGAAGAAATAAGGTCCTGAGACTCGCAAAGGGTTATTGGGGCAGCAAATCCAAGCACTTCAAGATGGCGAAGCAGGCTGTCATGAAGTCCGGTCAGTATGCATATATCGGCAGAAAGCAGAATAAGCGCTTTTTCCGCAGACTGTGGATTACCCGTATTTCTGCTGCCTGCAAGCTCAACGGCATGAACTATTCTACGTTCATGAACGGTGTGAATAAGGCTGGCATCACGCTCAACCGTAAGATGCTTTCCGAGATTGCCATTCATGATCCGGCTGGCTTCACCGCAATTGTCGAAAAGGCAAAGGCAGCTCTGTAATGAATATCATCGAACACGCTCTCCCGGAAACCGTCAGAGCGTGTTTGTGTTTGTTTGGCGGCATGGAAAGGAGCGGCGAATGATGCTGCAATCAGGCGAATTTCTGCAAACCGGCACGAAACATAAAACCGTTTCTGCATTCCGGCATCTGAATACAAGCCGGAATTATCGCGAAAAAACGCGCCTGTTTGCAATGGAGGGTGCAAGACTGGTTCTGGATGCGCTGCAGTCCGGCGTGACTGTGCAGGCGCTGCTGCTGACCGCACATGCAGCGGAGCAGTACGGGGAGACTTTTTCTCACGCAGCACCGGGTGTCAGGACACTGTATTTGTCCGATTCGCTTGCAGCGGAGATTTCGGATACCGAACATGCGCAGGGTGTGTTTGCAGTCGCGGAAATGCTTCCGGAACGGACAATGAGCCCGAAACAGGGCGATTACTGTATGCTGCTGCATCAGGTTCAGGATCCGTCCAATCTCGGTGCGGTGCTCCGGACTGCGGAGGCGCTCGGAACAGACGGGCTGTATCTTTACCAGTGCGTTGATCTGTATAATCCGAAAACAGTTCGCAGCAGCATGGGCGCACTGTTCCGTGTGCCGCTTGTCAGAATCCGGAATATGGAACAGTTCTTTTCAGACTGTGCAAATGCCGGTGTGCAGACCTGTGCCGCAGTAGTGGACCGCGATGCCGGTCTGCTCGGTACGTTTCCTTTTGCGGGAGAGTTTCCCGGCGGGGCGTGCGTACTGATCGGCAATGAAGGCAGCGGACTGCCGCAGACCGTCAGTTCCGCTTGCAGCCGCAAGCTCACAATTCCGATGTCTCCCGCTTCCAATTCTCTGAATGCCGCTGTGGCAGCCGGACTGTTTCTTTGGGAGATGGCAAGAAAATAAACCGAAATGATGATCCGGGAATACGGAAGCAGCTTTTGTGCGGTTCCGGTTTCCGGTACAGACAGGAGTGTGCAGATGATGGATCAGCAGACGCTCTGTGATCAGCCCGAACTGCTGCGCTACTGGGTATGGCTTTCGCTGGTGTTCGGTGCTGGCAATCCTGAACTGTTTCGCTTTCTCCGTGACGGGCAGCCGCCCGATGCCGTGTATGATGCCATGCAGGCAGGAAAGCTCCGCAGACTTTCGCAGAGTACCGTAAAAGAAATGGCGGGGCATACGCTCAGTGAAGCGGACAGCATTGTGTATTACTGCAAGTCGCACGGGATTCTGCTGCTGCCGATAAGCAGCCCGTATTACCCCGAAGAACTGCGCAGCATACCGGCACCGCCGGTTCTGCTGACGGCAAAGGGAAATCCGGAACTGCTGACGATGCCGCAAAAGCTTGCAGTCGTCGGGACAAGACACCCTTCTCCGTATACGGAGGAGGTCACTGCCGCGATGATTGCCGGCCTGAAAGGGCATGAGATCGCAATAGTCAGCGGTTTTGCGAAAGGGATCGACACGCTCGCGCATACAGCGGCTCTGAACAGCGGTCTGCCGACAATTGCCGTGCTGGGCTGCGGTATCAACGTGAATTATCCGCGGGAAAACGCGCAGCTCCGGGACAGGATGCTGACGTGCGGCAGCGGCTTGTTTCTCTCGGAATATATGCCCGGCGTTCAGCCGTTCCCTGCGAATTTTCCGAAGCGAAACCGTATCCTGAGCGGACTGTGCTATGCAACGGCTGTTATGGAGGCAGCGGCGCGGAGCGGTTCGCTTGTGACAGCACGCTGTGCGCTGGAGCAGGGCAGAGAGGTACTGTGTGTACCGCCTGCCAATCTCTTCGATCCGCGTTATGCAGGCGTAATTCCGTTTCTGCGGGAGGGCGCAGCGCCGCTGATGAGCCCGGATGACCTGCTCACGCAGTATGATTCCTATTATCCGCCCGTTCCGTCTGCTGCGGTATCGGATGCAGAGGATGAGGAAGAACAGACGCTCCTGACCGTGACGGATGAGATTGCAAGAAATGAAACAGAAGCGGCTGTGCCGGTGTCAAAACCTGCCGACAGGAAATCTGAAAATAATGAATACCCGCTGCCGGAGGATCCGCAGGAGCAGAGAATTGTCCGCTTTCTGCGGGAAAACGGAGAACGGTATGCGGATGATATTGCCGATGCACTGGATATGGATTTGTCAGAGCTGCTGAATGCGCTGCTCATGCTGGAGCTTTCAGGCTTTGTGGAATCTATGTTCGGAAAACAGTACCGCGCAGTGCAGCCCGGAATATCGGGCTGAAATCCCTTTTCAGAGGAAGGATAGAAACATGTCAGAACTCGTGATTGTTGAGTCGCCTGCAAAGGCGAAAACCATTCAGAAATATCTCGGAAGCGGCTTTGAGGTTGTTGCCTCTATGGGGCATGTGCGGGATTTGCCGAAATCCAAGCTGAGCGTGGATATCGAGCATAATTTTGAGCCGACCTATATTGAGATGAAGGGCAAGGAAGATGTTATCAAGGATCTGCGCTCCCGCGCCAAAAAGAGCAGCCGCGTCTGGCTCGCAACGGACCCGGACCGCGAGGGAGAAGCGATTTCATGGCATCTGGCACAGCTGCTCGGTCTGGATATCGAACAGAATAACCGCGTGGAGTTCAATGAAATCACAAAAACCGGCGTGCAGGCGGGCATGTCGCATCCGCATAAGATTGATCTCGATCTGGTGAATGCGCAGCAGGCAAGACGTATCCTTGACCGGATTGTCGGCTATCAGCTCAGCCCGTTCCTCTGGCGGAAAATCCGCAGAGGCCTTTCTGCCGGCAGAGTGCAGTCTGTTGCGGTGCGTCTGGTAGTGGACAGAGAAAATGAAATCCGTGCATTTCAGCCGCGTGAATACTGGTCGGTCGATGCCAAAATGACCGCAAAATCATCCAGAAAAGTGTTTTCCGCGCATCTGGCGGAGATCGGCGGGAAAAAGGCGGAGCTTGCAACCGGCGCAGAGGCAGATGCAATCCTGAAATCTCTGGATCATGCGGAATATACTGTAAAATCCGTGAAAAAGCGCGTCACAAGCAGACAGCCTGCACCGCCGTTCATCACATCAACCCTGCAGCAGGAGGCGTCCCGCCGTATGGGCTTTCAGGCGCGCCGCACAATGAAGGCGGCTCAGGAGCTTTATGAAGGCGTGGAAATTCCGGAGCTCGGCGCAGTCGGTCTGATTACCTATATGCGTACCGATTCGCTGCGCATCTCCGATGAGGCAAAGGCGGCGGCGGCGGATTATATCCGCGAGGCATACGGTAAGCAGTATCTGCCTGCCGCACCGCGCAGCTTCAAAACGAAAAAGGGCGCTCAGGATGCGCATGAAGCCATCCGCCCGACCATGCCGAATCTGACGCCCGACCGCGTGAAGAACAGTCTGACGCAGGATCAGTATAAGCTCTATAAGCTGATTTGGGAACGCTTTATCGCCAGCCAGATGGCTAACAGTCAACTGGATACGGTTTCTGCGGAGATTACGGCAAACGACTGCCTGTTCCGCGCATCGGGATACAGTGTGAAATTTGACGGATTTACGCGCCTTTATGTCGAAGCAAAGGACGGCGCGCAGAGTGAAGAGGAAAATAAGGAGCTGCCGCCGCTGACGGAAGGCGAACAGCTCAAGCTGAAATCTATTACCGGAAATCAGCACTTTACGCAGCCGCCTTCGCGGTATACCGAAGCGACGCTGATTAAGGCGATGGAAGAAAACGGAATCGGCAGACCGAGTACCTATGCGGCAACGGTCGGCACAATTCTTTCCCGTATGTATGTTGAACGGGACGGCAAGCAGCTCCGGCCGACTTCCCTCGGAGAGGTGACGACCGAGCTGATGAAGGATCAGTTCAAGCAGATCGTAGACGTAAAATTTACTGCGGAAATGGAAAGCGATCTCGACGGCGTGGAACAGGGTGAGACCGACTGGGTCGAGTCCCTCCGCAAGTTCTATGACGGCTTTGAGAAAACACTGAGCAGCGCCGAGAAAGCTATGGACGGCAAGCGTCTGCGCGTGCCGGACGAGGAAACCGATGAAGTCTGCGAGCTTTGCGGAAAGCCGATGGTCATCAAAATCGGCAGATTCGGCAAATTCCTTGCCTGCTCCGGATTCCCGGACTGCCGCAATACCAAGAAAATTGTCACGCCGACCAAGGGCTTCTGCCCGGTCTGCGGGAAGAAAATTATTCTCAAAAAATCAAAAAAGGGCAGGAGCTTCTACGGATGCGAGGGCTATCCGGAGTGTACCTTTATGACATGGAGTACGCCGGTTGAGGATCGCTGCCCGAAATGCGGCAACACGCTCTTTAAGAAGGGCGGAAGAGCCGGCAAGCTGGTTTGTGAGAAACCGGACTGCGGCTACGAGCGGCCGCTGTGAGCAGCGGTGTTACGGTTGTCGGCGCAGGACTTGCAGGATGTGAGGCAGCGTGGGCAATTGCACAGGCGGGGATACCGGTTACACTCTGCGAAATGAAGCCGGAAAAGTATTCTCCGGCACATCATTCCGAGAATTTCGCAGAGCTGGTCTGTTCCAATTCGCTGAAAGCATCGCGGATTGATTCCGCAGCCGGTCTGCTCAAGGAGGAGATGCGGCGGCTGGGGTCGCTGCTGGTGCCGTGTGCGGAGGAATGTGCCGTGGAAGCCGGCGGTGCGCTTGCAGTTGACCGGCACCGCTTCTCGGAACTTGTGACCGAAAAAATCACTGCACACCCGATGATCCGTGTGAACAAGGGCGAGGTTACAGCGATTCCGGCGGGTGAGGTCATCATCGCAACCGGTCCGCTGACCTCCGAGGCGCTGCATCAGCCGATTGCCGAGCTGACAGGGAAATCCCTGTATTTCTATGATGCCGCCGCGCCGATTGTGACAGGAGAAAGTATCTCGACGGAGCGCGCTTTTTTTGCATCGCGCTATGACAAGGGAACGGCGGATTATCTCAACTGCCCGATGACAAAGGAAGAATATCTTGCATTCTACGATGCGCTGATTCATGCGGAATCCGCACCGCTGCACGATTTTGAGCAGGACGGACTGCGGGTTTATGAGGGCTGTATGCCGGTCGAGGTACTGGCAAAGCGCGGTGAGGATGCGATTCGCTACGGCATGATGAAGCCCGTCGGACTGCGCGATCCGCGCACCGGTCTCAGACCGTATGCCGCGGTGCAGCTCCGGAAGGAGAACCGCGAGGGGACGCTCTGGAATCTTGTCGGCTTTCAGACAAATCTGAAATGGGGCGAACAGAAGCGCGTTTTTTCGATGATTCCGGGACTGGAACACGCGGAGTTCGTCCGATACGGCGTTATGCACCGGAACAGTTTTCTCGATTCCCCGAAGCTGCTGAATCCGGATTATTCCCTGCGTTCATGCAGCCGGATCCGCTTTGCCGGACAGATGACCGGCGTCGAAGGATATATGGAATCCGCCGGCAGCGGAATCCTTGCGGGAATGAATGCCGTCCGTGCAATTCGCGGTGAAAAGCCGCTGATTCTGCCGCGGGAAACGATGCTCGGTGCGCTGACAGCGTACATCACAGACCCCTATACCGAGAATTTGCAGCCGATGGGTGCAAATATGGGCATTCTGCCGATGCTCGACGGGAAATTCCGCGGAAAGGACGGCAAGCAGCGCAAGTATCAGGCATATGCCGACAGGGCACTTGCGGCGCTGGAGCAGGTGTTTTGCGCAGAGTGATGAAAGCACAGCAATAAAGAGGGATAGAGATGAAAATATTATTGGATGCAATGGGCGGCGATTATGCGCCGCTTGCAGCGATGGAGGGCGCGGCGCGAGCCGTAAAGGAACTCGGCGTCGAGGTTGTGCTCTGCGGAGACGAAAACCGGATCAGGGCACTGGCGTCCGAAAAGAATATTCCCATGAACGGCATTTCGGTGCTTCATACGACGGAAGTCATCACAATGGAGGATCAGCCGACGGATGTCGTCAAATCGAAGAAAAACTGCTCAATGGCGCTCGGACTGGAAGCGCTGAAAAACGGCGAGGGCGATGCGTTTGTCTCCGCCGGCAATTCCGGTGCGCTGCTGGTCGGTGCAACGATGATTCCGCGCAGAATCAAGGGGATCAAGCGCGCCGCAATGGCACCGATTCTCCCGACGGCTGCCGGTCATGCGATTCTCATGGACGGCGGTGCGAATGTTGAATGCAGACCGGAAATGCTGGAACAGTTCGGCATTATGGGCAGCATCTATATGGAAAAGGTTATGGAACTCAATATGCCGCGTGTCGCGCTGATTAACAACGGAGCGGAGGAATGCAAGGGCAGAGAGCTTGAGCAGGAGGCATATGCGCTGATGAAAAAGGCGGATATCAATTTCATCGGCAATATTGAGGGCAGAGAGATTCCCGCAGGTATCGCGGATGTCCTTGTTACGGACGGTTTTACCGGTAATATTGTCCTGAAGCTTTATGAGGGCATGGGTAAATTCTTTGCCGGAAAAATGAAGGAGCTTTTCTCCGGCGTCGGAAAGCTCGGCGGACTGTTTATGATGGACAAGCTGAGCAATTTTAAGGATACGTTTGATTACAAAAAGGTCGGCGGCGCGGTGCTGCTCGGTATTGCAAAGCCGGTTATCAAAGCACACGGCAGCTCTGACGGAGAGGCATTCTTCCATGCGGTCAGGCAGGCGAAAAACTGCGTGGACGGCAGAGTCTGCGAGACCATCACAGAGGCGCTCGCCGCAAGAAAGACTGCGGAGCAGAGCGGGGAATAAACAGCAAAGGGGGCATCCGTGCCATGCAAGTGAAACCGCAGGCGGAACTGGAGAATGTCATCGGCTACCGTTTCAAAAATCAGTCGCTGCTGACAGAGGCGCTTTGCCATTCTTCTTATGCAAATGAAAAGCGCACGCTGAACTGCAACGAGCGTCTGGAATTTCTCGGAGACAGTGTGTTGTCCGTTGTGGTGTCCAATCACCTCTTCCGGAACTGTACGCATCTGCCGGAGGGCGAACTGACTAAAATCCGCGCCTCTCTGGTCTGTGAGAAATCCCTGTATGAGTGGGCAAAAAGAATCGGGCTGGGGGATTATCTGCTGCTGGGACACGGAGAGGATCAGTCCGGCGGCAGGGAGCGTCCGTCGATTCTTTCGGATGCCTTTGAAGCCGTGATAGCGGCAATGTTTCTGGACGGCGGCTATGAAGCCGTGACCCCTTATATCCTGCGCTTTCTGCCGGAGCAGTTTGACCGTCCGTCCGAAGCGTTTCATGATTATAAAACCGCTTTGCAGGAGGTCATTCAGCAGAATCCGGAGGAGCATGTGGAATACGTGCTGGTCGGTGAGGAAGGCCCCGACCATGCAAAGCTGTTTCAGATGGAGGTGCGCCTGAATTCCAATGTCATCGGCAGGGGAACAGGACGCTCCAAGAAGATTGCAGAACAGATGGCTGCGAAGGAAGCATTGCTGCTGATGGGTGAAATCACCGGCTGAAAGAAAAGGAGCGGCTATGAAAAAACCGGTTAAAATTCTGTGTATTGCCGGCGGCGTTCTTGCGGCGGCGGGTGCGGCGGTGGTTGCATTTGCCCCCGGTCTGTTTACTTATCTGAATGTGCTGCGAAAATATCCGAATATCATAAAGACGATTCCGGTTTTTCAGAAGTACAGTGTGCCGCAGAATTATGTGCAGTATACGGTCAAAGGCCTGACAATGTCCGTTCCGGCGGAATATACGCTGAAAGATTCCGGATTGGTATTTATCGGTGCAGACGGGAAAACTTCCGTTCTGGTGACGCGCCACGACGAGACCTTGTTAGCACAGTATGTGAACCCGTGGGATTCGCAGAAGTATACTGAGGCGGATTATAAAAGCTATTTTCGTGCAGTCGGAGCGCCGTTTCCGAAAACTGCCGATGCACGGACAGAGCTGCTCTGGTACTGCAAGGGGACGCTGATGCCGGAGGACTGTCTGAAGCTCCGCGGCATGAACCGAAAGGTCTTCAAAGAACTCGCTGAAACCAAGAACAGCGCATGGGAGATGGAGGATGCCTGGGAACTCCCGGTCAACGGAGCAAAGGCATATGTCAGCTGCGGAAAAACAGATATTGTGACATCGGTTGGAAACTGGACACTGACCGTTTATCCGGATGACAGCAGGAGCGACAAGATTTTTGTGGTTTTCCGGACAGATGACACGACCGCAAAACAGATAATCAGCTCGGTTCAGATATCTGCAGAATAAGGAGAGATTCTATGAAAAAAGTGACAGCAATTCTGGCGTCTGTTCTTTTTCTGCTGACGGCTGTTTCCTGCGGAAATAACGGTTCACAGCAGAGCGCACAGGAGCAGAGCAGTCTGGCTGTTCCGGTTCAGGATGCAGAGCCGAGTGTGCTGAACAATAAAATGACGGATTCAGAGCGCAGCAGGGTTGACAAACATGCACTGACGCTGCTGGACGACCCGTCAAAGCAGGAGCATCAGGTCAGTATTGAGCTGACGCATTGTCCGGCGGAGGAGCAGCTTCAGTATCTCGATCAGCTGAAGGAGCAGGGGCTCGTCGAGCCGGAAGAATATGAAGAGCTGTATGCGCAGGCAAAAAAGCTCCTTGATGAAGGAAAGGAGCTGGAGATTGTCAAATATGTGCTGGTTGACGGCTGCTATTACTGCGGGCTGACACCGCCGGAGGATTATGACGGCGGAGAGCTGCGCTTTACGACAAGCATTATGGAGACCGGAGAGGACGGCGAACCGGTCGAGAAGACCGTTGCCAAGAGCTGTGCGAACTTTGAGGAATATCTGGATACACTGGAAACAGAATCGCTCAAAAAGCAGGCAAGGCTGGTCTTTGCCGCGTTTGCAGACCATTCCTATACGCTGCTCCCGGAGGGCTATATCGACTTTGAAAATCCGCCGGTCGGTCTCTGGAATGATCCGTTTGACGACAAAAGAAGTACATGGGAATTGGACCGCGAAGCCGTGCAGGCAATTGCGGACAGCATCGACGAATACAGTATCTACGATGCCGAAATGCAGGTGGAATTCCTTGTTCATGTGACGCGCCCGCCGGAGTATGACCCTGCAAAGACCTATCCGGTGATTCTGCTGACAGATGCCGTCTGGCGCTTCGGCAATGTGCCGGCGATGCGGCAGCTCATCGCGGACGGCAAAGCCGCGCCGGTGCTGATTGCAACACTCGGCTATAACTACCGCATGGACGGCACGAATGAATATTACCGCTTTACGCATCTGGTGGAGCAGCGTGATCAGCTGCTGGATTTCATCACGGACAATCTGATGCCGTATCTGTGCGAAAATTACCGCATTGACTGCGAAAACTCCACACTCTTCGGGCATTCTGACGGCGGTGTGTTTGCGCATAACGCACTGTTTAATTCCGACCGGTACGAGAATCAGCCGTTCGGGCGCTATATCATCGGCAGCCCTGCCTTTTTCGGACTGTATGACGAGGATGCACAGGTGAATCTCAGACCGGACGAGGCACTGAACGATTACGGCTATTTCGACCGCCATGAAACGCTGGACAAGCGCGTCTGGCTCTGCGGCGGCTCGCAGGAGGATCCGGATTACGAGGATCTTTACCGCGGGCATGACACCACGCTGGAGGGGCTTGTGCATCTGCGCGACCGGATCGGTGCGCACTCCAAGGACTATTTCTATAAGCTCTATGAGTCGCATCATTATCAGTACATTCCTGAAATGCTGACAGAGTATCTGAAAACGGAATATCCCGTTTAATTCTTGTATGCGGACGCTGTGTCCGCAGGGAGGATTCTTTCTACATGTACTTAAAATCACTGGAGCTTCAGGGCTTCAAATCATTCCCCGATAAAATCAGTCTCAGCTTTGACGAGGGCTTTACAGCGGTTGTCGGACCCAACGGCAGCGGCAAGAGCAATATCGGCGACGCGGTTCGCTGGGTGCTCGGTGAGCAGTCTACGAAGGAGCTGCGCGGCAAGAGCATGGAGGACGTTATCTTCTCCGGCACCAAAACGCGCAAGCAGATGGGTTTTGCCGCTGTTACGCTGACCATTGACAACAGTGACGGCGTACTCGCCGGACAGGAACCGGAGGTCGCAGTCACGCGCCGGCTCTACCGGAGCGGAGACAGCGAGTATCTGATTAACGGAAAAAATGTCCGTCTGAAAGATATCAACGAGCTGTTTATGGATACCGGGCTCGGCAGAGACGGCTATGCAATCATCGGACAGGGCAGAATTGCGGAAATCGTCAGTGCAAAATCCAACGAAAGACGGGATATCTTTGAGGAAGCGGCAGGCGTTTCCAAGTTCCGCTACCGCAAGCAGGAGGCGGAGCGCAGACTTGCCGCCGCACAGGAGAATATGCTCCGTCTGACCGATATTGCAAGCGAACTGCAAAGCCGTCTCGGACCGCTGAAAACACAGGCGGAAAAGGCGGAAAAATATCTGGTTCTGGCACAGGAGCGCAAGGTGCTGGAGGTATCCTTCTGGATACACCGGCTCGGTACGCTTTCCGCACAGATGCAGACATTATCGGACAGCTATTTGCAGCTGACCGCGGAATATGATAATTTACAGAGCGATCTGGATCGCGAGGACGAAAAGCTCCGGCTTGCTTATCAGGATATGCAGCAGGCAACTGCCGACATTGAAACCCTGCAAAATAAAATCGTCGCATCGGAACAGGAAAATGCAGAAGTTACTGCAAAAATTGCTGTTTCTGAGAATGAGATCCGGCACAGCGAGGATCGCATTGTGCAGTTAAAAGCACAGCAGAATGATCTGAACAATTCCGGCGGTGAGTGGGAACAGAAGCTCAATGAGCAGGATGCCTATCTCGAAACGCTGAGCCGTCGGCTGGAAGATCTGAAACTGAAAATTCAGGCGCGGGAACAGGAACTGGAAATCCTTTCTGCACAGAATCAGTCCCGCAATGACGAGATTACATCGCAGGATGCAGATCTGCGGCAGCTTTATTTGCAGCAGAATGAATCCGATGTCCGGATACAGGGAATGGAGCGGGACCTGCTCGAAACGCAGGAGATGCTGCGCCGCGCCGAGGCAGACAGCACCGGCGTCAGCGAGCGGCTGAAAACCTACGAAAAACAGGAGCAGACTCTGAAAAAGCAGCTTGACGGGATTCACGGCAAACAGCAGGAGCAGAAAAACCGTCTGGAGGGATGCAGGCAGCTCGCCGGCATCCGGGAAGGCAAATATCAGCAGCTTCTGGATAAAATGAATGCTGTCACCGCCGAATACAATCAGATGCAGCAGAAGCAGCGCATTCTGCGGGATCTGGAACAGAATATGGAGGGCTATGCCGGAAGCGTCCGGCAGATTCTGAAAGTATCCGGCAGCGGCAGAATCAGCGGCATTCACGGTACTGTCGCGCAGCGCATCACGGTATCGTCGGAATACGGAACTGCGATTGAGACCGCACTCGGCGGCGCACTGCAAAATATCATTGTGGAGAATGAGGAAACGGCAAAGCGCTGCATCCGCTATCTGAAAGATGTTCACGGCGGCAGAGCGACCTTTCTTCCGATGACAACAATCCGCAGCAACCGGATTCATGAAAGCTTTGACGGAATTGACGGATTTGTTGCCGTTGCCTGCGATCTGGTTCAGTTTGATGAGCCGTACCGTGAGATTATCGAAAACCTGCTCGGCAGAATCATTGTCGCAGAGGATATTGATGCGGCATCCCGCATTGCAAAGGAAAACCGATACCGCTTCCGGATTGTTACGCTGGACGGTCAGGTTGTGAATACGGGCGGTTCCTATACGGGAGGTTCCGCACTGCGCTCTGCGGGTGTCATCACCAGAACACATGAGCTTGAAGAAACTGCGAAAAAGCTGAAAGAACTGGAAACAGAGCAGGAAACTCTGCGTACCGAAACGGCTAAGCGCAAGGCAGAATGGGCAAAGCTGCTGACCGATATTGAGGGTGCGCAGGCGCTCCTGACAGAACTGCAGCAGCAGGAACATGACGTTCAGCAGCAGCTTGCCGCATTGCAGGCAAGAGCGAATTCCGATGCCGCATGGCAGGAGAATGAGGCGGAGCAGAGAAAGAGACTGGAAGAAAAAGTCGAACAGACAGAGGAAACGATCCGGCAGGCAAAGGATGCAAAAGCCGACCTTGACTGTCAGGTGAAAGCCGCAGGGGAGGCTCTGCGCGAAATATCTGTCACACAGACCCGTATGCTCAGCGAGCAGGAGGTTCTTTCGCAGGGTATTGCGGAGGACAGGATCCGGCAGGCGGAGCTCGGAAAAGATCTTGAAAGCGAACGCCGCCGCAGAATCGCAATGGCGCAGTCTATGGAACAGGCAGGCGATCAGCTTGCCGCGCTTCAGGAGGATATTAAGCGCGAAAGAAACAATATCGCAAGCCGGCAGCAGGAGATTACTGCACTGAAAGAGGGACAGACGGCACGCCGCGGTCAGATTACCGAAATGCAGGAGAAAATCGGCGTACTGCGGCGTGACCATGATGAAAAAGAACGGCATACGCGCCTGATTAACGAGGGAATCAATGAACTCAAGGATGCAAGGGAAAAACTCTCCGCAGAACGCATCCGTGTCGAGGAAAAGCAGAACCGCGTGCAGAGCGAGGCTGACGATCTCGTGTTCAGGCTTCAGGAGTCCTATGAGCTGACCAGAACCGAAGCGGAGGCGCAGGCACAGCCGATCGAAAACATCAAAGAAAGCGAAGCACAGCTTAATTCTGTCAAGGCGAAAATCCGTGCGCTTGGCTCGGTCAATGTCGCCGCCGTGGATGAATACAAGGAAGTCTCCGTGCGATACGGCGACCTTTCTGCACAGCTTGCTGATATTGAACAGGCGAAGCAGGAGCTGGAGCAGCTGATTGAGCGGCTGACTGCGGATATGTGTTCAATCTTCCGGGACAGTTTTATCAGGATCAATCAGTATTTCGGAGAAATATTTCACGAGCTGTTCGGCGGCGGAAGTGCATCGCTGGAGCTGACCGATCCGGAGCATATTCTGGAATCCGGCATTGAGATCAAGGTTGCGCCGCCCGGAAAGGTAATCAAGAATCTGATTTCCCTCTCCGGCGGAGAACAGTCCTTTGTCGCAATCTGTATCTATTTTGCAATTCTGAGACTGAGACCGGCACCGTTCTGTATTCTCGATGAGATTGATGCGGCACTGGATGAGGTCAATGTCCGAAAATATGCACAGTATCTGAAACATTTCTTCGGACAGGTGCAGTTTGTTGTGGTCACGCACCGCCGCAGTGCAATGGATGAGGCAAATGTGCTGTACGGTGTCACGATGCAGGAGGACGGCGTTTCCCGCCTGCTCCGGCTTGACCAGAACGGCGTTGCAGTGACGGATTAACACTGTTTTATGATGATGCAAAACCTCAAAAAGGAGGCTGTTTATGGGCATTTTTGCAAAAATTCGTGACGGGCTGAGAAAGACGCGCAACAGCGTAATTCAGGGCCTGCGGAAGCTGCTTGGTTCCTTTACGAAAATTGACGAGGAGCTGTTCGATCAGCTCGAAGAAACCATGATTATGGGCGATATGGGCGCGGAAACGGCAGTTCAGATTTGCGATACGCTGCGCGATCGTGTCAAGGAGCGCGGCATTACCGACCCGAATGATATCATGGGACTGATTCAGGAGATTACCTCCGAGATGCTCGGCGCCGACGAGGAACTGAATCTTTCCACAACGCCGTCCGTAATTCTGGTTATCGGCGTGAACGGTGCCGGAAAAACCACGACAATCGGAAAGCTTTGCCACCAGTTTAAGCAGGAGGGCAAGCGTGTCATTGTCGCCGCAGCGGATACCTTCCGTGCGGCAGCGATCGACCAGCTCGCTGTCTGGACAGACAGAGCCGGCGTGGAACTTGTGCGCCATGCAGAGGGAAGCGACCCGGCAGCCGTTGTGTTTGACGGCATTACGGCGGCGAAAGCACGGCACTGTGATGTGCTGATCTGCGACACTGCCGGCAGACTGCATAACAAGAAGAACCTGATGCAGGAGCTTGCAAAAATCAACCGGATCATTGACCGTGAGGCGGAGGGCTGCGCAAAGGAGTGCCTGCTGGTTCTTGACGCCACGACCGGACAGAATGCAGTCAATCAGGCGCGCCTGTTTCAGGAGGTTGCGCCGATTACCGGCATCGTTCTGACCAAGCTTGACGGTACGGCAAAGGGCGGAATTGTTATCTCGATCCGCAATGAACTCGGCATTCCTGTGAAGCTGATCGGTGTCGGTGAAGGCATTGACGATCTTCAGAAATTTGAAGCACGGAGTTTTGTCGATGCGCTGTTTGACCGTGAGGCGGATGATACCGAAAAAGACGGGAAATCCGCTCCGGCAGATGAGGAAGCAGACGTTTTTGAGGATGAAACAGATGCGGAATCCGTTCCGGCGGAAGATGCTCCGGAGACAGATATTCCGGAAACGGATATTCCGGAAGAAATTGCTTTTGCGGAGGAATCCGCAGCAGCCGAAGAAGAACTGCCTTCTGAGCCTGCCCTAAGCGGGGAGATTTCTGCGAATGAGCAGATTCCCGAACCGGCGTATGTGCAGGAGAATGCGGAGCAGCCTTCTGAAGAAAGCAATGATGCTCTGAATGCGGAAACGGAACTTCCGGAGCAGACAGAGGATGCAGCGGCGGATTCTGCGGAAGAATCTGCCGAGGAAGCGGCAGCAGAGGAAGAACAACCGAAGAAGCGCGGTCTGTTCGGCTTCTTCCGCAGAAAAAAGTGAGGAACCGGAATGAAGCTGATTCTTGCAACCAACAATCAGAATAAGCTGCGCGAAATCCGCGGCATTCTGGCGGAAACCGGCATTGAAGTTGTTTCACAGCGCGAAGCAGGCTATGATTTCGATGCCGATGAAACCGGTACAACATTTGCGGAGAATGCACAGATCAAGGCAGAGGCACTTTGGAATGCCGCTGCTGAAAAAGGGGAGCGCTGTTTTGTGCTCGCCGATGACAGCGGGCTTTCCGTCGATGCACTGAACGGAGAACCGGGTGTGTATTCACACCGCTGGGCAGGGGAGAACGCAACCGATTCCGACCGTATTGCAAAGCTGCTTTCCGCTTTGCAGGATGTGCCGGATGAAAACCGCGGCGCGCATTTTTCCTGCGCGATGTGCCTGATGACCCCGGACGGAATCCTGCATCATTTTGAGGGCAGGGCAGAGGGCAGCATTCTGCGGGAGCCGCGCGGCGAAAACGGCTTCGGATATGATCCGGTTTTTGACCGGAACGGCAGAAGCTTTGCAGAAATCCCCGCAGAGGAAAAAAATGCCGTATCCCACAGACACAATGCACTGATGCAGGTGCTTGCGTTCTTTCGGGAGAACGGATGCAGATCAGAAGGAGATCGGATATGCTGACAAGCAAACAGCGCGCACAGCTGCGCGGAATGGCGAGTACGCTCGAAAGCATCCTGACCGTCGGAAAAGGCGGCATGTCGGAGCAGCTGACCAAACAGGCTGCGGATGCACTTCTGAAACGGGAACTGATTAAAGGGCATGTGCTGGAAACCTGCGAATATACGGCGCGGGAAGCCGCGGAGATGCTCGCGGGAGAGACCGGTGCGGAGGTCGTCTGTGCCATCGGAAACCGCTTTGTGCTGTATAAGGCACACCCGAAAAAGCCGGTCATTCAGCTGGTTCAGCAGAAGAATAAAAAATGAAGCGGAAAATCGGATTGTTCGGCGGCAGTTTTAATCCGATTCATCTGGGACATCTGCATCTTGCAAAAGCCGTAAAGCGCGGACTGAAGCTGGACGGAGTTCTGCTGATGCCTGCCGGCAATGCGCCGCATAAAAGCTCTGCGGCGTATGTCTCCGCAGAACACCGCGCAGAGATGTGCCGGCTTGCGGCGGAAAAATATCCGTGGATGAAGGTTTCCGACTATGAAATCCGCAAGGGCGGGAAAAGCTATACGGTCGAGACTCTCCGCGCATTGACGGAATCGGATCCGGAAACGGAATGGACGCTGATGATCGGGAGCGATATGCTTCTGACATTTGACAAATGGTACTGCTGGCAGGAAATTTTGCGGATGGCATCGCTTTGTGCGGTGTCACGCGAAACCGGCGATATGCCGGAACTGATGAAAAAGGCGGAACAGCTCAGAAAAGAGGTTCCGGGTGCGGAAATCCGTGTGCTTCGTGCCGCGGCGTTCCCGGCATCTTCGACGGAGATTCGCGAAAAACTGCGGAATCGGGAAGATTGCTCTTGCCTTTTGCCGGAAAATGTAGTACAATATATAGAAAGCAGACAGCTTTATCAGGCGGATGAGGAGCGTGAGCATCATGGGCAAGTCGGAGCAGAATGAGCAGATACGGACAATGACTGCACTTGTGAAGGCAAAGCTTTCCAAAAAACGCTTTATGCATTCGGTTAATGTGGCGCGTGCTTCGCATATGCTTGCGGAACGCTGGGGCGCCGATCCTGACCGTGCATATCTCGCCGGACTGCTGCATGACTGCTGCAAGGAAATGCCTTTCCCTGAGCAGGAGGAGCTGATGCGGAACGGACCCTTTCCGGTCAGCGAGGCGGAATGGCGCTGCAAACCGGTCTGGCACGGGATTGCCGCCGCTGCCTATATGCATGCAGAGCTCGGCATTGAGGATGCGGAGGTTCTGGCTGCCGCACGCTGGCATACGGTCGGTCATGCAGGGATGACAAAGCTGGAGGAGATTGTCTATATGGCGGATCTGATTTCGGCAGACCGTACTTACCGTGATGTGGAGCGTTTCCGGAAACTGGCACAGAACGATCTGGAAAAAGCCATGCTGTATGCATTTGAATTTGCAATTGAAAGTGTTCTGAAAAAAGAAACGCCGCTTCCGGTTTCAACCGTGGAGGCATATAATTATTATCTGGATTGTATAGCCCGCAGGACGGAGCAGAAAATGAAAAAGTAATACCGGATCCGTTTTCCGGCAAAAAAGGAGGTTTCTTATGACTACACAGGAAAAGCTTGAAAAAATCGTGAAGATTCTTGATCGGAAAAAAGCGACCGATATCAAGGTCATCGGCATTACCAACCTGACGATTATTGCGGATTATTTCGTCATTGCAACCGGTACCAGCACCACACAGGTGAAGTCTCTGGCGGATGAAATTGATTTCCAGATGGGACAGCTCGGCATTGAGCCGCGCGGTGTCGAGGGCGTCCGTGCCGCAAACTGGATTGTGCTGGATTACGGTGATATTGTAGTGCATGTGTTCTATCCGCAGACCAGAGAGGAATATCAGCTGGAGCATCTCTGGGCGGACGGCGAGCAGGTCGATATTTCGGATTTGCTGATTGACGGCAGAGAGGGTGCGGATGCATGAGTGATATGCAGAAGCCGGAGTTTGGCTTCCCCCGCAGTACCGGACAGCTCATCAGTGTCGGAATCGCGCTGTATATGATCGTGAAACCGGTCTTTAATTTTATCGTTCTGGGAGGCAGCATAAAGCCGCTTGCGTTCGGCATCGCTGCATTGATCTGCTTCTGGATCGGACTGAAATATTCTAATATGGCAGTTGCGGTTCTGCTGATGCTTGTCGCATGCACCAACATGCCGACAAATCTGAAGCTGATCGGCTTCAACTGCTTCCTGATCTATGCAATTGAGGGCGTGATCGACATGATCGCCGCCTGCGTGCTGGCCTTTCATTCAGAGGTCCGGAAGCATTTCGATTTCTTCTTTACTGCATAACCGCAGCACAGTCAGACGGTTATCACAGCTATGTAATCAATTCACGAAAGTGAGGTTTTTTCAAAATGCAGGAGTATCGGTTCTCCGAGGTGGAGAAAAAATGGCAGACTTACTGGGAGGAGCATGAGACCTTCCGCGCCAAGAATGACTATACCAAGCCGAAGTTCTACGGGCTTGTAGAATTCCCGTATCCGTCCGGTCACGGTATGCATGTTGGTCACATCAAGGCGTATTCCGGTCTGGAGGTTGTCAGCAGAAAGCGCCGGATGCAGGGCTATAATGTTCTGTTCCCGATCGGCTTTGATGCCTACGGTCTGCCGACAGAAAACACCGCGATCAAAACCGGTGTGCATCCCAGACAGGTGACTGACGAGAATATCAAAAAGTTCACCGGTCAGCTCAAGCGAGTCGGTTTCTCCTTTGACTGGTCCCGCGTTGTGGATACAACCGAGGAGGGCTACTACAAGTGGACACAGTGGATTTTCCTGAAAATGTTCGAGCACGGGCTGGTGTTCCGTGATAAGACATCGGTGAACTACTGTCCGAGCTGTAAGGTCGTGCTCTCCAACGAGGACTCACAGGGCGGCAAGTGCGATGTCTGCCACAGCGATATCGTGCAGAAGACGAAGGAGGTCTGGTATCTCCGCATCACAGAATATGCCGACAAGCTGCTGGAGGGACTGGAAACCGTCGATTATCTCCCGAATATTAAATTGCAGCAGCAGAACTGGATCGGCAAATCAACCGGTGCGTTCGTCAATTTCAAAATCAAGGAACAGGATGAGCAGCTGCGCATCTATACAACCAGACCGGATACGCTTTACGGCGTAACATTCATGGTTATGGCGCCGGAGCATCCGATGATAGAAAAATACCGCGATTCGATTGCCAATATTGCGGAACTGGATGCCTACAAGGCAGAGTGTGCCAAGAAAACCGAATTTGAGCGAACCCAGCTTGTCAAGGACAAGACCGGCGTGAAGATTGACGGGCTGACTGCGGTCAATCCGCTGACCGGCAAGGAAATCCCGATTTATATTTCCGATTACGTCATGATGGGTTACGGTACCGGTGCGATTATGGCGGTTCCGGCGCATGATCAGAGAGACTATGAATTTGCAAAGAAATTCGGCATCGACATCATTGAGGTCATCAAGGGCGGCGATATCTCGAAGGAAGCCTATACCGGAGACGGCGAGATGGTCAATTCCGACGAGCTGAACGGCCTGACCAATAAGAAGGATTCGATTGCAAAGGTGCTGACTGTCCTGGAGAAAAAGGGCTGCGGCGAAGCAGGCGTACAGTATAAAATGAAGGACTGGGCATTCAACCGCCAGAGATACTGGGGCGAACCGATTCCGCTGGTACACTGCCCGTCCTGCGGTATTGTTGCTGTTCCCTATGAGGAGCTGCCGCTCAGACTGCCGCCGGTAGAGAATTTTGAGCCGGGTACAGACGGCGAATCGCCGCTCGCAAAGCTTGATTCCTTTGTGAACTGCTCCTGCCCCAAGTGCGGGGGTGCTGCAAAGCGCGAAACGGATACGATGCCGCAGTGGGCAGGCTCTTCGTGGTATTTCCTCCGCTACTGCGACCCGCACAACGACAAGTGCCTCGCGGATATGGATGCGCTGAAATACTGGCTGCCGGTTGACTGGTATAACGGCGGCATGGAGCATGTCACACGTCACATGATTTATTCACGCTTCTGGCATAAGTTCCTCTACGATATCGGCGCAGTTCCGACACCGGAACCCTATGCAAAGCGTACCGCGCAGGGTCTGATTCTCGGACCGGACGGCGACAAAATGTCCAAGTCCAAGGGAAATGTCATCGACCCGAACGATGTCGTCGATCAGTACGGCGCGGATGTCCTGCGCCTGTATGTCCTGTTCATGGGCGACTATGAGAAGGCGGCACCGTGGAGCGAGAACAGCGTAAAGGGCTGCAAGCGCTTCGTGGACAGAGTCTGGGCAATGCAGGATATCGTCACGGACGGCGAAGGTTACCGTCCGGAAATGCAGTCAAAGATGCATAAGACCATCCGAAAGGTATCCGAGGATATCGAGGGTCTGAAGTTCAATACGGCTATCGCCGCAATGATGACACTGCTCAATGATATCTATGCGGCCGGCAGCGTGACGAAGGCGGAGTACAGAACCCTGCTGATTCTGCTGAATCCGTTTGCGCCGCATGTGACCGAGGAACTGTTTGAAAAAATGGGCTTCGGCATTCTGAACGAGCAGCAGTGGGTTGACTACGATCCGGCGCTGTGTGTGGATGAGCAGGTTGAGATTGTTGTGCAGATCTGCGGCAAAATCAAGGCAAAGCTGATGATCCCGCAGGGCGCGGATGAGCAGACGGTTTCTGCTCTGGCGCTTGCCGATCCGAAGGTACAGGAGGCGCTTGACGGAAAAACAATCCGCAAGCAGATTTATGTACAAAATAAGCTGCTGAATTTTGTAGCAAATTAACGAAAAACAAGCGGAATTAGTCTCTCACTCAAAATTCCCTTGACAAACTGTAACATTTATGCTACAATATACGTATGCTAATATTTGCTTATAAGGAGCGTCCGAATCGGGTGCATCTTTATAGATAGCCTCTGTCGTTGGACAAAGGGAGGGAAAAATTCGTGGCAGAAGTACGCGTTGGTAAGAACGAGTCCTTGGATACTGCTTTGAAGCGTTTCAAGCGTTCTTGCGCAAAAGACGGCGTGATCGCTGAAGTTCGGAAGCGTGAGCATTATGAAAAGCCTTCCGTAAAGCGCAAGAAGAAGTCTGAAGCAGCACGTAAGCGCAAGTTCTGATTGCATCGGGGGTCGTTCTGAGGCGTGCAGATCCGCACGCGAAAGCGCACTCGTCCCGTATGACAGGATGAATGAACAGAAACGGAGCATCACAGAAGTGATGCTCCGTTTTTTACTTGACAACCAAACAGATATATGATAAAATGTCTTTCGGTAAAACGGAAAATCCCGAAAAGAGGCATAATATAGATGAATAAGGATTTGACAGCCGGAAAGCCGGATTCGGTGCTGCGGCGGTTCTGTCTTCCGCTGTTCGGAAGCGTCATCTTTCAGCAGATGTATAATCTGGCGGACAGCTTTGTTGCGGGGCGGTATATCGGAGAGAAAGCGCTGGCAGCGGTCGGAAACAGCTACGAAATTACATTGATTTTTCTTGCGTTTGCATTCGGCTGCAATATCGGCTGCTCGGTTACGGTTTCGCAGCTGTTCGGCGCAAAGCGGCTGCGCGATCTGAAAACGGCGGTGTCTACGGCAATGCTGACAACTGCTGCACTGTGTGCGGTTCTGATGACTGCCGGATTGCTTTTCTGCGGAAATCTTCTGCATCTGATTCGGACCCCTGCCGATATTTTTCCGGATTCGGAGCTCTATCTGCGCATCTACATTTGGAGTATTCCGTTCGTGTTTTTCTACAACATCGCGAACGGCATTTTTTCTGCACTCGGTGATTCCAAAACGCCGTTCTGGTTTCTGGCATGTTCGTCCGTTGCGAATATCGGAATGGATATCCTGTTCGTGAAAGTATTCCGGATGGGCGTGGCAGGTGTAGCATGGGCAACGCTGATTTGTCAGGGCATCAGCTGTGTGCTGGCGATGCTCTTTGTATTCCGCCGTCTCAAAAGTATCCGGACAGAAGGGAAAACGCCGGTCTTTTCCTTTCATTTACTGTGCAGAACCGCGTTCATTGCGGTACCGAGCATGATGCAGCAGAGCTTTATTTCTGTCGGCAATATTGTGATACAGGGTGTCATCAACAGCTTCGGCTCCGGTGTGATTGCCGGCTATTCGGCAGGTGTGAAGCTGAATAATCTTGTGATTACGTCATTTACAACGCTGGCAAACGGCGTTTCCAATTTCACTGCGCAGAATTACGGCGCCGGAAAGCTGTACCGCATCAGGCAGGGACACCGTGCCGGACTGAAGCTGGTCTGGATGCTGACGGTTCCGCTGACAGCGCTGTATCTGTTCTGTACGCGGTATCTGGTTGCGCTGTTTCTTGAAAATCCGACCGGTACTGCCCTGCACACGGGTGTAATGTTTCTGCGGATTGTTGCGCCGTTTTATATGATTGCGGCACTGAAACTTGTGACGGACGGCGTTTTGCGCGGCTCCGATATGATGAGCAAATTTATGGCAGCAACCTTTACCGATCTGATTCTGCGTGTTGTTCTGGCGAAGCTGCTGTCCGGTTATTTCGGTGCGACAGGCATCTGGATTGCATGGCCGATCGGCTGGACGGTCGCGACGGTTATGTCGCTGCTGTTTTATCATTTCGGTGCATGGCACGGTATCCGCAGCGGACGGGGAGACATTCTGCCATAAAGAGTTCCGCAGGGGTGAATCGTTTTCCGGAGAAGGAGCGCTTTGCTTTTTCGGCAGACTGTGCAGATATCGCTTTCTTAAGATTCTTATAAAATGTGCGGAAACGGCACATTTTCCTTTTGCTCCCATTGCGTTTTCCGTTCATATGTGGTATAATAAATCGACATGAAAATGCAAATTCCGGCAGGAGGTTTCTATGTTCGATGTAAAATACTTGCTGAAAATCGGAGTCCCGGCAGTTGCCGGCGTTGTGACAGTTACCGTTTTCAGCGTGGCACTGTATCACCGGAATCAGACAATCCGGAATCTGAAAACACAGATGCAGGCGAGGGGGATTCCGGTCAGCCCCGCACCGGAGAAAATCTATGAACCGACAGAGGTCGATCATCACTATGACCGCCGCGGCTATAAAATCTATCTCTCGGATCAAACATTCGGACAGATCTGGCTGCCGGTTCTCTCGGATGTTCCGCTCTCGGCGCATCCGGTCGAAAATATGGTTCAGCAAAGCAACGGCAGAATGACTTCTTTCGATGAACACGGAAATCTGAATGCACTGACCGGCATTGACATTTCCGCGCACAATACCGTCACAGACTGGGCAGCCGTGAAAGCGGACGGCATTGACTTTGTGATGCTCCGTGCGGGATACCGCGGTTACGGCGTGGATACCGGCACACTGAAGGGCGATGATAAATTCCGCGAATACTATAAAGGGGCGAAAAAAGCAGGCCTGCTGGTCGGCGCGTATTTCTTCTCGCAGGCGATTACGGAGGAAGAAGCCGTCGAGGAGGCAATTCTGACAGCGAAGCAGATTGAGGGCTGTGAACTGGATTTTCCGGTTGCTTATGACTGGGAGCTGATTTTCAGTGACAGCAAAGCGAGAACAGACAATGTTCCGGTCGAAACGCTGACAGACTGTGTGCTTGCCTACTGTCAGAATATGGAGTCCTTCGGCTATCAGACCGCAGTATACCAGAACAAGAGAACCTCTCTCTTTAAGCTTGACTTGCCGCGGATAAAGGATATTCCGTTCTGGCTTGCGGAATATGACGGAACGCCGACATATATCTATCAGTATGACATGTGGCAGTACAGTTGCAAAGGAACCGTCGCGGGCATCACCGGACAGGTTGACATGAACCTGAGCTTCCGCGATTTCTCGAAAGAGGGGGCGCCGGTTATTTCACTCCCTGCGCAGGAGGGAATGCTGCTGCCCGGCGAATCAGCCGCCGCGGTCTCCGGTACAGACGGTACCGGAACCGATACAACGCAGACCGCAACAGAGACAACTGCCGCCGCCCCGGACGGGACTTCCTGACGTACAAATCTCGGTTCAAGGCAATCAACACAAAAGCAATTTCATATGAATAAATCCCCCGTGCCGGCTAGGTGCGGGGGTTCGTTTTGCCGTATGCGCAGTATAATTCCGAAATACCGGAAATACTAAGCAAAAAGGAGATGTGCGGATGAACCGGAAACTGCGGAAAGACATTGTGACAGGTGCAGCTGTTGCGGTTTCTGCGCTGCTGATTGCGGTCAACAAGAAAACCTTTGTCGATACCGGCGGACTGTATCCGGGCGGCATTGCGGGGCTTTCGGTGCTGCTGCAGCGCTTTTTCGGGAATGTGTTCCGTATTTCGCTGCCGTTTTCGCTTTTTAATCTGCTGCTGAATGCCGTGCCTGTTTATATCGGCTTCCGGTTTCTCGGCAGAAGGTTCACGCTGTTTTCCTGCCTTTTGGTCGTGCTGAACAGCGTGATAACCGATCTGATCCCGCAGCGGATTGTCACACAGGATATTCTGCTGCTCAGCGTGTTCGGCGGGATTGTGCAGGGCTTTGCAATCGCGCTCTGTCTCAATGCCGGAGCGACAACCGGCGGAACGGATTTTATTACGGTGTTTCTGTCCGAGAAGCGAGGCACGGATGCGTTCGGTCTGATGCTTGGCTTTGAGGTTCTGGTGCTGCTTGCGGCAGGGCTGCTTTTCGGCTGGGAGAAAGCGCTGTATTCCGTCATATTTCAGTATGCATCGACTGCGGTCGTTCGCCTGATGTACCGGAAATATCAGCAGAGTACGCTGCTGATTGTGACAACGGAACCCGCCGCTGTCTGTGATGTCATCAACCGGATCAGCTGCCACAGTGCGACTGTTTTCTGCGGGACCGGTGCATTCCGGCACGGGGAACGGAATCTGGTCTATTCGGTCGTATCTGCGGCGGAGAGCGGCAAGGTGATACGCGGAATCCGCCTTGCAGATCCTTCTGCTTTTATCAATACGGTCAGGACGCAGAGAATCAGCGGACAGTTTTATCTTCCGAAGGAACTTTGAACGGAAAACGGATTCTTTGTTCGCCATGCGTTTTCTTTCGCAAATACGAAAATGCATATAAAATAATTTGATTCCGCACTTGACAATATCTGTAACTTGTATTATAACAAATTTACAGTTTTTTTATTTTTTTGCCGAAATTTTGTTTGAAACGCATAAAACGGAGCAAGGCCGCGTGCGGTTGTAATGACGGATTCTTTCCGCTTTTTCGTTAGGCAATGTCAATTAGAACATTTTTTTGCCCGTTTTTGACATAGTCGGCACTGTGGCTGAATTTGTGACTATACTGAGAAGAGATAAAGGATAGGAAAATGGATTTGCGGGGAAAGAATAACACGCGGCTGCTGATCTGCGATGATGACAATACTGTTTTGGAGAAGTTTCGGAAGATCGCTGAGGAAGAACCGGCATTTATCAGACCGGTTCGCTGTTTTCAGACCGTTTTTTCGCTGGAAACTTATCTGGCGGATACGGTTCGCGGAAATGCGGATGTAATCATTCTTTCCGCAGATTTTCCGGAACAAAAAGGGATCCGGACAGCATACCGTTTATGGCAGATGTATCCGCATTTGCTGATAATTTTCAGTATGCGCGATTTGTCTTCCGGTGTGTCTCAGCTTTTTTCTGAAATCCGCCCGTATGCGCCGTTCGGAATTCTGAACCGTTCCTGTGTGCATGATGAGGTGCTTTTGAATCTGCGGCAGGCTGCCGAACAGACCGCTTTGAATGCACCCCGCTGCTTTTTTCTCAAAACACAGTACGGAATGGCTGCGGTGCGGTATAACTACATTGTTTACGCGGAGAGCGAAAAACGGATTGTGCATATATTTCTGAATAACGGGCTTCAGTATGACAGTTATATTAAAATGGACACCTTGGAGCAGGCACTTCCCCCGCATTTTCTGAGAATTCATCAGAGTTATCTGATCAATCTCGACTATGCGGAGCAAATAGACGGAAACGATCTGATTATGACAAAAGGCGGCAGTTTACCGATTAGCAGAAATTATAAAACCGTCCTGAAAGAACGCCTGTATTCTCTGAAAGGATTCTGCTGAATACTGCCGGAAAGGAGCGGCTGCAACAGCCGGTTTATCTATGAATATTACATATCATCTGCTCACCTCGCCGGGCGGCAGAGAAGTGAACGAAGACAGTGTCGGGATGGCAGAACACGGTGATGCCAAATGCTTCATTCTTGCCGACGGTCTCGGCGGACACGGAGGCGGCGAAATTGCCTCCGCGCTGGCTGTCTCAACGCTCCGGCAGGCATTTGAAAGCTATGAAATGAATGAATCGGAATCGTGGCTTCAGGCTGCGTTTAACTGTGCGCAGTCCTGCGTTATGGAACTGCAAAAGGAAACCGGAAAAATCCATGAACTGAAAACAACACTGACAGCAGTTGTCACAGAACCGGATCGTTTTCAGTGGTGCCATATCGGGGATTCCAGAATCTATCTTTTCCGACGCGGCAAATTTTACCGGCGGACACTGGATCACAGTGTTCCGCAAATGCTGGTTGCTGCCGGAGAGATCAAGGAGAAGGAAATCCGGAATCATCCGGACAGAAACCGGCTGCTTCGTGTCATCGGAACAGAGTGGGAAAGTCCCCGCTTTGAACTGTCACGCCTGTATTCTGTTTCTCCGGGTGATGCGATTCTCCTCTGCTCCGACGGCTTTTGGGAACTGGTCGAAGAAAAACAGATGGAAAAACTTCTGAAGCGTGCTGTCAGTGTCGAAGAATGGGTACAGTTGATGGAAGAAGAAGTCCTCCGGAACGGCAGAGACAGGGAAATGGACAATTACTCTGCCGTCGCGGTCTGGCTGCGGTAATTATCAGTACAAAGAAAGCAGGACAGTGGTATTATGGACGTGAAAAGATGTGACAAAGGCCATTTTTATGACGGCGCACGGTTTCAGAGCTGCCCGCACTGTGAAGAAAACAGTGCATTTCAGGCGCATTCTGCCTATGCGGTACTGGACGACACAGAAGACGATCAGGTTACGTTTGCTGCGGTTGACAGAACAGCCGCACCTGCTGCCTGCAATCCGGAGACAGATCAGGATGTCACAGTCGGAATTTTACAGTCGGCATCGGGAAATCCCGCGGTAGGCTGGACCGTAATGCTGAACGGTCCGCGGCGCGGAACAGATTATACACTGTATGCAGGCGTCAATCCGTTATCCGGTTATTGTGAAACGGCTCAGGAGCGCAGCTGTACCGTTGTGTATGATCCCAAAACAAATCAGTATATGCTGCACTGTTCGGCGCTGCCTGCGGCTGAGCTGAGCATTGACGGTCAGCCGGCTGAATCCGGTATTACCGTGCTGAAAGGCCGCTGCCGGATACAGTGCGGAGACAGATTGTATCTGTTTATTCCGTTATGTCAGGAGGGATTTCAATGGCCGGAAGAATAGGAAAAACCGTTTGTGCAATTGCAGGCATTCTGTGTCTGACCGCATCTTCCGTGCAGACTGCCGCAGCGGATTCCGCGGTTTCCGTTGAGCAGATTCAGTGTGAAATGCCGGATATTTATGTTTATCTTCACGGAGCGGATTCACTGTCTGCAAACGATGTCAGCGCATATCTGGATTCTGCTCAGATACGCACGGCATCGGCTGATAAATTCTCGGATACAAAAGAACCTCTGCATTGCTATATTCTGCTGGATAATTCCGGCTCGATTGATGCATCCTATGTGGAACCTGTCCGGGATGCCGTGATTTCCTTCGGAAACAACCTCCGGCAGAATGACGTTCTGACCGTTATGACGGTCGGAACGCAGATCAATACAATCTATAACGGTTCCGGCGATGAAGCAGCGCTTCAGGAAGCGCTGGAACAGTATACTGCCCGCGAGCAGGATACCCTGCTGTTCGAGGCGCTTGTTCGTGCGGCAGATTCCGCCGGGAAAGAATTATCTGCAAAGGATCAGAAGCGCTGTGCGGCATTCGTGCTTTCGGACGGTGTCAATGAATCCGTCGGCTCCTCCGTGCGCGATGAAGCTGTTTCCCGCCTGAAGGAAGTCCAGCTTCCGGTCTATGCATTCGGAATCGGAAACGATGCGGACGGATTAAACAATTTCGGTCAGCTTTCCAGAGAAACCGGCGGCGACCTGACAATCATCCGCCCGGAAGATACAGAAGCCGCTTTGTCCGGAAAATATACTTCGCTTCTGAATGATTACCGGGTGCATCTTCAGGCAGCCAACAATCTCACCGGCAGTCAGCAGGAGCTGCTGCTTCAAATCAGCAGTTTACAGTTTGCACAGACTGTTACGCTTCATCCGAAGCGCTGGAAGCCGGATACCGAGCCGCCTGAGATCAGCGAAGTGCAGCAGCAGAAAAACGGTGAAATCAGGATTTCTTTTTCCGAACCGGTCACCGGGGCGGACAATCCTGCAAACTATCAGCTGACCGATAAGGACACGAATATCAGTATCAGTACCGTCCGGTATGTTGAAGAAAATGACGAATACTATGCATTGCTCGTTCCGGGCGAGGAGATTTACGAAGGAGATTATACGGTCAGACTTCTGAATATTACGGAAATCTCCCAGGAACGGAATGCTCTGCAAAACAATGAATATCACATACATCTTTCCGGTACGGAACCCTATAAAAAGACACTGCGGAAACTTTGGCATCAGTTTTGGTGGGTCATCCCGGTGTTTCTGATTGCGCTGATTGCACTGATTGTATTGCTGGTCATCCGGAAGCACAAAGGCGTTGTCAAGGTTGACGGCAACATCGTTTTCCGCGATGCGGTCGAATCCAAGGTTCATCTGCGAAATGCACCGGGTGCTTTTTTGCAGATTCAGATGACGGTCAAAAGCACCGGCGCTGCCGCCGCAGAAATGACAGCGACCATAACCGATGTCCTAGTGTTCGGCAGATCCCCGAAATGCAGCGTATACTTTGATGATCCTTCTATGTCCCGCCGGCATTTTCAGATTCGCCGCGAAAATGACCGGATGCTGCTTTCCGATTGCGGAAGCATGAGCGGTACGCAGCTGAACGGTGCAGCGGTTACACAGGAAACCCCGCTGCAAAGCGGAGATACCGTTCGCGCCGGCATGACAGAGATCACAGTCAGGTGGTGATCTTTTGTGGATACTTCGATTCTTTGTCCGAACTGTTTTCGCGATACATATTTTTCAATGTGCTGCTCATCCTGCGGATACAGTCCGAGTCCCAGCCGGAGCAGAAGCAATCAGCTTCCGCTGTTTACGGTTCTGAATGAACAGTATCTGATCGGAAGGGTGCTTGGTTCCGGCGGCTTCGGCGTAACGTATAAGGCATATGACATTTACAACGCCTGTGTCTGCGCTGTCAAAGAGTATATGCCCAACGGGATTGCCGGACGCGCACAGGACGGACTGAATTTACAATTGAATTCCGCCGGGCTGGAGCATGTATATCAGCACGGCGAAAAACGGTTTATGGAAGAAGCGGCAATTCTGAAAAGGCTGCACAATATTCCTGCAATTGTTGATGTAACGGACTATTTCTATGAGAATTCAACCGCGTATTTTGTAATGCCGTTTCTGGAAGGCTGCCACCTCAAGCAGCTCTACCGCGATATGGGCGGAATCCCGTATGATTTTGCCGTTCATGTTCTGATGACGGTGGGAATTGCGCTTTTGCAGGTTCACGAGCAGGTCGGGCTCCTGCACAGAGATATCAGCCCGGAAAACATTATGGTGACGCCGACCGGAGAGATTGTGCTGATTGATTTCGGAACCGCACGTTCCTATGTAAGCGAAAACAGCAATAATTATTCGGTTTTGCTCAAACCCGGCTATGCACCGCCGGAACAGTATTCTTCAAAAGGCAATCAGGGTCCGTGGACAGATGTCTATGCACTCGCAGCAACCTTTTACTATATTGTCAGCGGTTATTCGGTTCCGTTTTCACCGGACCGGCTGCAAGGAAAGCCCTGTCCGATGCTGGATACATTATGTCCGGACTGTTCACATGAAGTCGCGGAAGCCATAGACCGCGCTTTGCAGCTGAATTACCGCAACCGTACACAGTCGATCCGGGAGCTGCTTCGTGCTTTTGAAGGAGCGCAGCCGGAGGCTCCGCAGACACAGGAGACTGTCCAGAAAACGGAAATGTCGGTTGAACAGCCGGAAATCGACGATTCTGTCAGTGTGCAGCCGTATCTTGATATTCTCAGCGGAGAGCAGGCCGGAAACCGGTGGCTTCTGCTTCCGGATACGGATCTGACAATCGGCAGATCTTCCGAGCAGTGCAATATTGTACTTGCCAAATATCCGCAGGTCAGCAGCCTGCACTGTGTCATCAATTACAGCACGGAAGACAGGATGTTCTCCTTGATGGATCTTTCTTCAAACGGAACTTTCCTGAACGAGAAGCGTCTTAACAAAAATTATATTTATCCGGTCCGTCCCGGTCAGAAAATTGCCCTTGCCGGTAATTCTTGTGTGCTGATGCTGGGAATTATGCCGTTGGAGGAGCAGTCATGAATATGCAGCAAACTGATACAGAACAGCTATTCGGAAAGCAGTACCCTGTGTTTGATGCCGGGTCATCCAGTATTCTGGGGATGCGGGAATATCAGCAGGATGCCTGCTGGTTTACGGTCAACAGCGAACAGCACGAACTGATGGCTGTTGTCTGCGACGGAATGGGCGGTCTGAGCGGCGGTGAACGTGCCAGCCAGTCGGCTGTTTCCGAGCTGACCAAAAGGTTCCGGACGCTGCGTTCTGTTCCGGATATTCCGGCGTTTTTCAGAGAAGCGGCAGTTGCCGCAAACAATGCCGTGTGCAGCCTGACCGATGATGCCGGCAAGACACTCGGCGCCGGCTCTACGATCGTATCGGTCGTGATCCGGGAAGACCGGCTTTTCTGGCTGTCGATCGGAGACAGCAGGATTTATCTGATCCGCAACTGTGAGATATTTCCGTGCTGTGTGGAGCATAATTACGAAGCCTTGCTGAAGGAGCGGATTCAGGCAAACGAAATTACACGCGAAGAAGCGGATGCGGATCCGACACGGCGGGATGCTCTGACCAGTTATCTCGGTATGCGGAATATGAGCCGCATGGAGATCAACGATACGCCGGTGCAGCTTCTGCCGAATGACATGCTGCTGCTGTGCAGCGACGGTCTTTACAAGAGCCTTTCGGACGAGGAAATCTGCAGGATTGCCGTCGAAAACCGGATCAATCCGCAGTATGCGGCTGAAACCCTGACCGGACAGGCTCTGGCACACGCAACCGGAAAGCAGGATAATACCACTGCAATTGTGATTCAGTTTAACGGGGAACTGTTTCGCGGAAAAGCAATCCGGTGATTTGCAGAAAATTACATTTTTTGCCCCGAATATGACAAGTTCCGCCTTATGGAAATAAATTGTGTTATAATGGCTACAACAGAGCGGGAACGAAACCGACAAGCTCTGTGAATAAAGCAGAAAAGGAGAATTATAATATGAATCTGGTAAAATGTGCAAACGGTCACTTCTATGATGCAAGCAAATTTGCTTCCTGCCCGCACTGCAGCAGTTCCAATCAGGATCTGACAGTTCCGGTGAATCCGCAGGCAGATATGCCGACAGTCCCGCTGACAGTACAGCCGACAGCCATGCAGCCGCTTCCCGATCCCGATTTCGTGCAGACGGTTCCGATCCGTAAGACTGTAAACGAGATTACGCCTCCGCCGGCTGTTCAGGACCCCCGCGTGCAGCCGCTGTCTCCGACACCGCCTGCCGGTCTGGCAGGAGCTCCTGCGCAGGCTCCGAAAGCTGCTTCTGAGGACGATCAGCATACAATCGGCTATTACGGGACAGAATCGGAACCCGGCAAAAAGTGGATTGATCCGGTTGTCGGCTGGCTGGTAATCATCAGCGGCGAACAAAGAGGCAAATCCGTTCAGCTCAAGGCGGGCAGAAACTTTATCGGCAGAGCCGAGACGAATGACATTGTTCTGGCGGGAGATAAAACGATTTCCCGTGAGAAGCATGCAATTATCGTTTTTGAACCGCGTACACAGTCATTCCTGCTCCAGCCCGGTACATCCAAAGAGCTTTTCTACGTCAACAATGAAGTTGTGCTCGATACAAAGGCAATTCAGGCATACGATGTACTGGATATCGGCAAGACAAAGCTTGTCTTTATTCCTTTCTGCGGCGAACTCTTTAACTGGGATGAAGACGAAGTGAAGAAAGACTGAAATGAAATAAGACTGACTGATTGATTTTTGAAAAAGGAGTGTGTATTATGAATCAGAAGAATAATATCGGGCTGCGTATTACAGCCATTCTGCTGCCGGTGCTGTTTATTGCATCATGGCTGCTGCTTCCGTTTGTGAAGATAACCGAGAAGTTCAATGAAGATGAAATCGGATCTATGAACGTGTTTGAAGGATATCTGATCTCCTTCATTAACAAAACAAAATCGTTCTCGTTCTTTCAGCTTGTCCCGCATCTGTCCACGGTAAGTTTGTGCATTTATCTGGTTCCGGTCGTATTGCTTGCAATTGCGCTGGTTGCCGTGATTTGCAGCAAGAGCAAGGGCGCTTATATCTTTGAAGCAATTACAGGTTCTGTGGCTTTCATTATTGCAATCGTGATGGCTGTTGCTTCCGGCAGCCTGATTAAATACGATATCGGTTCCATCCTCTTCCCGAAGGAGATCCTGGATGAGATGGACGAGGATGCGCTTGAAAACATGGGTGAATACATTTCTTCCAGCATTGTTCCGTACTGGGGACTGTTTATTTCCATTGCAATTGCAGTTGCAATTATCGCGATTGCGTTCATCGCATTCAGATGTGCAGGCAGCACTGCACCGGCTGCAAATGCAGGTTACCGCAATGCTTCGGCACCGGTTGCTCCGGTTCCGGTTCAGGGCGGCTCCGCAGCTGCACTGCACCGCATCGTCTGCACGGCAGGTGAATTCCGCAATGCATCTTTCCCGATCAATCCGGGAGATTCCATCGTCATCGGCAGAGATTCCAGTGTCAGCAACATCGTAATCGTGGCACCGAAGGTCAGCCGCAAGCACTGCATCATCACTTTCAATCCCGCTAAGAATTGCTATGTAGTAACAGACTGCTCTTCCAACGGAACATACGGAGCAAACGGTACGCGTCTGATGGCTAATATGGAGAATATGCTCCCTGTCGGCAGCGAAATTTCGCTCGGCAGCAATGATAACCGCTTTAGATTGGAGTAACTCCCTGATGAAATTGGGCGCTGCATGAATTGCAGCGCCTGATTTCGTTTCCTGTTTCATACAGCACTGTGTCAAAGTGCTGTATGAAAGAGCAAATAGAATGAAAAAGGAGGATGTTTCGCCGTTCCGGCGAAATGATAAAGGAAATGGGAATGGTTCGATGCTTTCAGTGTATGCAGGCGTTTGACGACAGCTTTGAGGTCTGTCCGCATTGCGGATATGTCATCAATTCTCTCCCTGCGGTTGCATATCATCTGTATCCGGGTACGATGCTCAACGGGCGTTATGTAATCGGTACCGTGCTCGGCCACGGCGGCTTCGGTATTACATATAATGCATGGGATACCAAGCTGAATGCGCATATCGCCGTAAAGGAGTTTTTTCCGAGCGGCCTCGTAAACCGGATTCCCGGAACATCGGAGGTCATTGTGCTGTCCGGTGATAAACAGGAGCATTATCAGAAGGAGCTTGAGCGCTTTCTGGACGAAGCGAAAAATACTGTTCAGTTCAGTGCGCATCCGAATATTGTAAATGTCTTCCGCTATTTTGAGGAAAACCATACTGCATACTTTGTCATGGAATACCTGAACGGTCAGTCGCTGAAGGAGTATATGAAGCAGTGGAACGGTGTTCTCAGTCTGGATGACGCAATGGAAATCACATATGCAATCTGCGATGCTCTGACCGAAATCCATCAGCACGGAATCCTTCACCGTGATATTAACCCCGGAAATATCTTCCTTTGCAATAACGGCATTAAACTGATTGACTTCGGCGCTGCCCGGATCTCCGAAACGGAATATGAGCGGACTCGCTCAATTGTTATTACGCCGGGCTATGCGCCGCCCGAACAGTATCAGACTAAAAGCCGTCAGGGACCATGGACAGATATTTATGCGCTGTCTGCAACGCTTTACCGTATGATGACCGGCAAACGTCCGATGGAATCAATTGACCGCATGGTTGACGATCAGCTTGAGATGCCGCGCGTATTGAATCCGCAGATTCCGGAATGGCTGGAAAAAATCATCATGAACGGAATGGCACTGAATTCCGATCTGCGTTATCAGACCGCAAAGGAACTGAAAGAGGCTCTGGAACATAAGGCAGAGAAGGAATTGCCGGATGTCCGTATGAAAAAGCGCCGCAAGAGCCGTAAAATTTTTCTGGCAGCTGCCATAGCAGGCGCAGCGGCAATCGGAGGCGTTACAGCATTTTACTTTCTGTCGCACCGCGGAATTCAGATTAAATCCGGAACGGAACTGACGGTTGAAGTTCCGGAAGAAGATCTCGAAACGTATGAGATTCTGTACCGCGATCATTTTCAGGAAGTGTTCCCGGAATATGCATCGAAAATGAAAATCAGTTTTACCGCTCATGCAGAACATCCGGATGTTTTCTGCAACCATTCACATCCGGAAATCCGAAAAAAGGATCTGACTGAAATGAGCCGGAAGCTGTTTTCGTCATCGGATTATCAGATTGTCACTCAGTATTATAAAGAGCAAAAGAAGACTGACTGTATTCCGACGGGGTATTATCAGTATGTCTGCTATGTAGAGGGCAAGTCCGAACCGGGAGCGTGCTTTGAAAAAAGCACGGATACACTGACTGTATCCTTACCCAAAAACGGGGAATGGGCTGTGGAAGAACGTCTTCTTTCCTGTTTCCCTTCCGTTTCTTCGGACAGCCGGTATCAGATTGCTGATACCGGGAACTGTGTGGAGCATTTCGCAATGAAGCAGACACAGCTTTTAATCGGAACAAATTCGTGCAATCAGAAAATTCTCGACATCTGTAATTCCCATGGTAATGACAGCACTACCATTGCTATGAATTACGAGGTGTACCCTCTGCTGTATTCCGTTCAGTCAGGAGAGGAAAAATATGTCGGAAGCTGGAGCGAGTGCTGGAGCATATCGAACCGGCTGGATGAAAATAAAACCAACGCAGCGGAGCTGTGGATCCGCTTTCTGCTGACGGACGGTGTTCAGGAAACACTGTATATTACCGGAGACAGCACACTGGGCGGGATTCCGATCCGGCCGGAGCCGCGGAAGGATTATATGAATTATCAGGCTTCGGGGCTGGATACGGTCATCGAGAACGGTGTGAACAGCACAGTGATTCTGGATCCGCAATAAACTTTTTGACATGGAGAATCTGTTATGAAATGGTGTATGAAGTGCATGTCCCAATTTGAAGATACGGCGGAACGCTGCCCTGTCTGCGGAACAAAAACGGCAGAGCTGCATAACGGAAGCGGTCTGCCGCTTCAGCATATTCTTTCCGGAAGATATCTGGTCGGATGCAAACTGTTTGACGCTTCTGACCGGATTGCCTATATCGGCTGGGATGAATATTTGCAGACACGGGTACTGATTTATGAATATTACCCGCTGGATATTGTCTGCCGGGAAAAGGACGGAATCACTGTTCAGCCGCTGACAGGCGATTATATGCTGAAATTCCGGAACGGCTGTTCTGAATTCCTCTGCGAAGAAAAATTCCTCTCGCTTCATACCGCTCCGGACTGTCAGCTGAAACAGATTGATGCATTTCAGGAGAATGAGACCGTATATACAGTGCGGAAACTGGAAGAAGGACAGTGGCTTTCCGAAATGCTGGCAGATGCACCGCTGAGAGAACGAAAGGCAGTCCGGATGAGTATGCCGCTGCTGTCGTTCCTTACGCAGCTGCACAGTCAGGGGATTATACTCGGTTCTATGCGGCCGGACAGAATCTGGGTGACAACCGATGAGCGGGCTGTCGTGACCGACTATTCCTCGATTGCTGCCGTCAACAGTCACAGCAAAATGCACGGGAAAGCTGCCGATGACCGGTATCTGCCGATGGAGGCATATTCCGGAACGGTAAATGCAGCATCCGATGTGTATTCTGCCGGTGCATTGCTGTATTCCATGCTGACCGGAACCGAACCGCCGAAGCCCTCTGACCGGATGCTCTCGGAAAAGGAGATGCAGATTTGCACACCGAAGCCGCTTTCTGCGAAAGTATATGCAGCGGTCTGCAATGCGCTTCAGCCGCGGCAGGCAGACCGCACACCGACGGCAGAGCAGTTCCGGCAGGAACTGTTCAATGAGAAAACAGCCAAAAGATCGGAGCGAAAAGCAAGTCTGGGCGACAGCGGAAGCTGGAAGCTGCGCCATAAGGTGCTGCTGATCAGCGTGCTGAGCCTGCTTGCAATTGTCGTCGGCGTCTCGGTTTACGGTGTTGCGACGGCGGGCAGTCCGACCGCGGTTTTCAAGCAGGTGCTTGCAAATGATGAGACGAAAATCCCGAATGTGATCGGTCTGCTCGAAAATGCCGCGAAAGAAAAGGTTGAGGACGCGAAGCTTGTGCCGCTGATTGTGGACGGCGACTATTCGGACACAATCGAAGCGGGGATGATTGTCAACCAGAAGCAGCGTGCGGGCAAAATTGTGAAGATCGACACAATCATCGAGATGACAATGAGCCGCGGAAAAATGCAGCTGGAGCTGAAAAATCTGCAGGGACAGGAAGCGGAAAGCGTCATCGCCGAGCTGGAATCTCTGGGCTTTACGATCGAGAAAAAAGAGGAATACTCGAACACGCCGAAAGGCTGCATCATCTCACAAAATCCCGAACCGGGCATGTACGACAAAGGCACAGCAATCGTGCTGACAGTCTCGCTCGGTCTGGAAAACATCGACGAGACCAAGGACGTGACAATCGGGGAGTACATCGGCAAAAAGCTCGCAGATGCGCAGAATTCGCTTGGTTCTGAGGGTATCTATGTCCAGACGGTTTACGAGTACAGCACCGAGCCGGAGGGCACAATTCTTGCGCAGGACATTCAGCCGGGCGAGACGGTCAAACAGGGCGCAACCCTCACGCTGACGGTCAGCGCGGGGCGCGAGGTACGCTATCTGCCGAACTGCATCGGCATGACCGAGCAGAACGCGGTGCAGACTTTGTATGCTGCGGGCGTGCGCTATGAAGTGAAATACGAGGAAAACAACCTTTATGCAAACGGAACTGTTTTCAAGCAGAACCCCGATGCGAACAGCGCGTATTATGCGGATGACGCGAACTACACGGTGACCGTTTATGTCGCGGTGAACAAAACCGTGCAGACGCAGTCCACAGCATCGACAACCAAAGCAACCACGACGACAACTACGAAAAAAACCACCGCATCTACGACAAAAGCCACCGCTTCATCCTCATCTTCTACAGCTTCCTCTTCATCGACTGTTTCATCTTCATCAACGGAAGCGACAACCACTTTGCCCGACATTCCGACCGTTGAAAAGCACGACATGGGCAGCGGTTTCTCTTGGTCGCTCGCCAACGGCACGCTGACGATTTACGGGAACGGGAAAATGCCGGGTTACGGATATAAAGATACACCGTGGTATAATTCCCGTGCAGACATAAAAAATGTTGTATTTGACGGAGAACCGAAATTGATTGGAATTACTGCATTTTATAATTGCACCAATTTATCCTCAGTCAAAATTCCGGAAAGTGTAACAACTATTGGTGAAGCTGCATTTGCCGGATGTAAAGGCTTAACATCAATCACAATTCCGGACGGTGTGACAACTATTGGAACTTATACTTTCAACGGATGCATCAGTTTAACATCAATCACAATTCCGAACAGTGTGACATCTATTGGAAAACAAGCATTTGATCATTGCAGCAGCTTAACGTCAATCACGATTCCGGACAGTGTAACAACTATTGGAAATTATGCATTTCAATATTGCAATAAATTAACATCAATCACGATTCCGGACAGTGTAACATCTATCAGCGATTATATTTTTTCTAATTGCAAAAACTTATCCTCTGTTACAATTCCGGACAGTGTGACATCAATTGGAGAATATGCATTTAACGGGTGTAGAAGTTTATCATCAATCACGATTTCAGACAGTGTGATATCTATCGGAAAAAGAGCGTTTACATATTGCACCGGTCTTTATACGATCAATTACAGCGGCACAATGAGTCAGTGGGAATCTATCTCAAAAGACAGCGCTTGGCTCGAAGGTGCTGCGACTCCGCGCGTGCGGTGCAGCGACGGAACCATTTCTGTTGACGAGGCCTGGTAAAAAAACCGGAGCGGCTTTCGGAAAGCTGCTCCGGTTTTTCTGCTGCGGAGGAATCATTCAAATGTTTCCGTTTCAAGTTCCATGCACTCCCGCCTGTTTTGTGCGCGGAGAATGCAGACGGCAAGCACAAGGGTCGGAATGCCCCCGATCAGACCGATATCTGCCGGCCCGAATACAGAACGCTCAAAGTGCTCCGAACCAAACAGCAAATACACATTGAACGTTGAGTTCACAACGCCGTGATAGATTGCCGGAAGCCAGATGCTGCACGTTTTTTCATAAAGATAATAGGAGATGATTCCGGTCGATACGGTGAAAACACAGAACGCAATCATTCCGAGCAGCGGCGCGCCGATGTAACCCCTTCCGTATTCATAGCCGGTAAAGAGCATGAGGGGAAAATGCCATGCGCCGTGAATCACGCCGCCGATGAGAACCGCTTTTGTCCGCCCGTAGCGCTGATCGAGCTCCGGAAACAGAAATCCTCTCCAGCCGATTTCTTCACCCAGGCCCAGAAACACGGCAACGGGTAAATGGAAAGAGGTCAGCGAAACGAGGATATGCTTTGCAACATATTCCGGATAGGTAGTGTTGCTGAGCATAAGCTTTTCATAGGCTTCGGGATCGTACTCCTTCATAAGAACGCCGGTAAGGTCAAAATCTCCGGGGAATATCAGAAAATACAGCGCAGCTCCGGCAATCAGGAGAACCGTCGGCGCGAGCCACGCAAAAAGAATCGGCTTGATGTTCTTTTTCGGATGCAGGCGCCAGCCCATGTCGCCGATCTTCGCTCCTGCCAAGAGCGCGCCCAGTGACGGCATAAACATGCCCAGTGCCAGTGCCTGGCTGAAGCTGGTGTCTCCGGCAGATGTGCCGATGTTGCGGTCATGTATTCCGATGAATTCCAGAATCCATGTAGTCAGGAATGTGATTATAAGATATCTTTTGATTTGTGACATGTCAGTATCACCACCCCTGTTTTTATATCGGTATTATAGCATATTTTAGTAGGAAATTCAATAGATACAGCGTAAAATGATACTGTCCATTGCTTTTTCCCGTATAATATGCTGTAAGCGCGGAGCCCGCGCCGGCGATACTGCTGCCGGAAGTTCCTGTTCGGATTCTTTCTCGTTGTTCCCATTGCTTTTTCCTGTATAATATGCTATAATTGTTTTATCAATTATTTCGATCGGAGGAATCAATATGCCTTTTATCAATGTGAAAACCAACCGTACTGTCTCTGCGGATGCGGCGGAGCAGATCAAATCGCAGCTCGGACAGGCGATTACCGCTGTTCCCGGAAAGTCGGAGGGCTGGCTGATGGTCGGAATCGAGGGCGGCAGCACCCTCTTTTTCCGCGGAACCGATGAGCCTGCCGCAATGGTTCAGGTCAGCCTTTACGGCGGCGCATCTTCCAATGCGCTGAATACCCTGACCGCGCATATTACCGGGATTCTGACGGATTCGCTGGGGATTGATTCAGACAGGATTTACGTCAGCTATGCCGCTACAAATGACTGGGGCTGGAACGGCTCAAACTTCTGAATCTGATTCGGAACAGGGGTGCACTGTATCAATGGGGGATTGCATTATGAAAAGAAAAATAACTTGCGGCGTGCTCGCCGCCATGCTGTGCGGCACACTTCCGGCGTTTCCTGTGCAGCGGTGTGCTGCTGCATCGCAGGGAACCGCAGACGGAGAAATGCTTCGTGCTGTTTATGCCGACAGCGCACGGAAAATCATCAGCGGCGCGGAATATACCGTTGCAGCAAGACTCAGCGGCAAACAAATGACCGCCGAAAGCAGCGGCAATGTTCAGCAATGGGAGCCGCTCGGCAGTGCGGAACAGCGCTGGATTTTTGTGCAGGAATCCGACGGATGCTGCGCGATTCTGTCCGCAGCCGATCCGTCGCTTGCAATGACCGTCGAAAACGGCGACAGCACGAACGGAAACAATATTTTACTCTCTGCTTATACCGGAGCCGATGCGCAGCATTTCCGGCTGACGCGGACGGACGATGCCTATATCATCCGCGGAAAAAACAGCGGAAACGCTGCTCTGGATGTCTATGATATCAGCTATGAAAACGGCGCCAATATTGACCAGTGGGATTACTGGGGCGGTGAGGGTCAGAAATTCTATATCCGACCGGCTGACAATCAGTACCGGATGCGTGCGGGGGATTTGGATTTCAGCGGCACACTGGATGCACGGGATCTGACTTTGATGCAGCGCGGAATGCGCTGCGGATTCGACAGCGTGATGCAGCAGATTGCCGATCCTGACTGCGACGGAACCGTCAGCACGGAGGATGTCCGGCTGATGGCTGCCGGACTGAAAGGCGAAGGCTGGGGCTTTGAAGCGGAATGTGTGATTCCGTATGAGGAAAAACAAGTGGCTTATCTGTTTGCATATTTTCTCGGCAATGCGCCGGAGCAGGAGCGCCTCTCCTATGCTGTCTCGCTCGACGGATACCATTTTACGGCGCTCAACGGCGGCAGAGCGGTCTGGCAGTCCTCTGTCGGGACGAAATGTCTGCGTGACCCCTATATTTTCAAAGGCGAGGACGGTCTGTATCACTTGCTTGCAACCGACATGCAGTCCTCACTCGGCTGGAACAGCAACCGGAATCTGATCAGTGCAAAATCGACCGATCTTGTTCACTGGTTTGATGAATCGCTGATTGAAATTGCAAACAAGTATCCGAATATGATGAACTGCGACCGTGCGTGGGCGCCGCAGGCAATCTATGATCCCGAAAAGCAGTCTTATATGATCTATTTTGCTGCGCGTGTTCCCGGAACCGACGACCGCACGATCATGTACTATGCATATAGCAGGGATCTCAAAAAGCTCGACACGACCCCGGCGATTCTGCTCGCGCCGCAGAACGGCCACGATGCCATAGATTCCGATATCATCTTCCGGAACGGAACCTATTACATGTACTACAAGGACGAAACAACCAAGCGGATTCTGCTTGCGGAGGCGGATCATGCCTCCGGTCCCTACCGTGAGATGCATCAGATTTCAGAGGGGAATCTCGGCGTTGAGGGGCCGAACATCTATAAGCTGATTGATTCCGATGAATGGCTGCTGATGTCGGATGCCTACGGCAACGGCTACTATGTCATGCAAAAAACGACTGACCTCGAAAACTTTACAGCGGTCAGCCAGAACGATTACAGTTTTGATTTCACGCCGCGTCACGGCTATGTGATTCCGATTACCGGTGAACAGTATACGGCTCTGACGAATGCGTTTCCCTCAGAAGGTCTGCGCACATTCAATACCGGAATCCGGACGGTTTCTGTCCGCACGGATGCGGGAACAGCAGTGCGGATGCCGAAAACCGTGACCGCTGAATACAGTGACGGCAGTTCGGCAGACTATGCGGTAAAATGGAATGACACAGATCTTGCCAAATTGCAGAATGCCGCACCGGGAACCTATCAGGTCAGCGGAACCGTTCTCGCGGCAGATTACCAAAATCCGTTTATCGAGGAGCGTGCAGACCCGTTTGTTACGGACGGAGAAGACGGATACTATTACTTTACCGCTTCCTATCCGGCATACGGCAGCGCGGACAGGGGATATGACCGTATTATTCTCCGGCGAAGCACGACCGTTGCGGGACTGGCGGATGCAGAAGAGAAAACCGTCTGGACGGCACATTCTGACGGGTTGATGTCGCGGCATATCTGGGCGCCGGAGATGCACCGGATCGGCGGAAAATGGTATATGTTCTTTGCTGCCGGAACGAAGGCTGACGTCTGGGCAATCCGCCCGTATGTGCTTTGCTGTGACGGTGATCCGTATACCGGAAGCTGGAAAGAATGCGGACAGATGCAGGCAGCTCAGGGCGATACCGATTCCTTTACAAGCTTTTCGCTGGATATGACATACTTTGAACACAACGGCAGACATTATGTGATCTGGGCAGAAATCAAGGGCGATTCTTCTCTTTTCATGGCGGAGATTGCCCCCGAAAAACCTTATCAGCTGATTTCTAAGCCGATACTTCTGACAAAACCGGAATACAACTGGGAACTGGTCAATCACCGCGTCAATGAGGGACCGGCAGTCCTGAAAGCGAACGGCAAGGTTTATGTCTTCTTCTCCGCATCCGGAACAGGCTCGGAATACTGTGTCGGAAAGCTCTCTGCACCGGCAGATGCCGATCTGATGAACCCGGCAAGCTGGACGAAATATACCTCGCCTGTGCTCCGGACATCCGATCTGGACGGGGAATCCGGTCCCGGACATAATTCCTTTGTGACCGATGAAAACGGCAATCTGCTGATTGTCTACCATGCGCGCCCTTCCTCCCATGACAGTAAATCCTGCGGAACCTATGCATCAGACCCGCTTTATGACCCCTGCCGGCATACCCGCGTCCGGCAGGTGCTGATCGGTGCGGACGGTGAGCCGGATATTTCCGTCAGACCGGATGATTTGCTGAAGCCGCAGTTCCGGAATGTTACGGCACAGGTTATGATCTCATAAACAAAAATCTCCGGCAGAGCCATTGCTTTGCCGGAGAGCTTTTTTCTGTGCTGTTATTCTGCATTCCGGATCCGGTATGCATAGATGAGCTGAGTGAATAAGCAGAAAAACAGAATCGAAATCATGGCAATCAGAACCCACGTTTTTCCTGCCTGATTCAAAAAGAGCGCGATCAGTGCCGTCACGATGATCAGCAGACCGCCGGTGACCATTATTTTTCCGCCGAAGCGGTGTGTCCGCCGCCAGCACTGCGGATTCTTCAGTGTCCAGCTGACCCGAATGCCGAGAACATGGTTCGGCTCAATGACCGGCATATAATTGCCGAGCATCACCAGCATCGTACCGATCAGCAGCGGCAGAAGCGTATAAAAATAGCCCTTCTCAATCTTGTCTCCGACCGCTGCTCCGCTCCGCATCACCGGATAAATCAGCCAGAACATCGCAATCAGAAAGCCCGGAATCACCGACAGCGTGATTGCATTGATTTTCGGCTGCTTCATTTTCCCGAATTTCACCCAGAGCAGCGCAGCGACTGCGCTCAGCAGCGGGACAGCGGCAAAGATCAGGTACAGCCACGGAGAACCGACTTGATCGCAGACCCATTTTGAGTTAAAGTGCAGCGGAACCTTTGCGGGCAGCTCTGCAATGCAGATGACTGCTGCAATCAGATGCAGAACCGCAAGAATCAACGTCACAGCACAAATCTTTACAGCATTATTCTTTTTCATGGCTATCTCCTCCTTTTCCGAATACGGCGGCAATTCCGGCGAGAAACTCCTGAAACACCGTCATATTGATGCGATAGGTTATGGTTTGCTTTTCCTTTTCTGCTGTCACAAGTTCCGCTTCGCGCAGAATTTTCAGATGATGCGAAATTGTGGCATTGGAAATGTTGAAGCGGTCTGCGATTTCACCGGCGGTCATATCCCGTTTCCGCAGAAGACTGAGAATCTCCCGCCTTGTCGGGTCCGCCATTGCGCTCCATTTGTCTTTCACGGCTTTGGTTCACCTCTTTATTTTGATAAACGTCTAAATAAGGCCTTAAAAAGAAGACGGTATTTCGATCTCCGTCTAAATATATATTACCACAAATCATTCTGTTTGTCAAGGGGTATTTTGAAATTCATCGAAATAATTTTCCCGATATCCGGTCAGTTAAAAAAATCCCGAAAGCAAGGTTATCTGCTTTCGGGATTTTTGTTGTTTCTGAGAGCCTGTCCGGAGGGTCTGTCAGGTTCCGGAAAGGATTTCCTGCCAGACTTCTTCTGCGGTTTTGTCAGAGCGTCCGAGTACTTTCGTCACATAGAACTGCATGATGCATTGCGCATCGGAAATCGTGATATAACCGTCATCATCAACGTCTGCATAGCGCTGCTCCAGTGCCGAAAGACCGGAGATCGTGGTTCTTGCGGACAACTGCATTACATAATCATGCAGAACGGTATTTGCATCTGAAACATCGGTTACTCCGTCGAAATTGAGATCACCCAGCTCCTCCCAGAGCGGCGCGTCCACTTTGAACGAAAAAACATACTTTGTGTTTCCTGCCAATGCTGTAATCTGCGCAAAGCCGTTTGCATGGACAGCCGCGAAGCCGGTCTCGGTGACGGAAACAGCATTCGGATTGCTGCTTGTCCAGACAACCGGTTCATCCTCCGGCACATATAGCTGACCGCAGTCATTCAGTCGGTGGAGTTCGCAAAGCGGTCCGGAGAACACGGTAGTTTCCTGATCCGTTCCGGTGGTGAGGACGGCAGTGGCTGTTGTCAGTTCGGTTACAGTTGTTGTAGTTGTTCGTTCTGTCAGGGTTGTTGTCATTGGGACGGTCGTGGTGGTTGTAGTTGTTGTGGTGGTGGCTGCGGTTGTTGTTGTTGTGGCTGCGGTTGTTGTTGTGGCTGCGGTCGTGGTTGTTGTTGTGGCTGCGGCTTCGGTTGTATCTGAGACCGCAGGCAGGTCAGTTGAATCCGGTACGGTTACGGTTTCCGGAATACTGAGCGATTCCGGAAACGTCATGCCGTAAGTATCCAGATAATACTTTGCGGTCGGCTGAATCACATGGCAGATTACTTTGCCTTTTCCGGTCGTATATCCCCGGTCAAATTCACTGTATGTTTTGGTTGAGAGCGAAATCAGACCGTTGCCGTCCGCATTGCCCTCCAGAATCGTAACAGTGCTGTCGGTATAGCCCATAATCAGCATGGAATGTCCCGCACTGCTGTTAAAGGAATAGTCTGAATTGGTTGTGGTTCTGACATATGCGCCGGGCATAACCTTTGCCTTGCGGAGAATTTCGGCGTTCAGGGTATCCTTTGCGGTGATGACCGTTTCAGAATGACTGTAATATTCTGATCCGCGTTTGGGAAGCTCGTCAAACAGCATGCCGTATGCACCCTGTGCGTAAATATAGCACTGTTTGCCGTTCCATGCGTCGCCGGAGGGCGCAATGGAATAATATAAGTAACTGTTGATGAGCCGCTGTCCGACGCGGAGATCCTGTCCGGTAGGGGTGCGGCTTAGGTCGGCATACAGACCGCATTCTCCGTTTTCGGTAATGTTCGCGACTGCTTCGGAAAATGCTTTGAAATCCGTATAACTGATGCCGTTCTGTCCGGATGCAGCACTGTTTTCCGCATCCTGCGAAGCGCGGGCTGTCTGCATATGTACGGCAGCGGGCAGCAGACCGATACACAACATAATTGACAGAAATCGTTTTTCGTTTGCTTTCATAGGAAGTTACCTCTCTCTTGCCGTGCGGTAAATGTGGTTTCAGGGTTGAGTGCAGGTGTTCCCGATTTTCCCGTTATCAATCTATTATATGTTTTTCGCCGGTTATTATGACCGGCAGCCGGCATTCCGGAAAATGCCGCGACGTGAGATTATTTTACCATATTGTAATCAATTTGTCAACTGTCGGTTGTAGTATCGGTATAAGAATTGTTCAGAAACAGACAAATGTTTGTTTGATTTTTCTTTAATATTTGTCGGATAATTGTGCGTTATGCAGTGTTTTCGCGGAATTTGCCGTAAATCATTTTTGCTCATTGGAAAAATATACAAAATTCGCCTCGAAATTTTGTTGCAAAGCGGTTACAAAAAGAACGGCTGTACCGTTCCGTACAGCCGTTCTAAGTGGAAAAAACGTGTTTTCGGGCAAAAAAAGAGCGCCGTAACCGAATACAGCGCTTCTGAGGAAAGAGGTTTTATTGTACCGGTGTACCAATCCGGAAACAATTGCAACGGCCATGTTGCCATAGACCGTCCAGGCTGTGCCTGTTAATTACATTATATATAGAATGTCCAAAAAACTCAATACAGAATATGAAGATTTACCGCACAAAATAAAGGAATTGCCCCGGTGCATTCGCTGCCCGATTTAAGGCAAATCATGATAAAGTTGCTTTTCCTGAAATCATGTTGCCCGGCACGATAGCAGACTGTATTATTTTGAACGATGAGCTATACAGAATGTAATATTGGGATTGCGCATTACCATATGTTTTTTCTTATATGTGCTATCAGGAAATACCTATTTGCTTTTTGCACAAAAATATGCTAGTATGTAGATACAGGGATGAAGCGAATATGCAAATCCCGGTGAATAGATAAGAGTCATTCAAATTATGACAGGGGGAATTGGATATGAGATCAAAAAAACTGCTGGCAGGCGCATTGTCTGCGGCCATGACTCTTTCCGTACTGAGTGCAATGCCGATGATTCAGTCTTCGGCAGCGGTTCTGGTAGACAATACCTTTGACCGTAACTATGACGGTTGGTATGCTACCAATGAGCTGTCTGATCTTCAGGCGACAGCGGATGCGGCTTATAAATCCGCGCGCGGCATGAAGGTTGTTGACCGCCGGACACCGGCGGACGGCGCGGAATCCGAGAAAGGCTTCTACCTCGAAGGCGGCATTAAATATGATTACAGTATGTTCGTGAAAGCGGACACAGCCGAGCATTATCAGCTCAGACTGACATGGCGCTATGCCGATAATACAACCGGCTCTGCAGTGATTGCAGAAGCAAACGGTGCGGCAGGCAAATGGACAAAACTGAGCACGAAATATAAGGCACCGGACGGAACGGTAAACCTGACTTTGACTCTGACAACCGATTCGACCAACGATTTCTGCTTTGACAGCTTCAAAGTCGTCGGACAGGAGGCATACCACAGCGCAGCCGAGATTAAGGCTTATGCGGCAGATGCAGGTCTGAAGGATATGTACGCGAATTACTTCCGCGTCGGAACCTGTATGCCGAACAACGCCCTGAGCAATAACACCATCCGCGGCATCATTATGAAGGACTTCAACTCCGTTACCTGCGAGAACGAGCTGAAGCCGGATGCCACACTGGTTCTCGACGGCTCTTCGGATAGCAACATCAAGGTTTCCCTGAGCAGAGCTTCCGGAATCATTGATTTCTGCGTTTCCAATAACATCGCGATGCGCGGTCATACATTCGTATGGCACAGCCAGACACCTTACAGATTCTTCAAACAGGGCTTTAATGCAAACGGCGCAACCGTAAGCGTGTCTACCATGAATACGCGCATGGAAAGCTATATCAAGAACATGTTTGCTGCAATTGAGGATCAGTATCCGGATCTTAACCTCTACGCTTATGATGTCTGCAACGAGTGCGTCGCGGACGGTCAGTCCGGCGGTCCCCGCCAGGCGGGCAACGGCGAAAACGGCGGCGGTCAGTCCGGCTGGGTTGAAGTTTACGGCAACAACAGCTTCATCAAGCAGGCATTTACCTATGCGAAGGCTTATCGTCCGGAAGGCTGCAAGCTGTTCTACAACGACTACAACGAATATGAAAATGCCAAGATGAACGGCATTCTCAACATTCTGAGAGACCTGAAATCCTCTGACCTGATTGACGGTATGGGCATGCAGTCTCATATCACCAGACAGTATACATCCCTGAATACTTACCTCACAGCACTGCATAACTACGCAGATGCAGTCGGCTGTGTGCATATCACAGAGCTTGACATCGACAACGCAGATTCCAACTTCTACAGCGGCATCGTGAAGGAAGCAATCCAGATGCCTGAGGTTGAAGCATTCGTTGTCTGGGGTACGACCGACGGCACGAGCTGGAGACGCGGCACAAACTGCCTGCTCTTCGATGACAACGGCAGCCCGAAACAGGCATACAACAGCATCGCAGCAATTCTTCCGGAGTCCGAATGGGGCGACGGCGGCAATCCCAGAGTCGGCGGCGGCAAAACTCCGACTCCGATTGAACCCGATGAAAACGGCTGCTATTTCTACAACACCTTTGAGCAGAACAGCACTGAAAGCTGGGACGGCAGAGGCGATGCAACAGTCGATGTGACCAGCGGCGGCTATGAGAGCAGCAATTCTCTCTATGTCAAAGGCAGAACCAAAACCTGGAACGGCGCTGCTCATTCGCTCCGCTCCAATCCGTTCAAGCCGGGCGAAACCTTCAGCTTCGGCGCAATGGTAAAATATACCGAAGGCAATGCAACAGAAGATATCAAGATGTCTCTGGAGTACACCCTGAACGGTGAAACTACATGGGATAAGATCGCACTGGTTACCGCCAAGAAGGGCGAGTGGACAATGATTTCCAATCCCAGCTACACGATCCCCGCAGGTGCAAGCGGTGTAACCTTCTACCTTGAGACACCGGATGACGGCGAAAGCCTGATCGACTTCTATGTTGACAACGCATGGGGCGGCGTCGAGGGTGCATCCCCGCTTGGCACGATTGCAGAAACAACTACAACTCCTAATATAATTGCGACTATGCTCGGTGATGTGGATTGCAGCGGCTCCATTGATGTTCTGGATGCTGTTCTGCTTGCAAGAGTTGCAGCACAGGATACGAAGTGCGGCGTGACCGAGGACGGCAAGATGAATGCCGATGTTACCAAGGACGGCTCTGTGAAGAACGATGATTTGACACTTCTTCTGAAGTACCTCGCAAACATCGTTAAGAGCTTCTGAATCAGTTCCCCCTAAGTGGTGTGTCGGGTTGGTGAATCACCCTCCTGACCCGACACCCACTATCTTTTTTTACACATATGCAGAACAGGGAATCCTTTCCCGTTCTGTCCACAAAGAGAAAACAGCCGCTGAGAGAAAGAGAAAAATGTACCGACTAAAACCCGACTAAAACATGAAAAGGGGTTGGCAAGATGGTCAACATGAAACGAATGATCGCCCGCCTTTCCGTTCTGACTGCGCTCGGAATGGGAATTACGGCACTGTCCGTTCCGGCGACCGCCGGAACTGCCCTGCTTTCCGCTTCATTTGAGTCCGGCACCGACGGATTCAGCGCCCGCTCCACTGAAAGCGTGGTCAGATCAAGCGATAAAGCCTATGACGGACAGTACAGCCTGTTTATTTCAAACCGCGGAAATGACTGGAACGGCCCGACTATTTCGCTGGGAAGTGAATGGCAGTCCGGAGAGACCTACAGCTTCTCGTGCGCTGTCTATCAGAATTCGGGCGAAACCGTTGAGATGAAGCTTTCGCTTCAATACGAGGCCGACACAACCTATTATGTGCAGATTGCAACGGAATCTGTTCCGAGTGATAAATGGGTTGTTCTCTCGAATCCCAGTTATCAGATTCCGGCAGGTGCTTCCAGCCGTTATCTATATATCGAAACGACAGAAAGCAAATGCGATTTCTATGTCGATGCGGTGAGCGGTGAACTTCCGACTCATTACAGAAAAGGGGATGTCAATTATGACGAAAAGATTGACAAAGCCGATGTTCAGCTTCTTCTTTCGTACCTCGAAGGTGAGAATGCAGAAATCTCCCTGGAAACAGCTGATATGAACGAAGACGGAAAGATCAATGTCATTGACCTCTCGCTGCTCCGCAAGTACTTTATCTATCCGGAGCGCTATACCACAACAACCACGACGACCACTACAACATCAAAACCGCAGCTCGCACCGGGTCAGTGGTATAACACAGCGGATATCTCCTGGATTCCGAAGGGCAGCAAGACAGTTGCACTGAGCTTCGATGACGGTCCGATCAGCGGACAGAACTTCGCAAACCGCATTCATGATGCGCTGACCAAGCAGGGCTTCCATGCGACCTTCTTCTACTGGGGCACGAGAATCTCCAGCAACGAGAACGAGATCAAAGAAGCGGAACGCCGTGGTTTCGAGGTTGCGAACCATACCTGGTCACACCCGGATAACCTTGATAAACAGGATGCAAACGGCGTTATGAGCGAGTATACCAAGTGCAAGGATGCGCTCAACCGTGTGCTCGGCGTCAACCGCGATTATCTGGTGCGTCTGCCGTATCTGAAGTACAGCTCGACCATCGCAAATACCCTGCCGGTACCGTTCCCGAATTCCGGTATTGACAGCGGCGACTGGAGCGGAAGCTCCGCAAGCGCCATTGTGCAGAAGATTCAGCAGGCTGCACAGAACGGCTCGCTGAACGGTCAGGTTGTGCTGATGCACGAGACCTACGATACTACGGCAACCGCAGTTGAGCAGCTTTGCCCGTGGCTTGCACAGAACGGCTATGTAGTCTGCACCGTTTCTGAAATGTTCAAGTATAACAACAAGGAAATGTACGCCGGCAAGGTTTACAACTCCTGCTGGTAATTCATTGTGAACGAAAAGGGATTTCTTCATGTCCTTCCTTTCAAATAACCTCTTGAAGTCATTCTCTACTCCACAGAAAATCACCTGCCCGATGGACACGGGCAGGTGATCGCTTTTTATGTGTATCATTTGGATTGGATGGATGACGGGTTATTCGGCGGCGCGTTCCTGTGTCTGATCTAAGGGCGCATCTCCGTAGGGATTCAGCGCAGTTTTGCGATTGATCAGGTAGGTTTGCCCTTCTGAGTCATCTGTTCCGGTGTAGGAAATACAGTGTGTGAAATAGGTCTGACCGTCGAGCTCAAAGTAGAAGCCCTGTTCCTCCTCGCTGATCCGGTTGATTGTGAGCGGATACTGCGCCAGATATGCAGGGAGGTCGTTAACCGTGACAGCCAAATATTTTTCTGCCCAGTCAACCCATTCGATTCCGGTATAGCCTGTGAAATATGTATACTCATCTGTTTCAGGGTCATATTCATAGCCCTGATAAACGTACATATCTCTTTTGGTGCCCTGTTGTGTGGTCTTGTCTCCCCAGACATGCCGGAAAAGGGTCAGTGTCGTGTTTTCCGGTACAAGATCGCGGAGACGGTCGGATCCGTTTCCGCAATACCGGTAATCGTAAACACGATGAATATTGAAGAACGGGATTTCGTTTCCGTCATCATCCAGCAGCCAGATCTGATTCTGTTCGGTGAGATAGCGCTGTTCGCCGTCCGTGAGGATGCGCTTGCCGTTGATTTCGGTAATCTGCTGCGGCTCCTGCGGTTCGGTCTGCTGCGGCTCCGCTGTCGTCTGTTCAGCAATCTGCGCTGCGGGGCTGTTTGCCTGCGATTTCGCGCTCTGCTGCTTTGCGATAAACACACCGCCGCCGACAAAGACCGCAAGCGCTGCCGCGGCGACCATGCCGGTCGTCAGGCGCTGTAAAACGGTGCCTTTCATAGTATTGTCCTTTCTCCGCCTCTGTGCGGGCGCCGTGAGGAATTCGTCCTCAGCGGTTGCAGTCCGCGCAGATGTGTGCTTTCTGACGGGGTGCGTGCGGGCATACCGCGGCTTAGCCTCCGAGATATAATCCGCTGAAATATCGTCCATGATACGAAACAGAATGTCCGGTTTCATGAGTACCCCTCCTTTTCTAAATATGCTGCGAGTTTTTTTCGGGTGCGCATCAGTGTGACGGTGACCTTCGATTTTGTGATATGCAGATTTTCCGCGATATCATCCACGGAGCAGAGATACCAGTACCGCTGCACAAAGATGATGCGGTGATCGCGCCGGAGTGTGCCGAGAAATGTATTGAGAACCTTGCCGAGCGCACGACGGTCAATCTCCTGCTCGACGGTATCCGGATCGGTGCAGTCGCGCAGCTCATCCAGTACGGCTGGCAGCTCCGAGCCGCCCCGGCGCTGCACATGAGCGGCTTTCAGCTTGTTTTTCGCGATGTTGCGCGTAATTGCGGCAATGAAGGCATAGAGGTTTTTCGGTTGGTTCGGCGGGATGGATTCCCAGAGCCGGATCAGTGTGTCATTGACACATTCTTCCGCATCCTGCGCATTGCCGAGAATATTATACGCGACCGTGTAGCAGTAGCCGCCGAATTTCCGTTCTGTTTCCGCTGCGGCACGTTCATTGCGGGCAAAGTACATTGCAATCAGGTCATGATCCTGCATACCGTGAACCTCCTTTCCGTCCTATTGAAGCGCTTCAAAAAGAAAGACAACAAAATCCGGCGCCGGATTACATTGATTAGAAAAATGAAAAACCGGTCATGTTCTGACCGGTTTCAGCTTGTCGGGAAACTTGATCTGTGTTATATAAAAGTTTTTGATCGAGCTTTTTTCAAAAAGCTCACAGGGTCGAGGGACAACGTCCCTCGTCGCTGCCCGCAGGCAGCGAAATACCTAGTTTGCATAAAAGAGCGCTGAAGAAGGGGGGATCGGGGGAGGGAAAACAAGAGCCTTCTCTCCCTCGATTATCAATCTTTCGTACATCTGTTTCAAATGCTCATTGAAGCAGAAGATTCTTTTTGACAGACTAAAACCGGTCATCGAAATGACCGGTTTTCTTCATCTTATTTGCGGTTGAAACGCTTGTTGAAGCGCTCGACACGGCCGCCGGTGTCAACCAGCTTCTGCTTGCCCGTGAAGAACGGGTGGCACTTGGAGCAGATTTCAACCTTGATGTCCTTCTTTGTCGAGAGTACCTCGATCACATTGCCGCAGTGGCAGGTGATGGTGGTTTTCTCGCATACCGGATGGATGCCTTCCTTCATGATTTTCACCTCTTTCAGTTTTTGGGGTATTGTAAAATCAGACATAACAGCCCATCCGGTTACTGTTCGGACAGTAGTGCTATGGATGAAACACAAAACATATTATATCATATTTCTGCGAAGAATGCAAGGGGTTTTCGCTTATTTTTTCAGGATTTTCTGCATGTCGGCACGGAGCTTTTCCTCGATTGCTTCAGCATCTGCCATTGTCCTGCCGGCGGTGGTATAATAAGCCTTGATTTTCGGCTCTGTACCGGAGGGGCGGACGATCACGCTTGCGCGGTCGGGCAGGAAGAACGAAACCACATCCGATTTCGGCAGATTCGTCGGGCGGGTGCTGCCGGACTGTATATCAGTGAATTCACCGGTCAGGTAGTCGGCGGATTCGATGACGGGCAGACCGCCGATTTCAGTCGGGGCATCGGTGCGCAGGGATTTCATAATCTCCTGCATCTTGTGCATACCGCTGACGCCTTCAAATGCAAAGCTTTCCTGCTTGTGCTTGAACACGCCGTACTTTTTGTAGAGATTTTCACGCGCCTGCATCATGGAGATGCCCTGTGTACGGTAGAAGGCTGCCATTTCGACAATCAGCATGGAGGCGACAACGGCATCCTTGTCGCGGACATATGTACCGGCAAGATACCCGTAGCTTTCCTCGAAGCCGAAGAGATATCTGGATTCCTCGCCCTTTTTCTCAAGCAGTGCAATCTGCTCGCCGATGAATTTGAAGCCTGTCAGCACATCAATGAGCTGTACGCCGTATTCCTCGGCAATCGGCTTGACGAGGTCGGTTGTAACAATGGTCTTGATGACAACCGGCTGCTTCGGCATAGTACCGAGCTTTGTGCGTTCTGCGCAGATATATTCAAAAAGCATTGCGCCGACTTCATTTCCGGAGAACAGTGCATAGCCGCCGTTTCCGTCCGGCACGGCGATGCCGACGCGGTCACAGTCGGGGTCCGTCGCGAGCAGCAGATCCGGCTGAACCTCATCGCAGAGCCGCAGACCGTATTCCAGTGCCTCACGGATCTCCGGATTCGGGTAGGGACAGGTTGTAAAGTTGCCGTCAGGCAACTCCTGTTCGGGGACAACCGTCACATCGCTGATCCCGATGCGCTTCAGGATTTCACGTACCGGCTTGTTTCCGGTTCCGTTGAGCGGCGTATAGACAATTTTCAGACCGCTTTCGGGGCAGAGCGCGGTATGGATACCCTGTGCGAGCACATTTTTATAGTATTCCTCAATGACATCCTGACCGATATAGGTAATCATGCCGTTTGCCGCTGCTTCGTCAAAGCTGCACAGTCTGACATCGCGGAACATATCGACGGAATTGATTTTGCCGATGACGGTATTGGCGACATCGAGTGTGATCTGGCAGCCGTCTGCACCGTAAACCTTATAGCCGTTGTACGCGGCAGGGTTATGGCTTGCCGTGACCATAATGCCGGCGGAGCAGTGCAGCGCCCGGACGGCAAAGGAGAGCATCGGCGTCGGCATCAGCTCGGTATAGAGATGCACGCGGATGCCGTTTGCCGCAAGAACGGCAGCGGCAGCCTTTGCGAAGGTATCGGACTTGATGCGGCTGTCATAGGAAATTGCGACGCTCGGCGATTCAAAGGAGCCTTTGACATAATCGGCAAGCCCCTGTGTTGCGCGGCGGACAGTGTAGATGTTCATTCTGGCGGTTCCGGCACCTAAAATGCCGCGCAGACCGCCTGTTCCGAATTCGAGATCACGGTAGAACCGCTCCCGGATTGCATCTTCATCTCCGCTGATATTCCGAAGCTCGGCTACGAGATCGGGATCATCGACGGCATGTTCGAGCCAGAGTTGATACAGAGCGTTTTCCTTCGTGATAACGGTTTGCATGGTTTCCTCAATCCTTTCCTGCTGCAAAGGCATTTACAGCGATGCATAATTGACACACACAATCATTATATCATATTTTCCTTTTTTTGAAAAGGGGCAGAATACCGAATTTTGCAAAGATGAAAATCATTTTTTGGTATCAATGGATGAAATTGAATCAAAAGGGCTTCACGGAAAGACGGTTGTGTATTATAATAAGATATACATTTATATATGCATTGTCTGCGGACGGAATACGGAAAAAGGAGAGGGAAACAGTGCCGAAAAAACTCAAACTGCGCTTTTTGCTGATCAGCTGGGCACTGCTGCTGCTGTTTCTGACAGCGCTGTGCTGCGGAATCAGCCTGTACCTGTATCAGTCCGCTGTAAACCGAACCGAGTCGGCACTCCGAAAGGCTGTCGAGACCCAGACGCTTTCGGACCCGGCAATCGGAATGGCGGGTCTGCGGCTGGATGAAAACGGCAATATCCGCAGCTCGGAGCAGTCTCATTTGAATCTCAGCGACGAAACGCTGAAATCGCTTACCTCAAAAATGAATATCAAGGGCGATCAGGGTATCGGCCAGATCAGCATAGACGGAAAACGCTACCGGTATCTGCTTTTGATGAGCGGCGGCGGGGCATGGGCTGCCGTAGCGGAATGTACGCAGGAACAGGCACTCGTGAAGACGCTGCGCCGCAATACGGTTTTTTTTATTCTGCTGGGCATGGTTCTGCTGATGCCGGTCTGTGCGCTGCTTGCGAGCTGGTTCAGTAAACCGATTGAGACGGCTTGGGAAAAACAGAATGACTTTGTTTCCGATGCCACGCATGAACTGAAAACGCCGCTGACTGTCATTGCTGCCAATACCGAGGCGGTTCTGTCAAATCCGGAGGCGCCGGTCGAAACGCAGGAGAAGTTCCTGGACAGCATCAAAGACGAAACGGCACGAATGTCCGGTCTGGTCGGAGATCTGCTGTTCCTTGCAAAGGTTGATGCGGGAGAGATTCATCTGGATTCGGAACCGCTCGATATTTCGGAACGCATCGAAGGCCTTTGCATGGAGCGGGAACCGGACTTTTTTGAGACAGGCTGCGACTTTGACTATGAGATGACGCCCGGTCTGACCTATACAGGCGACTGGAAGCGCATCAGACAGATGATGCAGGCGCTTCTGGATAATGCACAGATGTATACGCCGAAGGGCGGCGCAATCCGCGTTGTGGTCAATCATGACCGGAAGCAGAATCTCAGAATTGTGGTTTCAAACTCCGGCAACCCGATTCCGGAGCATGAACTGGAGAAAATTTTTGACCGGTTTTACCGGCTGGATCCCTCCCGCGCACGCGAAACAGGAGGCTACGGACTGGGACTCTGCGTTGCCCGCAGCATCGCCGTCCTGCACGGCGGAAGTCTGACTGCGCAAAGCAGCAGCGGCGTCAATGTGTTTACGGCAATTTTGGGCGATCTTCCGGTACAAGGGGACAGCCCCGGCAAATGATTGATTTGCTTCAGTCCTGGCTGCGGGACCGAAGCATTTTGATGCAGCAGACAGCAGCGCGGAAACCGAACGGAATCCGGACACGGCGGCTGCGGGTTTGAATGAGGTTATGCCTGGATTTGGCTTAAAGCAACAAAATATTGTGAAAATCAGCCTCTCAGTTTTATGTGCTGAGGGGTTGACTTTTTTGTCAGAATGTGGTAGAATATACAAGTCGCCGCAAGAAAGGGCGGCGCCCCCGGCACCTTGAAAATTGAACAATGCAACCAAGAAAGAGAACCCTTGAAGATTCCGAATCTGACGGAAGCGGAGCGCTGGAAAGAGTGCGAAGCGGA
>JAFWVK010000084.1 GCA_017518255.1 Oscillospiraceae bacterium
CCCTTGAGCACAGATTTGCCGCATATGACGAGGCAGGAGATTATCTTTCCCGCATCGTCTCGTACAACGGCTATAACAATACCTATACACTGACATTCTCCGACTGTGTTCACCCCTCTGAGCCGTCCGAATAACAGCGGCTCACCGAAGTGAGCCGCAGCCGGAAGCATATCATACTGCTTCATGCGTCGGTTATTTACGATGTTTTCTTTTGTTTTCATATTTACCGGATGTTTTCTTCGTTTTCCTTTTCGATTCCGGTTTTCTGCTGACCAGCTTAGTCAGATATGCTTCGGCTTTTATGTCGCTGTCAAATTTCGCAACGACCTCAGACTTTCCTCTGCACGAAAACCACACGATTCCGTTATCCACATAATATTGGCATTCCGTATCCACTTCATAGTGTTTCATATTCTGACCTCCTGTCGTCTGGAAAAACCATGTACTGTGAATGATTGCGTTATATCCATTATACCATAATCCTTCCATTTCATCAAGTCAAAACATGTAAAAAAGCATCGCCCGGAATTATTTCCGGACGATGCACATCTGTTTAATTCAATTGAAATACGGGGAACTCAGGCTTTGAAAACATACTGAACAAAATTATACAGATGAGTACGGATCGAGTCATCGCCGTGGTGACCGTTCTGAACGACCTGCCAGATATTCGGGACGTTGTTGTTGTCGAAATTCTTGTGATATCCCTCCGGAATGCTGGTTCCGACAACATCGTCTGCTGTGCCGGCTGTGATGTAGACCAGTGACGGAGCTTCTTCCTCACTGTTCCACTTAAAGCTGCCGGAAACGCCCGGGGCCGGGCAGGCAGCACCGACGTAACCGAATTTATCAGCGTACTTCATGCCGATCTGAAGAGATTCACGTCCGCCCATGGAGAATCCGGTTACAGCGGTATTCTCTCTGCCGGTTGCTACACTGTATTTGCTTTCGATATGCGGCATCAGGCTGTCAACGATATCATCCACAAACGCATCATATGCGGCATTGCTCTGATTATCCATCCCGGAAGGACCGTTCATTGTTGCGCTGGTGAAAACAAAGGGGCTGACAACGATCATATCGACAGCCTTGCCCTGACTGATGAGGTTACCGACCAGTTCCTTTGTTTTCATAGCTTCATTGTTGTTTCCGGTAATCATCATTCTGTCTTCGTTTTCGTAATAGCCATGCAGAATATAAAGAACAGGATATTCCTTGCTCGGATCATAGTTTGCGGGAAGCAGAATATTATAGGGCTTATCCTTGTTAGCAGCTTTGGATCTGTAGTATTCCTTTTTCACCTCGCCGTACTGTGTGCCGGCATTGGAATTGAGAATGTTGTAATCCAAGGATTTGAGTTCTGCTTCGCAAACCGGTGTATACTCGGAAATGGTGCGCATCTCAGCTTTCGGCGGAATGACAGGCTCAGGGAATTCTGTGACTTCACCCAGGAGATATTTGTAAAACCATTCGATATCGGTCTGATCAACCGTGCCGCTGTAATCGACGTCTGCCATTTTCTTCTGCGTGTTATCTGCAAATCCGCTGATAGCGCCATGTTTTGCAAGGGAGAGATCAAGCGCACTGATTGTTCCGTCTCCGTCAACATCGCCGAGTTTGTAGACCGGCGGCTGTTTTGCACCCGGTGTTTTGGAGACAACAATCTCATCCACATAGAAATCGCAGGAATCCGTGTCTGTTTCAATATACAGCTGCGGACTTAAGCCGTCTTTCAATGTATAATCGGTTGCAAACATCGTCTCCCATGTGTCAGAGGCGGCGGTTAACTGTAAAAAGGTATCATACTCTGCATCGTTGCCGGAGCCGTACTGAACTGTCAGTTTGAATTTGACATCGGAGCCGGTGTTCTGCTTGACTTTTACTGATACATCAAGGACGTTGCCTGCCTTACAGACTTTGCTCAGATCATACGAGATGCCGTTCCAAGCAGCTGTTCTGCCGGTGACTGCGGCAGACTGCGAACCGCTTTCTGCTTCATCCTTGGTAACAGCTACTTTGGTTCCTTCTCCGCGACTCTGCCAGCCTGAAAGACCGTCCTCAAAGTCGGTATACAAAAAAATATCATCGGAAGCAGAATAACCTTCGGGCAGATAATTCCAGTTTCCGGCCGCCGCATTCTGTTCGGGTATGAAATTTGCCGATGCACTCAGTGCAGCAGCTGATAGCACGGATGCGGAAAGGATCGAGAGCATTTTTTTCATAAGCAATACCTCCTTTTTCTGTAAACGGGTTGACAGCATTTTCCCAATTGTATCTCTATTATAATGTATAATTCATGATCTGTCAAGTGAAATTTAAACGAAGTTGACATTTTATTTCTGATGTTTTATACTTTTTTGCATATATTTTAGGGCAGAGGGTGCTGATGCCGATTATCGGATGTACTGCCTTGATTATGCCGCTCGAAATACCGGAATAAATGAAAGAATCAGCATGACAGAAGCAGAACTGCCATGCTGATTGTATGTCCGGAAACTCAATCTGTGTTTTTGAGCGGGCTGTTTCAAAAAGATCGAAGGGGAGGGGATCAGCATTTCTCGCCGCTGATTTCACTTTGTGAAACCGTAAGCGGGCAGCGAAAACCCATCGCGCAGCAAGGGGAACAAACCCGTTATCAATTCAGCGAAGACAGCTTAGAACCTCCGACGTCCTCCAGTCTGTGATCGGACAGTCGGACGATTCTGCTGCCGTAGGCGGCGCATGCATCGGAATGCGTTACCTGAAGCACCGTAATGCCATTTTCCTCATTGAGCCGCTTAAAGAGCTTCATAATCTCCTCTCCGGCAGCCTTGTCAAGGTTTCCTGTCGGCTCGTCCGCAAGGAGAATCTCCGGTTCGGAGAGTACGGCACGCGCAATGGAGCAGCGCTGCTGCTGTCCGCCGGAAAGCTGCGAGGGATAGTTTCTTCTCTTTTCGGAGAGCCCGGTCATTTCGAGAATTTCCCGCAGCTTTTCGCGGTAGTTCTTCACCTTTTTGCCGGAAAGCTCGATCGGCAGCAAAATGTTTTCCTCGACAGTCAGGTTTGCGACGAGATTGTAAAACTGGAACACATAGCTCAGCTTCTCCGAACGCATTGCCGAAAGCTGTCTGTCATTCATACCGGCGATGCTTTTCCCGCCGACGGAGATATTACCTGTATAATCGCGGTCCAGTCCGCCGATGAGGTAGAGGAGCGTGGATTTCCCGCTTCCGGATGCTCCTGTCAGGGAGACAAAGCTACCTTTTTCGATCTGGAGCTCCGCGCCGTCAAAGATCAGTGCCTCGTTTTCGCCTGAGCCGAATTTCTTATTCAGACCGCTGATCTCAATTACATTGCTCATGATTTGTCCTCCGATTATTCATATTTCAGCTCTGCGGCTGTGTTCATTTTTCTGAGTGAAAGGATCGGTCTGACTGCGGAAAGCAGGAGCAGAGCGATGATGAAGCCGATAAAGCACAGTGTCCGCGGGAGATCGAAGATAACTTCAATGCCCATTCCGAGCGCTGCCATGGCTGTACGGATGAGAAGGCTCAGCAGCAGACCGGTCAGCAGCGCAAATGTCGCGGCAATCAGCGCAGAAAAGAGCGTTTCAAGCAGGATTAGCCTGCACAGTTTTCTCTTGCTTGCCGCAACGGAATGCAGAACCGCATACTTGCGTTTTGCCTGTTCAAAGCCGATAATTGCATTGCTGACTGCGCCTAGTACTGCAAGGATGCATCCGATCGCGGTCATGGAATAAAGTACAGTCATTACGCTTGCGCTGTCCTCGTTGTTGTCCTGTATGATCTCGCCGACAGACTCGATATCGGCATTTCGATCCTTCTTTTCAAGTTCGGCGAGGACGGTATCCAGATCCTCCGGCTTTGCGAGATCAATAAAGACTGCGCTTGTCCAGTTGCCTATTTGTGCCTTAAACCATGCCCTGTTGACGACAACAGTCTCGCTGTAATGGTCAGTTGTATTGCAGAGCCCCTTGATCTTCATTTCATAGGGCGGATCGAAGATCTGATTTCCGTTTTCGTCGAGAGTATATGCATCGCAGTCCTCCAGACGGATGATATCCCCGGCTTTGACACCGAGGCGCTTTGCGAAGGATTCCCCGATGTAGATTTCATTTTCTGCCGGTTCGTCCCCAAGCCCGTGAATACTGGAAAACATTTTGAATTCTCCGTAGCCTGTGACGCAGATATTGCGTTTTTTGCCTCCGTTGATGCGGAAGGAGCCAAATGAATTGAGCAGAATTTCGTGTGCGGTAATCTCCGGCATTTTGAGGAATTCCTCCATTTCCTCAATTTTCATAGAAGATTCGATTCTTGCATCGAAATGATAAATATCTGCCTTGTAGATCCGTTCGATGGAGGATGAAACAATGAAGATTGCAGTGGTGATCGTCAGCGCTGCAAAAGTGAGCTGTGTTCCGGCGACGGTGCTTTTTTTGTGAGAAACCTCCTTTGCTGTGAGCTTGGCGCAGGGGAGGTGCAGCGCCCCGAACAGTCTTCCGAATGCCGCAGAGAGCAGGCGCAGAATCAGCGGCAGCAGCATGACAGCTCCTACGCAGATCAGCGTTACGGCGGCAATACTGATGAGGATATCCTCTGTCAGCAGTCCGGCGGTGATGCCTGCCGCGAGCAGAGCAGCTCCGATGACTGTCCTCGGAATGTGCAGTATATAGGCAGTATCGCGAGAGGAGAAAATGATATCGCGAACCGGTGTCCGGACAGCTTTGATAAGCGCACCGGACTGGCAGATGAGCTGGATCAGAACGGTCATCAGGATTGCGGATATATAGAGCAGAAGCGGTGCATTCCAGTTTGTCCCATTGAATCCGAACAGTGCAGAGACCGCGAGTTTTCCAAAGAACATGAACAGGACTGAACCGATGACGCCGCCGATCAGCCCGTAGACCGTGCTTTCAATGAGGAGAATCCTGGAAGTCTTAGCGATACTTCCGCCGAGACTTCGGAGCGTGCCGATGACCGAAAGCCGTTCGTTCGCGATGTGCCGCGACATGGAGAATGTCAGGAACAGCGTCATCAGCAGAATGACGGCAAAGATCAGATAAAAGACCATTGTCTGATTGTTCAGATCCTCCAGCATCGAATCGGTGAGGTTCGGCATGACGGCGTAATTCTGTTCGCTGAAATGTTCGGTCAGCTCGACTGAAAGCTTATTGACATCCAGATTGTCCGGCACATCGGCGTAAGCGTAAATATAGCCGCTTCCGGTTCCGCCGCGCAGTGCCCGGATAGTTTCGAGCCCGGTAAAGACGGTCATTTTGTTGCGACGCAGATATTTGTCGCTGCTGATCTTCGTGACCTTCAGCGTGAGGGAAGTGCTGTCGCGGGTAAGCGTCATGCTGTCTCCCACGGAAAGCCCGCTTTTCTGTGCGAATTCCTCTGAGATTATCACGCCTTCGGTCTGTCCGTAATCGCCTTCCGTGAGGTGCATTTCCATTGCTTTCGCGGTATCAAACGAGACCGTTTTCACGGCATATTCGCCGTTTGGCGTGATCGCTGTACAAGAAGCGCTTGCAAAGCAGAGGAGCCTTGTGCCTTCCGGAAAATCAGAGGGTGAGACGCAGAGATTTCCCTTTGTATCTATGACTTCCAGCTCCGAGCCTCCATATATGTTAAGAATTAGCATTCGCAGCTCCTGTTCGGGTGCTTTGCGTCCGGCTGCGCAGAAAAGCATGGCGAATGCGGAGGCTGTAAGCGCAATGACAATGGCAAAGGACCGGAACGACTTGCCGAAGATATTGCGCAGGGTAAGCCTGCTTAGAATTGACATAGGATCTGTCCTTTCGGTTTTTTTGAATATATTATAGCATATTGAGCAGAAAAGTTCAACGGGTGCAGCGGAATAGTTCATATATAATAAGCTGAGAGTTTTCCCGATAATTAAAAGCCCGAAAGCAGTATTCTGCTGCTTTCAGGCTTTCAGATTTTAGTGTCAGAGTGCCGAGAAATGTGATTCTATATCAGGTATTTCAGCAGGATTGGTTGTTGTTACAAGAATCATATAGATAAAATTATCTATTTTCTGAAAATAATAGATCTGCGTTAAGTCATCTCCGCTGCTCCGGCTGACCAGATAGGTGTCTTTGGTAAAAGTCATTCCGGCGAGATCGACATCCTCTTGAGAGAGTTTTGTGTGCGTTGAAGTCAGGTCGCTGCTGAATCTGGTTTCCATTGCTGAAATATACTCGTTGATCGTATATTCTCCCGGATTCGGAACTTCTTTTGCAAGATTCTCATATGCGATAATAATATTGCTTCCGGTCGAATTATTTGTAATCATGGCATCGTAAATTGCGACCAGAGACAGAAGCTTTTTTGTCAGTTCGTCATTTTTGTAGGTCAGATCCTGGCTGATATTCATAATGCGGAGGAGTTCTTCCTCGCTTGAGAACGTCCATCCCTCTGGAGCAGTTAATACAAAGCCGGAAAACTTGCTGGAGTATGTGTTGTTTTCAATGACCCCGCGCTGAAAATCCTCTCCGCTTGAGGTCTTATGAACCACTGAACTCTCGGAAATACCTTTTGATTTGGATGATTGGGATGATTTGATGAGTCCGCAGGATGTCAGTGCTGCGGCACTCATCAGAAGCGCCAGACAGAAAGCAAACTTTTTTTTCATGTTTTTCCTCCGTTTATTTCCCTTGTTTTTTTGCCTATACAGCATTTTTATCATAGCATATAATTTGCTTTCTGTCAATAGTAAAAAATCTCCGCAGTGTGCGTCCGTAAAAGCCTGCATACTGCGGAGATTCCTTGTTTATTCTTCTTTTTTCGCCCGGATTTCGGCAGTTTTATAGATGAACTTGACCTCTCCGTTCATGGAGTCGTCAATTCCGGAGAATGAGCGGTATGTGCGGGATGCTTCTACGGTTGCCTTGAACCGTTCCAGAGTTTCCGTCAGATCGCCGTCAATTGCCGCGGTCAGTGCCTGAAGACCTTCTTCATCGAATTTTTTCAGGCCGTCGGAAAGCTGCATAGCACCGTCCTTGAGCTTAGCAACGCCCTCAACCAGTGCGGTGCCGCCGTTGTCGAGCTTCAGGATGCCGTCATACAGCGACGACATACCGTCTGCAAGCTGTTTGGCTCCGCTGCTCAGTGATGCTGCTCCGCCGCTGATCTGTGCAGCGCCTGCCTGTAAGGATCCGGCACCGCTGTCAATCTGATCGGTACCGTTTTTCAGTTCATTTGCTCCTTTGCTGAGGCTGTCTGCGCCGTCTTTCAGTTCTTTGGTACCGTTTTCCAGCTGCGAAGCACCTGCATTGAGCTGTGCAGCGCCGTTATCGACCTGTGCAGCTCCGGCCTGAAGGCTTTCAGCACCGGATTTCAGACTTTCAGCGCCGTCTGCCGCCGATGCAACGCCTGCCGTGTACTGCTGCAATCCGACATAGAATGTATTGTAGCTGTCAAGCTGTGTTTTCAGGGAAATCAGTGACTTTGCGCCTTCCGATGCAGCCGAAAGCTTTTGCTGAACCTCATCACCTGCCATCGTATCGGCAATTGCTTTCTGAATCTGCGCCTCGGTGTTTTGTGCAATTGTCTGCCGGACGGCATCAGACTGCATCTGCGCTTTGGTATTCTGTTCGGTCAGTGCAGAAATCTGCTGCTGTACGGCATCGGACTTGATCTGATCGTCAACGGTCTGATTGACTGTATTCTGAATTGCTGCTTCAATAGCCTGCTGCTGTTCTTGCGGAATCAAGCCCGTCTGAACAGCCTGTGCATACTGTTCAGAGCTCATGCCGGCAGCCTGCTGAATCACAGTTTCCCGGATTGCCGCTTCATTTGCAAGAACCTGCTGCCGGACTGTATCTTCAACCTGCGCAATCACTGCTGTTGAAACCTGCTCCCGGACCTGTGCTTCAACCGCTGCTGTTACCTGTTCGGTGATATAGGCTCTTTTTGCCTCCACACCTGCGGTGACCTGTTCCAGAGCTTTCTGATATACCGCATCTTTGTCCAGTGAAGCGATGACCGCAGTCAGCGTTTCCGCATAATTATCTACGGTCAGTTCCGGTGCCTGCAGTCCTGCCGCAGCAATCTGCATATTGGCGGTTTCAAGCAGTGTATCAAAGACCTGTTTTGCGCCGTTGTTCAGCGCATCGTTATTCTGTGTCAGTGTATTCAGTCCTTCGGAGAGCTGCCGTGCGCCGTCACAAAGCTGTGCGGAGCCGCCGTTCAGCTGCGCGGTTCCGTCTTTCAGGGAACCGGTTCCGGCGCTGAGTGCGGATGCACCTTCATTGAGCGTTCCGGCACCCGCGGCAAGCTGTGCCGTTCCGGCGCTCAGCTTTCCCGCACCGTCTGCCAGCGAACCGGTGCCGTCTTTCAGTGTGCCTGCGCCTGCAGCCAGACTGTCTGCGCCTGTTTTCAGCGCCCCTGCACCGTTTGCGAGCGTGTCTGCTCCGGATTTCAGAGCGCCTGCGCCTTCTGCAAGCTGATGAATGCCGTTGGAAAGCTCCTGCGATTTGTCAAGCAGTGTGGCAAGACCGTCATACAGCGCAGAACTGCCGTCCAGAAGCTGCTTCATGGCATCGGTCATCTGAGAAAGTCCGTCTGTCAGATCATTCAGGCTGCTGAGATTTTCTGTATCAATATCGTTGAAAAGTCCGTTTGCTGCAATGGAAACAGTCATGCCGAGCGAGAAGTCTTTTACATCCGCGTTGATTTCAACTGTTTCCGGAAGCTGGAACTTCTCCGGATCCAATGCAAGATTCTCCTGCAAGCCGGGCAGTGCAAAGCCCGCGACAATCGTACGGTTTCCGTCGCTGATGATTTTTCCGTTGCTGACCTCGATATTGCTGAACCGGTCATTATCGAAAATCATGCCTGTCAGCATACCGAAGGGCACATAGATTTTTTCCTGTTTTCCGTTGATTGTGACTGTCTGATACTGTTTGTTTTCATAGGTATAGCGAATCGTGACTCTGCCGCTTTTTCCGGCGAGCTCTTCCGCAGAGATCGGTTTGCCGTCCAGCAGGTAGGTGACCTTCATGTCAACAGGCAGCTCGTTTTCGCTGACGCCCTGATAATACAGATCCTCACCTTTTGTATCCCATACAATCGCGCCGTCATCGTTCATCTGATAGGAAGCATCCGATTTGACATTGGTAATGTCCTTCAGGTCGGAAACGTCGTTCAGGGAATCGGAGCCGGCAGCGTTTTGCAGCCAGTCACTGACGATAATTTTCTCAACGGTTCCGTCTGCATTGGCAATGACATAGACGGTTTCATCCTTTCCAGCCGTCATTTCGGAAACGCTGCGGTTTGCAAGCGCCTCTGCCGTATCCTCCATTGCCTCCGTTGAAACGGCAGAGCTTTGTTCTGCGGTCTGATTTTTTGCATAGGCAAAGGTTCCGGTCAGACCGGCTGTCAAAAGAATCGCGAGTACGCTCGCAAGATATTTTCTATATTTCTTCATGTTTTTCATGATACACACGCTCCTTATATCCGTTCTCTCAATGCTGCGCTGCAAAAATCAGATGTCTTTTCCGTTTCTGATCTTTCGGTTGAAAACCGGCGCTGGTTTTGCAGATAACCTTATCGAACAGCATAAACATTGACGGCAGAACTGTTATGACAACTGCCATAGAAATCAGTGCGCCGCGAGCAAGCAGCATACAAAGCGAGGAAATCATGCCGATATCCGAGTAAATGCCGACACCGACCGTCGCCGCAAAGAAACCAAGTGCAGAGGTTATGACGGATTTTACGGATGTTTTCAGTGCAATGCCGACGGATTCCTTTTTCTCCTTGCCGCTGCTTCGCTCGGTACGGTAACGGGTTGTCATCAGGATTGCGTAGTCAACCGTCGCGCCGAGCTGAATGGTTCCGATGACCACAGATGCGATAAACGGAAGCGATGTGCCGGTGAAATACGAGATACCGAGGTTGATGAAAATGGCAAGCTCAATGACTGAGACCAGAATCACCGGCAGAATCAGTGATTTGAAGTTGATTGCGATAATCAGGAAGATGACCGCAATGGACAGGATGCTGACAATCTTAAAATCCCGGTTGGTAATATCAATCAGGTCTTTGGTTGCCGGTGCTTCGCCGATGAGCATGGCATTGCTGTCATATTTCAAGGCGATGCTGTTGAGCTGCTCAATCTGTGCATTGACTTCATCTGTTGCAACCTTGTAGTCGGAGCCGATCAGCATCAGCTGCCAGTCATCACTTTTCAGTGTGCTTTTCACGGAATCGGGGATGAATTCCTCCGGAATTGCCGGGCCGACAAGCGAATTGAAACCGATTGTGAATGCAACGCCCTCCGTGTTCTGCATTTCTTTCAGCATATCGGTTGCATCCTTGGCGCTCATCTTTGAATTCACGAGCAGCATGTGTGTGCTGTTCATATGGTATTTTTCCGTCAGTTCTGTATTCGCCGCCACGCTCGGCAGATCTGCCGGCAGTGTGCTGTCAAGGTTATAATAGACGTCATAGTGCTGGTAGCCGTAAATTGCCGGAATCAGCAGTGCAACCGCGGCAGTCAGGAAAACAGCCGAGTGATTGACGATAAAACCGGAAAGCCTGCTGAAAGACGGGAGAAATACTTTATGGGATGTTTTGGCAATGGCGTTTTCAAACAGCAGAATCATCGACGGAAGAACCGTGACACATGCGATGACTCCGAATATGACGCCTTTTGCCATGACGATACCGAGATCAAGACCGAGCGTGAAGCTCATAAAGCACATTGCAAGGAATCCGGCAATTGTCGTAAAGGAACTGCTGACAACCGCGCCGACCGTGTTTGCAATCGCATGAGCCATTGCTTCCGGCTTGCTGTCCGGATAGGAGAGAAGCTGTTCCTTGTAGCTGTGCCAGAGGAAAATCGAATAATCCATCGTCACACCGAGCTGTAATACCATTGCAAGCGCCTGCGTGACAAAGGAAATTTCTCCGAAGAAAAAGTTTGTGCCGAGATTCCAGACAACCGCAAATCCGATGGAGAGCATAAAGAACAGCGGGATTAAGAAGGAATCCATCGTCAGAAGCAGTACAATACTTGTCAGAATTACAGCAATGACGGCATAAATCAGTGTTTCGCTCTCCGTCAGGTGTTTCATATCCGCCGTGACCGCCGACATGCCGCTGATGAAGCATTGTTTTGATGTAACCTCACGCATTTTGTCGATTGCAGTCAGTGTGGAATCTGCCGAGGTGCTTCCGCTGAAAAATACGGCAATCATTGTTGTGTCGTCTTTATTCAGGAAGCTGTAGATTTTTTCGGGCAGCATTTCCTTCGGAATCCGCATATCGGTCAGGGATTCATAGCAAAGGACATCCGCAACGCCGTCGATTTCCGAGATCCGGTCGGCAGTTTTCCGGACATCCTTTTCCGGCATCCCTTCGAGCAGAACGAAGGAGAAGCCGCCCTTTCCGAACTCGTCGATCAGAATATCCTGCCCCTTCATGGTATTGATATTCTTCGGAAGATAGGAGAGAATATCATAATTTACGCGGGTATTCAGATACCCGAACACAGAAGGTATTAACAGCAGTATGCCGATGACAAGCACAAGCTTTCTGTGCTTCGCAATCCATTCTCCGATTTTAAGCATGTGGATCATCTACCTCCTCACAGGTTACATCAATTACATCGGGCATCTGATTTTTCACGATTTTAACAGTCATCAGAACCGTTACCAGGTTCAGGATGCCTTCCGCAAGCATGACGGCTCCGAAAAAACGGATCAGCAAAGTGACACTCTCGGAGGAACGCAGCATCAGAAGGATGCCGACTGTTCCGGAAATCAGAGCCGTCAGCAGAATGAGCCACCATTTCCGGATGCCGAATTGCTTTGCATCCTTTGCGGTTTGGAGCTTGGTCAGGCTGTCGGCTGTTACATACAGGCCGGTTGCAATACACAGAAAATTCAGGAAATTCTCAGGCCTTGTCAGAATGACAGTTCCCAAAATCAGGAGCAGAATCCCGAATGCAAGATCAAACTGAAACGCCAGACGGTAAAGATCCTTTGAGAAATACCCGACGATTTTGAAAATTCCGAAAAGAAGCAGCAGAATACCTGCTGTATTGCCGATCAGAGCTGTACTGACCTCCGGACGGAACAGCAGAAACAAACCTGTCAGGCAGAGCAGCAGGGAGATAATAATATATCCGGTTTTGGCTGTCTGCATCGGTGCAACGGAACGAACTTTTCTGATTCCCTGCATATGTGTCACATCCTTTCTGCTGTTATTTTACAGGAAAAAGCAAAAAGCCGCAACGGACAAAGCAGTGACAAATGTCCGGTTTTCAGACACCGGAACCGATATGCTCAGTTTTTAGGCATTTCGTTCTCAATGCCTAAAAATTCCTGCACATGAAGAATCTGACTTCGGAGTGTAAAGTGAAAGCCGGGATAATATCCCGGCTTTCAGATTATGTGTCTTCATGTATATTGATAAGATTTGCGAGGTGCTTCAGAAGGGTAGTCAGGTCACCGGGGTCGGGATTGCCGCTGCGGTTGCAGTCGGAATTGAGCTTGCCCTGTTCGGTGACACCGGAATGAACGTCCTCTGCGATGACTCTTGCGAGCAGGACGGCATCCAGCACATTGACTTCTCCGTTACAGTCTGTGTCTCCGAGGAGGCGGCTTTCGCCTGCCGAGGTCGTTTCAGTTGTTTCGGCGGTTGTTTCGAATATATCCGGCAGCGGCTTTTCCGCAGGGGAGAGGATAAATTTCTGTCCATCACCGCCCCGGAAGCTCCACTGACAGATTTTTGCGCCGTTTTCCTTGCTGACCTCATAGACATCAAAGCCTGCTTTTTCTCCGGTCAGTCTCGAAAGAATTGCGTAGCTTCCGTCGGAATTGCACCAGAGAGTAAACTGCTGATTCTCTGCACCCGTGTATTCGGACAGACGCAGGTCTGCTCCGTCTTCTGCGCCGGAAACCGTGACAGCCTGCCCGTTTCCGTTTGTGATAATATAGTATCCGCTGTCTGTTTTCAGGAAGTTCCATGCGGTCTGCGCAGTATTCTGGAGCAGACTTCCGTTTTCTGCACTGACAAACAAACCGCTGTTCAGGCTGCGGACAGTATAGCTGTATTCCGGTACGGCTGCAAATGTCGGTGTGACTTTCCAGAGCTGGCATTCTCCGCCCCAGAATTCCCACTGCTTGATAGCGCCGCCGTTTTCTTTAGACCATTCGTATACGTCCATTGCCCCTTCATCACCGGAGCATCTGGAGACGATGCCGAAATAATTGCCGGATTTTATCAGCTTCCACTGCTGGTTGTCCGCACCGGTATAGGTTTGGAGCTGAATATCCAGCGCATTTTCCGCACTGTTTCCGTTTACTGCAATGCATTTTGTTTCGTCGAGCATGGAAGTGAGACGGCAGTATCCGTTTCCGAGATCGGTAATCCGGAAATCTTGATTAGCGTCGCCGGATTTATTGCCGCGCTTTGCCCACTGCTGAATCGGCGTACCGTCCTCCGTGCTGCTTTTTGCAACATCGAGAACAAGTCCGCTGTTTACATTTGTGATCGTGTAGGGGAGATTACTCAGCAGATCTGTACCGCTGATGTAAACTGAGCCGCGTATATCTGCAACTGCATTCTGATCGTAGATAAGCTGTCCGCTTCCGAGATGGTTATAGAGCAGATTTCGCTCGGAACCGTTCCATGTGTCGGTTTTGACACCCCACACAGTCTGATTGTCACTGCCGGCTGCGGTAAAGGTCATGACCTTGTTTCCTTTTCCGCTTTCGTCAAACTGCGGATTGAAAAAGCCCGTATAGGTTGTATTGCCGATTTTCAGGGTAGCAGCAGCACTGTCATTGGCTTCTGACCATGTACCTGTGACTGCACCGGAAATGGTTCCGTCCTGATTGAGCGTGATTTTTGAGGCAGTCGTGATATTGCCGTCTGTTGCGGTTCCGTGATTGATGAATTCATATGTTCCGGCAAGGGCGGCGGGCTCGAAGCCGGCAGCAGACCATGATTCTCCGCTGTATTCATACGGCATGACGACAGGCCATCCCGCTTCATTGAAATTCATGGCATGAACGCGAACCTCATGGTATTCGGAGCCGTCATCAAACCGTGCGTGATTCAGCAGATACCATTGCCCGTCATCATCCCGCAGTACGGAATTGTGACCGCATGCCATATAGGCGCGCGCAAGACCGGAAAACTTATAATTTGTCATGACCTTAAGACCGATGCTGTTGAGATTGGTTCCGCTTTCTAGTACCATATTTCTTCCGGCGGCATCGACAAACGGACCGGTCGGATTCTTTGAGCGTCCGACGCGCATATTGTATCCGCCGGCAGAAGTCAGACCGCCGTAAGTTACCCAGAGATAATAGAAGCCGGTCTTTTCATTAAATTCGATAAACGGTCCCTCACCGGATTTGCCGTATCCGCCGGATATTTTAGTTCCGAAATAGCTGTCAATCATTCTGCCGTCGGCGGTTGTGCCGGTTTTCGGGTGAATACACTTTCCGGTTTTCGGGTCGATTTCCAGCGTAAAGATTCCGCCGGACCACGAGCCGTAGCACATATACATTTTTCCGTCCGTGCCGTAGTAGATTGTCGGGTCAATCGCGTTTGGAAACAGTTGATTGTTATAGTTGCTCTTGTTGAACCATGAATTGTTCATTGTGACTTCTCCGGCGGCAATCAGCTCATCAATGTTTGTGCTGGTATATTTCTTGTTGACGTTCTTCGTGTTGCTTGTAACATACTGATCGTTCTCTGTGAAGCCGGAATAAATCAGTGTATCGACAAAGGTATAAGGCCCCTCGATATTCTCCGAAACAGCATATGCGATCACAGAACGGATGTAAGTAGATGAGGTGCAGAAGTACATCACGTAGGCACCTCTTGTGCCGTCGCTGTTGATATATTCCGGATTCCAGATGACATCCGGCGCCCAGACGGCAAAGCCGCCTGCGCAGTCTTCGAGGTTTTCGCCGCACCATGCAAAAGCTTTCTGAAGATTTCCGGACAAATTCCCGAATAACTGGTTTCCGGAAGCAGCATAACCGTTTGTAAAGAGACGCCAGCTTTGGAGATCGCCGGATTTTGCAGCGTCAATATGCGAACCGAATACATAGTAAGTGCCTGTTTTCGGGTCTTTGATGACGGATGGATCGTGAACGGAAACGCGCGATTTTGCCGGAACATAATCTGCTGCAATCGCATCCAGCGAAACAGCATTTAATGCCGAGGCAGCAACGGCAAGTGCGCAAAAAACGGATTTTATCTTTCTGGAAAACATGGATAACCCCCCTTGATTTTTTGTCTATTATACTATATATTAGTCATTGTGTAAATGATGTATTGTCTCATTTCAATGTGATATTGACTTTACAGCCGGTTTATGCGTTCGTTTTGAAGCGCTTTCAGGGCTTAGGTGAATTGCAAAGCTTCAAAAAGTACAGCAGTATCCGCGATTCGGCTTCTTTTTTTGACAATTCCTTGAATATTTTCCTTTTTTTCTGTAAATAGTTGCATTTTTCGTGTTATTATGGTAAAATACCGATATACAACCGGGCGACCGTATGCTGTATGAAATCCGGAATAGGGAGGAAAGTCTTATGAAAAAAAGAATTGCGGTTATTCTGATGGGGATTGTCATGCTTTTCGCGTTTGCTGCCTGCGGCGGAGAAGGCGGAAAAAAATCAAACAAACTGAGAGGAACCTACAAAGAAGTCGGAACTTTTGCAACGGGTTCCATTACATTCAGCAGCGATACCAACATGACGCTGACGGTTCTCGGCGCAAAGATTCAGGGGACTTATGAGCTCAAAGGCGACAAGCTGACGCTCCATTATTCGCTTCTGGGCGTAAAAACCGACCCGACCTATACATTTTCCAAAGAAGGAAATTCAATTTACCTGAACGGCACGGAATACAGAAAAGAGTAAACATCTTTTCAGAACGGATCAGGACGTGAAACCCGCCTTCCGGGTTCATTCCCCGTTTCTCCGGAGAAAAATTTTCTTCCGGTTCCCATTGCTTTTTTCAAAAAAGTATGGTATAATACTTTATGAAATTTTACGGCGGGTATCTGCTTTGCCGTCAGGAGGTAAGACGATTATTCTATGGAAGACAGAGCACAAGTAATTGAAGCAAAGAAAAACAGCCGGATTTCAATCGGCATTATCCCCGGTCATTATGCGACCAACCACTCTCATGTCAATTATTATGTCGATATGACATCTATTAAAACCAGCATGAAAATGGCGAAAGAATCTGCAAATGAATTGGGACGTGAATTTGCAAATACCTATGTGGATACTGTCATCTGTCTGGAAGGAACCGAGATTCTCGGTGCGTTTCTGGCGGATGCACTCTCGCAGAGCGGAATCAATCAGGGAAAGGATATCAACCTTGTCACGCCTGAGCTGAATGCAGTGAATCAGATGATTTTCCGCGATAATACGCAGAAAAAAATCTGGGGCAAAAAGGTTCTGCTGCTCATCAGTTCCGCTTCGACCGGAAAGAGCATTAACCGTGCAATTGACTGTCTGCAATATTACAGCGGCGAGCTTGTTGCAATCGGTGCAATTTTCTCTGCAATTGAACAGGTGAACGGAATCGAGGTAAAATCTCTGTTTTCCGATCAGGATTTGCCGCATTATGACAATTTCCTTGCAAATGAATGTCCGATGTGTAAAAACGGCATCAAAGTTGATGCATTGATTAACAGCTTCGGTTACTCCAAGCTTTAATGTGTTTACGCAGGCAGATACTTCACCGCGAAGTATCTGCCTGTTTTGCTCAGAATTTAAAACTGTCCGAATCTGAAAGTGAGGTTACAATGTCTGCAATTATTGAAATCAAAAATATTACAAAGGAATTCAAGGTTCTGAATCGCCGCGAGGGTCTGAAAGGCAGTCTGAAAGACCTTTTTTCCCGTGATTACAAGATCGTCCGGGCTGTGGACAATATCTCCATGACAATCGAGCAGGGGGAAATCGTCGGCTATCTCGGACCGAACGGTGCCGGAAAATCCACGACAATCAAAATGATGACAGGCGTACTGGAGCCGACTTCGGGAGAAATACTGGTTGACGGGAATATCCCGTATCAGAACCGCACAAAAAATGCACAGAAAATCGGTGTTGTGTTCGGTCAGCGTTCACAGCTCTGGTGGGCACTGCCTCTTGTGGAATCGTTTAAGCTGCTCAGGGATATCTATCAGATTCCCGGCAAGGATTATGAGGAAATGCTTGCGCTTTACCGTTCGCTGGTCGATATTGAACCGCTGCTGCACAAGCCTGTCCGGCAGATGTCACTCGGTCAGCGCACGCTCAGCGATATTCTGGCGGCATTTCTGCACAATCCGAAGATTGTCTTTCTTGATGAACCGACAATCGGTCTGGATGTCTCTATGAAAGCCAAAATCCGCACGCTGATTCATGCGCTCAATCAGGAAAAGCATACGACTGTTATTCTGACGACGCACGATATGGGTGATGTGGATGCGCTCTGCCGCCGTATTGTCATCATCGACAAGGGAAAGATGCTGTATGATAATGATATTGAGCATTTGAAGCGCTTTTTCGGTTCATACCGCACGCTGAAAATCCGTGTGGCGGGTGATCTTTCCGAACAGGCAGATAAGATTCAGAAAGAAGTTCCGGAATGTTCCGTTTCTGCCGATGAGGAATGGATTTCCGTTCTGGTGGACGAGGATAAAGCAGGTGTTATGGAGGTGCTCGGAAAATTGCAGAAAACGCACCGTATCCGTGACATGCAGCTGGAGGAAATTTCGACAGAAGAGGTTATCAAGAAAATATATGAGGAGGGCGTGAAATGAGGACTAAAAAATATCTTACGCTCACCCGTGCGGGCATTCTTGAAGCATTGCAGTTCCGGCTGTCCTTTCTGGTAATGGTGATCGGAAATCTGCTTTATCTGATTGTTGTGTACTATCTCTGGAAAGCGATTTATGCCTCGGCAGGTACGGAGGTTGTAAACGGCATGACCTTTACCGATACTCTGATTTATCTGGTTCTTGCCACTGCTCTGTTTAATTTTATGGAGATGTATACGGTATGGGAGATCGGGCGGAACATTCAGTCCGGCAAGATTGTTCTTGATCTGCTGAAACCGATGGACTACCGGAAATACCTGTTCTGGTCATATTCCGGCTCGTTTGTCACACAGTTTTTCCTGACCTTTCTGCCGACATTCATTGCCGTTTCCGTTGTGACGCACGGGGCGGTTCCGCTACGGATGAATCTGCTTTATTTCGTTATATCCGTTGTGATGGCGGTGTCAATCAATTACAGCATTGATTTTATCGTCGGTACAATTTGTCTGTATACAGAGTCGATCTGGGGAATCAATATCATGAAGCAGGTCATTGTCCTCCTGCTTTCGGGTGCGACAATTCCGCTTGCATTTTTCCCCGAAACGCTGAAAACCGTAATGTATTATCTGCCGTTTCAGTCGATTTATAATGCACCGCTTTCCATTTTGCTCAACGGGAATCCGCAGCCGCGGACTGTGCTTGTCACCCTCGGCACACAGTTTGCATGGTGCATTGCGATGTTTGTTCTGAGCAAGCTGTTCTGGAAGGTATCGCTCCGGCAGATTACCGTGAACGGAGGTTGAGTTATGAAACGGAAAGGATTTCGTTTTTATTTCAAAATTTACTGTAAAATTCTTGCACAGGATCTCAAAAGCAAAATGAGTTACCGCGCGGATTTCATCATTTCGACGATCGGTATGATTTTTACCAATATTTCAGGCTTTGTCAGCTTTTGGATTCTGTTTCGCAATTTTCCGCAGATTAAAGGCTGGGACTATTATGAAATGCTGTTTTTATACGGCTTTTCCCTGATTTCCATTACACCGGTGCAATGCTTCTTCGATAATAACTGGAGTCTGCGTCAGTACGTGTATTCCGGTGATTTTATCAAATACTGCTTCCGGCCGATCAATCTGTTTTTTTATTACCAGTCAGAGGTATTTGATGTCAAGGGGCTTGGGCAGCTTGCGTTCGGCATCGGGACGCTGGTTTATGCCTGGATTAAGATCGGGCTCGGATTTACGCCGCTGATGCTGCTGAAAATTACCGTTTTTCTTCTGACGGCGTCGCTTATCATGATCGCCTTACAGAACGCAGCAGCGGCGACCTGCTTCTGGATTCAGAACTCTTTTTATGTGCTGGATCTTGCTTACCGGTTCCGGGATTATGCGAAATATCCGATTACCATTTTCAGTCCGGTATTCCGCTTTGTCTTCACATTTGTGATGCCGATTGCATTTATTGCTTATTATCCGAGCCTGGTTGTGCTGCGTCCCGATACCGTTCCGGTTTTGTCATGGCTGTCTCCGCTGATCGGAATCGCCTTCTTTTATGTAAGCTACAGGATCTGGATGTTCGGCGCGATGAAATACAGCGGAACCGGTTCCTGAGTGTTTCCGTACAGGAGTATCAGATATGGGGAAAATACGAAGACACTACATTTTTTCGGGAGATGTGCAGGGCGTCGGATTCCGTTACCGTGCGCTGCATACCGCGAGATATCTCGGAGTTACCGGCTGGGTCCGGAATCTTCCGGACGGTTCTGTTGAAATGGAAGCAGAGGGAACGGCGCAGGATCTGGAATCACTGATTCTGTCGCTGGAACAGAATGCGTGGGGCTATGTAAGTGAAATCCGCTCAAACGGAATACCGGTTCAGAACGACCGCGATTTTGAAATTTCTTTTTAATCTTTCCGGTACGGTTGACTTATTTGCCTTAATATGGTACAATAGGGCGTATTATAGTTGTTATGCAGGAAATAATATTTCCGAAATTATTGCATCACTGAAAGGAGCTGTTTCTTTTGCTTCAATTAAATTCCCTGTCTTTTGCAGCGGAATCGGACGGAAAAAGTGCGGAAATCATCCGGGATCTGACCTTGACACTGCCGGATAATAAATTTATTGTGATTACCGGACCCAACGGCGGCGGAAAATCCACGCTGGCAAAGCTTATTGCCGGAATCGAAAAATGTACTGCCGGTCAGATTCTCTTTGACGGAACGGATATTACGAATCTTTCGATTACCGAGCGTGCCAGAATGGGCATCGGGTTTGCATTTCAGCAGCCGGTCAGATTCAAGGGGCTGACTGTGTTTGATCTGCTCCGGATTGCAGCCGGCAAGAATCTTTCTCTTTCGGAGGCTTGTGATTATCTCTCGGAAGTCGGACTTTGCGCAAAGGATTATATTCACCGTGAAATCAATGCGTCTCTTTCCGGCGGTGAACTGAAGCGGATTGAAATTGCTTCTGTTCTGATCCGGGATGTGAAACTCGCGCTGTTTGATGAACCGGAGGCAGGAATAGACCTCTGGAGCTTCCAGAATCTGATCCGGATTTTCGAGAAAATGCAGAAATCAGACCGCAGCCGCACCATTCTCGTAATTTCGCATCAGGAACGGATTCTGAATATTGCGGACGAGATTATTGTAATTGCGGACGGCACGATTCAGAAGCAGGGTCCGAGAGACAGGATTCTTCCGGAGATCATCGGTACCAATTATGCGCAGGGCGTTTGCCAGAAAATGCTGTGAGGAGGCGGAATTATGAAGCAAATGGATGCTGTTCAGAAGCGTTTGCTCCGGGAGGTCGCCGATCTTCACGATATTCCGGAGGGCGCTTATAATCTGCGGGCTAACGGTGAATCCGTCGGCAGAAATACGACCGCTAATATTGATATCAAGACAAAAAAGGAGGGCTCCGGCATTGATATTACGATTAAGCCCGGAACGAAAAAGGAAAGTGTCCATATTCCGGTCGTGCTCAGTGAAAGCGGACTCAAAGAAACCGTCTATAATGATTTCTTTATCGGTGAAGACAGTGATGTGCTGATTGTTGCAGGCTGCGGAATCGACAACTGCGGCAATCAGGATTCGCAGCACGACGGGATTCATCGTTTCTATGTCGGAAAGGGCGCAAAGGTCCGTTATGTCGAAAAGCACTACGGTTCGGGAGAGGGGAGCGGAAAACGAATTCTCAACCCCGTTACGGAGGTTTACATGGAGGAAGGCTCCTCTATGGAAATGGAAATGGTTCAGATCAAGGGTGTCGATTCGACGCAGCGTACGACGCTTGCAGAGCTGAAAGGTGATGCAAAGCTGATTGTCCGCGAGCGCCTGATGACACACGGCTCTCAAAGTGCGGAAAGTGTATATAAAGTCAGTCTGAATGATGACGGTGCAAGTGCGGATGTTGTTTCGCGCAGCGTTGCGAGAGACAACAGCTTTCAGAAATTTGATGCCTGTATCGTCGGAAATGCCGCATGTTCCGGACATACCGAGTGTGATTCGATTATCATGGATCAGGGCAGAATACTGGCTGTTCCGTCGCTTGAGGCAAACAGCATTGATGCGCAGCTTGTGCATGAAGCCGCAATCGGAAAAATTGCAGGGGAGCAGCTCGTGAAACTGATGTCTCTCGGTCTGACGGAAGCAGAAGCTGAAGAACAGATTATCAACGGGTTCCTGAAATAATCAGGAGAGTTTTTGTCGAAAATACGAATCAGTATATAAATCGTGCTGATGTCAAAAGAACAGCAGGTACTTCTTTTATGAGACCTGCTGTTCCTGTGTCCGGCTGTGTCTTAGTCAGGAAACCGGACACAGACAGAACGGGGTGATTTCTGATGAATGAACAAGAATATATCAGATCCGCAATGCAGATGATATCGCTTGTCCGCTGTGCACTGGACGGCAGCAAACCTTCTCCGGAACTTCTGGAGCAGATTGATTCAGAGAAGCTGTTTCAGGTCTGTGAAGCACATATTCTGACTGCATGTGCCGCATATGCTCTGGAATCGGCGGGCGTGACTGATAAAAAATTCACAGAGGCAAAGAATAAAGCCATTCGGAAAAATATCATCATGGATACCGAACGGAAAAAAGTTCTGGAAAGACTGGAGTCGGAAGGCATCTGGCATATGCCGCTGAAAGGTGCGGTCCTGCATGACTGGTATCCAAAGCTCGGTATGCGGCAGATGTCGGATAATGATATTCTCTTTGATCCGGCTGCCCGTGCGTCGGTCAGACAAATTATGCTTGACCTCGGCTTTACCTGTGAGCATTACGGTTATTCACATAATGATGACTATTTTAAGCCGCCTGTATGTAATTTTGAAATGCACCACGTTTTATTTACACAGTCACAGGAAGAAAACCTATCCGTCTATTATACCGGTATCAGGGAAAGACTGCGAAAAGCAGATAACCGCAGTTATGAATACTCTTTTTCGCCGGAGGATTTCTATATTTATCTGATTGCGCATGAATACAGGCATTTTTGCGGCGGCGGAACCGGTGTTCGTTCTTTGGCGGATACTTATGTTATTCTGCGAAAATACGAAAATCAGTTTGACTGGGACTATATCCGTGCGGAACTGGAAAAACTGAATTTGAGTGAATTTGAATCAAAGAACAGAACACTTGCTTTGAAGCTTTTTGCTGGTGACTCACTGTCTGCGGATGATTCAAAGCAGCTTCGTTACTACATTCTTTCCGGTACATACGGTACGCAGGAACACAAAGTCGGGAACAAACTGCGGGAATCAGGTCAGTCTAAATTTCACTATGCTGCAAAGCGTCTGTTTCCTGACAGAGGTTTTATCCGGGATAATTATCCGTTTTTCTATCGTCATAAGCTGCTGATTCCGCTGCTTTGGGTTTACCGTCCGGTTCACGGTCTGGTTACTGACCGTAAAAGACTGCTCTCCGAATTCCGTATTCTGCTGCGAAAAAAAAGAACGGACAAATAATGCTGAATTGACGGAATATACAAAAATGATAGTGTGAAAATGTGAAATTAGACGAAATCCCGAAATTGCTTTTTATTCACAAAACAGACACATAAGTATGGTATACTTCATTCATGTGTTTTTGCACTGTATTGCTGTACGGAAAGGTTGTGTTTTTTTTGCTCGGATTAAAGGGTATTACAAAGAATTATTTAGCAGGTGACTCCGAAGTACAGGCATTGAAAGGAATCGACATTCAGTTCCGTCAGAATGAATTTGTAGCAGTGCTCGGTCCTTCCGGCTGCGGAAAAACGACACTGCTGAATATTATCGGCGGTCTTGACAGATATACATCCGGCGATCTGACGATTGCCGACAAATCGACAAAGGAATACAAAGATAAGAACTGGGATTACTACCGGAATCACACCATCGGTTTTGTGTTTCAGACGTATAATCTCATACCGCACCAGAGTGTGCTGTCCAATGTTGAGCTTGCGCTGACACTTTCCGGTATTTCCAAATCGGAGCGCAGAGAGCGTGCCAAAAAGATGCTCGAACGCGTCGGACTTGGCGATCAGATTCATAAGAAGCCCAATCAGATGTCCGGCGGTCAGATGCAGCGTGTAGCAATTGCGCGTGCGCTGATTAACGATCCGGAAATATTGCTTGCCGATGAACCGACCGGTGCGCTGGATACTGAAACCAGTGTTCAGATTATGGATCTTCTGAAAGAGATTGCCGAAGACCGGCTGGTTATCATGGTTACGCATAACCCTGAGCTTGCCGAGCAGTATGCAACTCGTATTATCCGTCTGCTCGACGGTAAGGTGCAGAGCGATTCCATGCCTTACTCCGAGGAGGAGGCTGCTGCCGACCGCAAGGCGTTTCTGGAAAAGAAAGCAGAAACCGAAGGCGAGGGAAAGAAGAAAAAGGAAAAAAAGCGCGTATCCATGAGCCTGCCGACGGCGTTCTCGCTGTCTCTGAATAATCTCATGACCAAAAAAACCCGCACGATGCTGACCTCTTTTGCCGGCAGCATCGGTATTATCGGTATTTCACTGATTCTTTCGCTCTCCGACGGATTCCAGACATTTATCAACGAATCACAGGAAAATACGCTTTCTTCCTATCCGCTGACTATCAATGCACAGACGGTCGATCTCAGCGGCATGATTGAGAGCATTACCGGACAGAGCGAAAAAAAGATTGAACACGGAACCGACAAGGTTTATTCCAGCAGCGCCGGTGCGGAACTGCTCAATGCAATGGTTGCCGAGGTCAAGCAGAATGATATGCCTGCATTTAAGGCGTATATCGAGGAGCATGAATCTGAGCTTTCGGATTATACCATTCAGTATCAGTATAATATCACACCGCAGATTTATCTGGCTGATACCAGCGAAGATGTGGTTGCCGTTAACCCGAACCCGCTTCTCGATGCCTATTATACGATGCTCGGCTATGATATGAACAACATGTCTTCTTCGTTCTCAAATATGATGGATTTAAGCACGGAGGGCATGGATGTTTGGACACTGCTGTATAACGATCAGACGCTGCTGGATACACAGTATGATGTTATCAGCGGACACTGGCCTTCCTGCAAGGAGGAGGCGGTTCTGGTTGTCGATGAAAACAATGAAATCACCGACCTGACGCTGTACGGCCTTGGTCTGCGCGATGCCAATGAAATTTCTGAAACCTTTACCAAACTGCTTGCCGGTGAACCGATTGAGGTGAAATCAGACAGTTACAGTTATGATGAACTGATGAATATGCAGTTCAAGCTGATTCTGAACACAGACCGCTATGAATTTTCCAAAGAAAAGAATTGTTGGCGTGACCGTTCCAGAAGCGATGAATATATGGCAGAGAAAATCGAAAACGGCATTTCTCTCCATATCTGCGGCATCGTCCGGCAGAAGCCGGGAAAGATTGCCGGCGCACTTCAGGCAGGTACGGTCTGCTATACCAGTGAACTGGTTGATTACCTGATTGAAGAAAACAGCAAGACTGAAATTGTCAGGCAGCAGCTCGAAAAGCCTGAAATCGACGTCTTTACCGGATTTGAATTTGAAGACCGCAGTGATGTTACGATTGATGATGTTTATGCGTATATCGACAACATGACAGAGGAACAGTTTCAACAGCTCCAGTCGATGTTTACCCGCTTCTACGGCAATACCTTTAACGGGGAAGATATCGGAGAGGCGCTTGCGGCGATGAGCGATGACGAACTGGTTGCGGCGGTTGCACCTTCGATGCTTGCAGATATCAAGACGGAGGATGCAAAGGCATTTGCCGAAACTGAACAGGGCAAAGCGGTCATTCTTGATTATGTTGCCAAGTCTATGGGCGTTCCGCCCGATGAATCCCTTATGGAGTCGGTGACGGACGAACAGCTTCTTGAAATCTACAAGGGTGTTGTGCAGTCACAGCTGACTGCCGATGCAATCCGCAAGCAGATTTCCGAAATGGATGAGGACGAACTGGATGCACTTGCACAGTCCTTTAATCCTGCGAAGGATATTGAAAGCCTGAAATCCGCAATGGCGACAATGGATGAGAAAACCCTGCTGACGATTTTCAAAGAGCAGGTTCTTGCACAGTCAACAGACAACACTTATGACGGAAACCTTCAGAAGCTCGGTCAGCGCGACAAGGATAATCCGTTTGCAATCTATATTTATTCCGCAAGTTTTGAGGCAAAAGAGAAATTTGCTGATTTCGTTTCGGAATACAACAACAAGCAGATTGCAGCCGGAAACGAGGATGCAACGATTGAGTATACCGACTATATCGGCCTGCTGCTGAATGCAGTCACGAAGATTATCAACATGGTTTCTTATGTTCTGATCGGATTTGTTTCGATTTCGCTGGTCGTTTCGTCGATCATGATTGGCATTATTACATACATCTCCGTTCTGGAGCGAACCAAGGAAATCGGTATTCTCCGTTCAATCGGTGCATCAAAGCGCGATATCAGCCGCGTATTCAATGCGGAAACATTTATTGTCGGTCTGATAGCCGGTGTGCTCGGCGTTCTGATCACAGTGCTTTTGGATATACCGATCAATAAGATCATTGAACATGCGTCCGGTGCGCCGGATATCGCCTTCCTGCGTCCGGTTTATGCAGCCATCCTGATCGGCATTTCGGTCCTTCTGACGCTCATAGCGGGTATCATTCCTTCTAAGCTTGCAGCAAAGAAAGATCCGGTTATTGCACTTCGTACAGAATAAAATAAAACTCAGCGGCTCAGTCTTTTCGGACTGAGCCGCTTTTGTCGGACGCAGTATTAAGAATCAAGCTTTTGCTCCATTTCATCCGCATGCTGTGCAGCAAGCGCGGAGAGATCGACATTCTGTTCATCCGATCTGTCAAACCGGATGGCTTCCATATGCAGACCGCTCTGTGCAAAATAGAGCCTCAGTGCGGTGTACCGCGAGAAGATCGGGATTTTTTTGCAGAAGGAAACAGGTTTTCCGCCGGTGCCGTTCCATGTAAAGGTACCGCTTGCCGTTCCCATGCTGAACAAGGTGACAGGAATCTGTGCCAACTCGCTCTGTGTGGATGAAGCGGTCAGGGTGACAAGATACCAGCCGGGAATTTTTGTGTCCAGACCGAATGAGAATGCAGAACCGCGGTCTGTCCGGATTTCCTCAAGTGGAATGGCCAGGCTGTTTTCGAGTGTATAGAATTCAACAGGTTCACCGCTGTCGATTTCTTCGGCAGGGCGGTTTATAATTTCAGGTACGGTATCTTCTCCGAGGAGCCGTTTCATTGCGTTTGTGTGCAGCAGGAAGCGGCAGATATTTGCTGCGTTCCGCTGCAATTCCGCTTTTGTGAGGGTTCCGCTTTCAAGTGCAGACATGATGTTGTCATCATGCTCTTTGCAGTCGGCGCATACCATATAAACATCATTCTGTGCACGAACCATTGCAGCAAAATCTTTCTGATCCGGACCTTGTCCGCGTTCATTGATATTAGCCCACCAGTCAGTCATAACAAATCCGGTGAAGCCCCACTCATTCCGAAGGATTTCCGTGCAGAGGTCATAGTTTCCGGCAGTCCAGAGTCCGTTGACGGAGCCGTAGGTTGTCATCACCGAATCGGCATTGCCCTGCTGAACGGCAATTTCAAAGCCTTTGAGGTACAGCTCGCGCAGAGCGCGTTCCGATACGACATCATTCAGGAAATGTCTGCGTGTTTCCTGATTGTTTCCGCAGAAATGCTTGATTGTTCCGGTGACACCGGCTGCATGCAATCCTTTCAGTTCCGCTGACGCCATGATGCCTGTCAGATACGGGTCTTCGGAGAAATATTCAAAATTCCGTCCGTTCAGCGGATGACGGTGCAGATTCATTCCCGGTCCCAGCAGGCAGTCAACCTTGTTTGCGGCCATTTCAAGACCGACGCAGGTGAACAGCTCCGTCAGTAAATCCGGATTGAATGTTGAAGCAAGCATGGTACCGTTCGGCAGACTGAATGCTTTCGTGCCGCAGTCCAGCCGCATGCCGGAGGGACCGTCCGAGCAGCATGCCGCAGGAATGCCGTATGCAGTAAGTTTATCGGTAACACCGCCGAATGCGGATGCCGTGCCGGGTGTTACCCGCGGGCTGCCCATGCCCTCGCCGCGCATCAGCTGTGCAAGCTCAGCGTCGGAAAGCTGTGCAATGAATTCCTCCATGCTGACAGACCCGTTCAGCACATCCGCGAGTTTCCGGCCTTTTCCGCCTTCCGGCAGTTCATCGGGCAGAGCGCTCATCCGTCTTTCCTCTTCGCTGAAATCCATCAGCGGGACGGATTCTTTCATAATCCGTGTACCGAAACGGACAATTTCCGGTTTTATGCGTTCAAATTTCTCAACCGGCGGCATTGCCTGACGGCATTGCTGCACAATTTGCAGTTCGGAATTCTGTAAGCAGCCGACATATTTCGCATTCCGGACGTCCGTTCCGACATAGTACCGGTATTCGCCCTGCTCAATGACCCATGCATGAGTATATCCGGTTGCGCCGCTGTCATCGAAGGAAGCAGGAAAATCGGCAGTAAACGTCATTTCCTGTGATTCGCCCGGATTCAGCAGACGGGTCTTCTGAAACGCAGTCAGAACCCTGAGCGGTTTGCCGAGGGTTCCCTGCGGTGCTTCGCAGTAAACCTGAACAACTTCCTTTCCGGCAGAATCGCCGGTATTCGTGACTGTCACACGGAGGAAACGGTCTTCCATTGCGGTGCGGACAGAAAATGTTGTGTAGGATAATCCAAACCCGAACGGAAACCGCACGGATTCTCTTGCAAATGTTTCAAAGTACCGGTATCCGACATAAATATCTTCTGCATAAACGTCACTGTCCGGGTTTCCGAAGTTTTCGTCCGAAGGATACTGCCTGATCTGGTATGCAACGGTATCCGGAAGCTTGCCGGAGGGAGATACTTTTCCGGTCAGAACAGCAGCAGTTCCGGTTCCTCCGGTCATACCGCCCTGCCAGACATAGAGAACTGCATCCGGAGAACATTCATCGAGAAACTGCATGTCAATGAGATTTCCGGTGTTCAGCAGGACAATGACGTACCGGAAGTGCTTTCTGCATATGCGGATCATTTCCGTTTCGGCATCTGTCAGAAGATAGGAGCCTTTTGCCAGTCGGTTATCCTGTTCCTCACCGGCAGTTCTGCCGATGACAATGACTGCGCGGCTGCAATGTCCGGCTGCCTGCCTGACAAGTTCGTCATCCAGAGGCATTTCCGCCTGTGACCAGGGTTCTCCGCCCCATCCGTCTCCGAGATCGTAGAGGTGCTGAGAGTCCCATTCCCTGTATACGTTCAGAAGCGGTTCATACAGCTTTACCCCTGCTTCGAGGAGTCCGTCCAGAATACCGGTTACCTTTGACACATTGACCATACCGCCGGAACCGGTTCCGCTTTTATAATAGTGCAGCTGCATACGGCCGAACAGAGCAATCTGTTCACCTGCGGGCAGCGGCAGAGCGTGGTTTTCGTTCCGCAGCATGACAATGCCTTCCGAGACTGCATCTGCTGCAAGCTGTAAATATGTGTTCCAATCCAAAACCTGTTTCAAAGTATTTCCTCCGTCCCTCTCGTCAGTCTGATTTCCGTACTGACGTTTGATTATGAATTCTGAATTTCAATGAATTTGCTTCCGTGTTCGATGATTTGTTCCTTTTGCTGTCGGTCATATAAGAATACATAAAAGATATTTCCGTATCGCGGTGTATGAACCAGATGTCCGATATCGTCAATATACTTGATTTTTCCGGATTTGGTGATAATCCGGTAGCTGACATAATCAAGGTTTCCGGTATTGGTTTGAAGCTGTGCCTGAATTTCCTGTTCAACCCGTTCAAGATCATCCGGATGTACGATATTCCGGAAACTGTCGCCGCTGAATTGCAGCAGATCATGCATGGACTCACATTCAAACAGTTCATAGAGCTTATCGTTTCCGAAGAGGATTTCCTCTGAGCTGTCTGCTTTATAGACCAGAATGGCACCGGGAATACCGGATATAATGTCTCCCAGATGAAAGCTGAGCTGAGTTCGCTTCTGACTGCGCATTTCCTGACGGAACAAGGAATAATTGTTCCGGTGATGCATTTTAACATGGTACATTGCAATATCAGCCTTCATGGCAAGATCGTGATATTCCGTGCCCTGCTCCGGATAGAGAGAATATCCGATTGAGAAGGAAAACTGGTAGGTATGGTCATGATGTGTGACCAGATGCGGCTCATGATAAAACCGGCTGATTTCTTCTTCTGCTTCTTCCTTCGTGCGGTTTTTCAGAAGAATCAGGAATTCATCACCGCCGTTGCGGACAATCACACTGTCTCTGCCGAAAAACTGCTCCATCTGTCTGGCAGCGGCACGCAGAACAATGTCGCCGATGTTATGCCCGTACTGATCGTTGAAGCGTTTGAAATAATCCAGATCAATCAGAAGAACAGCGGCATTATCCTGCGGATACTGCGTGAAATACTCAATGATATGCATATCGCCGGCGCTCCGGTTATAAAGCCCGGTCAGTCCGTCAAACTCGACCTTTCTCATCAGACCGCTGTCCATGTCCTGCATTCTTGTGATATTGCAGATCAGAAACAGTGCGCAGATTCCTTCTGCTTTTTCTGAAAGCTCACAGCTGATCAGCAGACGGACTTCTTCACCCAGTACCGAATAGACTGCTTCTGTCCGGACATAGTTTTCGCCGGTTTGAAACAGTGAAACCAGGTGATCGGATGCAAACAGAGCATTCAGCTTTCCGCCCGTTTCCTTATCCTTGCATTTTTCGGAAAGGACATTCAGCATTTCCTCGTAAGACTTTGGCTGCTGTTTCGGGAACAGGCTTCTCATGACATCTGTCAGATACAGCCTGCTGACAGTGTCGTGGATCAGATTCACTGAAAAACTGCTCGATTTTTGCAGCAGATGTTCTATGGAAGGGTATCCCAGATATCCTGCAAAGGATCTTCCGGCAAGCCGGTACATTCCTTCTTTGGCTTCAGTTGTGAATTTATCGTCGGACATGTTACACCCCGCTTATATATGTCATTGAAATTTGTTTCAGTAAAACCATGTGTTCAGCGTTTCATCAGTGCGCGCTTCATGATTGTCAGATCAGCCGCATTGAGTTTCCCGTCCGGAATACAGTCGCCTTTTTTCCAGTCCCGCATCTGCGGCGAGCTGCCTTCCTTCAGCCAGCGGCACAGCGCAACGGCATCCTGAATGTCAAATTTTCCGTCACCCGTTACATCCATCGGCACATCAGCAGGCGCCGCATATCCGTAAATTGCAGCTTCGTTCAGGTCGCCGCCGCCTTTGACAATTTTCAGGCAGGAGGTCGGTGCGGTATCCTGAATCATCACCGTGTTCCTTGACATATATGTTCCCAGATTCGAGGAGAACAGCAGCGTATCCGTTTCAGCGTCATAGACCTCAAAGCTGCCTGAGCCGTATGTATCGAAAAGGCTGAAGCCGGTGAGGATATACGGCTGATCCAGTGTGACATAGCATGTGATATTCGACTGATTGACATTGGTCTCCGGCGTTTTCAGTCCGGCGGTATCTCCGTAAATTATGGAAGGCATAGAATCCGGCTCGTCAAACATCCGGTAAAACTGATTGAGCTTGCTGTCGCTCGGTGCAGACGTGAGGTCGCAGATTTCGGTGCTTTGATCGGCAGTCAGGCAGAGAGATTCAGGCTTAATATAGACGCCTTTGCCGTTCACAATCTGTTTTTCAGCCGGAGAAACCGTTACAAATACGGGTGTTTCGGACACTTCGACAGAAATGCTGCGCATACCAGATGCCAGTTCTGTCACAGTTCCTTCGGCATAGGTTCCGGGAACGGTCAGATAGGCTGATCCGTTCATCGGCATATCCAGATGATATGCCTTTATTACTTTATCTTCGTTTGTCGGAGACCAGAGACAGTAGATCACATCACCGTTTGTACGGTCGCTGAAAACAAATTTGCAGATGCCGTCCGAAGATTCGTCTGCGATGAAATCAGCATTCATCAGCGTGTTTTTCATGCATGCGGTATAATACCACGCAAGCTTTTTATTCCATTCGCCCTTTACGGTGACCAGTCCGGAATTGTAGTAAACGCCTTCGCCTTCGTCGCGGAGCTGGAATTTGGTCATCCGGTCAATGCCAGCGCCGATTGCCGTCAGATAGGTTCGGGCGACGCGCTGTGCATAGCGGAGCTGATACTGTTCATTGTCGTGATTGTCAACGCCCTCTGTCTCGCAGTCTCCCATCGGTACTTCAAATTCCGAAATCCAGAGTTCTGTGCCGGGCGCATTTTCATCCATCCATGCCTGTATCTCGCGGATTCTCGATACCATGGAGGAATCTTCCGGAATATAGGTATCCGGTCCGAGATGCACATTGATGATATCAACGGCAAATACGCCGTCGCTCCGGTGATAGTCAAACCAGAGCTTCATTTCGGAGAGGTAGTCGAGCAGAGAAGCCGTTGCGAGCATACCGCCCATTGCCAGTTTGAAATCAGGATCAGCCTGCTTGACACCGGCATTCGGAATCGTTCCCTCATGCCCGTCAAAGTCCGCTGAACACATTGCAGCCAGTTCATAGGGGGTATAGTAGCTTGCTTTTCCGCTCCATGTCTTGTTGGGTTCATTGCAGTTTTCTGCTGCACCGAGCAGTCCCATGCCGATTTTAGGCTCGGAGCCTTCTGCAACGTTCAGTGTTGCGGGATCGACATCCGGGTTGCTTCCGTACCGCGCCGCAACCTGATACATAGTCTGTGCATGAATGGTATAGCTTTCAGGGTCAGTCGGATCATCGCCTTTTTTGACCGCAATTTCCGGCGGCTTGTTTTCTCCGTAAATCACAGGGCTGCTTGCCTGAAAGCAGGGGATGATGCTGATGTTCTGCGCTTTCATGGCAGAATAATAGCTGTCCATATCTCCCCATGTTCCCTGTGTGAATTTTACTTTTCCGTCGGAATCAAGAAGCCAGCTGAAATTATGATATTCGCGGATATTTCCGCCGCCGATGATAGCGGTCATCGGGTCGTCAATGAAAGCATTGAAGCCGATTTTCTGACCGGCTGAAAGATTTGTTTTTTTGCTGCCGGAGGATTTGGCGGCGGTTTTTGCAATTTGTGCCTCTGTCAGCTCTGAGGATTTGTATCCGTAGAGCGCAAGTTCGCTGACACCGCTGTCTCCGCTTTCTGTTGAAAAGCGCAGATAGCGTGTTGCACGCGGACTGTCAAAGCTTACGCCGCGCCATGTCTGATACTGATCGGTTGTGAAGCTGCCGCGCTCTTTCCACTCAAACGGCTCTCCGTCTTCAATCTTCCAGTCCTGAACTCCGTTGTTGTCAAGAAAACAGATGCCGGTTATGACATAGTTTGCGCCGAGATCCATATAAAAGGAGTCTTCCCCGAATTCCGACTGGTAATTAGGCTTCCAGTTCTTTGACCTGTCTGTTGCCTTCCAGATTTCTGAGTCAACAGTGGGTTTGTCCGGCGATGCCGGAACCTTGTCCTGATCGTTGAATAATACGGAGGCCGGATTCAGATAATCAGCACCGATGTATACCAGATTCTCGTCCATGACTGAAAAAGCGGATACATCCAGAAGTGCAGGCTGATCTGCCGCATCCGCAGGGATACAGGGCAGCATACCCGCCGTAATGATAAAAGCGGTGATTCCGCTGAACATTTTCTTTCTCATCTTGTCCCTCCGAACTGTCTCAGGCTGTCAGTCAGCCGGTCAGGCGTTCAATTCGTTTTCCGGTATCTGCAAGGATTGCTTCAGGGTTTATGCCGTTCTGATAGATGCCGTCTTCATAGAGAATCTTTCCCGCGCACATGGTCAGCTTCACATTGCTTCTGTCTCCGTTCAGCACAAGGCTTTCCGGAATGTGATGCAGAGGCTGCATATTTGCCGCGTGCAGGTCAATCTCAATCAGGTCTGCCTGTTTCCCGACGGCAAGAATATCACAATCTTTGAGACCCATAGCCTGTGCGGAACCGACCGTCGCAGCTTTCAGCATCGCGGCTGCGGGAATCGCTGCTGCATCCATAGTCCGGAGCTTTTGCAGAACTGCGCCGAGATACATCTCACGGAATGGATCCAGTGCGTTATTGGAAGCAGGGCCGTCTGTACCGAGTGCAAGATTGATATTTTCTTTCAGATATTCTTTCAGCGGAGCAATGCCGCTTGCAAGCTTTGCATTGGAGCATGGGCAGGAAACAGCCCACAGATTGTTCCGGCTGAATACGGCGCGGTCCTCTTTGTCAAACCAGACGCAGTGGAAGCCGCCGCCGCCGTATTCCCAGATGCCGATTGATTCCAGATACTTTGCAGGTGTTGTACCGTGACGTTCAATGCAGGCATCGTGTTCGGAGCGGGTTTCACTGATATGGGTAAATACCGGTTCTTTTTCCGCCTGCGCCAGTTTTGCGATTTCCTGGTGCAGGCTTTCGTCGCTTGTGTATTCTGCGTGGAATCCGAGCCGATAACCGATACGCTGATGCACATTCCGATATTTCCGGAACTGTTCTTCCAGCCGTTCAACATCTTTCGCCGTGCCGCTGATGCTCCCGCAAAGAACGGCACGCATCCCGGATTCGATTGCTGCCTGAACCGTGCTCTCCGGATAGAAATACATATCAAAAAAAGCGGTTGTGCCCGAAGCCAGATATTCCAGAATTGCCAGTCGGTCAAATGCATAGACATCCTCAGCGGTCAGGCGTTCTTCATACGGAAACACTTTTTCAAACAGCCATGTCTGAAGCGGGACATCCTCTGCAAACGAGCGTAAAAAGGTCATAGCAGAATGCGTATGGGCATTTTTGAAGCTGGGCATGAGCAGATTCCCGTTTACATCAATCTCACGCTCAAAAGCCGGCAGCTCCGCAGGAGATTTGCCGAGATAGGAGATTTTATCTCCGTCCGTCCAGATTTCGCCCTCCCGGACGGTCAGCGGCTCTTCCATTGTCAGAATTTTTGCATTATAAAACCGAATCATGTTCTTTTTCCTTTCATGAGAGCATTGTGCCTTTTGACTGTTCCAGTGCTTCCTGCATGGCTTCCACGGCAATCTGAATATGGTCGATTTCATCCGTGTCGTCGGTATAGGCGGAAGAAACCTGAAAGCTCAGATAAGAACCGTAATAATCCAGAAGGAGATCAGCGCGCTGAATCAGTTTTCCGATCTGTTTTTGCATGGTTTCGCGATACTGATTATTTGAGATTCTGTCATACTGGAAGAAACAGAATAGATGCAGAATCCGTGCAGCAAAGGTATAAAAGATTTCTTCCATTCTGTCATAAAGGGGATCGTCCCGCAGCAGCTTGTCAAGCTGCGCCCGCATATCATGCCGTTCATGAAACACTTCAATCAGATGACTGACACTGTGCATCCATTCCTTTACGGTTTCACCGTATTCTCCGAGCGGAAAATGCCGAGAGGTATCGGAGATATATTCATATTCCTTTGTGATAAAATAACGGCGGTATTCATCGTTCCGGTTTCCGTTCAGTGCTTCGTCAGCGGTCAGTGCAAAGTTGTAATTGACCTTTGTCCGCATCCGGATGTGTTTTTTGCCCCAGTCCTGAAGCTGACGCAGTGTTTTTTCTTCTTTTGTAAATTTCTGCACGCTGTAACTCTCACTCCCGTCTGTATCTTCGGCAACGAAACCGTGTGAATCAGTCTTTCTGCATTGATGATTACTTCCGAACATATACCGTTCGCCGTTATTCTGACTTTCCGATCTCAGCAATTGATTCGCGGACAAGCAGTTCAAACATCGGAGCAGCTTTGTCGCCGGCTTCCTTGACCTCCTCATGTGTCAGCGGGTGCGGCGAAATTCCGGCGGCGAGATTACTGATACAGGAAATGCCGCAGATTTCCATTCCGCAGTGACGCGCTGCAATCGCCTCGATCGCCGTGCTCATCCCGACAGCATCTGCTCCCAGCAGCCGGAACATCCGGATTTCGGCAGGGGATTCATATGCAGGACCGGGGGTTTGCACATAGACGCCTTCTTTCAGCGGGATATCCGCATTGACTGCGATTTTCCGAATGATCCGGTTCAGCCGTTTGCTGTATATTTCACTCATATCCGGAAATCTAACACCGACAGAATTCATATTCGGTCCGCGGAGCGGGGAGGGGACAAAGCTGGAAATCTGATCGGTAATCAGCATGAATTCACCGGCTTTCATGCCCGGCTGAATGCCGCCTGCAGCGTTGGTCAGGAAGAGTATTTCCGCGCCGAGCAGTCTCAGCAGCCGGATCGGCAGAACCGCTTCCTGCGGCGAATAACTTTCATACATATGCACCCTGCCCTGCATAACTGCAACCGGTACGCCTTCACAGTATCCGAAAACGAACCGTCCCGCATGTCCTTCGACGGTTGAGACCGGAAAGCCGGGGATATCTGCATAATCCAGAGTTTCTACGACATCAATCCGGTCGGCGAATGCGCCGAGACCTGAGCCGAGAACCAGAGCAATTTTCGGCTGAAAGCTGATTTTTTCCGAAACATGTATATAGCATGCTTCTAGTTGCTGTTTGACGTTCATGTAATCCCTCCGTTCTGTTTTCTGACCGGTAATCAGTGCGCAGCCGTATTTCCGTAGAGATATTCTTTCTGCTCCGGAGTCAGGACATCAATTTCCAGTTTCATGCTGCGGAGTTTTCTCCATGCGACGTCCTCATCGACCGCTCTCGGAACATTGTTGAGCATTTTGCTTACGGATGCGCGGTTTTCAATGAGCCATTGTGCGCTCAGTGCCTGAATGGCAAAGCTCATGTCCATGATTTCAGCCGGATGCCCGTCTCCGGCGGCGAGATTGACCAGTCTGCCCTCAGCAATCACATAGATTGTTCTGCCGTTTGGCAGCTTATATCCGGTAATGTTGTTTCTTGCGGGGAAAGATTCCGTCGCAAGTTCCCGAAGTCCCGCCATATCGACTTCCACATCAAAATGGCCTGCGTTGCAGAGAACGGCGCCTTCCCGCATTTTCAGGAAGCTGTTCCCGGTAATGACACGGCTGCAGCCGGTGACTGTAACAAAGAAATCACCGATTTCAGCTGCCTGTTCCATTTTCATGACGGTGAAGCCGTCCATAACCGCTTCGATTGCTTTGACAGGATCCACTTCAGTCACAATGACTTTTGCACCGAGACCTTTTGCACGCATTGCCGTTCCCTTGCCGCACCAGCCGTATCCGGCAATAACAACTGTTTTACCGGCAACAATGAGATTGGTTGTCCGGTTGATGCCGTCCCAAACGGACTGACCGGTTCCGTAGCGGTTGTCAAAAAGATGCTTACAGTCGGCATCGTTGACGAGCATCATCGGAAATTTGAGCTTTCCGGCATCAGCCATGACATGCAGCCGGAGGATTCCGGTCGTGGTTTCCTCACAGCCGCCGATGACATTCTCAAGCAGTTCCGGATATTCGCTGTGAATCAGAGTAACCAGATCGCCGCCGTCGTCGATGATGAAATGCGGCTTTGCCTCGATGACTCTGCGGGTATGTGCTTCATATTCCTCCGGCGTTGTGCCGTGCCATGCAAACACATTCAGACCGCCGTGAACGAGCGCAGCGGCGACATCGTCCTGCGTGGAGAGCGGATTGGAGCCGGTAATGAACATCTCGGCACCGCCGGCTGCAAGAACGCGGCACAGATAAGCGGTTTTTGCTTCAAGATGAATCGAAAGCGCGATGCGTTTGCCTGCGAACGGCTTGGTCTTGAGAAAATCCTCTTCGATTCCGCGCAGAAGCGGCATGTTGCTCTTGACCCACTGGATTTTACGTTCTCCGCTCTCCCAGAGATTCAGGTCGCGGATTTCACTGATTGTATGCATATGAAACAGTTCCTTTCTTAATAAAATGATTCTCTTTTATTTTACCATATTTTCGCTCGAAATGCAAGCGAAATGCATAATTTTTTACATATGGGAACGCGCTTTTCGAGAAATACTTGACGAAATCACGATTTTGTAGTAAAATAGAATCGTGTATTGACTTCTCTTTGCGGTATCCGTCTTCGGTTTTACGTCAGGATGATTCGCAGGAAGAAGTCAGGCTGCAAGGTTATTTAGAGCGCTGACCGTAGCCCGGAGCGGCTGCTGTACCGAGATTCAAGAAATAAGGAGATTATCTATGAAAACAGAATTCGCACCGTCCTCTCTGTTTGCATCCCGGAATCTGACCATGCTGGTCGATTTTTATGAACTGACAATGGCGAACGGATTTCTGGAAAACGGTCTGGGCGAAATCCGTACCTGTTTCGACCTGTTCTTCCGGAAAGTACCCGATCAGGGCGGTTATGCCATTATGGCAGGTCTGGAACAGGCGATTGATTATCTGAAAAATCTTCGGTTTACCGAAGAGGATATCAGTTATCTGCGTGACAGGCAGATTTTCTCAGAGAAGTTTTTGCAGTATCTGGCGGACTTCCGTTTTACCTGCGATGTCTGGGCGATTCCGGAGGGAACTCCGATTTTCCCGCATGAGCCGTTGGTGACTGTCTGCGGTCCTGCGATGCAGGCACAGTTTGTAGAGACAATGCTTCTGCTCAGCATCAACCATCAGTCTCTGATAGCTACGAAAGCAAACAGAATTGTCCGTGCTGCTGCCGGCAGACCGGTTATGGAATTCGGCTCCCGCCGTGCGCAGGGTGCAGACGGCGCACTGTACGGTGCAAGAGCGGCTTATATCGCCGGTGCTGCCGGAACAGCCTGTGCGATTTGTGAACGGGAATTTGATGTCCCGGCGCTCGGAACAATGGCGCACAGCTGGGTGCAGATGTTCCCGACGGAACTGGATGCATTCCGTGCATATGCTAAAGTCTACCCGGATGCATGTACGCTTCTGGTTGACACATTTCATGTCCTGAAATCCGGTGTTCCGAATGCGATCACTGTTTTCAATGAACTGAAAGCCGCGGGACATGTTCCGCAGGGCATCCGCATTGACAGCGGCGATATTGCATATCTCTCCAAGAAAGCACGCATGATGCTGGATGAGGCGGGGCTTTCGGAGGTCAAAATTGTTGCCTCCAATTCGCTCGACGAATACCTGATCCGCGATTTGCTGGTTCAGGGTGCGCAGATTGACAGCTTCGGTGTCGGTGAGCGACTTGTAACATCCCGCTCCGAACCGGTGTTCGGGGGTGTATATAAGCTCGCTGCTGCCGGAACTGCGGAGGCGCCGGAGACATTTGTGCCGAAGATCAAGCTTTCCGAAAATGCCTCGAAAATCACAAATCCCGGCTATAAAATGCCGTGGAGACTGTTCGATAATGAAACCGGCATGGCAATCGCCGATGTTATTACGCTTGCGGACGAAGTGATTGACGATACGCAGCCATATGTCATTTTTGATCCTGAGTTTACATACAAGCGGAAGAGACTGACTGATTTTACCGCAAAAAAGCTTCAGGTTCAAATCTTCAAAAAAGGCGAGTGCGTATATGATTGCCCGCCTATTCAGGAAATACGTTCTTACTGTTCCGCTCAGCTTGATCTTATCTGGGATGAAGTTAAGCGTTTTGAAAATCCGCACGCTTATTATGTCGATCTGTCCGAACCGCTCTGGAAGCTCAAGAGAGAGCTGCTTGACCGGTATTTCGCTGACTGACAAAATATAAAAAACAAACAAGGGGGAAAATGATGAGCAATTCTGTATTTCGCGTACATATGGGTCCTGCACGCTGCGCCGCCGACCTCACCGACGGAAGTGAGCGCGGCGAATATGTCTCGCAGGACTACATCCTGCACACGCTGGGCAGACCGATGCGTTCCGTAAACCTGATGTACTGTTATTATCCGCTGGATGAAACATTTCCGGTTCGCGCAAGAGATGCCTTTGCGGATAAGGAGGTTTCATTCCAGTGGGATTATCCTTATGACGACTATTTCCCGTATACCGGCGGACTGAACGGCAGCCGTGACGGCGAAGTGTTCCGCCAGATGGAGGATATCCGCCGTCACGGTCAGGATGTCACCCTGACGCTGACCTGTGATCCGAATGTCTCCGACGAACATCTCGCCGCAATCGGAGAAGACCTGAAGCCCTACGGCAGACTTCTGCTCCGCCTGAATCACGAGGCGACCGGTGACTGGTTTTCGTTCAACAAGCGTGCAAGTTATGCCGATGTAGCAAAGTTTTTTGTTCGTGCAAGTGAGATTATCCGCGAACATGCCCCGAATGTGCAGACAATTATCTGTATCGGCGGCATTGAAGATCCCGCATCGGAGGAAATTGTAAAGGAAGCAGAGTTTGCCTGTACAGTTCCGGCAGCAGATATCTGGTCTGTCGATAAATATATGGCACTTCACTGGGGATGGCCGTATGATATCGCGGAGAAGGGCGGCATTTCGCACAACCGATTGAGTTATCGTGAAACATACGATATGACAAAGCGTTCGTTCCGCCGGTTTACAGAGCTGAACGGCGGCGTGACAAAACCGATGGTGATGAGCGAATTCAATGCCGACGGCGATGTCACCGGCCCTTACGATCAGTGCGAAATGGTGGACGGCTTCTTCCGTCTGCTGAAAGAGGATCCGGAACACTGGCTGACCGGCATCAATTTCTATCAGTTTCGGGACAGGGGTAGACTTGGACTTGAGATTGAGGACCCCTCTGATCCGAATACAGGCATTCCGCAGCCGGTGATGCATACCTTCAAGAGCTGGATTCGTGACAGCCTTTTCGAGCCGAAAATGACGGAAGGGGATGCTCTTTCGCTCCCTGTCAGACTGCGCTGGGGCGGTGCGGAGGATGCAGAAGGCATTGCGGTCCCGCTGCATCTGGATGCGAACCCCCATTTCTGTGAGCTTTTTTTTGAAGATGACGGAAACTATATGATCGAACTGAACGGCAGATGGTTTTATAAAGCGCCTGCTGTCAAATTCGTCGATCTGATGCCGGCATTTTTTGAGAAGCCGCTGAAAGCTTCCTGCGATCTGACGTTGAAAATATTTGCACCGCCTGCCGAGGGAAAAAACGATCTTTCCCTTCCGGACGGAAACTTGAATTATTACTATACGCTGGAATCACTTCCGAAGATCAGGATTCTCACCGCTCCGATCGAACCGGATCGGGATCGATCTGTTCGAGTTTTATCGTAAGTCAGTATGCAGCAGAATAGTATTTTATATGTAACCGACCTTGACGGCACACTGCTTCAGCCGGATGTTACAGTTTCAGAGCGATCTTTCCGGATTCTCTCTGAACTGCTGGACAAAGGGCTTCCGCTGACGGTTGCTACGGCACGCACAAGTTTTTCGGTAATGCCGATTCTGCGGGGACTTCCGTTCAGGCTTCCGCTGATTCTGCAAAATGGTGCGGTGCTGCATGATCCGGTGACGGATCGGGTTGTTTCGGCTGCGCCCATTCAGCCGGATGCATTTTTGCAGGTTCTGGCGCTGTTCCGAACATTCGGATTTAACGGTTTTGTTTTCTGCGTTCCGGAAAAACTGCTTGAATGCTGTTATACAGAGCTGACAACCCCGCATATGCGGAAGTATTATCAGGAACGGAAGAGTCAGTATCATAAACCGTTTCGGCAGGTTTTGTCTCTGACAGAGCTGGCAGCGGAAACGCCGGTTTTCATGTCTTTGAATGCGCCGAAAGAACGCCTTGATCCGCTCCGTGGCGCGCTCGGAGAGATCGGGAATATTTCGGTTGCATATTACCGGGATGTATATGAGCCTGGAATCTGGTATCTAGAGGTTTCTGCTTCTGAAGCTACAAAATATCACGGCGTATGCAGACTGCGCGAACTGACCGGCGCGCGGACGGTTGTCGGGTTCGGTGACAATCACAACGATTTTCCGCTCTTCCGCGCCTGTGATATCAGAATCGCAGTCGGAAATGCAGCGGATGAGCTGAAAGAAAAAGCCGACAGGATTATTGCACGGAATACAGAAGATGCGGTTGCGTTATTTCTGCGTCAGCATTTTCAGCCGGCAGATAATAATTAAAATCTTTTTAAGGAGAATTTATTATGAAAAAACTCATGCTTGGAAATGAAGCATTCGCACGCGGACTCTATGAAGCCGGGTGCAGATTTGCCTCAAGTTATCCGGGTACTCCGTCTACTGAGATCACGGAGGAAATCGCAAAGTACGATGAGGTTTATGCAGAGTGGGCGCCGAATGAAAAGGTTGCCGTCGAATCCGCACTCGGTGCCAGCTTTGCCGGTGCGAGAGCCTTTGCCGCAATGAAGCATGTCGGACTGAATGTTGCAGCCGATCCGCTCTATACTGCATCCTATACCGGCGTCAACGGCGGTCTTGTAATTGCGGTTGCGGATGATCCGGGGATGCATTCTTCACAGAATGAGCAGGACAGCCGTCACCATGCAATTGCCTCCAAGGTCCCGATGCTGGAACCCTCCGATTCGCAGGAGTGCAAGGAATTTGCAATGCTCGGCTATGAGATTTCCGAGCAGTTTGATACACCGGTTCTGATCCGTACCGCGACCAGAGTGGCACATTCCCAGAGTGCCGTCGAGCAGCTTCCGCGTCAGGAGAAGGAATTAAAGCCCTATGAAAAAAATCCATCCAAATATGTAATGATGCCCGCTTTTGCAAAGGGCAGACATGTAGTTGTTGAGGAGCGCACGAAAAAGCTGATTGCATATGCCGAGACTGCACCGATCAATAAAGTTGAGGATAACGGCTCGGAGATCGGCGTAATAACCTGCGGTGCATCCTATCAGTATGCAAAGGAAGCGCTCGGCAATCAGGTCAACTACCTGAAACTCGGTATGACCAACCCGCTTCCGGATCAGCTTTTCCTTGATTTTACCGCAAAGTGCAAGATAGTTTATATCATTGAAGAACTGGACGGAATTCTGGAACAGCACGCAAAAGCACTGGGCATTGCCTGCAAGGGCAAGGAAATTTTCGGCTGCATCGGCGAACTGAATCAGGTCATCATTGCCGAAAAACTGCTCGGTAAGAAGCCTGAGCTGATGACCTATCCCGAAGAACTGCCGATTCGTCCGCCTGTTATGTGTGCAGGCTGTCCGCACAGAGGCGTGTTCTATACGCTTGCAAAGCACAAGATTACGGTTTCCGGCGATATCGGCTGCTATACGCTCGGCGCCGCAAAACCGCTGAATTCGATGGACTGGACCATCTGCATGGGCTCATCGGTTTCCTGCCTGCACGGCTTCAATAAAGTGCTTGGTGAAAAATCGCAGAATAAAACCGTTGCAGTTATCGGCGATTCAACCTTTATGCATACCGGTCTGAATTCTCTGGTAAATGTTGCATATAATGCGTCGAATTCGACTGTTATCATTCTGGACAACTCCATTACCGGCATGACCGGACATCAGCAGAACCCGACCACCGGAAAGAACCTCAAGGGCGATCCGGCAGCGGCAGTTGATCTTGTTGCGCTTTGTCATGCAATCGGCATTCAGAGAGTCCGCGTAGCCGATCCGTATCATCTTGCGGAAATGGAGCAGGCGATTCTCGAAGAGCTTGCAGTGGATGAACCCTCTGTCATCATCAGCCGCCGTCCGTGTGCGCTGCTGAAATATGTAAAGCACAATGCGCCGCTGCATGTGGATACAGACAAGTGCAGAAGCTGTAAGATGTGCCTGAAGCTCGGATGTCCTGCAATTTCCATGAAGGACGGCAAGGCATGTATCGACCATACGCAGTGTGTCGGCTGCGGCATCTGCGAAGAACTCTGCAAGTTCGATGCAATTCAGAAATAAAAACAGGTTGTACGGTTTCATAATAATAATGTGAAGGAGTAGTCACTCATGGAAACAAAGTCAATTATGATCGTCGGCGTCGGCGGACAGGGCAGCCTGCTTGCCAGCCGTATTCTCGGAAACGTCCTGCTCCAGCAGGGATTTGAGGTTAAGGTCAGCGAGGTTCACGGCATGTCACAGCGCGGCGGCTCGGTCGTGACCTATGTAAAATACGGAGATGCCGTATATTCTCCGGTCGTTGAAAAGGGCGAGGCGGATGTCATCATTTCTTTTGAGCTGCTCGAAGCGGCAAGATGGGCATCCTGCCTGAAAAAGGGCGGCAAGATCGTCACCTCGACCCAGACGCTCGACCCGATGCCGGTCATCACAGGCGCGGCATCCTATCCGCAGGGAATCGTTGAGAATCTTGAAAAAATGGGGATTGACGTAACGGCTGTCGATGCACTCTCTCTTGCAGAGCAGGCAGGCAGTGCAAAGGCATCCAATGTGGTGCTGATGGGCGTTGTCTCAAAAAAGATGGATTTTGATGAATCGGTCTGGCAGGAGGCACTGAATCAGTGTGTGCCGCCGAAATTCATTGAGATGAACAGAACAGCATTTGCACTGGGCAGAAATGCCTGAGAGTTGACCGGAAAGACGAAGACGCATTACATCGCTTAAAGTGAAAGGATGATTCCCAATGGCAAAGTACTGGAATGCAGACATCGAATGTATGTCTCGCGAGGAAATGAAAAAGCTCCAGAGTGAGCGACTTGTCAAGCAGGTCAGACATGTCTATGACAATGTTCCGTATTACCGGAACCTGATGGATGAGAAGGGTGTCAAACCGGAGGATATTCAGTCGGTTGACGATCTCTGTAAGCTGCCCTTTCTCTCCAAGGCTGATCTGCGCGAGGCATACCCCACAGGGCTGCTCGCGACTCCGCTTTCAGAGTGCGTTCGCATTCATTCAACCTCCGGCACAACCGGAAAGCGCGTTGTTGCGTATTATACGCAGAATGACGTCGATCTCTGGGAGGACTGCTGCGCGAGAGCGATTACCGCTGCGGGCGGAGACGAAAACGATGTCTGTCAGGTTGCATACGGCTACGGTCTGTTCACGGGCGGAGCCGGACTGCACGGAGGTTCTCACAAGGTCGGCTGCCTGACGCTGCCGATGTCTTCCGGCAACACAGAGCGTCAGATTCAGTTTATGCGCGATCTCGGCGCAACCATTCTCTGCTGTACGCCGTCCTATGCGGCATACATCGGGGAAACGCTGCATGATATGGGACTGACGCCGGATGACATCAAGCTGAAAGCAGGCATTTTCGGTGCGGAGCCGTGGACAGAAGAAATGCGCCGTTCGATTGAGAAATCCCTCGGTATCAAGGCATACGATATCTTCGGTCTGACCGAGATTTCCGGTCCGGGCGTTGCATTTGAATGCGAGGAGCAGACCGGAATGCACATCAACGAGGACAATTTCATCCCGGAGATTATCAATCCGGAGACCGGAGAGGTGCTGCCGGAGGGCGAGGTCGGTGAGCTTGTTTTCACCAGCATCACGAAAGAAGCGTTCCCGCTTCTGCGCTACCGCACCCGCGATCTCTGCGTTCTCAGCCGGAAGAAGTGCTCCTGCGGCAGAACGCTGATTAAAATGACAAAGCCGATGGGCAGAAGCGACGACATGATGATTATTCGCGGTGTCAATGTCTTCCCGTCGCAGATTGAAACAGTGCTGATCGAGCAGGGCTATTCCCCGAATTATCTGATTGAGGTTGACCGTGTCAACAACACTGATACACTGGATATCAGCGTGGAGATGAACGCAGATCAGTTCTCGGATAAGATGAAGGATATTCAGGATAAGGAGAAGCAGCTTGCCGGCGCAATCAAGACGATGCTCGGTATCAATCCGAAGGTGCATCTGGTTTCGCCGAAGACAATCACCAGAAGCGAGGGCAAGGCTGTCCGCGTGATCGACCGCCGCAAGCTCCACGACTGACTCAAAATGACCTGAAAAGGACAGGAGGATTGACATGAAAAGCAGGTTTTTTGCACTGGCAGCGGCGGTTGTTCTCTGCGCCGGTATGACAGGATGCGGGGAGAACGGCAGCGGCAGTAAAGGCTCAACGCCTTCCGGAACTTATACAAGTATAAATGCAACCGCATTTAGTTTTGGCGAATTGAGATCGACACTCAATGAAGGCGGACTGAACAAAATGCTAAGCCAGATTAAAACCGCCGATTATGCTGAAACAATCGAATTCAAGTCCCAAAAATTCACAATCACCCCGCTGCACCAAGCACAAGGTTATCGGAGTTACAGCGGTTCTTTCTCAGTGGATGACGGAGAGATTCATCTGAAATACAGCTCTGCCCTTGTCTATACAAAGGCAAAAGGCGAATACACAGTAAAAGCTTCAAACAATGAAGATGATCCGGTTGCTTACAAGCTATATGATTTGGGTAAATCCGGCGGGTATTATAGCAATATTCTTCCACCTGTCGAAGGAATAAGGAATTCTATTGATTTTAAGGCATATCCGGTCTCATATTTCAACGTAAATGAAGGCGGCAAGATGAAGCTCCGCTGCTTTGATGAACTGCTTTGCACAGACACATACGGCTATCAACTGAAAGACAGCTACCGTTACGGCAAATCGTTTACCGTCACATTCGATCCGGTCAAAACAATGGAGACCTGCCCCTATTATTTTTTATCGGGTACGGAAAAATCTCAGATTGAGGAACAGATCGAACATCGGGCAAATTTCTTCAGGAACGCCTATAAATCAGACAACACAAAAACCACGATCAAATTCTCGAACGGAAAATGGGAATGGAAAAACAGTGAGGGCGAACTGATTAACAAGGGTACATATCAGGAAAGCTCCAAATATAAGGGGCTGATTGCACTCACGACTACGTCTGACTCCCTCGCGGGAAGAGATGTAAGTTACAGCAGTGTAATGCCGCTGATGTTCTATCTGACGGGAAAAGACATTTATTATCCCTGCTTTATCAAGGTAAAATAACACAATAAAAAAGGAGGATTCCCTTATGAACAGCATTCAGCAGATTTCGATTTTTGTTGAAAACGAAACCGGAAAGCTCGCCGAGCTGACCAAGCTGATCGGAGACGCAGGCATTGACCTCTCCGCGCTCAGCCTTGCGGATACCCGCGATTTCGGAATTCTGCGTATTATCGTGAATAAGCCGGATGAAACCTGCACGCTCCTGCAGGAAAACGGCTGGACGTTTAAGATCACGCCGGTCATCGGCGTCAAGGTTCCGGATGTTCCGGGCGGCGTCGCCGGCATTCTCGCGACGCTCAGCGAAGCGGGCGTGAATGTGGAATATATGTATGCATTCGTCAACCGCACACCCGGCGAAGCCGACACCATTTTCCGCGTTGATGACGAGGAAACCGCACTTTCCGCCCTCCGCAGCGCCGGAATCGACATTTTGACGCCCGAAGAAGTTTACGGCATCTGATCCCTTCGGCTTTTTGTGAATAATGTATGAATTCAAAGCGGTTTTCATGCGAAAATGCCGAATTCTTTTGCCAAACCCTTGACAATGCGTGCGGGATTGTGTATAATATAAGCATGGACAGTTCCGCGCGGAGCTGATAAGAGACTGTTGCTGCCGGTAAATTGTGTTCTGGCAATTTTCCTGCACGGATGGGAGTGTGTGATTCATGGGCATCTTTGGTAAGTTCAGCGATATGGGCAGAGGTGTGAGTGAGAAAGTTTCCAATGTTTCGGAGGTCAGCAATCTGAAACGAAAAATCCTCTATGAAGAGGAGCGCATCGTTGAGATTTTTGCAGATCTCGGCAAGAAATACTATAAAAATCCGGATGAGGACCCGGCAGTGTTCCGTGCATTGTGCGACGACATTGATACCCGCCGCCGCCGTATCAAGAAAATGAAATTTGAGCTGAATACGCTCCGCGGATATAAAATGTGTCCGAAGTGTGATGCGGAAAACAGCGAGAAAAATATCTTCTGCGGTGTCTGCGGTGCAAGACTGCCTGACCCGGAGGACGAGGATTTTACATCTCTCGAAGAGAACGATTACTACACCGAAACCAGCAATCAGTTCTTCAATGCCGACAGTACCGGTAATATCGGTATCTGACGAAAAAGAATGTTTTTACGGAAGCCGCAGCTTTATGCTGCGGCTTTTTTTGCTTCTAATCCTGTCCGCTGCGGCATATGATTAGACAAGTCCACAGAAAGGCGGCAGATTGATTATGCAAATATCATCGGCATTCAGGCAGGTGCTTCCCTATTTTCCTTTGCAGCTGCAAACCGCATTGCGCAGAATACCTGAAGAACAGGCTGTTCAGATTCAGGAAATCCGTCTGCGAATCGGCAGAAATCTGCATATTGTGACGCAGGGAACAGAGCGTGTTGTGACACAGGAAGGTGCTTTTGCATCAGAGCCGGCTGACGGGCTGCGGATATCCCGTCAGCTGATGGATACGGTTTTCCAGAATCTTTCCTCTCATTCGATGCACAGTGTGCTCGGAACGGTCAGGCTCGGATTTATTACTGTCGCAGGCGGGAGCAGGGCAGGCATTTGCGGTACGGCAGTCATGCAGCAGACAAGCCTTGATTCCCTTCGGGCTGTCAGCGGAATCAATCTCCGGATTGCTTCAGAGCGAATCGGGTGTGCGGATGCTCTGATTCAGCGGCTCGGCGGTATACAGTATCTCGGCGGAATATTGCTCGCCGGTCCTCCGTCATCCGGAAAGACAACGCTTTTACGGGATATTGCAAGAATTCTCGGGGAGAGATACCGTGTCAGTTTACTGGATGAACGCGGCGAACTGGCGGCTGTTTCAAACGGTGTTCCGCAGTATTCGGTCGGAATTCAGACCGATGTATTTGACGGATATCCGAAGGCACAGGCAATTTCAATTTCTTTGCGTGTGATGTCTCCGCAATATATTATTTGTGATGAGATCGGAAGTGAAGCTGAGACTGAGGCAATGCTGCAATCTCTGCATACAGGTACATCGTTTATTGCATCGGCTCATGCAGGTTCTGCTGACGAGCTGTACCGCAGACCGCAGCTTCGTTTGCTGTTTCAGTCCGGAGTATTTCATACTGTTGTCATGCTGCATTCAGGCGCAGAATGCGGAGCAGTTGCCGCTGTTGTGCCGGTCAGGCAGGCAGGATGATGAGACTGACCGGTGCGATGCTGCTTCTGGCAGCAAGTATGATGTGCGGATGCTTTGCTGCGGCACGGCTGAAAAAGCATGTTCATGAAATTCAGAAACTGATTCAGCTGACGGATTCCATGATGACACAGTTGCAGAGCAGTCTGCCCTTTATTTCAGATCTGCTCCCGCAGCTTGCCGATAATCCGGCATACCGTGATCTTCATTTTCTGCGTTCGGCAGCGGATCATGCAGACTGTTTTCCTTCGAGCTGGGAAGAAGCAGTGGAAGAAGATCCTGAGCTGACGCCGGAAATGCGTGAAATCCTGCTGACGGTCGGACAAACCCTCGGCAGTACAACACTTGAAGGGCAGATTTCCGCACTGCGGCTCTGTCAGTCCCAGCTGATATCGCTGCGGGAGCAGGCAAAGACGTGCAGTATGCAAAAGGGCACTCTTTTCCGCAGCATGGGACTGCTGTGCGGTATTTTTCTCGATATACTTCTACTATAATGAACGGAGCGGTTCTGTATGGATATCGACCTGATCTTTAAGGTTGCGGGAATCGGCATTATTGTTGCTGTTCTGAATCTTGTTCTGAAACGCGCAGAACGTGAAGAGCAGGCAATGCTGACAACTCTGGCGGGTCTGATTGTGGTTCTGATGCTGATTATCAGTGAAATTCAAAAGCTGTTTGATACGGTTAAAACGGTGTTTGGCTTATGGTGACAACGGTTCAGATCGCCGGAATGTCTCTGACTGCGGTACTGCTTGCAAAGCTTTTGGAGCGATATGCGGCCGAGCAGGCACTGCTCCTGACGCTTTTGCTGGGAACACTTCTGACCGGCGCCGGTGTTCTTGCACTGATGCCGGTAATCAATCAGATTGATGTCCTGATGGAACATGCCGGACTCAGTGCCTCAGAAACAGCGAGCATCGGGAAAGCAATCGGGATTTGCTGTGTGACGCAGCTAGCCGCCGATGTGTGTAAAGATGCGGGGGCATCCGCGCTTGCAACGGGCGTTTTGCTGACAGGAAAAGCTGCACTTCTGCTGCTGATTCTTCCGTTAATCGAACCGCTGCTTTCTTTGATGCAGGAGGTGATAGATTGCGTTTCCTGATAAAAGCCGGTTTATTTACGGTTCTTTTCCTCGTGATGATGCATCTTTTCGGGATGAACTGTTTTGCAGATACTTCGATTCCGGAGGGTATTGCGGAAACTTTGCATGAAACCGATCTTGAAATACCATCTGATACGCAGGATGCACTTTCGGATTTCGGGGTGAGTGTGGAAGAACCGGAATCGGTCTTGTCTTTATCTCCGTCCGATTATCTGCATCATTTCACTGGTACACTGAAAAAGGAGCTGCGTGCGCCGTTTGTGCTGCTGTTTTCACTGCTTTCCCTGACGCTGCTGTCTTCTCTGCTCAGCGGACTGGGTGATACGGTATCCGACAGCGGAATGCGGCGGCTCGTTGAGATGCTGTGTGCCATTGTCTGTACAGCCGGCGCAGCGAAACCGTTATGTACCTGCTTAGAAAGGACAGCTTCGACACTGGAAAACGGACAGGCGTTTATGCTGAGTTTTATTCCCGTGTTTTCTGCGTTTCTTGCAGCAGGGGGACATGTCGCAAGCGGTGCAACCTATCAGCTTTTTATTTTATTTTTAACAGAAACGGTCATGCAGATTGCAAACAGTTTTCTGTTTCCGCTTCTGCAAATGTCGGCTGCTATCGGAATTGCCGATGCCATACACCCGGAACTTCGGCTCGGAGGATTTGTCTCAGGCTTCAAAAAGATCATCACCTGGACTTTGGGGACGTTTATGGCACTGTTTTCGGCGCTGCTGTCCGTCCGGAGCTTTGTTGCGGTTTCGGCGGATTCTCTTGCATCAAAGTCGGTCAAGCTTCTTTCTTCATCGCTGATTCCGATTATCGGCGGCGCTGTCTCGGATGCCTACGGAACGGTGCAGGGGAGTATCCGCCTTGTCCGGAACGGAACCGGAGCTGCCGGAATTCTGATTATACTCTGCATGATTATGCCTGCGCTGGTTTCGCTGATTCTGTTTCGTGCAATTTTTGCATTTTCTGGCGTTTTTGCGGAAATTGCGGGAACGAAATCACTTTCCGCACTTTTTCAGAATATACAGTCTGTCCTTTCTGCGGCTTTTGCGCTGCTGATCTGTTTTTCACTGATGCTGATTTTTTCCTGTGCAGTAATGCTGCTGTTAACGGGCGGCTCAAATTAAGAGGGGTGATTATTTGGGTATGCTTCGGAGTGCGGTTCTCTGCGGATGCTTTGCATCTGTTGCGTTTTCCCTTGCTGAGGGAATCCTTCCGCTGGAGCGGTTTCAGAAGCAGATCCGGCTTCTGATTACCGTATTGCTGCTATCTGTGCTGCTGCGGCCGGTTCTGCATCTGAAAGATGCAGAACTTTCAATACAGGATGCAGACGTCAACCCACAGACAGAAACACTGACAGCATCATTAAAGCAGGCACAGGAATCGGCAGTTTCAGAGAGTATATGCAACGCGCTGAACCGGGCTTTGTCTGAAAAAAATATTGCATGTACGGTTTCTGAATGCAGTCTGCATATTGATCCGGATAACAGCATAATAATCAATGAGGTTGTAATAACAGGAAATGTGCAGACAGGAACCGTTTATCTGAGAGAATGGCTGGGAACGGAAGTGAAAATCCGGGAGGGAGGCAGCAGCGGATGAAGGAATACGTAGAAAAGATCAAAAAAATCTTTCAGGGAGAAAAAGGTTTGCGATTGATTGTCATACTCGGGCTGACAGGAATGGCGCTGATTCTTTTCTCAAGTTTTCCGTCAAAAAAGGAATCCCAAAAGCAGCAAAATAAAACAGCAGTTTTCTCAGCCGATAACTCTCCGGCAGCCGATCAGTACCGGATTTCGCTGGAAAAAAGGCTGACGGAACTGCTTTCAAAGATGGACGGAATCGGCAAAGCCGAAGTTATGATTACGCTGAGCGGAAGTGCAGAGCAGATTTATGCAGAGGAGGTGAGATCGTCAAAGAGTGATCACAGCGACCAGAAGGAGGCGACCTATGTGATTACGAAGTCAGGCGGAAATGAATCCGCGCTGGTATCTGAAACCAGATACCCCGCAGTGATCGGCGCTGTGATTCTGTGTTCATCAGGAGACAGGGCAGTGATTCGCGAAAAAGTTAGCAGGGCTGTTTCAACGGCTCTCGGAATACCGGCATCCAGTGTGTTTGTCGGGAAATCCGGTACATACTGAAAGGAGAAGCGTTATGAAGAAACCAACATTGATTATCGGGAAAAAACAGATTGTTCTGAGTCTGCTGACGCTGGTTCTCGGCGCGGCGGTTTATCTGAATTATGTCCTTGCGGGCGGGAGGGGACTTCTGACTGCGCAGTCAGGTATACCGGCTTCGGAGCAGTCAGCAGCAGCGGGTGCCGATGACCTTTCCGGCTACGGCACGGCGGAAATGGTCAGCGTGTCTCCGGGAAAGTCCGATTACTTTGCACAGGCTAGACTGGACAAACAAAACAGCCGCGACCGTGCCGTTCAAACGCTCCAGAGCATCATCGGCGGCGGTGATCTCAGCAATGACGAAATGGTGACCAATGCGATTGATGCTGTGAATATGTCGAAGCTGATTGCAAGTGAAAATGTGATAGAAAGCCTGATTCTTTCCCAGGGATATTCCGACTGCGTGGTGTATCTCGACGGTCAAAGTGCAAAAGTCGTTGTGGAAAGCCCCGGTCTGGATGCCGCACAGGCAGCAGCAATCAAGGATATTATCCTGACGGAAACGGCTGTTCCCGCAGAGGGAATCCGGATTTTTGAGGTTTCCGATGAAAAACAGCCTTCTGTGACAGACGAATGAGCTTTTTTTGCAAAAAAGAATGATTTTTTTTTCAAAAAAAGGTTGTGCGAAACGGAAAAATCTGATATAATAATAAAGTATGGGTGCAGACAGGCGGCAGAACGGAATTCTGCCGTCCTGTCGGGTTGTTTCATCTGAGGAGGTTACAAATATGAGCAATGATTATCCCAAGAAAGCAGCTTCGCATGGCGTAGTCCGGATTTCAGAAAATGTAATTCGTTCGATTGCCGCGGTTGCCGCAAAGGAGATTGACGGCATTTCCGGCCTTGCGGAGAAAAGAAACGGAATTGCCGGATTGTTCTGTCCTTCTGAACCGGTAAAGGTTCAGGTTGTCAACGATATGATCGAAATAACGGTTCGTGTGATTCTGGAGGAAGGCGTTCGGCTGATGAACGTCGCCGAGCAGGTTCAGCAGAATATTAAGAGTAATATTCAGAATATGACCGGTGTGATTGTATCAAAGGTTCACGTAATTGCAGTCGGTATTGCATTTGATGCATAATGCGTCCGGACGAAAGGAACAGAAAATGGTGAATCCGAACAGACGTATGATTCGGGACAGCGCGATGAAGCTGCTGTTTGAGAAATCTCTGCGTGATGATTCTCTTGAGGAACTCTATGCGATTGCAGAGGAAATAGATGAGATTATTGTGAATGATGCCGTTAAGGAACTGGTTGAGGGAACAATTGCGCATCTGGCAGCAATTGATGAAATCATTCAGCGGTTCAGCAAGAAGCGCAGTATTAACCGGATTTCCAAGCTGAATCTGACAATTCTCCGCCTTGCAATCTATGAGATTCTGTATGATGAAGGAACACCGGTAAATGCGGCGGTTTCCGAGGCTGTGATTCTGGCTGAGACATATTCGGCATCTGATGAGGATATCCGGTTTGTCAACGGCTTGCTCGGAGCTTTTACAAAGGAACTGGCAGAACAGGGCGGCAGCCCGTCATGAAACTGCTCGGTCTGGATACCAGTAATTACACGACCTCTCTTGCATGGTATGATACAGCTTCCGGTATCATCACACAGAAAAAAATGCTGCTGCCTGTTCCGGAGGGACAGGCAGGTCTGCGGCAGAGTGATGCGGTCTTCCAGCATGTCAGACAGCTTCCGGAACTGACCGAGCAGCTCTTTGCGGAATGCGGCAATCTGCTGCCGGATGCAATCGGTGTTTCGGATGCGCCGAGAACTGTGGAAAACTCTTACATGCCGTGCTTCCTTGCAGGAACCGGTGCAGCAAGAATGCTTGCTGCTGTTTTGCATGTTCCGCTGTACCGTACCTCTCATCAGATCGGTCATATTCTTGCGGCGCTGTATTCCGCACACTGCATTTCATGGCTGGATGCAACAGGGAAGCCTTTTCTGGCATTTCATGTCAGCGGCGGGACAACGGACTGTGTGCTGTGTACCCCTGATTCCGAACGTGTTTTACAGATTGAGCAGGTTTCCGGTTCACTTGACCTGAAAGCCGGACAGGCTGTTGACCGGGTCGGGCTGATGCTCAGTCTGTCATTTCCGTGCGGTTCGGCACTGGAACAGCTTGCAGCGCAGAGTAATTCTTCTGCCCATATGCAGGTCAGACTGAAGGACGGCTGCTGTTCTTTATCCGGGCTTCAGAATCAATGTGAGGCCATGCTCAAAAAGAATACCGCTCCAGCGGATATTGCGCGATACTGCCTGAATTCCGTTTCTGCGGTTTTGCGTGCTATGACAACGGAAGCTGTGAAAAAATGCGGAGATGTGCCGGTGCTGTTTGCCGGCGGTGTTCTTTCCGACCGGCTGATTCAGGATCAACTCCGGAATCTGCCGGTAAAAACTGCGTTTGCAGAGCCGGCTTTTTCATCGGATAATGCTGCCGGCACGGCTATTTTTGCAGCGCGAAAGGAGATGCAGGCATGTCCGTCCTTACCGTCAGTCAGCTGAATCGTTATGTTTCTTTTTTACTGAAAGAGGATGCACATTTGCGTTCTGTCCTGCTGCGGGGTGAAATTGCGAATTTCACGCGAAATTTTCGTTCCGGTCACTGCTATTTCAGTGTTCGCGATCCTGAAGCAGCAGTCAGGGCGGTTATGTTTCGCTCGAATGCAGACAGGCTGAAATTTCAGCCTGAAAACGGGATGCATGTGATCCTTCAGGGGACTGTCACGCTTTATGAAAAAGACGGTTCATATCAGATCAATGTCACGGACATGCAGCCCGACGGTATCGGCGCACAGGCACTAGCCTTACAGCAAAGACGTCAGAAACTTTCGGAACTGGGCTTTTTTGCGCCGGAGCGGAAACGTCCGATCCCTCCCATGCCGAAAAAAATCGGAATCGTGACTTCTCGCAGCGGAGCGGCATTGCACGATATGCTGCAAATTCTGAGCAGACGGTATCCGATCGGAAACGTATGTATTTATCCGGCACTTGTGCAGGGGGATGCGGCGCCGCAGTCGATCTCGGAATCTCTGCGAGTTGCAGGAGAAGACGGTTGCGACCTGATTCTGATGGGCAGAGGCGGCGGCTCGAACGAAGACCTCTCCGCTTTTCAGTCGGAGGAGGTTGCGTATGCCGTGTTCCGTTCACCGGTTCCGGTCATCAGTGCGGTCGGTCATGAAACCGATCACTGTATTGCGGATGAAGTTGCGGATTTGCGCGCACCGACTCCGTCGGCTGCCGCAGAACTGGCAGTACCCGATATCCGAACGTTACTCCGCAGCATTGATACCTATGCGGAACGTCTCCGGAAAGCTGCCGGGCATGAGATTCGCATGAAAGCGCTTGCTTTACAGAATCTTTCCTTTCTGCTGGAGAAGCAGTCGCTTTTCAACCGGATTTCCGCGCAGGAAGAACGGTTGCTTGCAGCAGAAAGCCGTTTGAAATATTTTTGGAACACTCTGTATCAAAATAAAGTTCAGCTTTGGGAACTGTGTGCCGGCAGACTGGATGCCGTCAGTCCTTTGAAAATACTGAGGCGCGGTTATGCGCTGGTTTACCGCGAACAATCACTGGTTCGCCGTTCGGATGAGCTGAATGAGGGAGATTTGCTCCGGATTCAGCTTGCAGACGGCAGTGTGACTGCTGCCGTGACCCGAACCGGAGACGAATTTACAGGAGCATGAATATGAATTTTGAAGAAGGAATGCAGCAGCTTGCGGAGATTACCGCAAAGCTGGAAGCCGGCGGGCTTCCTCTTGAGGAAGCGGTTGCTTTATACGGAGACGGTGCAAAGCTTGCGGCTGCCTGCCGCAGAGAGCTTGAGCAGGCAAAGCTGAAAGTCTCCGAATATGATTCCGGCACAAAGCAGGAAACTTTTATCAATACAGAGGAAGACGGCAATTCATAACGCTGAAATTGCCGTGCGGAGATCATAATGAACAAAGAACGTCAATACGATCTGCAAAAAGCAGTGACACTCAGTGAACTGAATCTTCCGGATGATCTTGCAGAGCTTTCAGTGCCGCAGTGTACGGAGCTTTGCAGAGAAATCAGGGAATTGCTGATAAACACTGTTCTGAAAACGGGAGGACATTTGTCATCAAATCTCGGTGTTGTGGAGCTGACGCTTGCCCTGCACCGGAATTTTCATTCTCCCGAGGACAGGATCGTCTGGGATGTCGGACATCAGGCATATGTTCATAAAATCCTGACCGGCAGATACAGCCGGCTTTCGACACTGCGGCAGGAAAACGGACTGGCAGGCTTCCCGAAGCCCTCGGAATCCGTGCATGATACGTTTATCACCGGACACAGCAGTACGGCTGTGTCTGCGGCATTCGGCATGGCGGAGGCTATGCGTCTGAACGGCAATCCGAATCGCTTTGCAGTTGCTGTTGTCGGTGACGGAGCCATGACGGGCGGACTGTTTTATGAGGGTCTGAATAATGCCGGAAAGACAAAGGCGAATCTGATTGTCGTTTTGAATGACAACAATCAGGCGATTTCAAAGAATGTCGGCGCGATTGCCAAGTATCTATCCAAAATCCGGTTGAAAACAGATTATGTCCGTACAAAATGGACTGTTGAGCGTGTGATCGGCAAGGCGCCTGCAATCGGCGGCAAGCTGGTTCGTTCGCTGAAAAATACCAAAGACCGTCTGCGCAGGAATATTATGCAGACGACTATTTTTGAAGATCTCGGATTTGTTTATCTCGGTCCGGTTGACGGTCATAATATTGAAGCATTGGATGAAACTTTTGCAGTAGCCAAGAGCTATCAAAGACCGGTTGTTGTCCATGTGCAGACGGTTAAGGGCAGAGGGTATGCACCTGCTGAAAAGAATCCGGGAGAATATCACGGTGTTCCGCGCCATGAAATACCGAATGAAGAAATTGCGCGGGTTGATCTGGATTCCAAAGACCCGGAACTTTCAATTGATGAATGCTATTCAACGGTTTTCGGTAAAACCTTGACAAAATTTGCTGAAAAAGACAAGCAGATATGTGCAGTGACTGCTGCAATGAAATACGGAACGGGTTTGCAGTTTTTTGCGGCAGCCCATCCGGATCGCTTTTACGATGTCGGAATCGCGGAGCAACATGCAGTAACATTCTGTTCTGCATTGGCTTCGATGGGAAAAACACCGGTATTTGCTGTGTATTCAACGTTTTTACAGCGTTCCTTTGATCAGATCCTGCATGATGCCGCAATTGCAGGCGTGCATCTCGTGCTGGGTGTTGACCGGGCGGGACTGGTCGGTGAGGACGGCGAAACGCATCAAGGGATTTTCGATGTTCCGATGCTTTCGGCAATTCCGAACTGTAAAATCTATTCTCCCGTGACGTATGATGAATTGAAGCTTTGTCTGAAATCTGCACTCTATCAGGATCATGCAATTGCTGCTGTTCGTTATCCGCGCGGGCAGGAACCGGATTCGTATCCGCTGCCGGTCAGTGAGGACCATGTTTATCTCCCCGGTTCGGATGTATTGCTTGTGACCTACGGAAGAGTGGCATCCCGCGTATATACTGCCGGAGAACTGCTGAAAGCGGACGGGATTTCCTGCGGACTTCTGAAACTGACAACTGTTTTCCCGATTCCGGATGAGATTATCCGGATTGCAAAGCAATACAGAACCGTAATCTTTATTGAAGAGGGAAGCAGATCAGGCGGAATCGGCGAGAAGCTTGCAGCCTGTCTGCTGAATGCGGATTACCGCGGAACCTACCGATGTCATGCAATTGACGGCTTTGTGCAGCAGGCATCTGTGGATATCAGCCTGAAAAAACTCGGATTCTGTCCGGAGGATATTGCAGGTTTGGTAAAGGAACTTTACCGATGACCGCGCGGCTTGATGCTGAAATGCTCAGACGCGGGCTCTGCAAAAGCCGAAACCGCGCACAGACGCTGATTGATGAGGGTCATGTGACAGTAAACGGACTGGTTTGCATGAAAGCCTCCAGAAAGATTTCGGAAACGGATTCTGTTGCAGTGACCGAACAGCTTCCGTTTGTCGGACGGGGAGGGTATAAGCTGCGATATGCGCTTGCCGAATTTCGGATTCGGCTGGACGGTCTGTGCTGTCTGGATATCGGTGCATCGACCGGCGGCTTTACGGACTGTATGCTGCAAAACGGTGCCAAATCCGTTCTTGCCGTGGATGTCGGACATGACCAGATTGCGGAGGTTCTGCGTTCCGATCCGCGTGTGACGGTTCTGGAGGGGACGGATATCCGAACACTGCCTCCCGATACCAGAGGACTTCCTGCGGATTTTGTGTCGTGCGATGTATCATTTATTTCCTTGAAGCAGATTATTCCGTCATTGCCTTCTCTGATGACAGACAACGGGTCTGCCGTATTGCTGGTAAAACCGCAGTTTGAAGCCGGACGCTCCGCTTTGAATAAACACGGCATTGTCCGGGATGAAAAGATTCGTCAGCAGGTTTTGCGGGATGTTCGCGACTGTGCAGCACAGAACGGACTGATTCCCGAAGCGGAATGCGAATCACCGATTAAGGGCGGAAGCGGAAATACTGAGTACCTTTTGTTTCTTCATAAATGCCAGGAATCGAGGCTAAGCTGATGAGATATATTCTGTATCCGAATCTAACCAAGAAAAAAGCAGTTCAGACTGCCATCGCAGCCGCAGAACGGCTCTTATCCGGCGGAGATACTGTCTGTATGTCAGCGGAAGCATCGGCATATTTTTCCGGAATTCCCGGAATCTGTTTTCTGCCGGAGCAGGAATTGCTTCATCATGCTGATTTTTTCATTGCAATCGGCGGAGACGGCACTATTTTGCGCAGTGCAGGAAAAATCCTGCAATATTCCCTGAATAACGGCACAGACCCGGTGAAGCTTGTCGGTATCAATACCGGAACGCTCGGCTTTCTGGCTGCATTTGAAGCAAATGAACTGGAAATGCTGGAACGGCTGCGCAGAGGGGAATACGCAATCAGTGGCCGGATGCTCCTGCGTTCCGTCATGCACGACGGGATTCATGACGGACAGGTCTCTCATGCAATGAACGATATTTATGCATCCCGTCTGAACGGCAAGATCTGTGATTTTACGGTTTCGGTGGATGACAGACCGATCGGTGTCTACCGTGCCGACGGCATCATTTTTTCGACGCCGACAGGTTCAACCGCATATGCACTATCTGCCGGCGGTCCGGTGATGGAGCCGGATTTATCTCTCATTGAAATGAATCTGATCTGTCCGCATTCGCTGTTTGCAAGGCCGATGCTCTTTGCACCGCAGCGGCAGATTCGTGTGACCTACCGCGGCGTCGGTGACGGAGGTCTGAATGTTCATATTGACGGAACACAGTCTTCGGTGCTGCATAATCACCAGTCTTTTACTGTTACAAGATCGGAATTTTCTCTTCCGTTTGTCGATTGCAAAGGACATGCATTTTATGATGCACTGAACGGAAAACTGATGCGCCCGCTGAAAGGTGCAGAACTGAACAGCTGATGACAAAAAAGGAGGCTGAATCATGCCGAATGCAAGGCACGAGCTTATTCTTGAGCTGATTGAGCGTCAGGACATTACAACACAGGAAATGCTGCGCTCACTGTTGCAGGAACATGGTTTTGATGTTACTCAGGCAACAATTTCCCGCGATATACATATGTTAAATTTACAAAAAAAGCGAAAGGGTTCCGGTGCAAACTGTTACGTCCGTTCGTCGGTTGTTCCGATGATGACAGGAAATCTGATGAAGGATGTCGTCAATAAAATTCAGTATGCCATGAATACGGTTGTTATCAACTGTCAGCCCGGAACTGCCCAGGCTGCGTGTGCTGCGCTGGATAAATTAAATATCCGCGAAATCGTCGGGACAATTGCAGGGGATGACACGATTTTTGTTATGACTCGCTCGGAGGAACAGGCAAAGCAGATTGTTCATCTGCTTGAAACCCAAATCTGGGGGTAATTACAAGGAATGTTAAAAGAACTTTCGATTGAGAATCTTGCCGTGATAGAATCTGCGGTCATTCCGCTGGAAAAAGGGTTCAATGTATTTACCGGCGAAACCGGCGCGGGAAAATCCATTTTAATTCACGGCATTCAGGCGGTTCTCGGTCAGCGAACCAGCAAGGATCTTGTGCGGACCGGATGCAAAAAAGCGGTTATATCTGCGCTTTTTTCATCGATTTCTGATGAATCCCGTTTCGTTTTACAGGAATACGGCATGGAATGTGATGACGATGAACTGCTTTTGATGCGGGAGATATCCGCAGACGGCGGCAGTATCGGAAGGATCAACGGAAAAACGGCGCCTGCCGCATTGCTCCGCGCACTCGGCGAAACCCTGGTGAATATTCACGGGCAGCATGACAATCAGATTTTGCTGCGTCCGGAACGGCATCTTGATGTTTTGGATCAGTTCGGCGAAGATTCTTCTTTGTTGAACGAGTATCGCCGTGAGTTCCGGCAGCTTCAGTCCTGCGCACGAGCTTTGACGCAGCTGAAAAAAACAGAGCAGGAAAAACTGAACCGCCTGAGAACGCTTCAGTCAGTTATTGCCGAAATCGGTGAACTGGACCCGCAGCCGCAGGAGGATATTCTTCTGGATGAACAGTATCAGGCAGCGACGCGCGCAGAGGAAACCGCTGCCGCAGCAGAAACAGTCTGCCAGATGCTGATAAAAGGGGAGGAGAATATCTCCGATGCTCTTTCTGCTTCATGCGAGCAGCTTGATCGCCTCGCTGATTCCGAACCGGATGCTGAACCGCTGGCAGAGCGGCTTCGTGCGCTGAATATTGAACTTCGGGATATTGCCGATGATATTTCCGCTTTTACGGGCGGACAGCTTTCTCCCGCGGAATTTGACAAGCTGAATGACCGCAGAAACGCTGTCAACTCCGTTGCAATCAGATACCATACCGATGCGGACGGACTTCGGACAATTTATGAGGATGCGCTGAAAGAGGTTGAGAAAATCGAGTCGGATGCCGATTGCCTGACGCAGCTTTCTCAAGAGAGAGCGGAACGTCTGCACAGGGTATCAGAGCTTGCAAAGCAGCTGACTGCACACCGGCAGAAGCTTGCAGAGGTTTTTTCAAAGCGCGTTGCGGAAGAACTTTCGGAACTGAATATGCCGAAGGTAAAGCTTTCGGTTGCATTTTCACAGGGAAAACTGACTCCGAGCGGCATGGACCGTGCAGAATTTCTGATTTCTGCCAATCCCGGAGAACCGCCGAAGCCGATTGCACAGATTGCATCGGGCGGTGAGCTGTCAAGATTGATGCTTGCATTAAAGGCGGTACTGGCGGAGTGCGATTCGGTTCCGACCTTAATATTTGACGAAATTGATACCGGTGTCAGCGGAAAAGCCGCTCAGAAAATCGGCAGAAAACTGAAAGAGCTTTCTGTGCATCATCAGGTGATCTGCGTGACGCATCTTGCACAGCTTGCAACACAGGCGACACATCATTTGCTGATTGAAAAGCACAGTACCGATTCCAGCACAAGAACATCCGTAACTGTTCTGGATGATAAAGCGAGAATTATGGAAATCGCCCGAATTATGGGCGGAGATGACAGCTCGGCACTTCTCCTGCAAACAGCGGAGGAAGCCCTGCGGTCTTCGGTTTCTCCGGAAATAACGTGAGGAAGCCCTGCTTTCTGACGTATAGAAATATATATAATACAATTATCAAAAAGGAGTATCAAACACATGGATTTACAAACAAGACCTCTGAACGGCAATACGCCTTCTAAGGCAAAACAGCGTTATGTCGGTATTGATCTGGTGAAAATTGTCGCCTGCTTTCTGGTTGTCTGTGTTCATTTTTTCCTGTATTCGGGTTTTTACGGACAGGTAGACATCAACAATGATTTCGGACAGGCACCGATTGTGTTTCGCTGGGTCGCATACTGCTGCGTTCCGCTTTTCATGATTACAACCGGATACCTGATGAAAAACAAAACCATGAGCAAAAAATACTATCTCGGTATCATTCGTGTTCTGGTAATTTATCTGATCTGTACCGTGATCTGTTATGCATTCGATCATCATCATTATCCGTTGAAATATCAGAATTACGGCGGATACAGTGTTTGGATTTTCCTTCGCGGTCTTCTGATGTTCTCCGGCGCACAGTACGGCTGGTATGTAGAATACTATCTCTGTATTTTCATGATTATTCCGTTTATTAACCTTGCTTTTAACAGTCTCAAGAATCAGAAGCAGAAGCAGATTATGCTGATTACGACGATTATGCTGACAATCGTATCGCAGAGCTTCTATGTCGGCTTTGATTTTGACCCGACATATAATCCGCAGATTAAGATGTTCCCCGGATACTTTACCCGGTGCTATCCGATTGCATACTATTTAATCGGCGCATATATCCGTGAATTCCCACCCAAGCGCACGCTGATTAACAAGCTCTACTTTATGGGAATGTACGCGCTCGGTCTTGCATGGATTTCCATTACAACCTTCCAGCATACGGTTCAGAGCAAGCCGAACGAACAGGGCTTCCATATCTTCTATTCCAGACATTATAACGACTACGGTTCATGGCCGGTTGCGCTTTGCAGCACAATGCTGTTCCTGATTCTGTTTGATATCCGGAGCAAGAACCCCATTCTGATACAGATTATCAAATTTATCAGCGAGGCGACATTTGCATGTTATCTGATCTCCTATATATTTGATACGATGTTTTATTCGCCGGATTCTACATTCGGCAAGAAGTATCATACTGTTCCGGAGCGCTGGTCTCATGCCTATACGGTTATTCCGAAAATATTCCTTGCCTCAATGGGAATTGCACTTTTGATTCAGGCTGTCTATACGCTCGGTGACTGGGTTGTTCGTAAGGTGATTATTCCCGCCGCAAGAAAAGCCGATTATGACCCGTTAATTGCCGGTTCGGCAGATTCTGAACAGGTCCCGTATCCGGATGCTGCTGTTTCGCCGTCACCTGCTTCCTATCAGAACAATGCACCGGAGCAGACTGCACAAAGATACAGCCCGAAACATGTGCAGCCTGACACCATTGAAAGAGATGCGGATAATCAGTTCAAAGAACTGTATCTGTCTGGAGCTTTGACGAAAGAAGAGTATGAACAGCTTTCAAAGGATATGACCGCAGGAGATGATCCTGAATAAAACAGTTGTGCGCCGTATCTGCGGCGCACACACTTTTGTTTCAAAATGCTTGACAAAGCAAATAAAAAATGGTATAATATCAACAAGTGCAAATCTGTTTGCATACATTTAACAGGAGGTGTTTGTATGGCTTCAGCAAGAAATATCGTTTTAGCAGGCGATTATACCGGTTGCCGCATATTCAGGATGTCGGCATCTCTCGCGTATATTTCCGGAACCATGAAAAAAATAGATGATATCTATCTGGTTCCAGACCGTGTCAAGCGCTTTGAAGTAATGACGGAAGATATTATCCGTTCCGGTAATTCTCTGTTGCTGACTGGCTCCTTAGACCCCGGTCTGCTTGTGAAAATCAAACTCAATGCATCGGAGGCAATGCAGAAAAAAGGTATTTACACAATCGCACTGAAATTTAATGATGATACACGCGCATTGGTAGAGGTTGATGAAAAAATTCTCGCAGCACTTGTACGTCGTATGCAGCAAAGCTGATTCAAAAACGACAAAGAGCCGGCAGATAATCTGCCGGCTCTCAGTATCTTATTTTTGTTCACCGCGGGAATTGGTCGCTACGTCCAGCATACACCAGCTTCCGTTAATTTTATAGACAGTTGCATATTCCAGCATTTTAATCTCTTCTCCGGATTCCTTTTTGTATGTCACATCCAGGATACAGTCCCACCCTGCGGTTACGCTGGCAGAGATTCTGTACTTCGCTTCAATCCCTTTTTCGATTTTTTTCAGCTTTTCACTGCTCACTTTTTCTTTTCCGATGATGCCCATTGTGATTTCGGGATGATCTCCGTAATTCAGCTTTTTCATCGAAAGCATACTCTGACACATTTCTTTGATTGTAATTGCGCCATTTCCGTTGTTTGCTTTGCGGAGCCATTCCGGAAATGCCTTTTCCATGGCTGAAATATCATTTTTTTCATAGCCTTTATAATACTTTTTGATCGGGCTCTGGTAGGAATCGCTGATGACAAAATACAGCACAAATCCGAGAACTACCAAAGCGGTACATATGATAATCCGTATAGAGAGCTGTTTGCCGGATAAAGGAGCTTTTTTCATAACCGGATTATTGGTCTCAAATATTCCTGTTTGCTGTTCTGCCGGTATTTCGCCGGCTTGGGCTTTCTGCTGCTCATTCATTTGATTTTGCCTCCTCCGTCAGTGTTTCGACCAGCTGATCGAGGAATTTCTTCGCCCGGTCATAGCTTTTCTGCATTTCCTTCTGTGAACTGAAAGTTTCAGACGGAATCCGGATTGCAAGGTAAGTGCTTTCCGGAAGCGGCTCTGTAAGATTCAGCTGCTTTTCAAAAGAACTGCCGCAGATATTGAGTTTGTAATCCTGTGCAAGCGGACAATCCGGATACAACTCTTCCATATTCATGAAAATATGGCCGGGTTCATAATACTTGTCGGCATCCTGATCGGAAAGAACCAGCATACAGGTATCGGTTTCCAGCTGTGCGCCGAGCTGCATATTTGAAGTAGATGCGTTGGGGCCGGCTTTCATAGTAGAATCGGAGACAGGAACATAAACTGCCTGAACAATAACTTTTCCGTCCCGGTTGTAGTCTTCGCACATCGGTTTCAGCCAGGAACAGAGACTGTCAGAACCTTTGTTTACTTCAATATTGTCGGTCAGAACCAGAATTGCGATGTCAGGGTCCTTCCGCGATACATAATCGAAAATCAGGTATCCCGCGACAATTGAGCAGAAAGCCGCAATTCCGAGCCACCATTTGGCATGATAAAACCAGTTGGCGATTTTCTGTCTGAGGGTGTATTTTTTCTTTTCTTCTTCTTTCTGAAATGTTTCTTCACCAATCAAGCCCTGTTTCAATCGAATGAGATCAATTTTCTCTTCCTGAAGTTCTTTGGCATATTCTTCCCGTGCCTGATAGGATGCTTCTTCCTCTTTCTTTTGGCGTTCCCGTTCTTTCAGTTCTTCTTTGCGCTTTTCATTTGCTGCGATTTCCCGCGCATTCCGGAATGCAGAGACCTTCTGTGTCCTTTGGCTATTTTCCGGCTGATCCTGCCGAATGCTTTCCGGGTTTTCCGAAATTTGCTTCTGGTGAGTTTCTGGCATTTCAATCAATCCTTTCACCTCCTTATTGTACCACATTTTCAGTCGGACTGCAAGCATTTTCACAGAAGTTTCGGATATATGGCATTCAAAAAAACCGCCCGAAGTACGGGCGGTTCTGTATATCATTTATTTCATGAAAGCAGAAATAATATTTCTGAGCATATGCGAAACGGTTATTTCTGTATCGGACGTTTATCAGTCTTTTTGTATAGGTATACATCTTTCTGATATGTCAGACGGAAGCTGTCCTTCTTGACATATGCCGCTGCTGCGTTTTGTTTCGCAACAGATTTCAGCTGCGACCAGAGGATGCCAAGTACGATTCCGCCGACAACGAGTGCTGCAATTGCTGTAATCAGCACATTCTGCTTGGAAATGAACCATGCCAGTATACCGGAGACGAGCGCGCCGATCAGGAAGAAAAGGAATGCTTTCGCCTTGTCCGCCGGAAGATCTCCGACGAATTTTCCGGTCTGACCGTTCATGGCAAAGAAATATTTCTTTCCGTTCCATGAAGTGTTCAGCAGCCATGCCGGATACAGCGCATAATGCGTTTCTCCGTTTTTCAGCCCGATGTTTTCGTGTTCAATCTCAAAGCCGGAATATCCTTTTACGGTTTTTCCGAATTCATCGCGCGTACTCTGACGGATTCGTTCATTCGCGCGGACAACGCTGGTTTCGGCATCGACATCGTATTTGTCCGCAAGATATCCGGAAAGATAGGCTGTCTGAAAATTGACGGATTTGGAGAAATCGTAAGGCTCCAGAGATTCCATTACCGTATCGTCCATTTTTTCTGAACCGTCAACCGGAACATTCTCAAATGCCAGATTACCGGCTCGGCTGACACTGTAATAGCTTGTCTCGGTGTAATGATAGTTTGAGTCACTCCATGAACGTTCTTTTCGTGCCTTAAACTGAATCTGAGCATCGACGTCTGCCTGAAACAGCCAGACGGGGACATACACACCTTTGATTTCGTCAATATGATTCTGACTCTTAAAGACCTTCGGCAGCAGCGGCTTTCCTTCCATATGCTTTGCGAGAGCTTTTTTTGCTGCTTCCTTGTCCAGCTGGAACGGAATGATATAATCCGGTTTCAGCTGACCGCTGAGCTGACCTGTCATAATGACAGGAGCATCGCAATACGGACACTGGGATGCAGCTGTGGTGCCGTCTGCCATGACCTCACCGCCGCAGGACTGACACTTATAAACGCGCATTCCTTCAGCTTCGCCCGGTTCCCAGTCACAGCCGGCATCATTATCCCATGCCATTTCACCGGTATCGGCAGGCTGCTGATTCAGAATTTCGTCATAGGATTGAAGGGATGCTACGTCAAATTCGCTGTCGCAATACGGGCATTTCATCTGCTGCGATGAGCTGTTGAATTCAATTTTCGCGCCGCAGCACGGGCATTTATATCCAAGTAAATCTGCCATATCCACTCTCTTTCTGAAGACGATTCGGCTTCATTTCAGTCTTTTTTCTGTCAATAATCAAAGAGTGAGAAGAACAGATTCTGCCCTTCTCACTCCAGACGTTTTCATTATGCCTGTGCATCATTCTCGTCGAAGATATCGCCGCATTCCGGGCAGAATTTCGGCGGATTCTTCGGATCTTCCGGTGTCCATCCGCACTTATCGCAGCGATAGAGCGGTGCATCGGCAGGCTTCTTGGAACCGCAGTTCATGCAGAACTTGCCCTGATTGACCGTTCCGCAGGAGCAGGTCCAGCCGCCGGCGGGAGCGGGCTTCGCATTGCCGCAGCTCATGCAGAACTTGCCGGTGTTGGTCTGACCGCAGGAGCAGGTCCAGGAATCTGCTGCCGGAGCAGGAGCCGCTGCGGGGGCAGGTGCCGGAGCTGCCTGCTGCTGCTGACCCATTGCAAAGAGCTGGGAAGCGTTGATGCCGCCTGCATTCTGTGCCATGCCCATGCCCATAAATGCGTTCATAGCGCCGTTGGTGTTCTTTGCGGCATCCTGCATTGCCTGAGCCTGAGCAGTGACCATCGTTGCGGCTGCCATATTCGGGTTGCGGTTGATCGCAGCGCGCTGTGCCTGCTTGATCATATCCTCGTCTTCCTTCGGAATGGTGACGGAGTTGATTGTGATCTTGGACAGCTTCAGGCCGCGATTTGCAAGCCATTCATCCTTCAGGGCTTCATTCATAGCATCCTTGAGGTCGTTGGTGTGTGCAGGAATCGCACTCGGACGAACGCCCAGCTCGGAGATTTTTGCGAATGCCGGCTGGAGTGCATCCAGGAATTCGCTCTTCATCATCTGCTGGAGTTCGCTCTCGCTGAATCGAAACGCATCGGAGACATTGCCGGCTACCTTGGAATAGAACAGGAGCGGGTCTTCGATCGTGAACTGATACATTCCGTTGCAGCGAACTGAAACATCAATGTCCAGACCGATATTATTATCGACAATACGGAACGGGACAGGATTCTGGGTACCGAATTTGTTGCCCATGATTTCCTTTGTGTTGAAGTAGTAGACGCGCTGATCCTTGCCGGTCTCGCCGCCGCGTGCAAAACGTCTGCCGAATGTCTTGAAGCTCTCGATGAGTCCCTTTCCGAACTTGCCAGAGAAAACGCTCGGCTCCGAGCCGATATCGTAGGTATATTCACCCGGTTCAGCGCAGACTTCCATGATTCTGCCCTGCTCGACGATAATCATGCACTGACCGTCAGCAACGACGATACCGGAGCCATTGGTGATGATATTGTCATCACCCTTATTGTTGCCTTTTTTGTTCTGCTTGCGACCCTTGACCATGAGCACATCGCTCGGGATGGATTCACAGTAGAAGAATTCCAGCCACTGATCCCTCAGAGTGCTGCCTGCTGCGTTCAAAACTGCGCTGATAAGTCCCATAGTTCAAACTCCTTTCGGTACTGGCGGGTAATTGCCCGCTGATATAGATCGCGGAAAATTCATTTCACACGTTCCATGTCTATTATAACATTTTTCGAGGATTTTTGCAATCATTTTATATAAAAAAGATGGTGTGCCAAATATACAATAATCAATTTCTTCCATTCTTCCGATTTATTCATATTATACATATGATGATGCGCGGACGGAATAAATAAGCCGGTGCTGAAAAGGGGATTATCCTTAGATTGTCCGTAAATCGCTTTACTTTTTCTGTTGTTTGTGATATAATGTCTTTGTTATGAAGCGGAAGGGAGTATGTTGTTTATGCAGGGCATCAGAAAGCGGACCTGGGCTGAGATCAATCTGGATCATGCTGCTTGGAATTACATGCAGATCCGGAAGGCTGTCCGATCGGAATCGAAGGTTTGCTGTGTCATCAAGGCAAACGGATACGGACATAATGCTGTCCGGCTGGCTGCTCTATACGAATCACTCGGTGCAGATTTTCTCGCGGTTTCCAATCTGGAGGAAGCACTCCAGCTCCGTCAGAATCAGATCACGCTGCCGATTCTGATTCTTGGCTATACACCGCCCGAATGTGCGGCGGTTCTTGCTAAACAGAATATTTCACAGTGTGTGTATTCCCGCAGCTACGGCGAAGCGCTTTCTCAGGCTGCAATGTCTGACGGCGTGCGTGTGCTGACACATATTAAAATTGATACCGGAATGGGCAGAATCGGCTTTCAGCATCGCGGCGGGCATTCTGATCTTTCGGATGCACTTGCGGTCTGTAAGCTGCCGTGTCTGAAGCCTGAGGGTATCTTTACGCACTTTGCTGTTGCCGATGACGGAGATGCAGGCACGGATTTTACGGCAGAACAGTATCGGAATTTTATGGATGCTGTAGAAAAGCTGGAAAACAGCGGTGTACATTTTTCACTCCGTCACTGTGCAAACAGCGCTGCGATTTTTGATAAACCGGTTGTGTCCGGACTTCCGGATGTGCATCTGGACATGGTTCGGGCAGGGATCGTGCTCTACGGACTTAAACCCTCGGAGCTGACACGGAATCTTCCGCCGCTGAAACCGGTTATGGCTCTGAAAAGCGTGATTTCACATATTAAAACGATTCAGGCAGGGGATTCGGTCAGCTACGGCAGAACGTTTCTGGCGGATTCTCCTCGCGTGATTGCTACGGTTCCGATCGGCTATGCGGATGGATTCTGGCGCTTGAACAGCAGCGGAAACTGTCAGATGCTGGTGCGTGATCAGCTCTGTCCGCTTGTCGGCAGGGTATGTATGGATCAGTTGATGCTGGATATCACCGATGCAAAGGGTCTGAGTACCGGTGATATCGTGACGGTATTCGGAGATGAGGCAGGGCTTTGTTCTGCGGATCAAATCGCAGAAAACACCGGAACTATCAATTATGAGGTTGTTTGTGCTGTCGGCGAACGTGTCCCGCGCTTTTTCCTAAAGGACGGCGTTCCGGTTGATGTTTCGGACAATATCTGGAAAAGGTGAACGGAATGGTACATATCGGCAATGATTGGGATGAAGTTCTGAAAGAAGATTTTGCAAGTGAATCTTATCAGAATCTCCGGCAGTTTCTGATTCAGGAATACCGGACAAAGCGGATTTATCCGGATATGTATGATATTTTTAATGCGCTGAAATATACGCCGTATCACAATGTGAAATGCGTCATACTCGGACAGGATCCCTATCACGGCGAAGGACAGGCACACGGTCTGAGCTTTTCTGTTCGGAAAGGCATCCAACCGCCGCCCTCACTTGTGAACATCTTCAAAGAAATCAAGGACGATCTCGGAATTGACAATACAGGCTCCGGCTGCGGTGACCTGACAGCATGGGCGAAGCAGGGTGTTCTGCTGCTGAATGCGGCACTGACTGTCCGTGCGGGACAGGCAAACAGTCACCACGGAATGGGCTGGGAGGAACTGACCGATGCGGTCATCCGTCATTTGAATGACAGAGAGCAGCCGATGGTCTTTCTGCTCTGGGGCGGAAATGCGCGTGCAAAAGCGAAACTGATTACAAATTCTCGGCATTTGATTTTGCAGTGTCCGCATCCGAGTCCGCTTTCTGCTTATCACGGCTTTTTCGGATGCCGCCATTTTTCAAAAACCAATGCTTTTCTCGAAGCCAACGGTATGAAGCCGATTGACTGGCAGATTCAGCCGTAACAGTCTTCTAAAACAGATGATAGAGGTATGATATGAAAGTAGCTTCACTGTTCCCTGAAAAACATGTGCTTTCTTTTGAGGTGTTTCCGCCGAAGCCGGATGTTCCGATCTCAAAAATCTATGAAACACTGGACGCACTGAAATCGCTGCATCCTGATTTTATCAGTGTGACTTACGGGGCAGGCGGTTCTGTTCCGGGCGCTTCCACCGCGGAAATCTGTGCATATATTCAGGATCAGCTTCAAATTCCTGCAATTGCGCATCTTCCCTGTATCAATGAATCCAAAGAAAGCGTTCTGGAAAAAATGCGGGATTTTCGCGCACGCGGAATTGAAAATATTCTGGCGCTCCGCGGAGACCGGAATCCTTCGGTTCAGCCGAAAAATGATTTTTCCTTCGCTTCCGATCTGATCCGGTTTATTAAGCAGAACGGTGATTTTGATATTGCTGCTGCCTGTTATCCGGAGGGACATCCGGAAGCACCGGACTTGGATACGGATATTCTTCACCTGAAAGAGAAAACGGATGCCGGTGCAACACATCTGATTACGCAGCTTTTTTATTCCAACAAGGATTTTTATACATTCCGGGAAAAGATTGCGGCAGCAGGTGTTTCTGTGCCGGTCGAAGCGGGGATAATGCCCGTAACTTCAAAAAAATCCATTGAACGGATGGTATCTCTATGCGGCGCCAGTATTCCGAAACGCCTTGCAAAGCTGATGGCGCGTTATTCCGATGATCCGGCATCATTAAAAGCTGCCGGACTGGAATATGCAATCGAACAGATACTTGATCTTCGCGAACAGGGAGCAGACGGGATTCATCTTTATACGATGAATAATCCGGACGTTGCAAGATATATCACAGAGGCAATTGCGGAATGAAGCCTTCCGATCTGAACAGAGCCGAAATTCTCAGTTATCTGCGCACGCCGGAGTTGGATGCAGAACTTGACGGAAAGCTAACCGTCTGCATCGAAGAACTTTGCCGCGCAGCCGTTCCGCGAACTGTCTGGCGTCTTCTTCCGGTTCAGCATTCGCCGGAAGGAGTCCGTTTGGGCGGACTTCTGCTCGGCGGAAAAGACATTGCGCTGCATCTGGAAGGATGCAGGCAGGCTGTGCTTTTTGCTGCAACTCTTTCTTCACCGGTTGATGCCCTGATTCGGCGTGCCGAAGTTTCGGATATGACAAAAGCAGTCATGCTGGATGCAGTTGCCGGTGCTGCGATTGAATCTGTGTGCAGTCAGCTAGAACTGTTTCTGCACCGTGAACTCGGCGCAAAATATTATACTGAGCGATTCAGCGCTGGGTACGGTGATTTTCCGCTCAGTCAGCAGGCAGATCTGATTGCATTGCTTGATGCTTCTCGCAAAATCGGTCTGACTGTTACGCAGCATCAGACACTTGTACCGATGAAATCCGTCACGGCGGTGTTCGGGTTATCCGATCGTCCGGTAAATGATGCACGCAGATACTGCTGCGGGAAAAGCTGCACTGAATGCCCGAACAGAGACGGATGTCTTTTTGCCGGAGCGAAAGCAGCAGAAAAGGAGAGAATACAGTGAAATTTCTCAATCTACTGAAATCGGATGCATATGTATTTCTGGACGGCGGAATGGGGACAATGCTGCATCTTCAACCCGGAGAGCTGCCTGAGCGTCTGAATCTGACCGAGCCGGAGCGGGTTGTAGCTGTTCACCGTGCCTATGCCGAAGCTGGTTCTCAGGTTGTATATGCGAATACATTCGGCGCGAATCCGCTGAAGCTGGAGGGAACCGGAATTGATACTGCGGAATCTGTTTGTGCAGCAGTCCGTCTTGCGAAAGCTGCTGTGCCGGAGAATGTCTGCGTCGCCCTCGATCTCGGACCGACCGGTCAGCTCCTTCAGCCTGCCGGTTCTCTGACATTTGATGCAGCCTATGAAGCATACAAAACGGTTTGTATTGCAGGCGCAGAAGCCGGAGCCGATCTGGTTGTCATCGAAACGATGAGTGACCTTCTTGAAACCAAAGCTGCACTGCTTGCTTCGAAAGAGAATACAAATCTTCCGGTTATTGTGACCATGACATTCACCGAAACCGGAAGAACCTTTACCGGATGCCCGATTTCTGCAATGGCAATTACACTGGAAGCACTCGGAGCCGCGGCAATCGGTATTAACTGTTCACTGGGTCCGGCTGAGATTCTGCCGCTGATTCGCGAGCTTTCCAAATGGACAAGATTACCGCTGATTGCGAAGGCAAATGCCGGTCTTCCGGATCCTGTTACAGGGGCTTATTCGGTGACACCTGCTGATTTTGCTGCACTGATGCCGGAATTTGCAAAAGCAGGGGTTCGGATATTCGGAGGATGCTGCGGAACAACACCTGCATTTATTACGGAAATCCGCAGAGTTATGCAGGATGTCAAACCGGCAGAACTGACAGCGCATGTTCCTGCGGCTGTCTGTTCCGGAATCCGGACGGTTGTGCTTGATATGCCGCGTGTGATCGGAGAACGAATCAATCCGACCGGTAAAAAGCGGATGAAACAGGCTCTCCTCGATCAGGATTACGATTATCTCCGCGGAGAGGCAATTGCTCAGACCGATGCGGATGCTGATATTCTGGATGTCAATGTCGGTACGCCGGGAATAGATGAGGCATCTGTTCTGCCGCAGGCTGTCCGTGCAGTCATGGAGGTGACTGATCTTCCGCTTCAGCTTGATTCCTCCGATCCGAAGGCGCTGGAGGCAGCACTGCGGATTTATCCGGGAAAACCGATTGTCAATTCGGTAAATGGAAAGGCTTCCTCTCTGGCTGAGATTCTTCCGCTTGTAAAGCATTACGGTGCCTGTGTGGTTGGTCTGACGCTGGATGAGCAGGGAATTCCCGAATCAGCTGATGATCGCTTTACAATCGGCAAAAAAATACTTGAACATGCAGCGGCACTCGGTATACCGAAGCAGGATGTTTTTTTGGATTGCCTGACATTGACCGCATCAACCGGCGGCGACGGTCCTGTCCAGACGCTTCATGCGGTCAGGAGAGTACGTGAAGAGCTCGGACTTCATACAGTTCTCGGTGTCTCCAATATCAGCTTTGGATTGCCGAACCGTCCGCTGATTAACCGCAGCTTCCTGTGTATGGCGATGCAGAACGGACTGACACTTCCGATTCTGAATCCTATGGCAGAGGGCATGATGGATACAGTTCGTGCGTTCCGTATGCTGGCGGGATTTGACGCGAACTGCGAAGCCTTTATCTCGGCTTATCAGAATGTTCAGAATCAGATGTCTGCTCCGGCAGTACCGTCTGCACCCTCTGAACTGACACTGGAACAGGCGGTCATCCGCGGTCTGCGTCAGGATGCAGCAAGGCTGACGGAAGCGGCACTTGCATCACAGAACCCGCTTGATATTGTCAATCAGCAGTTGATTCCTGCTCTTGATGTTGTCGGAGCGGATTATGAAAAAGGGATTGTTTTTCTTCCACAGCTCATTCAGGCTGCGACGGCTGCACAAAGCGCGTTCGGTGTATTGAAAGCTCATCTGTCCGATCAGGGCAATCAGGGCGGAAAGGGTAAAATCGTGCTGGCTACGGTTCAGGGCGATGTTCACGATATCGGGAAAAATATTGTCAAACTGCTTCTTGAAAACTACGGTTTTGATGTGATTGATCTTGGAAAGGATGTCCCGCCGCAGAAAATCGTCGATACGGCAATTGCACAGCAGGTTTCTCTAGTTGGTCTGAGTGCTCTGATGACCACAACGGTCGGCGCTATGGAGGAGACTATCCGTCTGCTTCATGAACAGTATCCTTCCTGCAAGTGTGTCGTCGGCGGTGCGGTCCTGACTGCGGACTATGCCGAGCAGATCGGGGCTGACTGCTATGCAAAGGACGCAAAAGCATCCGTAGATTATGCAAGAACAGTATATGGAGAGTGAATAACATGCGCGCATTGATTCAGCGTGTCAGTCATGCATCCGTCATTTCTGACGGTGTGCCGACCGGAAAAATTGAGCGTGGATTTCTGGTTTTACTCGGCGTGACCGAAAATGACACGGAGCAGGAGGTTCAGCTCCTGACCGATAAGCTCTTAAAACTCAGGATTTTTCCGGACGAAGCCGGAAAAACCAATTGCAGCTTGCAGGATGTCGGCGGTTCTTTACTTGTAATATCTCAATTTACGCTCTGTGCAGACTGCCGGAAGGGGACCAGACCCAGTTTTTCACATGCAGCAAAACCGGAGGAAGCAAACAGGCTTTACGAGCTTTTTCTTGCGAAATGCCGTGAGGTCATTCCGCATACGGACAGCGGCGTATTCGGTGCACATATGGATGTATCTCTCTGTAATGACGGGCCTTTTACCATCTGGCTGGATACAGACGATCTGAAACAACCCCGGAACCGCTGATTTCAAATAACTGCTGAATCTTTCGGATTCGGCAGTTTTCTGGTGTTGGGCTATTTCACTAATATTTCACTTGACAATTTGGCGGATATGCTGTATAATGTTTCTTGGTGAACAATCTGCCAAACCGATCGTGAAAGGACGGTGATTCATACGGGTAAACAGACAATCCTTGCTCTGCATCATCTGAACCGGGCAGTCAAACACAGGATTGAATCATCAGAAATCAAGCAGGATATTGACCATCTGACCGGCACTTACGGCTGGGTTATGGTATATCTCTCCGAGCATGAAGGAGAGGACGTTTATCAGCGTGTTCTTGAAAAAGAGTTCGGAATCTGCCGATCCGGCGTCTCAAAGATTGTTGCCGACCTTGAAAAGAAGCAGCTGATTGAACGATCCAAAGTAGCCTGCGATGACAGACTGAAAAAAATCGTTCTGACAGAGCGCGGAAAAGCTCTGACGCAGCGGATTCGTGAAGATCAGGAGCGGCTTGAGACAGCGCTGACAAGAGGCTTTTCTCAGGAAGAGCTGAATACTGTACAGCAGTTCCTGAATCGAATGCAGAATAATATTACAACGGAAAACTGAGAGGAGAGACTGCTTATATGATAAAAACAATCACCAGATGCCTGCGGGAATACAAGCTGCCGACTGTTATTACCATTCTGTTCATGACCGGAGAAGTGATAATTGAGGCGTTTATTCCCTATTTGACAGCTGATCTGGTCAACAATGTCAAGAACGGCGTTGAGATGTCCTATATTTTGAAAATCGGACTGATTCTGTTCGTTCTGACTTTGATTTCGCTTTCATGCGGTGGCGGGGCAGGCTTTACGTCTGCGAAGGCATCTGCGGGTTTTGCAAAGAATGTCCGTCATGATTTGTTTGAGAAAGTTCAGAGTTTTTCGTTCAGCAATATTGATAAATTCTCAACATCCTCGCTTGTAACCAGACTGACGACGGATATTTCCAATGTGCAGATGGCGTTTATGATGATGATCCGGATTGCGGTTCGCGCGCCTCTGATGCTGGTTTTCAGCATCACAATGGCGTTTATTATGGGCGGTATGCTTGCTGCGACCTTTGTCATTGTGGTTCCGTTTATGCTGTTCGGTCTGATTCTGATTGCAAAGTTTGCAATGCCGGCTTTCCGGAGAGTCTTCAAAAAGTATGACCGTCTGAATGAGTCTATTGAAGAAAATGTACGCGGTATGCGTGTGGTAAAGGGCTTTTCGCGGGAAGAATATGAAAAAAAGAAATTCCACACGGCTGCGGAGGATATCAGCAAGGACTTTACCAAAGCCGAACGGATTGTCGCACTGAACGGACCGCTGATGCAGATTTGCCTTTATTTTAACATGGCTTTTATCCTGATTGTCGGTTCCAGACTGATTATTACCGGAAAAGGGATTGATGTCGGACAGATTTCCGGTATGCTGACTTACGGTTTTCAGATTCTGATTCAGCTGATGATGCTCTCTATGATTTATGTCATGCTGACAATGTCTGCTGAATCTGTCAAGCGTATTTCCGAGGTTCTGAATGAGGTTCCCGATATTCACAATCCGGAAAATGCCGTGACTGTCATTCCGGACGGTACGGTTGATTTTGAAAATGTTGGCTTTAAGTATTCCAGCAAAGCGCATAAATTTGCGCTTTCGCAAATCAACCTTCATATTCCTTCCGGCGCAACGGTCGGAATCATCGGCGGAACCGGCTCTTCCAAATCCACGCTGGTTCAGTTGATTGCCCGACTGTACGACGTCACGGAAGGATGTGTTAAGGTCGGCGGTACAGATGTCCGCTTGTATGATCTCCACAGCCTTCGGGACAGTGTTGCAATGGTTTTGCAGAAAAATGTTCTGTTTTCAGGAACAGTCAAAGAGAATCTTCGCTGGGGAAATCCAAATGCGACGGATGAGGAAATCGTCGAAGCCTGCAAGTTATCACAGGCACATGATTTTGTTACCGCATTTCCGGACGGTTACGATACGAGGATTGAACAGGGCGGAACAAATGTCTCCGGCGGACAGAAGCAGCGGCTTTGCATTGCGCGTGCGCTGCTGAAAAAGCCGAAGGTTTTGATTCTGGATGATTCTACCAGTGCCGTTGATACCAAGACAGATGCATTTATCCGTTCCGGCTTCAAAAAATTCATTCCGGATACGACCAAGATTATCATAGCACAGAGAGTTGCTTCCGTGCAGGATGCGGATATGATTGTTGTAATGGAAAACGGAAAAATCGAATCAGTCGGGACACATAGTGAACTGCTGAAAAACAGCACAATTTACCGTGAGGTCTATGAACAGCAGACGAACGGAGGTGAGAACGGTGCCGCGTAATAATAAGGTATACGGTCCGCCCGCTTCCAAAGGAGAGGCATTTCGTTCTCTTTTCCGTGTGCTGAAAATGCTCCGGCAGTTTTATCCGGTTATGCTGCCGGTTACATTGATTTGTATTCTTTTTTCAGCAGCGGTTTCTTCTATTCCCGCTGTCTTTGTGCAGAAAGTTATCACAGATATCGAAAAATGGAGCGCAACAGGAGACTGGAATGCTGCAAAAGAGTCTATTCTGCCGAAAGTCGGTCTCCTGATCGGTCTGTATGTGCTGTCAATTACGGCAATGACGCTCTATCAGCAGCTGATGGCAATTATGACCCACGGATTCCTGAACAGAATGCGCTGTGCAATGTTCGACGGAATGCAGAATCTTCCGATCAGATTTTTTGATACCAATCAGCACGGCGATATCATGAGCTATTATACGAATGATATTGATACGCTTCGTCAGCTGATTTCCCAGTCTGTGCCGACTATGATTCAGGCAGGCTCAATTGTTTTGTTTGTCTTTGCAATCATGATTTATTACAGCATCTGGCTGACGCTGGTCGTTCTGTTCGGTGTGTTCTTTATGATGATGGTTTCTGCAAAGCTGGGCGGCGGTTCTGCTAAATACTTTGTACGTCAGCAGAAATCTGTCGGACAGACCGAGGGCTATGTGCAGGAAATCATGAACGGTCAGAAGGTTGTTCAGGTGTTCTGCCATGAAGAGCAGAGCAAAGAAGAATTCAACCGGATTAACGAACAACTATTTGAAGACAGTTTCCGCGCAAATGCTTATGCCAATGCACTTGCACCGATTATTCTGAATATCGGTAATATTCTCTATGTTGTGATTGCGGCAATCGGCGGTGCTATGCTGATCGGACATGTGCCGAACTTTTCACTTTCCGGTATGGCACTCGGTATCAGTATTGTTGTGCCGTTCCTGAATATGACAAAACAGTTTACGGGTAACCTGAATCAGGTGACCCAGCAGCTTAATGCAATTGTTATGGCTGTTGCCGGTGCGAACCGTATTTTTAAGCTGATGGACGAAAAGCCGGAAACGGATGACGGTTATGTCACAATGGTGAATACAACGACTGACGCAGACGGCAATCTGATTGAAACATCGGATCGCACGCATCACTGGGCATGGAAGCATCCGCACAGTGCGGACGGCACTGTGACCTATACGCCGCTTCAGGGTGAGGTTACGCTGGACGGTGTGGATTTTGCCTATGAAGAGGGAAAGCCGGTGCTGCATGATGTTTCTGTATTTGCAAAGCCAGGTCAGAAAATTGCGTTTGTCGGTGCAACGGGTGCCGGAAAAACAACAATCACAAATCTGATTAACCGGTTCTATGATATTGCGGACGGAAAAATCCGTTATGACGGAATCAACATTAACAAAATCAAAAAGTCTGATCTGCGGAAATCCCTCGGAATTGTGCTTCAGGAAACCAACCTGTTTACCGGAACGGTTATGGATAATATCCGTTACGGCAGACTGGACGCAACCGATGAACAATGTATAGATGCAGCGAAGCTCGCCGGCGCAGATGATTTTATCACAAGACTGCCTGACGGTTACAACACAATGTTGACCGGAAACGGAGCAAATCTCTCACAGGGACAGCGTCAGCTGATTGCGATTGCGCGTGCAGCGGTTGCGGATCCGCCTGTCATGATTCTTGATGAAGCGACTTCCTCGATTGATACCAGAACGGAAGCGATTGTGTCTCGCGGTATGGATGCCCTGATGAAAGGGAGAACTGTTTTTGTCATCGCGCACAGACTGTCTACGGTTCGGAACTCCGATGTTATTATGGTTCTGGATCACGGAAAGATCATTGAGCGCGGAAATCATGCGCAGCTGATAGAGAAAAAAGGAACTTATTATCAGCTTTATACCGGAGCATTTGAACTGGATTAACAAAAACGGAGGATTGACAGTATGCTGGAGGCACTCCTGCAATTTATGCTGAAGCTCATGCCGAAACCGGTCAAAAAACTGTGGTACAAATATGAAAGTGTATGGCGATACTGTTATTACGGTGCATGGACAACGCTGCTCTCTATACTGACAAAGCTGGCAGGTAAACGGATTTTTGAGCTTGCGGGATATTCTGTTCAAGACCAGAAGATTCCCAATGCGATGAATACGACCATATCATGGCTGATTTGTGCGACATTTGCCTTTATTGTCAATAAGAAATATGTCTTTCACAGCGAAACGCACGAGAAACGGGCTGTCTTCCGTGAGATGATGACCTTTTTCGGCGGCCGCGGAGCGACATATTTCATAGAACTTGCCATTATGGAAACCCCGACTGTTTTCGGGTGGAATTATACGCTGATGACTGTCCTTTCTCAGTTTATTATTCTTGCACTGAATTATGTAATCAGTAAGCTGTTTGTGTTCAGAAAAAAGGATGATGCAAAAGAGCAGTCAGACGGAAATCAGCAGCAGATTCAGAATCCGGACAGTAAATAAAAATCCCGCCGCAGAGATCGCATTTCTCTGCGGCGGAATTTTTGTATTAAATGGGTTATTCCTTTATGCAGTATACCAAGAAACCTTCGGAATTGTCGCCGGATACAACAGGAGTTGCACCGACCGGATACTGGATATCGGTCGAATCGGAGGTTTCCGATGCAGGTACATAGTACATTTCATAATTCACACCGCCTGCCGTAGCAGTCAGATGTGCTTTTTCCCATGTGTGCTGTGAAATCTTGTCGAGATACTCCTCAAGGCAAAGATCGTTTTCTTTCATGTAAACAGCGTGGGGAATACCGACATAGCGGAAATGCCAGGTTTTGCCGTCAAGTCCTGTTTTGTCTTCCTTTCCGTCCGGATAACGGACAATGAAACCGTATTCAGCCGCGTGCTCGGCAAGCCAAGCATAATCGCCGTCCGGCGTATAAGGTTTGTGAGAACCGTTTGCTTCGTTCAGAATCGCAAGATCCAATGTCAGACCGGTAGAACGCTCCGGAATCTGAATTCCGTAAGGAACAACCGCGGATACAGCAGCTTTCGGCTGCTCATTTGTGCTGTATACCATGATGTTTCCGTGGCCGGTTGCCGCAAAGAAATCGTTGAACCAGCGGATCAGGTCTTCGCTAATGGCACTGTCAAACTTCAAATAGGCACTTGTCAGACGGAGATGCTGATATTTGATATTTGCGAACGTAATCAGATTCGGGTTGTAGGTCTGCTGATGCTCATCGTCGATCAAAACGGTGTTACCGCGGTGCAGTTCGTCATTGGAAACTGTCAGAATAGAAGTTTCTCTTGTTTCCACATCAGCACCGCCGTTATCGGTCGTGTCAGAAACAGGGGAAATAAAGATTGTTGTAGAACTTGTGGTTGCAAGGGTGGTGGTGGAAGCAAGTGTTGTAGTAGTTGATTCCGCAATGATTCCGGTATTATCCGGAACAGAATCGGCTTCGGAGGAGCTGCCGCTCTGAATGTTGAGCTGTCCTTTATCTTCGTGCCATCTGGTCCAGACTCTTCTGCCGAAATCAATCGCAAAAATGCCGAGAATAATAAAGGTCAGAGCCAGGGCAATTTTGCCGTAATCAAAGCCGCCTTCTTCATCCTGTTCTTCCTGATCATCATAGAGCTCCGGTTCTTCGGGCTGAATGACTTCGGGCTCTTCAAACGGATCGGATTTTCTGCTCATACGCTGAGATTTTCTTCTGTAAGGCTTATGCACTGCATAGCCGCCTCTTACATCGGAATCATCTTCGTTATACGCAGGTTCTTCATCGGTATCGTCATAGCCTCCGAAATCGTCAATATCATCGAAGACAGGGGGCGCAGGCTTGGGTGCCGTGTTTTTCCATGTGACCTTGCGCTGCTTGGTTTTTGCCATATCCTCTTCTGATTCAGTGATTTCGGCTTCTTCCGGTTCTGCCGTTTCTTCGGAGAGAAAATCATCTTCATCGGTGTAGTCGTCATCAAATACATCGCGAACCGGCTCTTCTCCGTCTTCAGCAGCGGAATAATCATCTTCGTCATCAAATTCCGGTTCTTCCGGCTCTGCATTCAGACTGTGAATCAGTTTCCGGAACGGATTGGTGATCTTAAAGAGAAGAGAAGGCTTCTTCTCTGCTTCATAAGGCTCGTCATCGCTGAAATCTGCTTCCTCATCATAAGGTGCATCATCAGCGTAGCCTTCCTCATTTTCATCGTAGGATTCCTCGTCCCCGAAGATATCCGCGTCTTCGTCGTAGGACTCTTCATCTCCGAAGGCTTCTCCGTTTTCATCGTAGAATTCTTCGGTTTCGTCATACTCTCCGTCATACGGTTCTGCATCATCTTCGTAGACAGTTTCCTCATCGGAATACTCTGCTGTTTCGTCATCCGTTTCTTCCGTCAGATATTCTTCAGTTTCGCCGCCTTCTACTTTATAATCATCTGCATCTGAGAAGTCGTCAGCATCATCATCGTCATCCAGATCATCAAAGATGAAATCAAACTCATCTTCTTCGTTTACTGTTTCCTCGTCAGCGATAAATTCATCGTTCTTCTTTGCTGTTTCATCAATAGAAGCAGCGTCACGGTTATTTTTTTTCTTCGGATCGCGGTTTTCCTGCGAATCTCTCTGCTGTTTGTGATTACTCATCTCGTTTTTTGTATCCTCCGATTCACTTGATTCATTTGGAGCATTTTCTGTCTCCCTGAGTTGCCGGGTTTGTTTGTCCGGAAGTGCTTTTCGGGCGGGAGGCGGCGGTTCGGGCTCTTTCATGGTCAGGAGCCCTGTTACGCGGTCTGTCATTTCACGCCGTATTTGCTTAAGAACGCCGGGTGAAGGGTCTGCTGCATCGGTTTCCGGAACATCGAAAGGCGCGCCGTACCGAACGGTAATTTTGCTGCGAAAATGCAGTTTCCCGTCAAATACAATTGCAACCGGAACCACCGGGACACCGGTTTGTGCAGCAAGAAGTGCAGCACCAGTTTTGAAATGTCCAAGGGTTCCGTCCTTTGACCGAGTGCCTTCCGGAAAGACCAGTGCATTTTCTCCGTTTTGGAGGCGGAAAGCAATTTCTTCCAGTGCGGTGACATCTCCCGCTCCGCGGTCAATTGCAACGCCGCCGAGTTTTCTGAGCAGCCATCCGATCAATCCGGAGGAAAACAACTCCTGTTTAGCGAGAAAACAGAATTGTGTTTCCTTATTCTGAATACCGATCAGGATAGGATCTGCATTGCTGCGGTGATTGCTGATATAGAGATATCCGCTTTCGCGTGGAACATTCTCCATACCTTCTGTTTCGATTTTATACCAGAGCGGCATCAGCAGCCGCATGACTCGCATTGCAAATTTGTAGAATCTGTTCATAATCCGAGCTTCTCCTTACAAATCTGAAACAGCATCTGCTCGGATTCTTCCAGACCGGCGTCTGAGGTATCGACCGGAACGGCATCTTCTGCCTGCTTCAGCGGAGAAATCTTTCGGTTCATATCATGTTCATCTCTGCGAATGACATCCTCCAGAACCGATTCAAAGGTCTGAGCGCCCGGCTGTTTTTGTTCCAGCTCCAGGAAACGGCGCATTGCGCGCTTTTCGGGAGAAGCTGTAAGAAATATTTTTACATCGGCATCCGGAAGGACAACTGTTCCGATGTCTCTTCCGTCCATTACAACGGAATTTTGTTCCGCAAGAGACTGCTGAAGCCGGAACAGGAATTTCCTGACTGCCGGCAAAGCCGAGACACGCGACGCAGCCATTGAGACTGCTTCTGTCCGGATCAATGCTGTTACATCTTCGCCGTTGGCAAATACATGCTGTTCACCGTCGAGATAGTCCATAGTAACAGTCAGTTCAGGGAGCTTGTCCTTGATTTCCTCGTCGGTTTCTGCATGTTCCCGCATCATCCAAAGAGCAATCGTTCTGTAAAGTGCACCGGTGTCAACATAGATGCATCTGAGTCTTTTGGCAAGCCTGCGGGAGAGGGTGCTTTTTCCGGCACCGGACGGTCCGTCAACCGCTATATTGAAATGACGCATGAAGCTGCCTCCATCCATACCTCTGATTATCCAGATACTAGTATAGCATATTTCGACCGAATTTGCAAGTGATTTCTGATTTTTTTTCATGATTTCTTTTGTAGAATATCTGATTGTTCCCGAAAATCCGCCTTTTGATTCACAAATGAAAGAGATATTGCACGAAAATAAATAGAAAACAGGGGGAGAAAACTGCTTTGTCATAAACAATCTCAATGATTTGATGACAGGAGGCTGCGTTTTGTCATCCGGAAAGAAGCCTTAAACCTCATCCGAATTCATCATGTCCTGAATCCTGACCTGTGCATCACAAACTTTGTTATGCAGCTTTTTTGCGGAATCTGTTTTTATATTCTGAAAAAACTGTGTGATATACTGAATTCAGCAAATACCCAAAGTATTAAAAGGAGGTATCATTATGAATCAAAACTCATACTCTGCTTTTCCGGAGCCGAGAATCATTCTGGCAAAATGTACGAGCTGCGGAAGCGAATTTTCCGGAAGCCCTTCACAGAAGGATGCACCCTGTCCGTATTGCGGCAAAAAAAACGTGGTTTGTTTTACCGGTGCGCAGGAACAGGTGAGATTCGGAACGGATGCTGTAATGCAGCAGGAGACTCCGCCGAAAAAACGGCATACGCTGCTCTGGGTGCTTGGCTGGCTTATAATTTTTCCGCTCCCGCTGACCATCCTGATGCTGCGACTCCGAAAACCGGAAAAAAAGATTCGGCTCGGAATCATTGCAGCCAGCTGGATTCTCTATTTCATTCTGATGGCGATTTCAGCTTCCCGAAACAACGATAATTCAAACAGTTCAACTGTGCAGCCTTCCGAGACCGGCACAAGCATCACGGAAGTCCAACAGACAACAGCACCTCCGCAGAAGACGGAGCAGCAAAAACAGACTGATATTGATACGGAAACAACTGCATTGTCGGAATCCTCAGAGGACGGAGCGAAAACGACAAAAAACAATGACATTTCTGCTTCCGATATCAGAAAAATGGTAGAAAAAGGTGATTATTCACTGGTTACACCGTCTTTTAAGAAAACAATGGATGCATATGAGGCATTTTATGACGATTATATTGCCTTTATGAAAAAATACTCGGAAAACGAGGCAAATGCAATTGAAATGCTGAATGATTATATGTCCATGATGGGAAAATTGGAGGAATGGGGAGAAAAGATTGATTCCATTGATGAGGAAAATCTTTCGCCGGCAGACGACGCTTATTTCCTGCTTGTAACAGTACGTATAGAGAAAAAACTGCTCAGTTCACTCGGAACCATTGAATAACAAATAACAGGTACCGCATAAATACCAAGCGGTACCTGTTATATTTGTCATCGCATCAGTGCATCCAGTTCCGTCAGGGTCAGAGCGCGGAGCAGAATATGTGTATCATTATCATCCACGATATATCCGCCGATGCCGAGTCTTCGGATTGCCGTAAAAAAATCTGTATCTCCGATAACAACGCCTCTGGTTTTGCTGTAAAGAAGCAGACGCCATTCTTCCACGGGTTTTCCTTCTATCTGATAACGCTGCTGCGGCTGTTTCGGTAAAATTGTTTCAACCCCTTCATTCAGTGCAAATACACCGAAATCCACACCGTCCGGTCTGACGTAAAAACGCGGAGTACCGACATAGGCAGTGCTCCAGTCAATTTCAGGCGTATTACCGGTATATATATTTTGCTGATCCAATTTGAATTCCTCCTTATTGTAATTCTGATAATTGAAAAATTAACATAATTGTAATCAAAACTAATAATAATTATGGTATAATGATATGTATTATAATAGCTTTACTGAAAAGAAAAATGCACAACATTTGTTTCATATTACCACAAAAAAAGATGGTTGTCAAGTATCAAATGAGAAAACCCATGGGCGTGATACCGTTTAACCCTGACAAAGAGTGCAGAAAAAGTCGGGACAGTAAAATTTTGATGTGATATAATGAATTCAGCGGAATGGGGTGACCGTTTTGAAAGACTGGATTGAAGGATTTCAGGCTTCCATTGATTATATGGAACAGAATCTGCCGAATGAACTGAATATTGAGACGATTGCAAAGAAAGCAGCCCTTTCTTCGTTCTATTATCAGCGGATCTTCGGCGCAATGTGCGGTATGACCGTCGGAGAATATATACGTGCCCGCCGTATGACGCTGGCGGCACAGGAATTGGCTTGCTCAGACCGAAAAGTGATTGACACAGCCTTAAAGTACGGCTATGATTCTCCTGACAGCTTTGCAAAAGCCTTCCAGCGCTTTCACGGCATTACTCCGGCACAGGCAAGAGAATCAGGTGCAAACCTGCGGTCTTTTGCTCCGCTGCATATCAAAATTACTTTGGAGGGCGGAAATATGTTGGATTACAAAATTGTTGAAAAGGCACCGTTTACGGTTGTCGGCATCAAAAAGCGTTTCGATGCCGAGACAAGTTACAGGGAAGTCCCGAAATTCTGGGACGAATGGATGGCAGACAGGAAAGGCTTAAAAGGAATGTTCGGTTTATGTACCGACATGGACGGAAAGACCTTTGACTACTGGATCGCAGACCTGTATCTGCCGTGGGAGGATATTCCGCAGGGCTGCTGCACCTATCAGATTCCCGGCGGACTCTGGGCGCTGTTCCGCTGCGTCGGACCTTTGCCTGACAGTATGCAGAAGGTCAATACACAGATCTGGTCGGAATGGCTTCCGGCATTGCAAGGGTATCGTATAGCAGGTGATTATTCCTTGGAGTTCTATACGCCGCCGGCGAAAAACCCTGCCGATACGGTCAGTTATATCTGCATACCCTTGAAAAAAGTGTAAGAGGCAAAGCTATGAATCAATATACTGGGTTCAGCCTGATGCAGCCCGCTCAAACATGCAGCGAATACCGCAGGCTTCCGGATCATGTGCTGCACGATCTGGGGTTGGAGGAGTTTTGCAGGGCTGTTTCAAGCGATGCCGGGGAACGCCGTCTGATCACAAATATACTTTCACAAATCACGGACGATGCGAATATTGCCGCATACCGGCAGCAGATTTTTGCAGATATTCTTCGGCTACCGGAATTGAGAAAAACCATGATGCAGCTGTTTGACAGAATACAATTCATGAAGGATTTTTCGTCCATGCACAAGACCTCCGATGAGGAAATTGGCTTGTGGCATCTGTTCCACCGCCTTGACGAGCTGAATGATTATATAAAATGTGTCGAAGCAATGCGTGAATGCCTTTCTGATGAGCGGATTCAGTCTCAGGGGCTGAAAGGCCTCCGAAACTACATCGGCAGTCTTTACAGTGAAGCGTGTTTTGCAGAAATGAAGGCGGATATCGCCGCGCTGAAACTAAAGGTTTCCGACGTCCAAAGTGTCACACTCGGCATCAATGTCAATGAGCGCTTTGAAGCCGTCAGCATAGGACTGGTCTCTGTCAACAGAAAACCGTTCAAAAAGTCCGGCATCGTAAGTAATTTCGCAGATGCAATCGCGGCGAAGGACAAACTTCGTGATACCGCAGACTGGGACGGTGATATGCATTATCAGGTCATCGACAAGGAGGAAAAACGCGGGTTCATCAACCGTATGATGAACGATGCCGGCCTGCTTGCGGTACAGTCTTCCCTTGCGGCGAATGCCAGAACCAAGTCCACAATCGTGAATGCTATGGCTGATGATGCAACGGAAAAATCAACATTCTATCTGGATACCGTTGTAAATAAAATGCTCAGTTCTCTTGTGAAAAAGTTGCGGGATACGCTTACCAAATACGCAAATATTGCAATTTTGAATGTTTCCGGATTGGTGCCGGAGTTTCTCTATTACATCAGATGTGCGGAGTTTATCAGCGGTCTGAGGGAAAAGGGCTGCGTATTCTGCGTGGCACAGCCGGAAACTGAGAGCGTAACTTCCATGTCTGCAAAAGGCTTCTACAATCTCATGCTTGCCATGAATATGGATAATGTCAGTGAGATCGTGCACAATGATCTTTCCTTCGATCAAAAGCATACCGTTTATATTCTCACCGGAGCAAACCGCGGCGGAAAGACTACGATTACACAGGCTGTCGGTCAGATGTTCATTCTGGCACAGGGAGGACTTTTCGTTCCTGCGGAAAGTTTCCGATATGTTCCCTGCGACTGCGTCTTTACGCACTTTCCTGCCGACGAAGACAATACTATGGATCTGGGAAGACTGGGGGAGGAGTGCGTTCGCTTCAGGGAAATGTTCTCTCAGGCTACAAGCAGAAGTCTCGTGCTGCTGAACGAGACGTTCTCCACAACTTCGTTTGAGGAGGGCTATTATATTGCAAGAGATTCCGTAAAAGCGCTCCTGACCAAGGCTGTCCGGACAATCTACAATACCCATATTCACAAACTTGGTGAGGACACTGAGGAGTTAACCGTTGAAAGCACCGGCGCCGGAGCTGCGTCACTGATTATGCGTACTGAGGACGGAAAGCGTTCATTTAAGGTAGCTCTTGCAAAGCCGGAGGGTTCTTCCTATGCAAAGGATATTGCTGAAAAATACGGCGTGACCTATGATATGCTCGTCAGCGGATCATCATAATACCGCTTCAAAAAGGCAATGGCACAAAAAGCAAGCTCTCAAAGATATTTGAGAGCTTGCAGTGTTTTTTATAATGATGCCTGAACCTCATCAGTCAGCTTTTGGCGTTTACTTAAGTTCCATGCCGCCCCATTCTACAACGGTAAAGCCCTTTCGTTCAAAGTTACTGAGCTGCTGCGGCTCAATTTCAACGGATTCCTCAAGCGGAATATATGCCATAAAAATGCGGCAGATGCTGTCAGGAGCCGGGGAAATGTTCAGTTTTGCGGATTCCGTATAGGCATCACTTTGGAAGGTAATTAGATTATACGCATTATGTTCCATTCTCGGCAGCCAGTATACGATGAATTCATTCATTTCATCTTCGGTCAGACCCATATAGGTGAGCTTTTCTTTGAGGAAGCGTTCGGTATCGCTGCCGGCAATGCAGAAGCCCTTGGAGTAATCAAATCTTGTGCGGCAGTCTACACTGTCCCAGAAGAGATATCTGTGATGCGTGCCGTCCGCCTTGTTGAGCAGTCTGCCGTCAGGATATGCAGTCACATCCCAGCCGTCCTGATACTTCGGATATGTTGTGGAAAGCTTGGATTCCGTCAGTTCAAGCTCGACATGCACATCGGTTTCCGTTTCGGGGTAGAGGTAAATGACAGGTTTGTCGGCAACTGCACCGGAGTAGACATTTGCGTTTCCGTCATCGTCATAAAGCCGGATCCAGCCGTACTGATCCTGATATAGTACATATACCCATTTATCGTTATCTTTCTGGTATCCGTACTCCCGGAGTTCTTCGCCCTTCATGAAATTTGCGACGACTTCATAGCTCTCGTCCGGTCCGAGATATAGTTCCAGACCTTCTTTCAGAACATAGTAGATTCCGCCCCATTCTGTATAGACCTGCGGCTCGACAGCGGACTTTGTCATCTGAAATTTCTTCCGCTTCATCAAAGTGAGGTCAGTCGCAGTGAGCTGTTTGTCACGGCAGAAGTCTGCTGCGTTCCAGTCATGCATTTTGACATTCTCACCGCAGAGCCAATCCATCAGCAGTTCACAGTCCGATTTTATGAATGCGTAGTCTAAATTAAGATCGCCGCTCGGACACCATTTGAGCTTGCAGGTTACTTCGATGAGATCGGTGGTATCGGATGTCACCACTAATTCCGGATAATCATATCTGCCGACCGGCCAGTTCAGATCAACCGTATAGCTGCAATAGGGATTATAAATATTCTCGCCGTGAACCGTGAGCGGATTGGATGTCAGCTCATAGATATCAGCGGTATCGGGCGGCCCCTGGGTTGTGGATCTCATAATATATCCATTCACGCCGGAAGGAATTTTAATCAGCTCGCCGGTGTCCTTGTCAACCAGTGTAAAGATGGTTGCAGCTTTTGTCACGGTCGAATGATCGAGAATCACCGTGCCGTTTTCCTTGATTTCATAGGAGCCGTTTGTTTCCTCAAAGGGCGGGTCATCCGACCACTGCTGACCGATTGTCCATTTGACATTCAGATTCCCGTCGCTTACCGCCCGATAGAGAATCGCGGCAGGGGAACTGCCGCCTTCCAGCGGCTCCAGTTTAAACGGCGAACAGCTTGACTGCAATACTTCTTCGATCTCGCCCTCTCCGCTCTGCTCCATTTTCAGGGAGGCGCCTGTGCTGTAATTGATGTCCGCACAGTAGACAATATAATTGTCATGTACGGAGGCTAAACCGTACCGTTCAATAAATCCTTCAAACTCCGGTTCGCAATCCGGCAGCCAGCCGTAAATGTCTGTTTCAAAAATTGTGCCGTCCTTGTTTTCAAAGCTGTATTTTGCCTTTGTTTCAACTTCATCACCGTTTTTTTCAGTCCAGGCAACGGTCAGATCATACCCTTCTAAGACCCGGAACAGCTCCACCTCATACGCATACTGTGTTTTGCAGTTTGCGTAGCTTTCAAAGAAACTATAATCATGGGAATAGATTCCGAGCTTATTACAGTATGCTTCAAACGCTGCAACTGCTTCCTTGTCATTTGGATCCGGTTTTTCCGGAATTTCAAGTTCATAGATTTTCGCCATTCCGCTGCACGGCGTATTGATCTCGGTCATGCTTCCAAAAACTTCAAAGCTGTAATCGTCCTCCTTGAATTGCAGCATCGGTCTGACCAGGCAGATGATGTCGTCTGCAATATAGGATACACCGTGCTCATTGTGAAAGTTCATGGCATCGGCAAAATCCAGCGGAACCCAATCGGGGAGCGTGCCGAGAATCGGATCTTCAGCTGCCTGTGCGGGGAGCATTGCTGCCGAAGATGTGAGCATCGCGGCTGTTGTCAGCAATGCTGTAATTCTTTTCTTCATAACATTTCCTCCGTTCTGTATTGTCCATGTAAAGCTTCTTTCTGCATGTGTAAAGTTTGCGCTTGCCTATATTATACATCTTTTTTGGTTTTCAGTCAATAGAAATCATAAGATTTTCGATAAAAAATACATTGGTTTTTGATCAAGACCTTTTTCTCCGAAATAACAAAACCGCCCGTGAAAAGGGCGGTTTTGTTATGATCGTATCTTTCCGATTACCAATCGGGTTCAAGCTGGTTTTCGCTGGAAGAAGTTGTAATGACATCTTCCGACTCAAACTCAACGATACTGATTACAGGTGTAGTATACTGATCCATTGTA
>JAFWVK010000085.1 GCA_017518255.1 Oscillospiraceae bacterium
AACTCCCTATTGCGTGAAAAAAGCGCTAAAGATGGGGGCTTGGGGGAAGGAAAACAAGAGTTTTCCTTCCCCCATTATCAATCTTTTGTACTGCTCCTGACAGGAACAAATTGCAGAATAAGTGACTTTATCTACAAGCTGGGCACCCCCGTTTATCGGGGGTGCTTCTGTTTTTTCAGAAAATCCGTAATTCCGGATATATTTGCACAATCGGACAGTTCATGTCACAATTGATACTTGTATTCCGATAACCCGCATGCTATAATGAAACTGGGTATGCCGATGCATTCGGCTGCCGGATGATATTCCGCAGGATCTAAAAAAACGCGGAAGCATTTACGGGGTTAAAGGTGATTTGATCAATATTTTTGAGGGGGCAAAATCACATGAAGAAGCATTGTTTCCGGCGCGCGTTTGCCGCGCTGGCAGCGCTGAGTGTCCTGAGTACGGCGGTTCCGCCTGCCGTCCTTCCGGCATCGGCAGCGACAAAGGACATTTCCAACACCATGAAGTGGGGTACGCTCCGCATCGGCGGCGGCGGATTTGTCTCCGGCATTGTGACCGGAAAAAAGGTAATGTATGCGAGAACCGACGTCGGCGGCGCATACAAGTACAACTACAACACCGAATGCTGGGAGCAGCTTTTCGGCTTCATCAACGATGCGGACAGAGGCCTGCTTTCCGTTGATGCAATGGCAATCGACCCGACCGATGACAATACGGTCTATTTCCTCTGCGGCTGCGCATATTTTTCCGCGGAGAAGACCGTCATCTTCAAAACGACCGACGGCGGCAAAACCTTCAAGGAAATTAACGTCACGAATCTGATTAAGGTCATGGGCAACGGCCACGGCAGACAGTGCGGCGAATCCATCGCGGTTGACCCGGATAATCCGAAGGTCATCTATGCGGGCGGCGACGTTACGGCAGATACAGATTCCAAATCCGCGCTGATTAAATCTACCGACGGCGGTGAAACATGGAAGCCTGTCGAGGGTTATGATGCGCTCGGTCTGTTTGATTCGACCATTACCTATCCGACATGGGGAAGCGTAAAGGTTCGCTGCCTGGATGACGGCTCCTATGAGACACAGAACGGCATCGGCACCATCGCCGTCACCGGCGGAAAGGTCTATGTCGGTACATCGGCAAGCGGCAAGAACATGCATGTTGCATCTACAAAGGATGACAAATTTACGCTGCTTTCCGCAGAGCTCCCGACCGATTTCGTGCCGTCGCGCATCAATGTTGATGCGAACGGCGATCTGCTCATTTCCTATATGGCAGGCATCAATTTCCAGGGCACGAGCGGCGCGGGTTACCGCTATTCCCCGAAGACCGGCAAGGTCACGAAAATGTTTGACGAGGGCGGCCTCGGCTCCATCTGGGCAGACCCCGCAAATCCGGATCATCTGATTGCCGGCACATGCGGCTGCTGGAAGGATCAGGAATGGGGCGAGTGGACGGACGACCACGGCGCTGTCTGGGGCGACCAGTATTACCGCTCCTTTGACGGCGGCGTAACCTGGCAGAACTTTACGCCCGGTCATACAAAGGGCTGGAATCAGGGCTTGATTTCCGATTATTTGCAGGACGGCGGTTATGAGTGGATCCGCGAAAAGGCGATTCACTGGTCCGGTACGGTTGTAACCGACCCGCGTGATGTGAACAAAATGTGGATTACCTCCGGAAACGGTGTGTTTGTCTGCACGAATGTCTGGAGCCAGGATGACGGCGATATGGATAATCCGAAGCTGCCGACCTTTACGTTCCATCCGGACGGCATCGAGGAAGTTGTTTCGCTCGATTTTGCAAGCACACCGGACGGTCTGAATCTCTCCGCAATCGGCGACTATGACGGCTTTATTCATAAGAGCGTTTCGGAAGTCGGCTTGCAGTATCAGCCCAATATGGGAAGCACCTCCGCAATTGCAGTCTGCCCGCAGAATACCGATGTCTGGGCAAGAGTTGCAGAGGGCGACACCAATAATTCCGGCAGTGCATATTATACAACCGACAGAGGAAAGAAATGGACAGCCTTTACGCCCGCGGCAAAGGGCGGCAAGCTCGCAATCGCAGAGATCGGCTCCGGCAAATACCGCGTGTTCAATACCAGTAAAGACAGCGGCGATGTTTCGTACAGCGATGACTGGGGCGGAACATGGAACAAATGCACCGGCATTCCTACACAGTACGGCTCCAAGCCGACAATGCTGCTGGTTGAACCGGATGATCCGAATACGGTCTATGCCTATGCGACATACTTCAACTCATCGTGGCATTACTCCAAGCCCGAACCGACTGCGGAGGATGCACAGTATAAATTCTGCGTCAGCACCGACGGCGGAAAGACATTTACTTCGACGGATATCTGCATGTATGACCAGTGCGACAGCGCCGGCAGAATCGGATATCTCGGAAAGGGCGAGCTGATTCTCGGCGGCGGCTGGTACGGCGCATACCGCGTATCCGTGAAGAGCGGCAAGGCAACTGCCGAAAAGCTCGACAGCGTTTTTTACTGCAAGACTCTCGGATACGGCGCACCGGAAAAATCCGGCGGCATCAATACGGTGTTTATGTACGGCAAACCGCTCGAATCCGATCCGGAGGGCATTTACCGTTCTACGGACGGCGGAAAAACATGGCTCTGCATCAATACCGATCATCTTTACGGCGGAACCGGTAACGGCAATTATCTCGTCGGTGATATGAAGACATTCGGCAAGGTGTATATGTCCACGGTCGGCTGCGGAATCGTTTACGGCGAGATCAGCGACGGTACGGAGGAACCTGTTGAAACCACGACCACGACAACTTCCGGAACGGATCATCCGGATGTGCGTTGGGGCGATGCGGACTGCAATGACGAAGTCGATGTTCTGGACGCGGTTCTGCTCGCGCGTGTCGCGGCAGAGGATATCAAGTGCGGCATTACCGATCAGGGAAAGATAAATTCGGATGTGACGCATGACGGCACAATCAAGACTGATGACCTCACCAAACTCCTGAAATTCCTTGCGGGACTGCTTACGCAGCAGGACCTTGCATCTTCCTGACAGACTGAGCCTCCCCGTATTGCGGGGAGGCTTTCAGCTTGCAGATAAAGTATTTTCCGTTTCAATGAACTTCCGAAACAAACGTGCGATAGATTGATAATCGGGGGAGAGAAAACTCTTGTTTTCCCTCCCCCGATGCCCCCTTCTTTAGCGCTTTTTTGATGCAAACAGGGAGTTCCGCCGTCTGCGGACGGCGACCGGAAGCTCCGCCCTTCTCACAAACTCAAACCTCATTGTAAATGCGCACTTTTCAGGCTTTCATTTTCAAAATTGGGAGCTAAAAGTGAACTTTACCGCGTGGAGAAGGGCATCAAACTCTCAGTAAATCATTGAAGAAACCGTCGATTCGCTCATCAACCAGCTTTCGTTCTGCGGAGAATGTATGCTGGTAAACCGATTTCAGGACACCGTTGCTCGACCATCTGTTTTGCATTTGCCATAGTATACTCCTTTTCTCAAGGCATACACTATAACCCTCAGCTACAGTATACACCATTCCCGCGAAAAGTATAGTACAATATGAAAGAACAACAGCAGGATTGGGCGTGATTGTTTTGGCCGCGTCAAGTAACGCTTGCAAAATGAGACCAGAGCATAACCGATTCTTTTTATCACGAAAATGAGACAGTCGTTAAACTCGAATGCAGCTTTTATGTTATGAAACAGATGTTCTTCTCTATATTATATCAAACATCCGTTCACTTTTCAAGGGGTAAAAAGAGTGATTGCAGATTGAGAAAAAAGCCTGTGTGACGGTTTTTGTGAAAGCACTTCCGAAAATCTCAGAACCTTTTTTCAATAAAAGAGATTTGTCATGTTGGGTGTCATATTATTCTGCAGTTCCTGGATCTTTTCTCGTATGGTCATGATTTTTCCCTCCTGAAATTTGAATAGTAACATAGCAAACCTTGCAAAAGCATTGCAAACTTCTTGCAGGAAAATTGGAATTTTCGCTGCAATCATAAATAATACCCTGGCATCTTCGTTTTGGATGCAGACGAGCGGAAAATCCGCAAAACCAACAACCTGCCGAGAAAAAACACAAATATTTTAGGCGATATAACAACACTGTGTATATCGCTAGGAGGAACCGGTCACAGCGATCTATCAGACAGCGGAGGACGGTTTGGAGAATACGATCAAGCCGCGGCTGATTGCAGTCATTGCTGATGACAGAATCATGCAGAAATCCCCTGAACCGGATTTGATTCAGGGGATTCTTTTCATTTCACTTTTCCGCCGATCTGAAGTCCAAGCTGCTTTGTCTGCTCCGCAATCATGGATGCAAGCTTCTGTGCGCCCGCACCGCTCAGATGCGTATTGTCAAGTGTTGTATGTGCGGCATCGGTATAGCAGTGCAGCTTTGCGGTTTCATTTGCGCCGCCTGCATTGTAGAGATTGGTATAAAGCTGCGTGGTCAGCGCTGTCATATCAATCACCGGAACATTATAGTTTTTGCCGAGCGTCAGCATTCCGTTCTGATAATTCGTATGCTGCTGATAATTCGGTTTGCCATCCGTGCCGCGCCGCGTGATCGGTGTCACAAGCACAGGCTGCGCGCCGGCATTTTTGGCGAGATTGATATAATATGCTGCAAGGATGTATTCATAGGAATACCTGCCCTGCGTGTCTTTGCCGGAGCTGTCCAGCGTGCCCCAGTCGAGATTCGGATAGGTGCCGAGCCCCGGATACTGCGATTCATCGGTCTTTTCGTCATTGTGACCGAACTGGATGAAGAGATAATCGCCCTTGCCGATCGAGGATTTCAGCGTTTGATAATTATTCTCTGCGAGAAAACTGCGGGAGCTTCTGCCGGAAAGTGCGAGGTTTGTCACCGTGACGCCGTTATAGCAGCCCGCGAGCTTCTGTCCCCAGCCGTAACGGTCGAGCGTATTGTTTGTGTTGCTGTCGTAGTCGCAGACCGTGGAGTCGCCGACCAGATACACTTTGCCGGAGAATCTGAAATCTGCGGATTCGTAGGCATTGATGACGGCTGCGGCGGTTGTTTCGGTGGTGATGACCGCTGTTTCTGCGGGTGCTGTTGTAACAACCGGAACAGGCGGAGAAAACAGTTCCCGTTTCAGTAGTGTCAGGTCAGCGGAATTGATTCTGCCGTTGCCGTCCAGATCGGCGGCAGCGGGATTTTGCAGCGTTCCGGTCGTCAGCAGATACGCCTGCAATGCGCGGACATCCTGCATATCCGTCACGCCGTCGCCGGTGATATCCAGCTTCGGCAGCGTCGCCATGACTGCATAATTGACGCAGTAGCTGCTCTGACCGTTTGCGCCGAGTATGACGGTTTCGCCGGATTTCGCTGACTTTCGGTACAGATCAAAGACAACGTCTTTGTCATTCTGCGCAGTGAGATTTGTTTTTGCAAAAGTGCTCATCCATGTCGGAACCGCCTCTACGCGGTTGTCCAGCGCGATCCAGATATTGCAGTCCGCTGTGACCTTGAAAGATGCCAGCGCATCGCCTGTGGAGTTTTTCGCATCGCAGGCAGTGAGGATCGCTTCGCCGCCTGTCAGTTCTGCCGGAAGATTTGTCCATGTCACATCACGGTCGCCGAATACAAGATCGCCTCTTTGAAGATCAGTGTCAATGCTCCATGCTTTGCGCGTGGAATCGGTCACGGTCAGCTCAGAGATCAGTCTGCCGTTCATCGGTTCGATGAGCTCCGGCTCCATGGTGGTGTCAGGCTTTACAATGAAGTTTGCGGACGGGTATCCTGCGCCGGCATACATCGAATGCGTCATGCTGCCCGCTGCATTCTGCGCACCGGAATACTTTGTGACATATCCCTTGACACTGTTTGCGGGCAGTGCATTATAGCTGTAATTATTGATCGGCCGGAAGCTGCTCGCAACTGAATAGCTCGGATTATTTGATGTTCCCTGCCCCTGCTTTGTGCGGCTACAGCTCGTGAAAATCGAACCGCTTTCGGCATATGCACCGGGGAATGTGATCGGGTTCCAGTCGCAGATGACATTGCCGCCGTTTTCATAGACGCAGTTTTCCGCATAAATGTCGCAGGAGGTGTGAACGGTATAGCCCATGCTGAACTTGTTGACATAATTGTTCAGTGAATGGAAATAGCCCCAGCGCATCAGTCCAGGTGCGCGTGTCAGCGTGTCGTGATAATAGTTCGAGGAGAGCGTTACGAGCGGATGCCCGTCATACTGCTGCCGCGTTGCATCGTCATCGGTCGGATAGCCGAGCAAAACGCCGTATTCATGCAGTCCGAAATCGCAGTCGGAGATCGTGATGAAATCGGTCGTGCCCTTGAAATTCAGGAATTTGTCCCAGTCATCCAGTTTCGTGGATGCGCCGTTGACCTTGTCATGCCCGACAAATGTGATGTGGTCGATCCAGAAATTGCTGCCGTAGGAGAATTCCCAGATGTTGTCGCTGTTCAGCTCCTTGTCATGCGAGATCTCGATATTGCGGAAAATGAGGTCATGCCCCGGACCGTAATTGTCGCCGTAGGTCTGGAAGAACACATTATACAGCGAATGCGCGCCGTAGCTGCCGACAATCGTTTTATTCGGATTGACATAGATTTTCGCATCCGTGAATTTATAGCGTCCCTCATTGGTTTTGCCGTAGCTGCCGGTTTTGCTGATATTGTTCGTAATGACAATTGTGCAGGTCTCGTTATTGGTACAGGCGGTTTTAAGCTGATCGAATGTGGAAACTTCGACAACCTTGCCGAGCGTACCGCCGAGATTGCACGCTTTTTCTTTGCCGTTCATGTCCTTGCAGTATCCGCCGAAGCCCTGCAAGCCTGCGGCATTGAGCAGCCATTTCTGCGTATTGCTGCCGCTGTATGCCGAGAGCGTGATTCTGCCGTTTGATTCGGTCAGCGCAGCAGATTTATTTGTATAATTCGTGATCTGATAGTGCAGATTGTTGCCGTAGCTGTCCTTGTCAACCGGATTGACATACCAATACTGCGATTTGTCGTTCTCATTGCCGAAGATGACGCATTCTGCGCCGGAATCGGCGGAATAGTTCATCGGTGTCAGCACTCTGCCCGTCGCTGCATTGACAATGCGGTAATAGCTGCCGTTTCCGTCCGTGCCGGTGTAATCAAAGCGCCAGTTCTCGTTCATATTGTTTTGCAGCGCGGCGGTCACGCAGGCGGATTTGTCCGCAGATGCGGAGATATTGATGTGCTTGCTGTTGTCTGCCGTGCTCATGCGCAGCAGTACCGGCGGATAATCAACGGATGCCGCTTCTGCGGTTTGTGCGGGCTGATGTGTCCAGAGCGTCAGCCCTGTGAACAGTGCAGCGCAGACCGCCGCGGCTCTCTGAAAGATGTTCTGTTTCATTTGAAATCCTCCCCCTGAATCGAGCGGATGTTTCCGGTTTTGTAGTTCTATTATTGCATAAACAGGGAGCGTTTTCAATCACGGAATCACTCATTTTTATGACAGAATGCACTTTTTCTGCATGATGCAAAACTGCATGAAAATGAGCGATTTGGAAATTGACCCGAAACGTTCCGCTGTGATAGAATGAGGGCATGGATGCCCGTGCCAAACGAAGCAGCGCCCGCCGATTCCCCCTCTCGGCTGCATCGTCTGCTCCGTCAGCCGCCGGACTGCACACCCCCTTCTGTGCAGCCCGGCAGACACCATTTTCAGGTACAGGGGGAGAATCGGGGTTCAACATGAAACAAAAAATCAGAAAAATCAAATCATTTTTTGCGGCACTTTCAATGACAGTAATCGCACCAGCGCAGATGCCGCATATCGGTGCATCCGCCGCGAATACCTACTGGAAATTCGATTTCGGCGGCAGCGGCGCAGCATCAGGATATACCGGTGTCAGTGCTTCCGACAGCTACAATGCAAGCCGCGGCTACGGTTTTTCATCCGGCACAAGCGTATCGAATGTTTCGGCATCCGGTCAGGGCGCTCTGAGTGATGCGGTACAGTTCAAAAATTCTTCGCCGAACGGAACATACACCTTCTGCGCAGATGTACCGAACGGTCTCTATCAGGTGTCGGTCTGGCTCGGCAATACGACACGTACAAGCGTTGCAATCGAAGGAATGCTGCAAATCATCAATATGACCGGCAACAATGCGTATCATACCTTGCAGATTCCGGTCACCGACGGACAGCTCAATATCTGTGCCTGCGCCGGAAAGGAAGGCTATCCGTATTCGATTTCCGCACTCGAAATCAAACAGATTTCAACGCAGACGCACACCAATCCGACCATCTGGGTCTGCGGCGATTCCACCGTCTGCAATTACTATCCGCTGGACAGCTCGCAGCAGGCAGGCTGGGCACAAATGCTCGGAAAATATGTGGACGGCAGTCAGTGGCAGATCATGAATCAGGCGGCATCGGGACAGTATGCGCGCGGATTTGTGCAGGGCGGACAGTTTGACGTCATCGAAAAGAACGGTCAGCCCGGCGATCTATACATCATCTCCATCGGCATCAATGACACAAATTCCAAGAATAACACAACCGAGGCGCAGTATCAGGAGATCATCACGGACATGGCAAAGCGCGCAAAAGCAAAGGGCATGCGCGTGATTCTGGTGAAGCAGCAGGGCAGAAACGGCGACTGTCAG
>JAFWVK010000086.1 GCA_017518255.1 Oscillospiraceae bacterium
CTAATTCCCGAACCCGGCATCCTCTCCGGTGCCGGATGGATTGATAAAGGAGTGAAACACAATGGCAGGTTCCAGAAAGCTCGGCAGAGCCACGGATCACAGAAAGGCGATGCTGCGCGGCATGGTGACCTATCTGCTTGAAAACGGTCAGATCGAAACGACTGTAACCAGAGCGAAGGAAGTTCGCTCGATGGCAGAGAAGATGATCACCATTGCGAAGGGGATTTCCGGTGACAACACCGCTGCGGATCTCCACAACAAGCGTCAGGTTTTTGCTTATGTTACAAAGGAAAGCGTAGCAAAGAAGCTGTTTGATGAAATTGCTCCCCGCTATGCAGAGCGCAACGGCGGCTATACTAAGATCGTAAAGGTCGGTCCGCGCCGCGGCGACGCAGCTGAGATGGCTATTATCCAGCTTGTACAGGAATAATAAAAAAACCCCTCTCCTGAACGGAGAGGGGTTTCCTGTCTGTCGGAAGCAAGCTGCCGCAATCAATACTTTATAAGGCGCAAATCGGATTTCCCGAAATGTTGCGTCCCCCTCTCATGAATTGAGAGGGGGACTGTTTGTTATTTGGTTGTGTATACCGCAGGATTTGCCGGTATATCAAATCCGGTTCCGAGGAAATAATCAAGATGCGGCGGCTGATTATAGCCGTTGTTTTGTGCTGCAGCCTGAACACGGTACTGCGGATTGTGCATCAGTGATACAATGCCGTAATCGGTATCAAAAGTCGTGGAATAAACCCGTACACCGCTGCCGTCGCCGAGCGGGAAGATCATCTCCTCACGCCAGTCTCCGAACAGATCGCAGGTCAGGCAGGCGTTGGACTTGGAATAGTTGTTGTAACCGACGCCGGTTCCGGTAAACAGTCTGCCGACACCGTACTTATCAATCATTGTCCGGTCGAGCACTTCGCGCTCCAGATCTCCGTCCCAGTAGACGACCGAATTCTGTCCCCATTTGGTGATATCGCTCCACTGGCAGACAACGCCGTGATTGCCGGATGCCAGATAGACATTTCCGCTGTGGCTTCCGACCAGTTCTGCGCCGGAATTGCCTGCTATCAGATTGTCGGCAAGACATCTGCCGGTATCGCCCGATGCCGTTTCACGGAACAGCGCCTTGCCGGTTTTTGCATCACGCAGCTCAATGCCGAAATTGACTGATTTTCCGTTCGGATGCACCGAATCCTCAAGACACTGGAATATTTCCAGACCCGGATTGGACGGATCAAAGTCGCCGATGTGCATGGCATCGCCGTGTGCATTGGACGTCGTATAGAGGAGCTTGCCGTTATCGTCGATGACAGCAGAGCCGCAGATAATCTCCTGTTTGCCGTCGCCGTCAACATCCGCAGCCATTTGCTGATGGTTGCCGTCACCGTATCCTGCCGAGGATTTGTTGTTTCCGGTATCGAAGAACCAGCGCTGCACGAGTTTTTTGTTTTTCACATCCCATGCGGCTGCGGTCAGGCGTGTATAATACCCTCTGCCGAATACTGCGGAGGCATTTTCGCCGGTGCCGCCGAGATATGCGACACAGCCCGTGAAGCGGTCGCAGCGGTTGCCCCATGTATCGCCCCAGTCGCCGACTGTTCCTCTGCCGGGAACATATTCAACCGTATCCAGTGCCGCACCGGTTTTACCGTCAAACAGTGTCAGATATTCCGGTCCGGAAATGATGCGCCCGCTCGGTGCATAGGAGCCGTCGCGCAGCTTCATCTGTGTGGAATCACGATAATCCGCATTGGCATTCCCGATGACAGTTCCCTTTCCGTCCGTGGTTCCGTCAGCAGTCTTGCAGATCAATTCGGCGCAGTTGTCGCCGTCAAAATCATAGACCATAAACTGTGTGTAATGTGCACCTGCACGGATATTGATACCCAGATTGATGCGCCATACCCGTTCACCGGAGAGCCGGCAGCAGTCAATCACAACAGGACCCGTATAACCGGCATCCGCATTGTCGTGCGAGTTGGACGGATCCCATTTGACAAACAGCTCATACTGTCCGTCACCGTCAATATCACCGACCGAGCAATCGTTCGGCGAATAGGTATATGCAACACCGTCCGGAGTGGTACCGCCTGCGGGCGGCGTCATCGGGATATCGAAATATGCGCCGCTGTGATAGGCACCGCTTTCGTAGCTTGAAAGAACCTGCGCCTGACATGCATATTCGGTACAGATATCTCCCTGATAGACATCGACGGTATAGCTGTCACTTGTTTTTCCGGATGCATCCAGATAGCAGCTTGCATCTTTGACTGTTCCGGTATAGATTGCAGGCTTCTGCCCGTTCTTATAGAGTTCAAAGCGGGTATTCCCGTCATCCTCACCGAGAATCCGCCAGTTAATCAGCATTCCGTTTGCAGTTGCGGAGGCAATCACGCCGCGGTTGAGGTTTTCGACGCGCAGCGCACCGGGCTCCGGTTCCTTCTGCATCTCTGCTGCCGGTTCATTGGTTTGTTCCAGTTCAATATAATCCATATTCGGACCGCCGCCGCTGCCGGCTGCGGTAGCCTTGATGGTATTGTATCCCTTTTTCAGTGCGAGAACAACAGTTGTTTCTGACCATGTCGTCCAGTTGCCGGTATAGGGATAATCGACCGAAACCGATTCCGAACCGCCGTTTACCGTGACCCGGCAGGTGCGGCTGTCATTTGCATCTCCGCCGTTTGCGTAGCGGAATGTCACCGCATAATTGCCGTCAGCCGGAACATCGACTGTCCAGTTGACGTAGCTGCCGATTACATTGTTATAGTTCCAATATGCTCTGCCGGTAAAACCTGTGTTATCTGTTTCCTCCCAGCCGTCATAGCATTCGGCATCTACGGCATAGAGACGCTCCTGAAAGGTGATATCCGGAACTGTAACCGTCACTCCCGCCGGGAATTCGGTTATCTCCGTCAGCAGATATTTTGCAAGCATAACAGCATCCGCTACGGTTACGGAGCCGTCAGCATTCACATCCGCCTGTAACTGTTGCAGCACAGAAAAAGATTGATCGGCGATCAGCATATGCTTCATCACCGACAGATCTACAGAATTCAGCTTTTGGTTTCCGTCGAGATCTCCGACGAAACCGGTCTCTGCGGCGGATACCGTCAGCGGAAATGACCCGCAGACGGTTCCAAGCAGAGCTGCTGCCGCTGCAATCGACAGCATTCTTTTCCCCCTGAAGTGGTGTTTCATGTTTTCCCCCTAAGCGGCGTTCGTTTCTCTTGCAGTCGCCCTATAAACTCTGGCACTTTAATCTTAACACAATGCTTCCGCTTTTTCAATGTTTTATTGTCCTGCTTTTCTGTGCAATTGTACGATAATCGGGCATCTTCCGGCAGCAGGAGACCATTTTTTGCACGGAAGGCTTTTTTTGCGTCTGGAAAAACTGTGCATACTCCTGAGCCCTCTCCGTTTAGGAGAGGGCTCTTTACGGTTTTTTCAGTCTCGGTACCGGTATGTTACGGTTCCGGTATCCGGTGATGCGGTTTGCAGATTGTCGTGTCCGTCTGAGTCACTGTCAGCTTGCAAAGAGTTGTTTCTGTCTGCGTTGTCGTCTGTCCGCAAACGGGCGCCGAACTGCTTTGAGGCGGCTCCTGTGTCTGCGAAAGCATTGTAGTTGCTGTGTGCCATTTGGTTGCGGTAGTCCGCAGCGTTGTGGCTGTGACGATTGTGGTTGTGCGCGTCGGGAAGGTGGAAGATACCGGCGGCAGTGCCGTTGATGCTGCAGCCGGCGGTGCCGCGGTGCCTGAGGGCTGATCCCTGCCCTCAGCTCCGTCCGGCTCTCCGGGTTCCCGTAAATCCTGCCCTTCTCCTGATCCGACAGCAAAAGCTTCCGTGACAGAAACTGCTGTTGTCTGCGTGGTGACAACTGTTCCGGAGCTGACGAACGATCCGGTTTGCGTGTACTGTGCCTCTGCTGTTGCAGAGGTGACAGAACCGGACAGTTTGCCGTTTCCGGTTTCGGTTGTTGTCAGGGGTTCTGTTGCCGTATATTCAGCGGGCGGAACGGAAACCGGTGCGGGAATTCGGGTGCGGTGATACATAACAACAGTGATGACAGCAGCCAGACACGCCGCTGCGGTGCCTGTTATGCACATCAGATGTCGGATGCGGCGGCTGGGTTCTGCCTTCTGTTCGGCTGATACCCGTGCCGTAACCGCTTTCATGATTCTTTGTTCGGCGATGTGATCCTCCGGCGCCGTGAGAAACTGTTCCAGTTCCTCCGCTTCGGAATCTGTCAGTGTCTGCATCATCTCCCGCAGTTCGCTGTCAATTGTCATCAGCTTCACCTCCCAGCATGTCTCTGAGCTTTGCGCGGATTCTCGAAAGCCGCATTTCTACCGTTCCGGTTCGGATACCGAGTGATGCGGCAATTTCCGCCGCTGTTTCCCCGCGGTAATACTTGCGGACAATCAGTTCCGCTTCCTTCGGATCCAGATTGTGCAGCGCACGGAGTATTTCTGCTTTCCGCTCACTGCTGACGTACTGTTCCTCCGGTGTCTGCACCCGGTCTGCCGGTTCTTCCGCCAGATCGTCCAGCGGCACAGTCTGTACGTTCCGTTTTCCTGCTTTCCTGCGGTAATAATCAATACACCGCCTGCCTGCCATTGTGGTCAGCAATGCGCGGACAGAGCCCCTCTCTTCCGAAAGCATGTCCCTCTTTTGCCAGAACGCAAACAGAATATCTCCTGCAAGCTCCTCGATGTCCTCTGCGGTGCAGATTCCGCCGAGCTTTCTGCGGCAGATCGCCAGCACCAGACCGGTATACTGCTCAAGCAGTGCCTTACAGCCCTGCTCCGGATGTGACCGAAGCAGAGAGATCAGATCTGCATCAGACACATCCTTCACCTCACTGTCACTTCCCGTTACTGGGATATTCGTTATTTTCGGCGGTTCCCTCACAAATTCCGCCGGATTGCAGCGGCATGTCCCGCGCAGGTGCCGGAACTCCAGCACCATGTCAGATTATAGCCGCCGCAGTCGCAGTCCGTATCGGCTGCCTCGCCGCAGACATACAGTCCGTGCATTCCCTTAACCTCCAGCGAATCGCTCAGAGCCTCTCCCGATACGCCGCCCGCCGTAACCTGTGCCTGTGCAAACGGCGCCGTTCCGGTAACCGGAAAACGTCTGTCCAGCAGCAGCGCGGTCAGTCTTTGTCTTGCGTCATCACTGTGCAGCAGTTCGCCGGCGGGTGCGTTCAAAGTGCCGAATATCTGCTTGAGCCAGACTTCTCCGATCCGTTTCGGGAGCAAGCCGCTCAGAAGCTCCGATGCAGGGAGTGCGCCGCGCTGCATAACCAGCATCCGCAGCATCTCATTTACCTGTTCCGGACTGTATCCGGGAAGGAGATTCAGCGATATTTCTGCTTTTTTTCCGTGTACTGCGGCAATTCGCGAAAGATTGAAGATGCAGATGCCTGAAAGCGCATGACCCGTAAACTGCACTTCGCCTGTCTCACGTTTCATGCATTTGCCGTTTACAATTGCCGCCGCTTCAGCGCGAACCCGCAGTCCTTTCAGCGGTCTGACCAGTTTTTCGTCTGTCGGGATTGCGCAGAGCGCCGGCTTTGGTGTGTTTACCGGAATGCCGAGTGATTTTATGACCGGAAAAAGACTTCCGTCGGTTCCGCAGGCAGGTGATGCACAGCCACCTGCCGCAACAATAACGGCATCGGCGGAAAAGCACTGTGTTCCGCAGTTTACCTGCCATGCGCCGTTCCGGAACGAGAAGCCTGTAACCTGCATTTCGCAGAGCATCTGCACCCCGCGCTGCTCCGCACAGAAGCGCAGTGCATCCAGAACCGAGGCTGCCATGCCGCTCATCGGATACATCCTGCCTTCTGCATCGGTGCGTGTATACAGACCGAGCATCCGGAAAAACTGCACTGTATCGAACTTTTGCATCATCTCTGCCGCAAAGGAACAGCTTCCGTGTACCCGCTCCGGACGGATGGTTTCGTTTCCGAGATTGCATCTGCCGTTTCCGGTCAGGAGAATCTTTTTCCCGACACGCGGAAGCCGCTCCAGAATGGTCACCGATGCACCGTCACCGGCTGCTGCAATCGCTGCCGCCAGCCCCGACGCGCCCCCGCCGATTACAATGATGCGCTGCGGCTGTTTCTGCATTCTCCTGCACTCCTTTCAAGATACGGAAACAGTCTCCGGGATTCCGGAGACTGTTCGGTTTAATCGTCATCCGAGGCAGCAGCGCCGGCTTTGAGTGTACCGTGCGACAGCGCTTTCAGATATGCATTGATAAAATCGTCGAGTTCACCGTCCATGACAGCCTGCACATTGCCGGTTTCACAGCCGGTGCGGACATCTTTTACCAGTGTGTAGGGCATGAAGACATAGGAACGGATCTGGCTGCCCCACTCAATTTTGAGCTGATCTCCCTTAATATCGGAAATCTTATCCAGATGCTCACGCTCTTTGATTTCGACAAGTTTCGCACGGAGCATTTTCATACAGTAATCTTTATTCTGGAACTGTGAGCGCTGCGTCTGACAGGAGACAACAATGCCGGTCGGAATATGCGTCAGGCGTACTGCCGAACTGGTTTTGTTGATATGCTGACCGCCGGCGCCGCTTGAACGGAACACATCCATTTTGATATCCTCCGGACGGATTTCGACCTCGACATCATCCGAAAGCTCCGGCATAACCTCGACCGCTGCAAAGGATGTGTGCCGGCGTCCCTGTGCATCAAACGGAGAGACGCGCACCAGTCTGTGAACGCCTGCTTCGGATTTCAGGAAACCATAAGCATTTTCCCCCTGCACCATGAATGAAGCGGATTTCACGCCCGCTTCATCGCCGTCCAGCCAGTCGAGAAGATCGACTTTGAAGCCGTGAGCCTCTGCATATTTGTTATACATCCGGTAAAGCATCTGTGTCCAGTCCTGTGCCTCGGTTCCGCCTGCACCTGCGTGCAGCGTCAGAATGGCATTGGAATTGTCATATTCGCCGGTCAGCAGTGTTTTCAGTTTTTCCGCTGCAAGCTTCTCCTTGAATGCTTCCGCATCCGCCATAATTTCCTCATCGGAGGAATTGTCGCCCTCCTCCTGTGCAAGCTCAATCATGGTAATCGTATCTTCAAGCAGTGCTTCCAGCTTCTCGAAGTTTTCGATTTTCCGCTCCAGTGTATTGCATCGCTGTGTAATTTTTTGTGCTTTTTCGTGATCGTCCCAGAATCCGTCATATTCCATCTGCCGGCGAAGGTCGCTCAGATCGGATCGGGAGCGTTCGATTTGCAGTACTTCGCCCAGTTCTTTGACTTCCGGTCTTGCATTCACCAGTTCATTGCGGATATCGTCCAATAAAATCATGCGAATAATCCTTTCTTTCCGATTTACAATGCCGTATTCTCACTCATGGATATACTCCTATATTTTACCGGATTTTCCGGTTTATGTCAAGCACTTTTCGAGAATTCTCTCTGCCGGGAAGGAAAAAGCGGCATCAGAAGAATGCTTTTCTGCGAATAACCCCTCTCCGGAGGTTAGACGGAGAGGGGCAGTTTCTCTGGTATTCAGCAAACGCCGTACTGTTCGCGGTAGGCGAGCATAGCCGGAAGATATTCCTTCCCTGCAACGGTACCGTTCTGAATGGCTGCAATGATGTCGCTGACGGTGACAATGGAATAAACATCAATCCCGAATTCCGCCTTGACTTCCTGAACGGCGGATTTTTCGCTTTGCAGTCCCTTTTCCTGTCGGTCAACCGTGATAATCATGCCGGAGATCTCGACATCTGCAACGGATTTCAGCTTCGGATAGACCTCGCGCAGTGCTTTGCCGGAGGTCATGACATCTTCAATCAGGATAACCTTTGTGCCGTCTTCGAGCCTGGAGCCGACAATCATGCCGCCTTCGCCGTGATCCTTGATCTCCTTGCGGTCGTAGGCATAGCCGACCTCAATGCCGTGTTCTTTCCAGAGTGCGACTGCCGCAGAAGCAGCGAGTGGAATTCCTTTGTAAGCCGGTCCGAAGAGAACATCGGCTTTGAGTCCGTGCTCCTGCATACACGCTGCATAGTATTCACCGAGACGGCAGAGCTGTCTGCCGGTTTTATAATTACCGGTGTTGATGAAATACGGGGCTTTTCTTCCGGATTTCAGCGTGAATTCCCCGAAAGTCAGCACGCCGCATTCTGCCATAAACTGAATAAACTCTTCTTTGTAGGTCATGGAAAAACATCCTTTCGTTTTCAGATTTTGCTTTGCATATCCTCCGGCAGACAGATCCGGAATGCCGTCGGCAGCGCTGTTTTTTCGGCAAGCTGGGCAGCAGTTACCCATGTAAAGCAGTCCGGCTTCCGTGTCACGGTGATATGAACACAGGTCATGTGCCATGTGATATGAGTAAATATGTGGGAGCGTTTCCTGAGTGAGAGCAGTTCGGCGGCGCCCGCTTTCCATATTTCCGCATCGGTAACAGCCTGCTGCGCGGTTCGTTCACCGTCAAGATGGGGGAGCTCCCAGAGTCCGGCGAGCAGCCCGTTATCCGGTCGCTTCCGGACGGCAATCTTATCGCCGCACTGTAAAATATAAACCGTATAATACTCGGTTTTACGCGCTTTTTTCTCTTTCCGTACAGGGTAGTCGGAAATGCGGTTCATCCGGAAAGCGGCGCAGTACATCTGCATCGGACATTCTCCGCAGCGCGGCTGTCCGTTCGGAACACAGACTGTTGCGCCGAGTTCCATGATTGCCTGTGTGAGCTGACCGCAGGAGCCGTCCGTGAACTGGACATATACCTTTCGCAGCATATCGCGGATATCTTTTTTGACCGCCGGTTCGTCGGTGCAGCGCCCGTCTGCCAGAATCCGGGTAATGACTCTGAGCACATTGCCGTCTACTGCCGGTTCAGGGAGATCGAAGCAGATTGAGGCAACGGCGCCGGCGGTATAGTCACCGATGCCGGAAAGAGAACGGATTTCCTTGTATGTACGGGGGAATACTCCGCCGAATTGTTCCGTAATCTGTTTTGCCGCTTTTTGGAGATTGCGGGCGCGGCTGTAATAGCCCAGTCCCTCCCAGAGCTTCATCAGTTCATCCTGTTCACATTCACAGAGAGCCCGGATATCGGGCAGCCGTTCCAGAAAGCGCAGATAATACGGCTTAACTGCTTCGACGCGCGTCTGCTGAAGCATAATCTCCGAAAGCCAGACATGATACGGTTCTTTGTCACGGCGCCACGGCAGATCACGCTGATGCGCCGAAAACCACTTGCACAGGATATGCGGGAAGTCTCCGGCACAGGGCAGTTTCTGTTTCGTCATCAGATATTATACAGAATCTCGGAGTATGCCGGGAACGGCCACTGATCCTGCGGAATCAGGACCTCCAGAGCATCTGCCGTGGTACGGAGCCGTTCCATTGCCGGAATGACCGATTTCCTGTATGCGGCAGCACGGTTTGTGACCGGCTGGACAGCGGATGCTTTTCCGAGGCGGTCTTTCAGATCGTCAATTGCGTCGAACAGACCGGCTGTCAGGTCGCTGATCTGGGCAGCGAGAGCATCCTCGACTGTTGAACGGATATTCAGCATCGGCGAGATGCGGCCTTTCACGTCAATTGCCTCACAGAGCTCTCTGGTGTAGGAGATGCACACCGGCAGTATTTTTTTGCGTGCCATATCGAGCATGGTTCTTGCTTCGATGCCGACGGTTTTGCTGTAATTATCGAGCAGGATTTCCTTCCGGGAGGTGATTTCTGCGCGGGATAGGACATTCTGCTGTTCAAAAATGCGGACAAATTCCTCTCTGTCATACTGCATCAGTGCTTCGACGGTCGAGGGATAATCCGGCAGACCTCTGCGCTTGCATTCGTCAAACCATTCGTCGCCGTAGCCGTTTCCGTTGAAGATGATGTCCTTATTTTCGCGGATGGTACGGACAAGGAGATTGTGCAGGGCATCGGTAAAGTTTTCCGCCTGTTCGAGTTCCTCGCAGAAAGCGGTAATCTCGGTGGCAAAAATCGTATTCATGACAAAATTGAAGCAGGAGATAGAATCCGCAGCACCGAGCATCCGGAATTCAAATTTGTTTCCGGTAAATGCCATCGGTGAGGTGCGGTTCCGGTCAGTGGAATCCTTGCGGAACTGCGGCATGGCATCCACACCAAGGTTGAAGCGTTCCTTTCCGCTTCCGTCGAGCGGTTTTCCGGCTTCAATGGCATCGAGCACCTTCTGCAAATCATCACCGATGAAAACAGAGATAACAGTCGGCGGCGCTTCGTTTCCGCCGAGCCGGCAGTCATTGCCGGCAGATGCGGAGGAAAGGCGTAGCAGGGGAGCATATTCCTTAACGCCCTTGAGAATTGCGCACAGCGTCAGCAGGAAGATCATGTTATCCTGCGGGGTGTCGCCCGGATCGAGCAGATTCTGTCCGTCATCGGTTGCAACAGACCAGTTATTGTGTTTGCCGGAGCCGCTGATGCCGGCAAAAGGCTTTTCGTGCAGCAGGCAGACAAGACCGTGCTTTAATGCGGTTTTCTTCATCAGTTCCATTGTCAGCTGATTGTGGTCTGCCGCAATATTGGAGGTTGTATAAACCGGAGCCAGCTCATGCTGTGCCGGAGCGACTTCATTATGTTCGGTTTTGGCATAGATGCCGAGTTTCCAGAGTTCTGCATCCAGCTCACGCATGAAATCGGAGACGCGCTGCGTAAGGTTCCCGAAATAATGGTCATCCATTTCCTCACCTTTCGGCGGCATGCTGCCGAAGAGCGTGCGGCCGGTCAGAATGAGATCTTCTCTGGCATCGTAGCTTTCCTTGTCAATCAGAAAATATTCCTGTTCCGGACCGACAGCGGTCATGACGCGCTGAACCGAAGTGTTTCCGAAGAGACGGAGCATCCGTACACATGCTCTGCTGACTGCTTCCATGGAGCGCAGCAGCGGAGTTTTCTTATCGAGCACTTCGCCTGTATAGGAGACAAATCCTGTCGGAATACAGAGCGTGCGATCCTTGATGAATGCGTCCGAGGTCGGATCCCATGCGGTGTAGCCGCGTGCTTCAAAGGTTGCACGGAGACCGCCCGAAGGGAAAGAGGATGCATCCGGCTCGCCTTTGATCAGTTCTTTGCCGGAAAAATCAAGGATGACGCCGCTGCCTGCCGGCGTGAGGAAGGCATCGTGCTTTTCGGCAGTGACACCCGTCATCGGCTGGAACCAGTGCGTATAGTGCGTGCAGCCCTTGGAGACTGCCCAGTCCTTCATGGCAGCCGCGACAACATCGACAGCATCCTTCGGGAGCGGCGTACCCATTTTTTTGGTGCACATAACTGCTTCGTAGACCTTTTTGGGCAGGCAGCTCCGCATCACATTTTCATTGAATACATTGCAGCCGAAGTAGGTATCCGGTGCAGCAGTGATATCGTTTTCGTGCATGATTGATTCCGTACATTCCGCAAGACGGAAATGTACGCCTCCTTTCCGGCACTGACCTTAGCGTTCAGTGCATTTCCTTACAGACTATATTATAGCACATTTTTGGGGAAATTGCAATGATTTCAGCAGCAAAAAGATAATGCTTCGCCGTTTGGTATCTTTACGGAGCCGGGCACTGCCCGGTTATAGCACATTATTGGGAAAATTGCAATGATTTCAGCAGCAAAAAGATACATGCTTCGCCGCATGGTATCTTTACGGAGCCGTGCATTTCTCTCAGAAGAAAAGAAAATGCTCCATTGCCTGATAAACGCCGTCATGCCGGAGATCCGCCGTGACATAGTCAGCATAGGGAATCAGTTTTTCTCCGTTTCCCATGGCGATCGAAGTTCCGCAGCCCTCAAACATCGGGAGATCGTTCAGGCTGTCTCCGATTGCATAGGCATCCTGTTTTTGCAGCCCGTAATGCCGCAGGACATATTCAATGCCGGTTTCCTTGCTGTATCTGAGCGGTACCATTTCCGCAAAGCCCCATCCCCGGTCAATAAATGTGAAGTCCTGCGCAATTCCTGCGCGGAACCGTTGCAGATCGGTCTGCTCATCATAGGCGATCACAAACTTGTCAAAGCTGAAATCGTGATCGGAAACCTTTCGCCAGACATTCTTCTCCTGCATCCGGAACATATCACGGATTTCTGTGATAAAAGGCAGTTTTCTTGCTTCCGGATCAAAAAAGAATGCATCTCTCCGTTCGTAGAGCGGTGAAGCGCCGCATTTGCGGACAAGCTTTGCCGTTTTCCGGCAGAGTGCAGGGGCATTCGTATCATAAAACAGCTCATGCCCTTCACATTCGATATACGTGCCGCAGCCGCAGATATAACCGTCAAAGCCGAGTTCGCGGACATTTTCATCGACATTGACGAGGGGTCTGCCCGTATTAACAATCAGCAGATTTCCGGCAGCACGGGCAAGCTTCAGCGCTGTCCTTGTGCTGTCCGGCACAAAATGGGTATCGGAATCCTCCATCAGTGTGCCGTCAATGTCAAAAAACATAATTTTCCGCATCGGGTTACGCTTTTTCCAGCAGACTGATCAGTTCCAGTGCGCCCAGTGCGCAGTCATAGCCCTTGTTGCCTGCCTTTGTGCCGGCGCGCTCGATAGCCTGTTCAATGGTATCGGTTGTCAGCACGCCGAACATGACCGGTACGCCGGTTTCAAGGGAGACATTTGCAATTCCCTTCGAGACCTCAGCGCATACGTAATCGTAGTGTGAGGTTGCGCCGCGGATAACTGCTCCGACGCAAATGACCGCATCGTATTTGCCGGATTTCGCCAGTTTTTTCGCAAGCAGCGGGATTTCAAATGCGCCCGGTACCCATGCCAGCGTAATATCGTCTGCTGCAACATTGTGCCGCAGCAGGCAGTCTTCCGCGCCGCCGACCAGTTTGGATGTAATAAACTCGTTGAACCGCGATGCGACAATCGCGATTTTCTTGCCCTGTCCCTCGTAAATGCCTTCCAGAATCTTCATAATATGACCGTCCTTTCAGATAGTTTCACCGGCATTTTCCGCCGGTACATTCAGCAGATGACCCATTTTCTCCTGCTTGGTGCGCAGATAGAAGCGGTTTTCCTTTTTTGGTGCAATTGCAATCGGCTCCCGTGCCGCAATCGTAATGCCGTATTCCGAGAGATCGGAAATCTTTTCGGGATTATTGGTCATAATCCGGAGCGACCTTGCACCGAGATCTTTCAGAATCTGGGCGCCCTCACTGTAATCGCGCAGATCGGGGGCAAATCCCAGCTCGACATTTGCCTCAACGGTATCCCTGCCGTGCTCCTGCAAATCGTAGGCTTTGATTTTATTGAGCAGACCAATGCCGCGTCCCTCCTGCCGCAGATAGATCAGTACGCCGCGCCCCTCCTCCGCAATCCGGCACATTGCACGGTCGAGCTGCTGACCGCAGTCGCAGCGGAAGGAACCGAATACATCGCCGGTCAGGCATTCCGAATGCACTCTGCAAAGAACAGGCTTTCCGTCCGCGACATCGCCCATGACCAGCGCAACATGCTCTCTGCCGGTAATGCGGTTCCGGTAGCCGTACAGTGTGAAGGTGCCGTATTTCGTCGGAAGATGCGCAGAGGAAACCCGTTCCATAAAGGCATCGTGCATTCTGCGGTAGCATTGCAGATCCTTGATTGTTGTCATCAGAATACCGTGTTTTTCCGCAAATGCGGCAAGCTCCGGCATCCGCATCATATGTCCGTCGTCTGCCATTATTTCGCAGCAGAGCCCGCAGGGTGCAAGCCCCGCAAGCCGCAGCAGATCAACGGTTGCTTCGGTATGTCCGTTCCGTTCCAGTACACCGCCCGGACGCGCCTCAAGCGGGAACATATGCCCCGGTCTGCGGAAATCTGCAGGCGCCGCACCGGCAGCCGCACACATCCGCGCAGTCAGTCCGCGTTCCTCGGCAGAAATGCCGGTTGTCGTCCGGACATGGTCAATGGATTCCGTAAAGGCGGTGCAGTGATTGTCTGTGTTGTTTGCGACCATCTGCCGCAGTCCGAGTTTCTGCACATGGGCATGATCCATCGGCATACAGATCAGCCCTTTGGCAAAGGTTGCCATAAAATTGACGTTTTCGGTCGTTGCAAACTCCGCTGCACAGATCAGATCGCCTTCGTTTTCTCTGTCCGGGTCATCCGTGACGAGAATCAGCTTTCCCTGTCTGAGTGCTTCCAGAGCCTCCTCAATTGACCGGAATGCAGTATTCTGGTCTGTATTCATATCAAACCTCTTTTCGTGTTTTGTGATTCCTGTAAGAAACAGCATTTATATATCAAGCCTGTATACATAATCGTCCATAAAAAAGCCGTGACCGATATCGTTCTTTACGGAACGAATGATTCTGAATCCCAGATGTTCATAAACCTGACAGGCGCTGTTGCGTTTGTTGACATTTAATTCTATGCAGTTCTTTCCGGCTTTTTTGGCTTCATTGATGACATAATCAAGCATTTTATGTGCATAGCCCTTTCCGCGCTCTGTTTTATATAAATAAAATTTACTGATATACATACCATGTTCTTTTGGATAAAATGCGAGAAATCCGACGTTTCTGTCAGCGTCCCTGACAAAGAAATATCTGGAACCGTTTTCCAGCTGTTCCTTTATGGATGATTCCGTCTGAAACAGGGAAAGCATATAATCATTCTGGGCTTTTCCGATCAAAGGATCAAAATGTTCTCTTACAATGGAAGTAGCCATTTCGGACATTGCACGGATGCCGCAATCGTCATTTTTCATCAGTTCGGTCATACACATTTTCTGATTCCTCCGGTAATACTCAATCTGCTCACGGCATCACAGAAACCCGTGCCGCATCAGAAACTCCGCAGAGAGCCCGCCGGTTTTCTGCGGCTTGAGCATTTTTTCGGTATATTTTGCAATGATATCGCATTCGAGATTGACCGTGTCACCCGGCTGGCGGGAGAGCAGGGTAGTTTCCCTTCCGGTATGCGGAATGACGGAAACAGAAAAATCCTGCTTCGAGACACGGGCGACCGTCAGGCTGATGCCGTCGATCGCAACAGAGCCCTTTTCTGCAATATACCGCATAATGTCCGCATCCGCAGCAATTGTCACCCAGACGGCGTTTTCTTCCCGCTTCATTCTGCCGACCGTTCCGGTTCCGTCGATATGACCTGTTACGATATGCCCGCCGAATCTGCCGTTTGCAGGCATGGCGCGTTCGAGGTTTACGCTGCTGCCGGGGCGCAGCCTTCCGAGATTGGTGCGGCGCATGGTTTCCGGCATCACATCCGCCGAAAAGCTGCCTGCATCAAAGCGGCACACGGTCAGGCACGCGCCGTTGACTGCGATGCTGTCCCCGATGCGGACATCTGTCAGCACAGTCTTAGCGGAAACCGTCAGAATACAGGAAGAATTTCCGCTCTGAATCTGCCTGACCGTACCGATTTCTTCTATGATTCCGGTGAACAAGCGCCCGCCTCCTTTACCGTATATTCCAGCAGGATGTCATCTCCGAACCGTGTGATCTCCGGTGCAGAGAGCAAATAAGCATCCGCCGCCGTTTCGGCACCGAGCCCGCCGATTGCAGGTCTTGCGGCATTTCCGCCGAAGATTTTCGGTGCAATGTAAATCTGTACCTGCTGCACGATACCGGCACGGAGCGCAGCCTCATGCAGCTCGGCACCTCCCTCCAGCAGCACACTGTCCAGCTTCATTTCTCCGAGTTTCCGCATCAGCGCACGCAGGCTGACATGCCCGTTTTCCTCCGGCAGTATCAGCACCTGCACACCGGCTGCTTCGAGCATCCGCTGTTTTTCCGGATCGGGAAAGCAGCAGGCGGCTGCGGTCGGAATATCACGCGCGGTCTGTACCAGTCTGCTTGTCATCGGAATACGCAGCCGGCTGTCGCAGACAATCCGGAAGGGATTGCTCGGGTTTTCCGTCCGGCAGTTCAGCATCGGATCATCGGCAAGCACCGTTCCGATGCCGCAGACAATCGCAGCGACGCGCTTTCTTGTCTCATGGACATGCGCCCTTGCCGCCTCGCCGGTAATCCATTTGGAACTGCCGGTTCTGGTTGCGGTTTTTCCGTCGGCTGTCATAGCTGTTTTCAGGATGCAGTACGGAGTTTGTTTTGTGATATAGTGAAAAAAGATGCGGTTCAGCCGGTCACATTCTTCCTTGCAGACACCGGTTTCGACCGTGATTCCGGCATCCCGCAGCATTTGCAGTCCCTTTCCCGCGACCAGCGGATTGGGGTCGTCCGAGCCGACAAAGACTTTTCTGATTCCGGCGGCAATCACTGCTTCCGTACAGGGCGGGTTTTTGCCGTAATGGCAGCAGGGCTCCAGTGTCACATACATCACTGCACCCCGCGGGTCTTCGGTACAGTTTTTCAGTGCATTGCGCTCGGCATGAAGCGTACCGTACCGCTCGTGATATCCCTCACCGATGATGTTTCCGTCCCGGACAATCACGCACCCGACCAGCGGATTCGGATTGACAAAGCCGATTCCTTTTTCCGCGAGCCTGCATGCCCGCAGCATCCATTCCGCATCTGTCATAGTATCCTCCGAATGCATCAAAAAGTCCCCGAAGCATAGCGCTTCGGGGACTGTACGCATGATCTGCAAACATTCTTCTCCCATCCGGACTGTACCGTCGGTGCCGGAATCTCACCGGCTCAGCCTGATATGACAGGTTCACGGACTTCGGATACGGGTTGTATCCGTCACCGTCGGTTATGAATTACACATACCCCGAAGAACGAATTCATTATACTGCTTTTTTTCGGATTTGTCAAGAGGCAATGCAGGCGGGGAGATTACCGGACTGCCGTCAGCTCACAGTCTGCCGCCAGCGCTCCTCATCGGAGCGTTCGCTTTTCCGGCATCCGCATTTGCTGCATGATTCGGGATTCTGTCTCCTTCTTTGTCATGTCCGTTCTGCATTTATGATATACCTTCATGGGGTATTTACCGAGCGCCGCAGAAAAAATCCCGCGCCTTTACAGGACGCGGGATGATCCGTATATGTCAGGTTTCTGCAGGCGGTTTCAGAATGAAGTCTTCGGCATACCAGTAATTGCCGCTTTTGACCATAACCCATGTTACGGAGCCGGCATAGCGGTTTGTGATAAACAGTGTATAGGAAATATCAAAATCAACCTGACAGGTGCAGAGCTTATCCGAATAAAATTTGACATGCGAGACTTCGATGCCCTTGGTATCGCGGGAATAAAACGGGTTATTCCATTTGATATCGCCGACAATTGTCCGCATCAGCCGGATTGCCGGTCCTCCGGTCAGCATATACTGATTGAGTACGCTGATCGTTTTGTCGGCATCTCTGCCGGTATAGGTTACGTGATTGATATAAGCGTCTGTCAGAGCGCGGATGCGCTGAAGCAGCTGTTCATCGGGCGCGTCTTCATCGGCGCGTTCAAAAATATATTCCTGCAATGCGGCATCTTCGGCAGGCGGTGAAACCGGTTTCAGAACCCTGCCCTCCGCATCGGTTACCTCAATTTTCGGCAGCAGATAAAAGCCGTCGGCTTCATAATGCAGTGCGCCGGGCTGTTCACCGTATTTCAGTGCAATCTCATCAAATTTGATTTCCGGTTCTGCTTCGCTCATTTCCGATGCCGGAACCTCGTGACCGTTAATCCGGAGAACCGCATGATCCGGGATTGTCACAGAGACTCCGTACTGCGGCTGTGCGCTGACTGTAATCAGACTTTCGGGTTCTCCCGCTGTCCAGAGTGTCATTCCGTACCGCTCGGTGCTGTCCGTCTTATGGAGCCGGATTCTTGCAATTGCTTTTCCGCCGGAGATGATATCATACACTGGGTTTCCTTCGGAAGAAGCGTCGGCATTCTTCCGGTACGAATACGTATGCATCGTCGTATCGGCAGGCATTGCCGAAAGAATTGCCTCTGCCGATTCATATTCGGAGGAACGAAGATTTGCAGCGCCCTGCTCCAGCATCTTTTCATAGAAGGATTCATCGAGCTGTTTGATATAGGCATCCATGACATACTGCGGTCTGGAAGCTTCGTATTCCGACATATAGGAGCGTACCCGTATCACGATTTTGCCTGAGAGCCAGACGAGAAGCACCGTATAAAGCACAAATGCCGGAATCCAGAACGGAAAGCGGAATTTTCTGCGCTTTGCAGCTTTTTTCCGAACGGGTTTTCTGCGGCGTTCTGTTCCGCCGATCCGGGTTTGTTTTTCGTCGAGCGGAGGCCGTCTGCGTTTTCTCGGCCGTCCGTTTTCATCGAGCGGGGGCCGTCTGCGTTTTCTCGGTTTTTCGTTTTCATCGAGCGGGGGACGGCGTCTGCGTTTTCTCGGCTTTCCGTTTTCATCGAGCGGAGGACGTCTGCGCTTTTTATGCCGGCCGGTTCCGTCCGCCTGCTGAAATGCGTCCGGGGAATCACTTCCGTGCAGCGGTGCATATTCTTTGCCGGAGTGCAGCTCCTCCTGTCCGTGCCCGGCAAAATGCTGCGGTTTATTCTGTTTCATCGCTGCCTCCCTGTCCGGATTCCGGCTTTATCAGAATCGCAGTCGGAACCGAGCGCGTACCGCGCAGGGAAGAACCGGTTGTCAGCTGTTCGCCTTTGTAATAGAGAACAGAGGAAGAACCGCCGTCCAGATTACCGGCATTCACTGCGCCGTATTCCAGCATGATATCCGCAATATTATCCAGCGTTGCGCCGATGCTGGAAATCTGTCTGCCCTCCAGAATCAGGAGAATGACCGTTCCGTCCTCCCGCTGACCGATCGCAGTCCGGGGATTATAATTCACCGTTTTCAGGTTGCCTGCTTTTTTGCCGTTTGAAATCAGAATCGGACCGAAACAGACGGAATCGCGGATACCGATATTGAGCGCCTGCTGACCTGTCATCCATGCACAGTGCAGTTTGTTGTTCTTATCAAATCCGATGACCTCATAGGAGCCGCCCGCATATCCGTATTTCATTGAGCCCTCCGAGATGACCAGTCCCAGCGGTGTTCCGCCGTTTCCTTTTCCCATATCATCGACAAAACCGCTGGCATTGGTGCCGCCTGCCGCACCGTAGGAAGCAATGATATCCGGAATCTTTTTTCCGACATTATTGCCGCCCAGCGGTCCGGACACGCCGACATACACGCGGGAGGGATCTTTTATCAGCATGATTTTCCCGCGGTAATACTGTCCGGAAATATCAATGAATTCCGTTTCCTGCTGTGTTGTTTCCGCAGCGGGTGCGGTCTGAGCATTCAGCGGCAGTTCTCTGTGCTCCGGTTCCGGTGCGGGAAGCTGCTCTGCCGGAGAAAGCGAAGCTGACTGCTCAGGCAGCCAGTTTTTCGCGATTTTTGCCTCTGCACAGTTATCGGCAGACAGTGCCAGCTCACGCTGTGCAGCCGGATACTCCTTGCTGCGGACCGTTTTCACGATCCGGAGAATCGTAATCATCATAATAAAAACCGTTACACAGATAAACAGCAGTGCTTTCAGCAATGCCGTATATTTGCGGCGGTGTATTCTCTTGGATTGTTTCATCTGTTTCACACCTGATTCAACCGGCTGTTCGCCTTTATATTTATAATTGCATACTGCTTTATTTTAATATAAAACCGTAAAAAATGCAAGTCCTGATAAAAAAATGCGCAGGATTCTCATAGTTTTTCTTTGAAGTCCGGTGAAATGTGTTCGGAATGCACAGACATCGGCAGGCATATGCCGTGCCTCTGCAAAGCGGCTGTGAACCATGAGCAGATGAGTGCCCGTAACGCTGATTCTGCATAAAGTTCTTTACATTACGGGATAATTGTGCTATAATAATAAAAAATAACAGATAAGGCGGATTCAGACAAGGAGGATGTTTTATGCAGTACAGAACACTGAAGAACGGAACGAAAATTTCTGCACTCGGCTACGGCTGCATGCGGTTTACGACTGTCGGCGGCAAGGTTGATCTGAAAAAAGCAGAGCGCGAAATCATGGCGGCAGTCAAGTGCGGCATCAACTACTTTGATACGGCATATGTCTATTCCGGAAACGAAGCCGCTCTCGGAAAAATTCTCGAAAAAAACGGCTGCCGCGAAAAAATCATGATAGCGGACAAGCTTCCGTATTATCTGATTCATTCTTCCGCCGGCATTGAGAAATATTTTCAGGAATCGCTTGCCCGTCTCCGTACAAATTATATCGACTGTTATCTGATGCACATGTTAAGTGACATTCAGTCATGGGAAAGAATGAAGGCGCTCGGCATCATAGAATGGATTGAACGCAAGAAAGAGGAGGGCGCAATCCGGCAGATCGGCTTCTCGTTCCACGGCGATACCGATACCTTTATAAAACTGCTGAATGCCTATGACTGGGATTTCTGCCAGATTCAGTATAATTATCTGGATGAGCACACGCAGGCAGGAAAGCGCGGTCTGCGCTATGCCGCATCCAAAGGCATCCCGGTCATTATAATGGAACCGCTTCGCGGCGGAAGACTGGTCAGTAATCTGCCTGCCTCCGCCCGCAAACTGATTGCGAATTACCCTGTCAGGCGTTCACCTGCCGAATGGGGACTTCGCTGGCTCTGGAATCAGAAAGAAGTTACCTGCGTGCTGTCCGGCATGAATTCGCTTGCAATGCTCAAAGAGAATGTCAAAACGGTCAGTACTGCACCGGCAGGGTCGCTCACAGAATCCGATCAGGCGCTGATCCGCAGCATCCGGACAGAAATCCGCAAACATGCAAAAGTCGGATGCACAGGCTGCCGGTACTGTATGCCATGTCCGCAGGGCGTGGATATTCCGGCTGCATTCAGCTGCTATAACAAAGCATTCCTCGAAAAGAAAAATGCCGCAAGACGGGAATATTTTCAGGTGACCTCATTCAAAAAGAATCGCAGCGATATGACAAAGTGCATCGGATGCGGCAGATGCGAGCGGCACTGTCCGCAGCATATTCAGATCCGGAAGGAACTGAAAAATGCACAGAGGATTCTGATGCCGCTTCCGGTCCGGGCGGTTATGACTGCCGCGAATTTCATCGCAAATCTGGATTTTCACCAGAAATGACGCAGCAGATCATGCTGAGGGAAAACAAGCGTTTTCTCTCCCCTCAGCTTGCAGATAAAGCGGTATCTGCGATGCATTATAATGGTGGACAGCGCACGTTTGCGAAGCAAACTGACGGAGACAGCGGGAAAAGCTGCCTCCGCTTTTTGTTCATAAAAAACTTTCCGACCGTTCACAAATTGTTCATGCTGAATTCAGGGGGAATTCAGATTTATGGGATATAATAACATCAAGGTTGAAGAAACCTTGTTTCAAATCCCCCAATCCCCTATGTTTGTTGATTTCACTTTCTCTTGCGGCTATGTGACGTTCGGTCACATAGCTATTACTTTTTTATGGGGGAAAACCTTATCCGGCACCGTTTTGAGCGATGCCCGTTTTTTGACGAAAAAAAGCAGTTTCTCTTGACAAACCGCCCGCAGACGTGGTATGATATAAATGGTGCAATATGCGGGAGGGCATATCGGCCGAAATTTATTATGAGGGGGAATTTCGTATGAAATCCAAAAAGCTTGCAGCCATGCTTTCTGCGGCTGTGCTTACGGGTACTGCACTGCCGGTCAGCGCATTCAGTACGCCGGCTGCGGCTGCTTCCAAGTATAATTATGCGGAAGCACTGCAAAAATCCATGTTTTTCTATGAAGTCCAGCAGTCAGGTGTGCTGCCGGAGTGGAACATGGTGAAATGGAGAGCCGACTCTATGGTTGATGAGAGCGGCAAGGATACCGACAAGGTGCCGGGCGGCTGGTACGATGCCGGCGACCACTTCAAATTCACATTGACCAACGCATATTCTGTCTCTATCATGGCATGGGGTTATCTGGAATATGAGGATGCGGTCAAAAAAGCAGGGCTGGACGAGCTCTACAAGAACAACATGAAATTTGCGATGGACTATGTTCTCAACTGTGATCTCGGCGGAGGAGAAATGATCGGTACGATCGGCGACGAAGATGACCACGTTGTCTGGTGTTCTCCGGAAGTCTATCTGCGCAAGCATCATCTGAAATTCGGTAACTGGACACGCGATTACGACACGGTCAAGAATTCTACGGTTGCAGCGCTTTCCGCAGCCGCACTCGCACAAGGCTATATCATCTTCAAGGATGAGAACTACCTCAAGCATGCAAAGGATCTCTTTAGCGGCGCAGACAAAATCCGCAGCTCCGAGGACATCAAGGGTATGTCGAATATGTATAATACCTCCACATGGCTGGATGACTGTATGTATGCCGCCTGCTGGCTCTATAAGGCAACCGGCGATGAGAGCTATCTGAGCAAGATCGCAAGCGACTATATTCCGAACTTCCCGAAGGAAAACCAGTCTACCGACTGGAAATACACATGGGGCCTTGCATGGGACGATACCACGCAGGCAGCTGCACTGCTTTATGCACAGATCACCGGCAAGGAAGAATGGATCAATCACATTGACAAGCACATCCGCTACTGGATGGGCTCCGGCGACAGCGATGTCAAGCCGTTTGAGGGCAATATTACTGCGGACGGCCTTTCGCACCTGACCGGCTGGGGCTGCCTGCGTCATGCCTGCAATACTGCATGGCTGACCAAGCTCGCCTGCGATACGGTTCTGAAGGGCAGCAGCAACGCTGACAAGTACAACAAGTGGGCAGATTCTCAGGTCAACTACTGCTTCGGCGACAACGCGCTTGACCTCTGCTATGTTCTTGGCATGGGCAAGAAGAACCCGGTTGCGATTCATCACAGAGCAGCTTCCGGTATTCATGATGACCACTGGAATGAGCTCGGTAAGGCATCCGGCGGAGAAGATGGCTGGCAGACCGAATATGCGCACACCCTTTACGGTGCACTGATCGGCGGTCCGAAGAGCGACGGCTCCTATAACATGGATGAGATCGGCGTTTCCAACTATGAGCAGTCTGAGGTTGCGATCGACTATAACGCAGGCTACACCGCAGTTCTCTGCGCAATGCTCGACGAAAACGGCGGCTCTCCGCTCGCTGATTTCCCGCCGACTGAGACTCCGAAGTGGGCAGAATGGGAAGTCGCAGCTGTGCTGAACGGCTCCGGCAACTCCTACACCGAAATCAAGATGTGGGCAATGAACCACACCGCATGGCCGACAAGAGTGCAGAAGGATATCGAGGTACGCTATTACTTTGATATTACCGAAGCGATCGAAAAAGGACTGACTGCTGATCAGGTCACCGTCGAAGGCAAATCTCAGCAGTACAGCGCCGGTGCTCAGGGCTACGCAACTGTCACCGGTCCGCATCACTACAAGGATAACATTTATTACGCAAGCATCAAGTTCGAGGACGGCAGAGCAATCATGCCGACCGGACAGTCTGAGCACCGCGATGAGGTGCAGTTCCGCGTTTCCATTCCCGATGCCATTGCCGGTCAGCCGACTACCGGTGCATGGGATCCGTCCAATGACCCTTCCTATAAGGGCGTTGGTGCAACCGACAGCATCAAGAATCCCAAAGCAGTGAACGAAAACTTCGTCATGTTTGCAAACGGTCAGCAGGTTTGGGGCACACAGCCTGACGGCACAAAGGGCTATTCCGGCGCGGATATCGGCGCAGGCAATGATAATCCGGATCCCGATACCACAACCGAAACGACCACCACAACAACCGAAACCACAAAACCGCAGAATCAGAACATTCGCTGGGGCGATGCCGACTGCAACGATGACGTCAATGTTCTGGATGCTGTTCTTCTGGCAAGAGTGGCAGCAGAGGATACAAAGTGCGGCGTGACGGAACAGGGCAAGCTGAATGCAGATGTGGAATATGACGGCAAGATCAAAACCGATGATCTGACCAAGCTCCTGAAATATCTGGCAGGTCTTATTGATTATTCCAAGCTCGGCAATCAGTAATCCGGATTACAGCACATAAAAATTGTATATTTCTTATGCGAGTCCCTGATATCAGTCAGGGGCTCGCATTTTTACGGAAAACCTGCGCTGTGTCTGATAAACGGATGGGAATTTGTATGAATCGTACAGATATCCTGCCGCATTCGTTTGAGATATTCGGCAGAATAATTTTGAAATTCTTATTGACAAGATAGGAATACTATGCTATAATCATATTATACCGATAGGCAATGGAGGGAGAAGATGCCATGACACTGTTTTTAACAGAGCTTCTTCGGCAGAACCGGCGCTTCGGACGAATGTCACGATGTCGGCAGCCGCTTTGCATTCAAAATGAACTCAAATAACTTAAATAAATTATTCAGGAGGAAATCATTATGTCTAACATCTATAAGGGTACACTGGGTCTGATCGGCAACACACCGCTGGTCGAGGTCGTCAACGTCGAGCAGGAGCTTGCTCTGGAATCCACGCTGCTGGTAAAGCTGGAATATTTCAATCCGGCAGGAAGTGTCAAGGACAGAATCGCCAAGGCGATGATTGAGGATGCGGAGCAAAAGGGCCTGCCGAAAAAGGGCTCGGTCATCATCGAGCCGACATCGGGCAATACCGGCATCGGGCTTGCAGCAATCGCGGCGGCAAAGGGCTACCGCATTATCATCACCATGCCGGAAACGATGAGCGCAGAGCGCCGGAATATTCTCAAGGCTTACGGCGCGGAGCTTGTTCTGACCGACGGCACCAAGGGTATGAAGGGTGCCATTGCAAAGGCGGAGGAGCTTGCTGCGGAGATCGAGGGCAGCTTTATTCCGGGACAGTTCGTGAATCCGGCAAATCCGGCTGCGCATCAGGCAACGACCGGACCGGAAATCTGGAAGGACACAGACGGCAATGTTGATATCTTTGTCGCAGGCGTCGGTACGGGCGGTACGCTGACCGGTGTCGGTGCATATCTGAAATCGCAGAAGCCGGATGTGAAGATTGTTGCGGTTGAGCCGGAAAGCTCTCCGGTTCTTTCCAAGGGTACGGCAGGCGCACATAAGATTCAGGGCATCGGTGCAGGCTTTGTTCCGGATACACTGGATACGAAAATTTATGATGAGGTCATCACGGTCTCGAATGATGCTGCATTTGAGGAGGCAAAGCTGCTTGCCAGAAAAGAGGGCATCTCGGTCGGTATTTCTTCCGGCGCAGCACTTCATGCGGCACTGGAGCTTGCAAAGCGTCCCGAAAACAAGGGCAAGACGATTGTTGCACTTCTGCCCGACAGCGGCGACAGATACTATTCGACACCGCTGTTTACCGAATAACAGAATCTAAAAAGAGGCGGTACCGGAGTAATTCCGGTACCGCCTCAGCCTGTAGATAAAGTGTCTCCGACGGATTCAAAATGGGGGCTACTTGCCCCCATACCCCTCGCTGGGGACATTGTCCCCAGACCCCGTTGTATAATATAAAGAGCGAATTTACTATCTTTTACATAAAGTGGGATTCCAAAGGGACAGCGTCCCTTTGGCGGGGGTTGGGGCGGAGCCCCATTA
>JAFWVK010000087.1 GCA_017518255.1 Oscillospiraceae bacterium
CGTTCTATGGTGGTATAGAAGAGGCACAGTCACAGGAATACTAAACATAATTCGAGTTCTGCAATCTGACTGCTCAAAATAGAATCTGCACTGTTCAGACTAGCAGAATTGTCAATCTTTCTGTTCCAAATCAGATCGGGAAGCGGTTTTGGCTGTCGGCACTGCCGACCGGCGCGGAGCTCGCGCTGGCGAGACCGCTTCCCGTTCTATGGTGGTATAGAAGAGGCACAGTCACAGGAATACTAAACATAATTCGAGTTCTGCAATCTGACTGCTCAAAATAGAATCTGCACTATTCAAAAAAGAATCTGCACTGTTCAGACTAGCAAAACTGACAATCTTTCTGTTCCAAATCAGATCGGGAAGCGGTTTTGGCTGTCGGCACTGCCGACCTAAGGTTCTCCCCCTGCGCGCTCCCTCTTTCCTTACCCTCTCCTCTCTGGCTCCGTCGCGCCGCGCCCGCATGCTCCGCAATTCTATAGAATACGATTGTTTTTCATTGACAAAGCAGACTTCGTATGCTATAATATTTTTACGGGCTTTCGGAAGATACAAAACAGCGCCTGAGGAAGGGAGGGGAATCTCTCATGCCGAAGCTCAATATTTTCGGAACCGTCTTTCAGCGGAATTCCGATTCCGACTTCCAGATCAGCGGTCAAACTCTAACCGCATATACAGGAACGGATGATACCGCCGCCGTGCCGGATACCGTTACGGAAATCGGCTCGGATGCCTTCCAGAACTGTAAACATCTTAAAAAAATAATACTCCCGGATTCTGTCTGCTCTGTCCACAGCAATGCCTTCCGCGGCTGTGAGGGACTGACGGAACTGATCCTTCCGGAAGGACTGACTTATATCGGAACAGGTGCGTTCTGCGGCTGTTCCTCTTTGCAAAAGATTTCTCTGCCCGAAGGAATTACGGCAATTCCGGACGGTGCATTTGCTGCCTGCCCGAGCATGACGGAAATCTCTTTTTCCGATCGGATTACTAAAATCGGAAAGCACGCCTTTTTCCGTTGCTTCGGGCTTAAAGAAATCGAAATTCCGGAGCATGTCACTGAGCTGGGGCGTCATGCCTTCGGAAGCTGCGAGCAACTCGAAACAATCACCGTACGCGGAGAAATTCCCTATCTTTTTATGGCGTTTTCCAATTGCACGGGACTGAAAAAAGTCGCGCTTTCCCCCGGTATCCGGGAGATTACCTGTGCCTTTGAAAACTGCACATCTCTGACAGATATCACAATTCCGGATACTGTCAAAAAAATCGGCTGGAGCGCATTTTCCGGCTGCTCTTCCCTGAAACGGATTACCATTCCGGAAAGCGTAAAGGAAATCGAAAGCGGTGCCTTTGAGGACTGCACGGCTCTGACGGACGTTGTGATGCCGGAGCATGTCAAATGTGACAGCAGCGCATTTCTGAATACGCCGTACGGATTGCAGCATAACCCCGGCTGAATACAGCGCCGGATGATACATCTATTATATTATCAGGAGGATTCTGTCATGGCAGAAATCATCGACGGCAAGAAAATTGCCGCACAGGTAAAAGAAGAAGTCCGCACGGAGGTCGAAAAGCTCAAAGCAGCCGGCATGAAGCCCGGTCTTGCCGTGGTTCTGGTCGGCAATAATCCCGCATCTCGCGTGTATGTCTCCAACAAGGAGAAGGACTGTGCGGAATGCGGCTTTGCTTCTTATGAATATGCATTGCCGGAGGAGACAACCGAGGAGGAATTGCTGGAACTGGTCAGAAAGCTGAACGATGACAGCACTGTCAACGGTATCCTTGTGCAGCTTCCGCTGCCGAAGCAGATCTGCGAACAGACAATTCTGCATGCGATTTCTCCCGCCAAGGATGTGGATGCCTTTCATCCGGAGAATGTCGGCAGAATTATGATCGGTGATTATCAGTTTTTGCCGTGTACGCCTGCCGGCGTCATCGAAATGCTCGATGCGATGAACATTGATATCAACGGAAAGCACTGTGTTGTCATCGGCAGAAGCAATATCGTCGGGAAACCGATGGGAATGCTGCTTCTGCACCGCAACGGAACCGTTACAATTTGTCATTCCAGGACGAAAGATCTCGCAGAGCAGACCAGACAGGCTGATATTCTGGTTGCAGCAGTCGGAAAAGCCGGATTCGTCACAAAGGATATGGTCAAACCCGGCGCAGTTGTCATTGATGTCGGCATGAACCGAAACGAAGCCGGTAAGCTTGTCGGCGATGTCTGCTATGATGAGGTCGCGGAGATCGCATCCGCCATTACACCGGTTCCGGGCGGTGTCGGTCCGATGACAAGAGCAATTCTGATGCGCAATACCCTGACCGCAGCTAAGAATCAGCTGAAAACAAAGTAATATTCCGTGTTTCCGGCAGATTGGAACCGGGGACGCTGTTTCCCTTCCTCTGCCGGAGATGCGAAAATGTTCCGGAAAGGAGATACCCGGTCATGCAGAAAGCAGCCGCAAAAATCATCGCATGTTCCACAGCCGGCGAAACGGTCTGTGCCTCTGCTGCGCGGATTTCCACAACGGAGGGAACCGCGCTGGAAATTTTTGAGCGCGCAAAAACCAAGGATAATAACGGAACCCTGATTGAAAAGGTTGTTGCTTCCGGTCACACATCTGTGCTGGAGCATTCGTTTTTTACGGTCGCATTTGACAGCGTCAGCGTGTTTGCCGAAGAATTTGTCATTGAATTCCGCCTTGGTTCCTATACGGTAAAATCGCGCCGTTACGTCGATTATACAAACGCCGGATTCTATGTTCCGGCGCTTCCGGATCAGTCGGTGCAGGAGCGCTTTACAAAACATATGCAGTCGCTCTTTTCGGATTATGCCGCCCTGCTGGAACTCGGTGTTCCGAAAGAAGATGCCCGCTTCGTGCTTCCGTACTGCTTCCGCAGTCATTTTTACTGCACGATGAATGCCAGAGAACTGCTGCATATGGTGCATGTCATGACACAGGGCAGAGGCAGTCTCTATCCGGAGCTGAAAATGCTCGGAGAATCTCTGCTCGAACAGCTCCGTGCCTATTTTCCGAATGTACCTGAAATCCTTCGTGCGCGCGCTGTTCCGGAAAATGACCGGTACGCACTGCCGGCAGCACTGCCTGCTGTTCAGGAACCTCATGCGGAAACGGCACAGGTTCTGCTGCACGGATGCTTTCCTGCCGAATCAGAGCTGCAAACGGTATTTCAGGCATCTGCCTCAAACTGGATGACTGTATCCGGGAATCTTCCCGATCCGGAAGCAGTCATCTGCGGAGAGCGCCCGCGTGAGCTGGAACTCATTCATGCGCATTTTGAAATCCGGAATCTTTCGCTTGCCGCAATTACGCATCTGGTGCGTCACCGTGTCCAGACAGTTCTGGTTCCGCATGTGACACAGGCAGTTTTGCAGAATGCATATATCATTCCGGAATCTGTTTCCGGAAATCCGGAGGCGCTTCGGTGTTATCAGGACGCATTCCGCCGGAATACCGCTGTTCTGCGGGAAATGCTGCAAAACGGTCTGCCGGAAGATACCGTTCAGTATTTTGCGCTTGCCGGTAATCAGCTGCATGTTACCTGTGCCATGAACGGCAGAGAGCTGCTGCATTTTATCAAACTGCGTACATGCAGCCGCGCACAGTGGGAAATCCGTGCCTGTGCAGTCAGCCTGCTTCGGGAACTGCGCAAGACCGCGCCCTCCGTGTTCCGGTATTTCGGACCGAGTTGCTTTGTAACGGGAAAATGTCCGGAAGGAAGACTGAGCTGCGGAAAACAGGCGGAAATGAAGGAAATCTTCGGCAGCTGATGCCGGATTTCTGAATTTATTCTGATTTTTCTGAAAATTCGGAAAAAACGCTTGCAAAAAAAGCGGAAATCCGCTATAATATAAAAAGTCACTGCCGGAGGAATATGTTTTCCGGCAGCGGCGGTAATTTTGTTTTTATCACGGTGTCTCACACCGTTCAGCCTTTATCACGGCGCAGGTATACAGAAGGGAGCTTCCTAATGGCAGGCGGAAAAAAAATGACGCTGAAAAAACCGACGCAGCGTTCCAAGCGCAAAGTCAGGAAACAAAACAAGCACCGCGGTCCGGTCATTCGCTTTAAGTTCAGCAGACTGGTGCTGCTCTGGATTTTCAGCCTTATTCTCTGCTTCGGTGCATATCTCTATAAAATCAATTTCCATCCGGACCCGAAAAAAACACCGGCGACAAACAGTTCGTCAGTCGCTGAGCTGCCGCCGGATTCCGGCAATGCAGAGGAATCGGTCACTGACGAATCCTCTGTTGTTTCCGATTCGCTGATTGATGTTCCGAACGGGGAAACAAGCGAGGAGGATACACCTTCGGTTCCGTCCGGTCCGAAGAAAACCAATCCGGTTCCGGAATCTGCGGCTCCGCAGACAGCGGAATATCTGGAAACCTGTGCGTTTCTCGGCGAGACCAATATCTATAATCTCGGCCTTGCAGGTCTGCTGAAACCTTACAGCGTATATGCAAGTGACCGGCTGTCATTGCTGAATTATAAAAAAGAGTATGTCATGCTGAACGACAGTACCATACGGATTCTTTCCGCAATCAACAGTGCATCCTGTCCGATTTATCTGATGTTCGGAACGGAAACCCTTGCTTCCCATCCGGCAGATGAATCTGCCGAACAGTTCCGGATTCTGCTGGATGACTGTCTGGCGGCTGCACCGGAATCCGAAATATATGTACTTTCTGTTCCGCCTGTTGCGGCTTCCGCCGAAAAAGGCGACAAACCGCTGCTGAATTCGACGATTGACGATTATAATTCCAAGCTGCTCGAAATTTGCAATGAAAAGAATGTTTATTTCGTGGATACCAATACAGCGCTGAAAGACAATAACGGCAAGCTTGATCCGCATTATGCCATTGAAGACGGTATTCACCTGACAACCGAAGCCGGTCAGATTTTACTGAATTATATTCTGACACATGTTCCCGCATAATAATAATCAGAGGGAAGGAACACACAGTTCCTTCCCTCAGCTTGTAGATAAAGTGTCTCCGACGGATTCAAAATGGGGGCTGCTTGCCCCCATACCCCTCGCTGGGGACATTGTCCCCAGACCCCGTTGTATAATATAAAGAGCGAATTTACTATCTTTTACATAAAGTGGGATTCCAAAGGGACAGCGTCCCTTTGGCGGGGGTTGGGGCGGAGCCCCATTA
>JAFWVK010000088.1 GCA_017518255.1 Oscillospiraceae bacterium
ACAGCCTGCCCTTTATGAACGAGATCTGCAAGAGAGCATTTTGGAGCGGTCGCCCGTTCCATGTCCTCAAGGACGCGAACAACAAGTATTTCGTCGAGGCGAACAGCCTTCAGCGATACATCGACAGCTGCCCGGACTTCAACCCGTATGAGATTCCCGGCGTGTTTGAGCCCGACAATTATGATGAGGATGCGCCGATGGACGAATCCGTGTTCATTCTGACCGAGGATATGCTCCCGCAGGTCTGCGGGGTGCTGGTGGATGACGGATGTGCGCCGCTTATCGCCTACAACCGGCATGAACCCCAGCTTCTTGTACTGACCGTTGTGGAGGCGGACGAAACGGAAAAGCTGTTCTATCCGTCCGAGAATGCCTGACCACATCCTGCTATCGGCAAAAATCTCCCAGAAATCAGCTCGGATTCTTGCCGATAAAAGCACCTTGACAACTGAATATTTCTTTTCAAGCCCGGTATTATGATGCGCAATTCCTATCTACTATTATAATACCGGTCTATTTTTATACCCATTTGAAGGAGGGATGAAGAATGAACATGAGCGAAGATGTGACTGCTGTTTCGATGCAGGTGTCGGAAATGGCAGCAGAAGCCGCGCTTTCCGCTTTCAAGTCGGTGCTGGATTCGGTCGGTCGCCTGTTCCGCGAGCTGCTCGGCATGGAGCATGACCGTGCCAGAGCGAGAGCACAGATGAAGGCGGCAAAAAGCGGCAGTCAGGCTCCGGAAAAGACCAAGCCCCCGAATGTATCGGCAACAAACCTGACCGGTATCAAACCCGGCGAGGTATCCCTGAAAGACCTTGCTCAGAATGCCCGCAACACCGGCGAAGCATTGTCAGTCGCACAGAACGGCTTTTCACAGGAGGACCGCAAAGCCATCGCTCGTACCGCGAAAAAGTACGGAATTCCGGTGGCTTTTTCCAATACGAAAGGAAAAAACAATCTTTATGCGAATGTCCGCAGCGGTGACCTGCCCATTTTCAAGCAGATCTGTACGGAGTGCATCAAGGAAAAGATTGCCGTACAGCCGGAAACACTCGGCAATTTCAAGGTGCAGCCGTGGGAAGTCCCCCACCTGACCGCGATGCTGAAAGCGCATGACCTTCCGGCGGTGTTCGTCGAAACAAAATCGGGCGATCAGTATTGTCTCCATGATGTGAAGCATCAGGACGCGGTTCGTATCGTCCGCGAGGAATTTGTCGCCAAGTGCAAGGAAATCGAGAAACACTTTTCCTTTGACAAGGACGAAAACGGCTTCTATACCCTGAAAGATCTGCATTCCGGCAGAGAGATTTCATTCGATGAGATTCCGGATAAGGCAACGGTTTCACAGCAGATTCAGACGCAGTTCGGATATGATCCGGTCAAGGCTGATCTGGCAGCGGCAAAGTTCGGTGAGGAAGCGCTCAAAGGCAAGCAGAAGGAGCGGTATTTCAGCAACAGCGCACAAAACGAGTTCTCCCGCATTGAGGGCAATGTCACGCTGGAGGGCGAAAGCCTGTACGCCAAGCCGTTCGGCTGCTGGTATGTCCAGCCGAAAAAGGACGAAAAGCCGCGTGTGGTTTTCCGCGATCAGTCCGGCAAATACGCCGTACTGGAGCCGCAGAACATGACGCGGGCGAAAATACGCAGTCTGCTGACTGAACAGCTCGGTATCACTGACCGCAAAACGCTCGACGCTCTGACCGATAAGGCTGACCGTGTGACGGATTTCTATGCACGGCAGGACACCAAACTCCTTACCGCAGAAAAATCTTTTCAGATGGATGATTTTGAGGCGGAGAAGATTATCGAACACAAGTATACCGGCGCAAGCGGTATGGAGTATACAACAAAGCAGAAGCCTCTGGATTCCGTGGAGAACAGCATTCAGCGCACCGGCAAGGACAGCTTCACGGTCAATACCGTGTTCCGGTCTACGGAGATCACGGACAAGGGCGAATCCATTCCACGCGAGCAGACCGAAAAGCTGGATTTCACGCTGTCTGATAAAAAGCGCACGCTGCATTTTCTGTCCGCGATGTATATGGATGCCGGTATGAGCGAAGCGGATGCAAAATCTATGGCAAAGGAGGTTTACAGCAAAGCGGAGGCACAGAGTCCGGAGACCGTTCTCCGGATCGAGGAAGTCCGGCAGGATTCCATGACAGTCGCCTACGGAAAGGCATCGGTGGTTCTCTCAACTGCTGACCGTCAGGAAGCGGCGGAAAAGATCGCAGGGCTCGGCGTATCAGCGCAGACGGCGGAAACACTGGTCGAGAAAGCGCAGGAAATCCGCGTGGATGCGGTAAAGGAGCGCATCACAGCGGTTCAGGCGCAGCAGACCGACTTCAATACTGCGATGAATCACCTGACCGACCGCGAGGAACGCGCAATCGACACAATGATCGTGTGCAGCGCGGCTGACCCGAAAAAGCATATTGTAGTGGAAGGAGGACACAATGGCTCGCGTGTGGTTCATGATTATGCTGTGCGCAATGGCGGCGAGCAGCTCGCGCGGTTTACGGACGCAGAAACGACGGACGCGAACGGCAAGCCTGTACGCGGAGAGGACAGCAAAACCGTATGGACAGCGCTCAAGGCAGAGATGCTTGAAGCGTCCGGGATGGAAAAAGATGCGGTGCTGACTTTCAGTTCGCAGGAGGAATACGAGCAATATCTCGCAGATACGGAGATACTCAGAGATGCCGATGAACTTCCGGAAGCAGAAAACATTTCAGCACACGGCAACGGTCATGAGTTGCATCCGGACGGCAATGTACTGGATGATCTGCACAAGGAGACACCGCTGCCCGAAGCAAAGCCGGATATTCCTATTTCGGATACGCCTGATGTACCGGATATGCCGAAGCCCGCGCCGAGAGGGGCGAGAAGATGAGCCAAAAGCTGACCGTCCCGCATCCACGAAAGAAAATAGACAAGACAACCCTGATCGTGCTTTGCGTGATCGGGGTTGTGCTGTTGATCGGCTGTGTTGTGCTCGGTGCAGCATTTGACTACGCGATCGGCGCAGACGGCTCGATTGACGGCAGCAAGATCAGCCCCGCGCTGCATTATGTGCTGTCGCATCCGGCAGTTATCATTTCAGCAATTACGAATAAGGGCGGTTATGCACCGAAAATGCTGTTTGTCGGTGTCTGCGTAATCGGCATCTTTGCGCTCTACAAGTACAGCGAAGAGCCGAAGCGTCTGCACCGGCGCGGTACGGAGCACGGCTCTGCAAAGTGGGCGGATGAAAAGGAAGTCCGTGCGCACGCGGAGAAGGAGAAAAGCCGTATCAGCTGGCGCTGCGGGATGAAAACGGCGGGTATCTCTACGACGACAAGGGCGAATTCGTCTGCGCTGAGGTTGATTACAACATCGTGCTGGCGAAGGATGTCTACCTTGCTCTGAACACGAAACAGCATCGTCTGAATCTGAATACCCTCGTGATCGGCGGCTCCGGTTCCGGCAAAACGCTGTTCTGGGTTATTACCAACATCCTTCAACTCAACACTTCGTTCGTCATCACCGATCCGAAAGGCGAAATCTATCAGGCGACGGCGAAGCTGCTGCAGGAAGCGGGCTATGAAGTCCGCGTGTTCAACACGATTCAGATGGAACACTCCAACAACTATAACCCGTTCCATTACATCTACGATCATAACGGCGATCTCTGCGAGGACAATGTCAAGAAGATGGCGGATGTGCTGTTTCAGGCAACAAAGGGCGACGGCGAAAAGGATGATTTCTGGAGCCAGAAAGGCCAGACCGTACTGCTGGCACTCATGTTTCTGCTGATTGAACAGTCGGAATATGATGCGCTGTTTGATGAGAACGGAAAAATCATACCCGGCACACGCGATGAGACAAACCTCAATTTCTACGCGATCACAGAGAAGATGCGTGGGCTGCAATATCCGTCGCAGGGTTCGCAGAAGCCTGACGGATTCTTCCTGACGCAGAATCCCGGTGAATCCGATGAAGCATTTGCGGAGAGGCAGGAAAAAGGTTTCCTTTGTCCGCTTGACCGTGAGTTTCTGGAATTGCAGCGCCGCAAGCCGGATACGCTGGCATTCCGGCTCTATAAGGAAATCCGCAACGCGCCGGAGGAAACCGGACAGTCATTCGTTTCCAGTGCGAATGTAAAAACCTTCTGGTTCAATCTGCGGAACCTCAAAAACCTGACCTGCTGTGACAATGTGCATCTGGAAACGCTCGGCGATAAGAAGACGGCGCTTTTTATCATCATATCCGCTACCAACGCCACCTACAACTTTCTCGCGTCGATGATGTATACGCAGTTGTTCGACACGCTCTCCAATCGTGCGAACTTCAAATACCACGGTACGCTGCCTTGTCATGTGCGGTGCATCAAGGACGAATTTGCGAATCGTGTGACACGTTCCGCACTGAAAAGGTGCGGCGCGTAACAACAAAACATATAGTTACGCAGAACTATAATTCCGATGAGTCGAATGAAGGAGTAACGCCCGGAAAGGCTCACGTTAAATCTGCGGACGGCTGGGCGGTGTGAAACGCTGAAGTCGTAAGCCCGCGAAAGTCGCGTGAGAGCAATCCTAACGGAGAAAGCAATTTCAGACGAGGAAAGCGCCGCAGAGGTGCGGTGTATTGCCTATAGCGCGGACGGCGGTACAGTATGGTTAGAATGGCCTGACAAGCCCGACAAAAATCCGAGTGTAAGGTTCTAAACGAATGACTGGTAGAAATGCCAGAGTGCAATTTGCACGCAAGCGGGGTGGAGTAAAGAGGTTAGGAAGAAACACCCTGTGTCGTTACAGGCGGCACGTATCCTGAGAAAATCGAGGATAATGCTTGCAGGACTAAAGGATTGACCTAACCTGTACCAATGCTAGGAATTATGGAACGTGGAAAGCAGCCCGATCAGTGGAGTTCACAATCCGATACTGGTTACAGTCGAAAGCGGCAATGCTGTATAAGCTGTTCAGGGGCTGTGAGAGTAGTGCCACAGTACCGATGAAGCCGTGATAACAAGCGGTGGAGGGATAGGCACAAGTCGTATTTCAGATTATCAATATGTATACATAGTAATCACAAAGTGATTTCATAGCTTCGGGTATGACACAGAAAAAGCACGCTGAAAGGCGGTGGTTACTATGACGAAGGAAACTGTAAATCAGACAGAAAAGAATATGTACCGGTATGGCTTGCAGGAAAAGCTCTGCAATCTGTATGAGCAGAGTAAGCAGGGCAAGACATTCAAGCATCTGATGAAACTAATTGTTTCGGAAGAAAACATCGTGCTTGCATACCGGAATATCTGCAAGAACAAGGGCAGCTTTACGCCCGGAGTTGACGGAAAAATCATAAAGGACATTCAGAAATATCCGATTCAGAAGGTCGTGGAAAGAATCAGAAACAAATTGACTTTCTATCAGCCGAAACCTGTACGCCGAACTTATATTGACAAAGGAAACGGCAAACAGCGCCCGCTTGGCATTCCAAGTATATGGGACAGGCTGATACAGCAATGCGTGTTACAGGTTTTGGAGCCAATTTGTGAAGCACAGTTTCATGAGCGGAGCAACGGTTTCAGACCGTACAGGTCTGCGCAAAATGCAATCGCACAGTGTTATAAAATGATACAGCTGCAACACCTGCATTTTGTTGTAGACGTAGACATCAAGGGCTTTTTCGACAATATCAATCACGCAAAACTGATACGACAAATCTGGGCAATGGGCATCCATGATCTGAAAGTCCTTGCAATCATCAAAGCAATGTTAAAGGCAGATATCCTGTTCCGAGACATTGTGATTTCACCCGAAACAGGAACCCCACAGGGCGGCATTTTATCGCCGCTATTATCCAATATCGTGCTGAATGAACTGGATTGGTGGATTGCCAGTCAATGGGAAATGATGCCGACGAGGAGAAACAAGGAGTATCTCAAGACCGATACACGTGGAAACACTGTTGTAGACAGATCTCAAAAGAGGGCGATGCTTCGGGAGAAAAGTGAGCTGAAAGAAATCTATATCGTCAGATATGCAGATGATTTCAAAATCTTTTGTCGGGATTATCAGACAGCAAAGAAAACCTATACAGCCGTTGTGAAGTGGCTGAAAGAGAGACTTTCTTTGGAAATCAGCGAAGAGAAATCCGGAATTACCAATCTGAAAAAGAACTATATGGACTTTCTGGGTATAAAAATCCGCGCTGTGCCGAAAGGAAAGAAATATGCAGTAAAATCGCATATGACTGACAAGGCAAAATCCAGAACAAAAAAGAAGGTCTCTGAGAGCATGAAACGTATTTTGACTCACAATGACCAGAAATCACTTGATAAAAACATCAGCCTGTATAATTCACTGATCTGCGGACTGCATAATTACTATAAAATGGCAACACACGTCAGCGCAGATTTTTCAGAAATCGGTTATCCGATTGCAGGAATGCTGGGCAGCGCAAATCAGAATACCCGGCGCTGTTCAGTTGAAAAGTCAGGTGAAATTCGGTCAAGGTTTATCGCTGAAAACTACGGAAAGTCCAGACAAATGCGCTGGATTCACGGCAGACCGATTATCCCCGCTGCATATGTGCAGCATGAATATCCCAAATACAAGCGGCGGGAAGTCAACAAATACGTTTTGAAAAATGATGCAAAGTATCAGGTGCCGAATTCCATCAACTTTGAAATTATACGTTATCTGATGGAAAATGCCTACCAATGGGAGAGCATCGAATTTGCGGACAATATGCTTTCAAGATACATTGCGCAGAAAGGAAATTGTGCGGTCACGCGCAAGCCCCTGAGACTTCACAACATGGAGTGTCATCATATTAAGCCGCGACAAGGCGGACGGCAGGAAAACAACAGCTACGAAAACCTTGTTTTACTTTGCACAGAGGCACACCGGCTGATTACTGCAACAAAACCGACAAAGATCGAGAAATATATGCTGATGCTGCAACTTGATGAAAAGCAGCTTGTAAAAATCAATAAACTCCGAAAACTTGCAGGAATGACAGAAATCTAGCGACAACTACATTTACAGCTACAGGACTATGTATGCACTAAAATAATCTGAGTACGATGGAACGCCGTATGACGGGAAACTGTCACGTACGGTGTGGAGCGGGGGAAAATCCGGAGATCACTTCAAAGGATTACCTATCGCTATTGGGACAGGTTCCGGACTTTGACAAGGTCATCGCCTTTGTCCGATCCATGGGCATGAGCCTGAATGTGATTATCCAGAATCTTGCGCAGCTCAAAGCGCGGTATGAAAAGACATGGGAAGTCATCACCGGTAACTGCGATTCAACGATCTTCCTGGGCGGAAAGGAGGAAACCACACTCAAATCCATATCGGAACAGCTCGGAAAGGAAACGATTGACGTCAAGGGGCAGAACCGCACGAAAGGCAAGCAAAGCAGCACTTCCGAGAATAATTCTATCCTCGGAAGAGAGCTGATGCAGCAGAATGAGCTTGCAACCATGCCGATCAGCGATTGTATCGTCATGATACGCTCCAAAGATCCGGTCTATGCCGCAAAGTATCCGGCGTTCGATCACCCGAATTTCCGCTTTTCCGGTCTGTCTGATGATGATAACCGTGCAGATATCCGGCAGATCCATTCCGTGACGGTTGCGGAGTTTGAAGCGGAACAGAAAGCGAAAAGAGCAGAGGT
>JAFWVK010000089.1 GCA_017518255.1 Oscillospiraceae bacterium
CTGGATACGGATATTTTCCCGAGATAATCCTGCACCTGTTCTTTGTTGTCAATATTGGAGGCTGCCAGCGCCGTGAAGCCCACAATGGCATTCATAGGTGTGCGGATATCATGAGACATATTGTTCAGAAAAGCAGTTTTAGCACGGCTTGCGTGTTCTGCGGCAATAAGCGCATCCGACAAAGCCTTCTGACTTTCCGCAAGCTCTCTGTTCTTTGCTTCAAGTTCCTTACGTGCTGTTTCTTTTTCTTCGACCTCCTTCTTTTTTCGCCGCACGGCACGGAAAAGCAGAAATACGATAACTGCGGCAATGATAAGAATAACGGTTACCACCATCGCCATGTGATCCCTCAGCGAATCCCAAAAGCTGTAGGAATACAGTCCGCCGGTATACCGGTATGAAATGCTCTGTGTGTAATCGTCTCCCAGTACATTGATCCCTCGGTTGAGAAGCTTCAAAAGACCTTCGTTGCCGATCTTTACGCCGAAACATCTTGAATCGCTGTAACTCGTCTGACGATGAGACAGATCATCGTATTCTTCGTTGCGCAGGATATCGTTTGCCCGAAGACCGTTCAAGGTCACGCAGCCCTCTTTCCCGTCGAGCAAAGCTTCAAGGCATTCCTCGCTTGACGGATAAAAGGTGATCTCCGCATCGGGATAATTCGTTTTCACGAAATAGTACTGCATCCGGTTGTTTTCGTTTACGGCAAAATGCTTGGTGGTTTCTTCAGTGAATTCACCTTTATATACCAGCTCCGCAGGGGAGGAAGAGACAGGATTGGACAGATAGATGCCGCTCTCTTCGGAGTAATACAGCCCTCCGCCCACAGGGAAAGCCACGTCGGTCTCGCCGGAGTTGACTGCGGCGATCATATCATCGTAATTCTTATATCCGCAGTATGTCACAGTTATATCCTGCATTCCCAGCGTCTTCAGAAAAGCAGGGACGATGTCTTTGACGGTACCGGTCACTTCACCCTGATCGTCCTTGTCACTGTAGGGCAGATAATTCTCCAGATATCCGATACGGAGAGATGTATGAGTGTTCATCCACTCCCGCTCGGCCTGCGAGAACGCTCTTGCGGTAACGCTGACAGAATAGTATTTGGCTTTCAGCAAATTCAGATAATTGGGTTCTTCGGCAGCCAGCAGCGTCTGAGCGGAATTCAATTCAGTCAAAAGGTCCTGCCGACCTTTGTTTACGCACAGATAATAATCTGACGTGCCGAAAACGGTCAGAACTTCCGAATGCTCTCTGCCGTGGGCACCGTCGCTCTCTGCGGCAAGCACATCAACTTCATGTGAATCGAAGGCACTGAACAGCTGTGTATAGTCAGAATACTTAACAACATCCGCGTCTATATGATTGTTATCGAGATAACTGTTCAGAGTACCTACCATTGCGCTGTCCAGTACGCCGATCTTTCTGCCGTTAAGAGTATCGGCATCCGCAGTGATATTTATATCCTCGTCGTGCTTGACAAGGTAATAAGACTCGTTTCCCATTTCGGCATCGGGATAACCGATCAGCTCAGCCCGGTCCTCGCGCCAAGCGAGCCCTGCCAACAGGTCTATCTTGCCGTCGATAAGCATCTGATAGAGTTCACTGAAATCTCCGTAGACATAATCATATTCCCATCCGGTATATTCCGAGAGCTTTCTGTAGTATTCGTAGGCATAGCCGCTTTTTACTTTGCCATTTCCTGCTCCCTCCTGAAAGATCTCATTCTCATAATATCCGACGCGGACAGTC
>JAFWVK010000090.1 GCA_017518255.1 Oscillospiraceae bacterium
AAAAGGGCGGTTTTGTTATGATCGTATCTTTCCGATTACCAATCGGGTTCAAGCTGGTTTTCGCTGGAAGAAGTTGTAATGACATCTTCCGACTCAAACTCAACGATACTGATTACAGGTGTAGTATACTGATCCATTGTAGATCCTCCTTTCAGTTATAATCTGTTATGCGGTAAAGTAGTTCTTTGCAGAATTGTAGAATACGATTGTAGATTCAATAACTGCTCTCAGTTCTTCTGTGGTGGAATCAGCATCAAGCTTTCTCCGAGCGTAAGCCGGAACACTGTAAATATCCGTATCGCTGATTTGAGTACCGTTGTTGAAGACGGTTGCCGATATCGGCTGCAGAGAATCTTTTGCAGCGATTTCATCATAATCATACTCATACAGATTCTTCGTGACTCCGTTGACATTTTTCTTAACTGCCTTCATCTCGCTGAAAGTAACGGTTTTCTTGTATTCTTTTCCTGTTACGCCAGTGTAGGAAAGTTCCAGAGTGACATTCTCTTTATCGGAGATGCTTTCGAGATCAAGATAATACACGACCTTCAGATTGTTTCCAAGCTCAAGGTTGTGACCCAGAATGACAGAAGTACTATCTTTTACAGAATCATCTTCAACAGTGAGAGAAGCGAAATCAGTCGCAAGGTTCTGCATGTCAGTGCTCAGATTCTTATTCACAAGTTCACCAGTCCTGAAATCGAAATAGGTCTGTGCAGCTGCGCCGTAGTTGAGCATATCTACAAGCAGAGGCTTCAGATTCTGGTCGGACGTAGTGTCAAGCTTCTTCATTGCGTACTGCTGGATGCTGTATACATCTTCATTTGAGTAGAATGTGACGCCGTCTTTTTCTGCGGAAAGAACTGCCTTCACATCAACGCCCATTTCTTTTGCGGCAATGCCCTTGTACTTGAACGTATAGCAGTCTCTACCGGAGACAGTATCAAGAGTGTAATCCGTGATTGTCTGTTCATCAGCGCCGTCCTTATTGATGGTAAGTTTCAGATCGCTGAATCCCTCAACTTCACTGCGGGCAACATAATAGAAAATTGTGAAGCTGTTGTCCAGTGCGATATTATGTCCGAAGTTTACAGAAATCGAATTGGACTTTGAATCGGTATAGGTCTTGCCATCATACTCAGCAGTTGCAATAAAAGTGGTAGTACCATCTGCATTTTCTTCGGATGTGATTTCTGCTTCAAGATTCTCAACTTTCTCGCCGCATTCACAGGTCAGTGTCAGCGTTGCAGTGCTCATGTCAGATGCCCAGTCCCATGCCTCAGTGAAGTCGTGACCATGCGGTTCAATCGAAACGCATTCCCATTTCTGATCGGCAGTCTCATAGAACGCATACCCATCTGCGAGATACGCTTCATTCGGTTTTTCATCGAAGATGCCGCCGCAAATCTCATACGTTCCGGCACCTTCCGTGAGATTCAGCTTTCCGAATTCGCCGCCCTCAATTCTGATGACAGGGGTGTATCCCGCGGGAAGGTTCTGATAAGCCAGATTCTCAAAAGTCCCATAGCTTCCGCTCTTGACGGTGACGCTGCGTGCCGCTGCACTGAACGAAGGGATTGTGATGTTTTCAAGGACGATCATTCCGAGAGCCGGCGGGCAGTTGTTCATGTTCACCCAGGAGTTTTCCCAGCCGATCGTGCCGTTTTTCACGGTGACCGTTTTCTGGGGATCCTCATTCAGCAGCCACAGGCAATCGAAGGTATGCCCGTTGAGATCCAAAGTTCCGTCATTGCGTAAAACATAAACCATATCGTCATCTTCGGTGAGCGTCACTGTCGGATTCTGTGAAGGATCGCCGTTGAACGCATCAATTGCGCTGAGAATTTTGAATTCCTTCCGGAAGATGCCGACATAATCGCCCTTTCCGGTGATAACAATCGTGTATTCTCCGACCGCGGTGGGCGCATTATACATCACTGTATCGCCATTCATGTAGGTGACGGTATAATCTTTGCCAGCGGTCAGCTTCTTTCCGCCGACGGTGAACGCATCAATGTTCGCGGTGTTATAATCGAGAGACAGTTCTGCTTCTGCAAAATCATCCCGGATTGTGAACGGATGCTCAATGACGCCCTTGTATCCAGAGATACCGACGATCACGGCAAAATAGCTTCCGGGTTCGGTGGGCGGCTCATCCAGCAGGGTGTTGTCCTGTTTATAGAGCAGGTAATAATCGCCCGGAGCCAGCGTGGAGCCGTTCAGCGAAACGGTAACATCGGCAGAATAGCCCGGTGTCGTCACGGATGCGCCGTCGATGCTGGTCTGATCTTTATAATCGCCCATCGGAAGCGTGACATCGTCAACTTTCAGCAGGAACTGATCGGTGACGTCATAATGTCTGATCGCAACATAGATCCGCTGTCCTTTGAATGCACTCAGATCCACCTTGTATTCCGTAAAGTCTGTATTTGATTTAGTCTTTTCCATGACCATTGTCCACTTGCCTGCATCGAAGTGTTCAAAGTCCGCTTCCTTTTCCGGTATCGCATAAACCGCAAAATACTCGTTCGGATAGTTATAATCCTGCGCTTTCGCCCAGAACGTCATCTCCGGCTTGTCAATATTCCATACCGTACCGGCAGGCATAATAGCCCAGTTATCCGGCGTCAGGGGTTTCACTTGGTATGATGCTGATACCAGAACACCCGTTTCGCCATTCATACCGATGCAGTCGTCACGCGAAGTCTGATACCAGTTTTTCCCGTCTCCGTCCAGATCAATGAATGTCAAGTCGTTCAGCTGCTCTTGATCCGCAAAATCGAAGCTGTACTGCACATTCTCTTTTTTCTCGATCGTGAAGGGGACTTCTTTGCTTGTGTCTTTCCACGCGCCCTGACCGCAGATCACGGCAGTATAGGCGCCGATGATCTCCGGCACAGCTTCAAGCTCCGTGCCGCCGTGCAGATATTTCACGGTGTAATCCGTGCCGGGAATCAGCGTATAATCGCCGACCTTGACGGACTCAACCTCCGCGGTGTCCGGCTTGATCGTCACAGCGGCATCGGAAAGGCTGATCTCATCCGGCAGATCACCGGCGAAAGTGTTTCGGGAATCCGGGTACATCTGCTGAAACGCCTCCAGCTGGCTGGCTTTCACATGGAACACAGTTCCTTTATTGCCTATATAGTCATCTTTGTCTTCATTCCATGTGAGGGTATCTGCGTCAGCATAACAGTAAACATCATTCAGTTTAAAACAGCATCCGAATGCCCCTTCAAGGCTGGTCACTGTTGAGGGGATGACAACGCGTTTCAGCTCGTTGCAGCAATAAAACGCATCGTCGTCAATTGTCTTCAGACCTTCGGGCAGATCTGCACTTTCCAGTGAATTACAGTAAGCAAATGTAGCATAGCCGGTCTTTTCCAATCCATCCGGAAATGTTACACTTTTCAGGGAGTAGCAGGAAGAAAATGCATATTCGCCGATTTCCTGCAGCCCTTCCGGAAGCGTAACATGTTCCAGAGAGCCACAGTCCTCAAACGCATACCCGCCGATTATCTGCAAACCCTTGGGCAACTCCACACTTGTTAATGAACTGCAACTATAAAATGCATTACTGCCGATTTCCTGCAGACCCTCCGAAAACGTCACACTTTTCATCTCGTTACAGCTGTCAAACGCATTGTTTTCGATTCTTTCCGGTCCGCCCGAAAATGTCACGCTTTCCAATTCACTGCAATTCTTAAATGCATCCTGACCGAGCGTTTTCAGTCCCTCTGAAAATGCCGTACTTTTCAGCTCGTTGCAGCCTTCAAACGCATGATCGCCGACCGTTTGCAGTCCTTGCGAAAACGTCAGGCTTTGCAGTGAAGTACAATCTTGAAATGCAGATTCACCGATCGTTTGAAGCCCCTCCGAAAATGTCACGCTGAACAGATAACGGCAGTTTTCAAACGCATGATTGCCGATCGTTTCCAGTCCAGCGGGCAGTTCCAGACTCTGCAGATTGTTTTGCGCAAACGCATATTCACCGATGTATTTCAGCCCATCGCGCAGCACAAGGCTATTGATATCGCATTCATTAAACGCATAGTCGCCGATGGATTCCAGTCCCTCGGGCAAATCCACAGTTTGCAGATCGCCGCAGGATTCAAACGCATTTGCGCCGATTGTTTCCAGTCCCTCAGGCAAATCAGCACTTGCCATTGAGGTGCAGTCTGAAAACGCATATGATCCAATCGACGTTACGCCCTCTTCAACCACCACTTTTGTGATATCAGAGCGCTGATCATACCACGCTGGCTTATTGTTTGAGTTGTCATAATCCGCCATCTTGCCGTCCCCGCCGTCTTTCTTGCTGACGGTCAGCGTACCTTCCGCATCCAGCGTGACCACACAGCCGCCGCTTTCCCAGATGTCAGCCGCATGCGCCACAATGCCAATGCCCTTTTTCAGAAGCCACGGCGTGTTTGCGGGCACATATCCCGCGAGTGTGAGAACGGCGAGCACGCCCGCCAGAGCCCGCTTGAATCCTTTCGGTGTTTTCATCTTCCCATTTCTCCTTCATAATCAGAATGGTTTCGGTGATTCTGTCCTGTCCGGTGCTGTCAGATTGTGTTGGTGGAATCATACACTATATCCGCACAATGTGCAGATGGATATTGTTATTATAGCATATTGCCGCAAAAAATGCAATAGACTGCGCAAAGTTTTCTGCGGCAAAATTGTTGTGCGATCATAACCTTCTGCTCAAATTCCCGCTGGATATCTCCAAACTCCATGCCGTGCTGAATGCAGCCGGCCTTTGCAAAGTGAAGCCGGAATTTCATATTGCTTTTGTGCTGAAAGATGCAGAACCTGCGAAGGAAGAAGCCCTGAAAATGGCTGCGGAGAACGCAAAGAAAAAGGCGGAACGCCTGATCTCCTCATCCTCTAATGCACATCTGGGAGAGATCCTTACAATTGAAGAAAGAGGATTTTCCTACCGATCATCTATGGAAGTAATGACTTCTGCACCGATGCTCAGCGCAGGTGCAATGCAGCCGGATAATATCACAGTGGAAGTGAGCGCAGAATTCGTCTGGCGGATTGATAGGTAAACGACGGAGGGAAAGAACGCACCAATTTCCAACAGCAAAGCAGCCTGCACAAATTACACAGACTGCGATAACTACACATTGAAGCAGTTCGAGCTAGGGAATAAACCGATATTGTGGATAGAACAAAAAACACCCCTCTTGTAAGAAGGGCGTTTCTGTATTGGCAAGAAAACCACCGGCTCAGCCGGTGGTCAAAAAAAGCTTTAGCTATGGAGAGAAAAGACCTCCTGTGTTATAATGGAGTTAAGGTCTGCCAACCTAACTAAAAACACAGGAGGTATCGTCATGACAATGGACGACATAAATAGTTTAGCACATTCTAAGTGGAATTGCAAGTATCATGTAGTATTTGCGCCGAAATATCGGAGAATGGTTATATATAACCAGATAAAAGTAGATATCGGAAAAATACTAAGAAAACTCTGCGAGCAAAAGGAAATAGAAATAATAGAAGCAGAATTGTGCCAAGATCATATCCATATGCTGATAAAAATACCACCCAAGTTCAGTGTAGCGCAAATTATGGGATATCTGAAAGGGAAGAGTACACTGATGATATTTGACCGACATGCAAATCTGAAGTATAAGTATGGTAATCGGCATTTCTGGTGCAGAGGATACTATGTGGATACAGTAGGAAAGAATACAAAGAGAATTGCAGAGTATATCAGAAATCAACTGCAAGAAGATATTGCAAATGATCAGTTGACGCTATTTGAAAGCATTGATCCGTTTACCGGAGTTTGACAAACCCTCTGAATCACGTTCCAAATTTCATGCAAGCAAGGTTTATAAAGCTCCTTCCCTGATGTAATACACACTGTAAAGCAGGGGAACCATTCTACGGAAAGAATAGTAAGAATGCACTTGAAATCTTAAAAATTTCATGGTATAATAAAAATGTATTTTAGGCCTTTGAACAATATGAGGAGGAATCGTATGAAAACTAAAATATGCAAGCGGATTGTTTCGTCAGCCGCTGCGCTGGCAATGCTCGGAACAAGTCTGCCCGCAAATGTCGTGCAGATCGGATTGTTTGACAAGTTTGCGATTACGGCAAGCGCTGACAGTCAATACTACTATATCAAAAAAACGTGGTATCCTGTCGCTCAAAACCTTGTTTCAAATACAGTCTATCTCGACAGTGCAAATTTCAATCCGCTGATTCCAGGTACCAGTTTTACACCTGCATACGATAATATCATGACCTACACCGATGCTGACGAGAATGTATGGTGGTATGTGCAAAAGAATACCGATCTGTCTGAGCGCGTATATGCAAAGGGTTCTTTCAGTTTGAGCTTTGAAGGCGGCTTGACTCCGACGATTGTGCTGAAGGGTTCTCTAAATATCATCCTTGCCGACGGTGTTACTTTGAACTGCCCGAAGGGAATTGGTGTAAATGCAGGTACCACGCTGAATATCTACGGTCAGGAAAATGGCACCGGCAAGATCGTTGCAGGCTCGGACAGCAACAAAGCGGCGATCGGCTCCGACGATCAGGATGATGACAGCGGCACAAACGGCGCAGGAACGATCAACATTTACGGTGGAACAGTCGAAGCTGCATCCGGTACGGACGCTGCGGGCATCGGTGGCGGCAACGAAGCCGGTAACGGAAATATCACGATATACGGCGGAACTGTAACTGCGGCTGGCGGAGATTACGGCGCCGGTATCGGCACAGGCGATGAACCGGAAACCACTCCGGGAACAATCACAATTTACGGCGGAACTGTGACTGCGACCGGCGGCAAGCAAGGCGCAGGCATCGGCGGCGGAAACGAAAGCAACGGCGGAAAGATCTATATTTACGGCGGAACTGTAACGGCGGCCGGCACAGATTGTGATCATTACGGCGGTGCAGGCATCGGCGGCGGAGATGACGCCTGTGCTGATTATATCCAGATTGACGGCGGATCAGTGACCGCAAACGGAGCATGTGGTGCTGCGGGAATCGGCGGCGGATCTGGCGTTGAGATCGGCAGCAGCAACGGCAGTTTAGGTGACATTGTGATCAACGGCGGCACGATACACGCTAACGGTAAAAGCGGCGGCGCGGGAATCGGCGGCGGATCTGACATGACTCTTACCGACGGCAATATTACCATCAACAACGGCACTGTTTATGCATCTTCTACCGGAACAGGCGCAGGTATCGGCGGAGGTTCGAGCGTTGACTGCGCAGTGAATATTACGATCAACAACGGAGATATTGAAGCGTTAAGCAATAAAGCTGGTGACAAGGATGAGGATGACCGTTCTGCCGGCATCGGCAGCGGTCTGCACGGCGATTTTGAAGGAACAATCAATATCAAAGGCGGAAAAGTCAAAGCCGTCGGAGGCCGATCTGTTGGCGAATACTACGGCGGCGCGGGTATTGGCTCAGGTAATCAGGGAAATGTTGCATCGACCGCAGAGATCAATATAAGCGGCGGAACAGTCGAAGCGATAGGACAAAGCGGCGGCGCAGCGATAGGCGCCGGAACAGAAGAGGATATAGCAACTGGCGGCGAATGCGAAGGAAAGATCAGCATAACCGGCGGAACTGTAAAGCTTTCTTTCGGCGATTATCGTGATAAGGATTTTTGTTATATCGGTCACGGCAATAACGGCTCAGAAGACGGAACGCTTACACTTGGAAAAAATATGAAGGTGTATTTCGACGGGCAGAAAACGCCGGTATTGAATCTTTTAAGAACGAATTCACTTCGGTCGAAATCGGAAACTGCTGTCTTTATTACCGAATGCGATCACCCTAATCCGACATACAGCTCCAATGAAAAAAACCACACGAAAAGCTGTACATACTGTTTCACCGCTTTTTCAGCAGAATCGCATAAAATGGACGATCAGAATCACTGCACAGTCTGCGGTTATCAGGGAGAAACGATACAGATTACCGGCGCTTCCATCGCGCTTGCCGATGACCTCGCACTGAATTTCTATGTGGACGGCATCACCGATGCAAATGCTGCGAATTACAAGATTACGTTCTCCGGTGACTGCATGGAAACAGAAGCCGCACTGACAAAGAATCCTGAAAATGGAAAATATTACGCAGCAGCGCATGTGACCGCGAGAAATGCGGGCAAACAGATTACTGCTTCTCTCTGCAAGGGAACCGTGGTGATTGATACGGCTGAACCCTATTCCGTGACAGACTATCTGGAGTCTGCTCCGGAAAAACTCGGTCTGGATATCACACAGATGTCAGATTGGACAACACAGCAGCAAAACACCTATGCGATGATCGCGGCAACTCAGCTTTTC
>JAFWVK010000091.1 GCA_017518255.1 Oscillospiraceae bacterium
TGCGTTCTGTGCGGACAAAATGATCCTGCGAATACACCAGCCGCACCTGCTTGTCCATATAGTCATTCGCCTGCGATGCATTGTGAACCGGACGCATACTGCCCTTTCCGCCGAAAAATACAATCAGCGCGATAATCAGCGCAGCGATCACAGCGACCGGAATGCTCTTCATCAGCAGCCAGAGCAGGATACCCGGAATGATCGCGGCGAGTGCGGTCACAATGCCGAGCTTTGCGTAATCGACCGGCAGATCGCCCGTAAATTTTCCGGTCTGTGCGTTCATGGCAAAGCTCCACTGTTTGCCGTTCCAGCTGGTTGTCAGATACCAGACAGGCAGCAGCGCATATTTCTTCTTTGTGTAATTGACGGTGAAGTTTCCGCGCTTTTCGTGAACCTCATTGTGCTTGACAGTTGCCTGTGTTTTCGATTTTGCGGTTGAGATGACGCGCTTTTCGGCACGCTCCAGATCATCGTCGCCCTCGACATCGAATTTTTCCGCGAGAAATCCCGGCAGATACATCATATTGAACGGTTTGAGCTCGTCAAATCTGAACGGCTCGACCGAATCCATGATTGCATCCGGCATCCGCTTTGATGCATCCGCAGGCACATTCTCAAAGGAGATTGTGCCGCGGCGTTCTGCACGGTAAATGCGGCGGATTGTCTCTGTCGGCGTATCTTCCTTATCCGCGGCTTCATATTCCGCGTCGATTGTGACCGCACCGTCAAAAAGCCAGAACGGCACATACACGCCCTGAATTTCATCGACCTGATTGCCGTCCAGAAATGCTTTCGGCAGCAGCTTTTTCTTTTCGTAGTATTCCTTATACTTCTCCATTGCCTGCTGCTTGTTGAATGCAAACGGGATTACGAAATCCGGCTTTGCTGCGCCGGTAAACTGCGCCTCCATGATCGTTGGATTGCCGCAGTACGGGCAGCGCAATGCACCCGTATTCTCATCGGCAAGGATCTCCGCGCCGCAGGTGTTGCAGGAATATGCCTTCATATCGTCGGCATCGCTGCCCCAGTCGCTGCCGGATTGCTTTGCAGTCTCCTGCGATTCCTGCTCGCTGAAAAACGCCGCGCATTCCTCCTGTGTGAATACAGAATCGCAGAACATACACTTCAGTTTTCCGGCTGCCGGATCAAATTCCATCGTGCCGCCGCAGTTCGGGCAGCACATCTGCGTTGAATGCTGTGCCATTATGATTTCCTCCGTTCATTCAGTATTTTAATTTTGCTGTCTGTACACATCGGGTCACAGGTCGATTCACTGAGATATACTTTGAATGATTGTTGCACACCGGTCATTTCCGGAATAAAGGTGATCTCACAGTCCGGTTTTCCCGATGCATTGCAGGCGAGAATGAACGGTGTATCCTCTGCGCTTTGAAAGACAAGACCAAGTGGATCACCGGTCTGCGGATCAAAGTTCAGCACCCTGATTGCTGTTTTCTGACCGGTCGGGCGCGGAACAATCATCCAAAGCTCAGATGCCCCCTTGGCACCGCCGACCGGTGAGACATAATTCTCCTCCGGAATATCTGTGAGAAAGGGGTACTTCTCTGCGATTCCGGCATTGACCGGCAGCTTCAGCGCGCCCTTGATGCAGTATGGATCAAAATCTTCGTCATCATTCATCTGACCGAGATACAATGCGGCACCTCCGCAGTCTCCGAAATCAATACAATTCAGTGCAGCATCAGAAATAACGGCAGTTGATTCCAGTTCAACCGGATTCCCGTCCTCATCTGTGCCCTTGAGATCGTGATAA
>JAFWVK010000092.1 GCA_017518255.1 Oscillospiraceae bacterium
CAAAAAAGAACGCAAAATTGGGAGTTTCGCTGCCTGCGGGCAGCGACGAGGGACGCTGTCCCTCGACCCTGCGAGCTTTTTGAAAAAAGCTCGATCAAAAACTTTTATAAGACACAGATAGGGTTTCTCGACAGACTGAGACGGACTGCAAAAAGCAGTCCGTCTTTTTTGTATGCATATTAAAACAAAGGTTTTTCCTCCTGCTTGGAGGGCTTGGTAATCAGCCAGCCGAAAAGCGTTCCGCAGACACCGCCGACGATATGTGCCATTTGTGAAATATTGTCGTGCGGATTCCGGATGCCGTCGATAATCTCGCCGCTCAGGTAAATCAGCGCAACCAGAATCAGTGTCACCGGAATCTTTCCTTTCTGGTAATTGGCAAACGAACTGAGCAGAATCAGCATAAAGGCAATGCCGCTGGCACCGAGCAGCGCGACTTTCGGGAAGAAAATCACTTGAATCAGACCGGTCACAAAGGCAGTCACCGCCATCATTTCCAGCAGGTCTCTCGAACCGTATTTCTCCTCCAGCATCGGACCGATCAGCAGAATCACCGTGAAATTCCCGATGAAGTGCGCATAATTCACATGCCCGATTACATGCGTGAACATCCGGATATACTGCATCGGGCTGTAAAATTTTGTCCGGTATACGCAGAACAGATACCGGTTTGTCCAGCCGTTTGTGAGGTGATTCAGCAGCACCGCACAGAGCGACACCAGTGTGAACGTCAGAATCACCGGCGAATTGTACTGAAATTTCCCGAATAATTTTTTGAGCATCAAAAGCGCCTCCGTCATTCAGAATTTGCGTTTTCTGTGATGTATTATATCATTTCCGGTATAATTTGTCAATGTCCGAAACCGGCGCACCTGCGAAACCGTATGGAACCGGGTCCGGTTTCTGTTTACGGTTTGCGGACGGAGCGGAGTGCGGCATACAGTTCTTTGCGGGGATCCTCCGGCAGAGAAAGCTGATCGAAAATCTTTTGCAGGGGATCCTGTGCCGTATATTCATAGGAGGACAGAATCATTGTCCACGGCAGACCGTGCCGCTGCATGAAATCACGGAGAATTTCTCGGAGCGTTTCATTTTCATAAACGGTCTTGACGCTGGTTCCCGCGCCGTAGGAATAGGGCGATTCCGTATCTGCAAAGACAGTCACGGACTGCTTCATATCCTTTGCGGAAAAGCCCGCACGGATGATGTAGTCTCCCTCCTCCACGGTCCATGTGTGCAGATTCGGGTCATAGCTTTCAAAGGCATGGCGGGTGAGCGTAAAGGTCAGTGATTTTTCTTCGCCGGCTTCCAGATAGATTTTCCGGAAGGCTTTCAGTTCGCGTGCCGGTTTTGTGAGGGAGGAAACCGGATCCTGCACATAAATCTGTACGACGGTTTTTCCGCCGCGGCTGCCCGTGTTTTTTACCGTCACGATGACGCTGATTTCATCGGAAAACGTCTCACGGTCTGCCTTCATGTCCGTCAGTTCAAATTCTGTATAGGACAGACCGAAGCCGAACGGATACAGGCAGGGGCGTTTCAAAGTTGTATACCAGCGGTATCCGACAAAAATGCCCTCGCCGTAGGTAACCTCCATGCCGTCTCCGGGGAAATTCAGTGCGGTCGGCATTTCCCGTTCATTCAGCGGGAAGGTCAGCGGCAGATGTCCGGAGGGATTGACATTTCCCGCCAGAATATCCGCCAGCGCATTTGCGCCCTGCATACCCGGCAGGAAGCAGCAGAATACCGCATCAAACGCGGCATCGTATCCGCAAAGATCGACCGGCGCACTGACATTCAGGATCAGAATTCTCCGCATCTTCCGCTTCTGTGCATACTGTGTCAGGCTGTGCATTTGCTTCTTTCCGGCATCGCTCAGCGCGATGGTTTTGCGGTCATTGCCCTCCTGACCGGGAATGCTGTAAACAAAGACCAATGTATCAGCGCCGTCAAAATTCCCTTTCTGCACGGCAAAAAACCGTTCTTTCAGCGCAGAGAGGAAGGAAACGTTCCGATCGGTATGGATACCTGCGCTGCCCTCGCCGCAGGTCAGCAGAGATTCGCAGTGTTCACCGTGCAGCGCAATTTTTGCGTCAGCCGGCAGCGGGCAGCAGCCGTTTTCGTTTTTCAGCATGACAATGCCTTCCGCAGCGGCGTTGTATGCAGCGCGGTCTGTTGCTTCGAGGTCGATTGTTCCGGTCGGCGGCAGTGCATATTTCGCAGACAGCTTCACGGCGCGGTCAGAGGATTCCGCCAGCTTCTCCGGATCAAGGGAGCCGTCTGCCAGAGCAGCACGCAGGGCATCCGGCGCGACCGGACCGGGCATATTGACATCGGTTCCGGCATTCAGCGCCGCAGCGGGATGATACACTGCGCCCCAGTCGGACATGACAAGGCCTTTGAAGCCCCATTCTTTCCGAAGCAGATCGGTCAGCAGCGCGGCATTTTCCGTACAGGGCACGCCGTTAATCTGATTGTAGGCAGCCATGACCGTTGCACAGCCTGCCCCGACACATGCACGGAATCCGGGATAATAGATCTCATGCAGTGCCCGCTCTGAGATATGCTCATTGATGCCGAGCCGGTTGGTCTCCTGATTGTTCGCGGCAAAATGCTTGACATTTGCGGCAACGCCCTCCGCCTCAACGCCGCGCACGAGAGCCGGCGCGAGCTGCGAGACGAGATACGGATCCTCGGAATAGCCCTCGAAGGCACGCCCGCCGCGGGGATCGCGGTGAATGTTGACATTCGGGGTGCCGAGCAGCACATGGACACCGTAGGCGCGTGCCTCATGCCCCAGCGCATGACCGACCTCCTCTACGGTTTCTTCGTCCCATGTCGCGCCGAGCATCATGCCGGGCGGATAACATCCGGGTGCCGTGCAGTCCGGAATCCGCTCACGGACACGCGCCCAGATCCATTCATACATTTCGCGTGCCTCATCGGATTCCAGCTTTTCCGGCTCATAGTAATGCTCCAGCACATCTCTGAGTTCAGCGCCGCCGTTGCCCTCCTTTTTGTGATAGGTCAGGAAATCCCCGAACAGCTGCTCAAAGTTCAGTCCCGTGCCGCCGTCGAGCATCTGCACGCGGGAGATTCCCTTTTCCGGGATTTCACCCATTGCAAAAAAGGACTGCCCGTTTACAATATAAATTTGTTCTTCCGGTGTCAGATTTGACATATACTACCTCCGTCAGCGGGAAAACGGTCGGTTAAACGAACCGATTTCGATTAAGTTTCCTTCCGGGTCGGCAAGATAGCAGGTGCGCTGTCCCCACGGTTCCGTCTCCGGCTCCATAACCGGTTCTGCGCCCTTTTCAACAGCCTTCTTGTATTCTTCATCGACCTCATCAAATGTATCCACATACAGCGCAAGCTCGGAATGGCCGTTCAGCCCGCGCACATAATCATATTTTCTGCCGGTCATTTTCTCAAAATCGCTTCTGCCGTAGAGCAGGAACAGCGTACCGTCCTTTACCAGATATACATTTGAGGTATCCTCGGCTTCCCGAATCTCAAAGCCGAGCACATCTCTGTAAAACCGGATCATTTTCCCCATATCCTGCACAAACAGCCCGAATCCGTCCAGCCTCATCATATTTCTTCTTCCTCCGGCTGCGGATGCACAGCCTGCTCATAGGCGCAGAGCGCATCCAGCAGCGTCTGCGGTGACAGAACCCATGCAACGCGGACATTTTCCGGATTCAGGAACCGGTAATGCGATTTCATGCCGACGGTTCGCTGCTGCTGCAAGCGCCAGCCGTCCACCTCAAAAATATTGTCATACCAGACGTTTCCGCCCATGGTCGGTGTTTTGATATTCGGTGCAAATCTGCCGCGGAAGCCCTGCAAAAAGTCTGCGAGCTGTTCTCCTGTCGGAAAGAGCGCCTGCATTTTCTGCGTCAGGATTGCGTTCATTTCCTCGCGGGTCTGCGGTTGTTCGCCGAATCCGGAAAGCGCAGCCACTGTGTCCGCATATCCCTGATCCATATGCGCACGGATTTTCTCCGGCGCAAAGTTCAGCGTGCCGGTCAGAAGATTGCCCATATTTTTCAGCGGCTTGATGACCGTAATCTCAGCATCCGGATACTTCCGTTTCAGGCTGTCGTTTCCGACGGTTTTGCCGCCGTAGACCGAAAGCTGCGGACGGAGCGTCACAAGCAGAATGTTCCTGTGCTCCTGATGATAGACCGGTGCGATGCAGAGATCGCCTTCCGGAATGGAGCCGCAGTCAAGATATTCCGCGCCGAGATATTTTTCCGGCGCATAAATATGCGGCATCGCGGAGGAAGCCAGCAGAAGCGTGCGGATGCTGTCATCCGGCAGACCGTTCAGTTCAAAGAAAACCGGCTGCTTCGTTTCGGCGTGCTGCACGCTGACATGCACGCGCAGCGGCGAATTCCGCACCTTTTCGAGCGGAACCTCATTCAGAATCCGGATCAGCCCGTCCCGCGAGAAAAACGCACCGTCCGTACCGCGGGAGAGCAGATCGGAAGGCTGTATGGATTCCCAGATTTGCTTTGCAAGTGCGAAATCGCCGATTGCGAAGAGTGCGGCATTGAGCGCGCCTGCCGAGCATCCGGCGACAGCACGGATCTCCTTCAGCAGACCGGCATCCTGAAGTGCCTGCCACGCGCCGATCTGGAATGCGCCTTTTGCGCCGCCTCCGCCGAGACAGAGTGCAGTCGGCAGCGGCTTTTTTTCAGTTGCGGTTACAGCGAGTTCGGTTGACATGATTCATTCTCCTTTCACGGGTCGGATCGGTTTTATCCGGATTTGCGCAGTGCCTCCAGCACCTGCGCGATATCGGAAAGCGCTTCCTGCGGAAGCCCCTCCTCTGCATAGCGGTCAGTCTGAAAATCCTCCGTCACACCGCAGAGCAGGTTTTCCGGTTCATAGTCGTGCGCCCATTTTTTCTGAATTTCCAGAACCGTATCTGATTTTCGGATCATCCCTTTTTCCCATGCGGGTGCGGTCAGCAGAAGCTGATAGCCGGAATAGAATTTTTCCTTGCTTTCGGGCAGCCTTCGCCATGCGGCATATTCTTTTTTCCATTTCCGCTTTTCTGCGCGTTTCCGCGGCTCCTGCCGAATCAGCGTCTCCGTATCGGTATAATCCGACGGATTTCCGTATTTCCGGACTTCCGATCCGCGGAAAAGCTGATGCATCCATTTCTGAAATGCTTCGCGGACATTGTAAAATGCATCCGCGAGCGCACCCCTTGCAAAATACAGAATAATCGCAGCGACCGGAATCCAGAACAGCTTCCATAGCGGACTTTCGGAGACACTTTCCGGAACCGGATTATCCGCCGGCAGCGGAGCTTCTCCGCCTTCTTCGGGCGGTTTGCCGCCGAGCCATGCAACCAGACGGAACAGCCAGCGCAGGAGGGTTCCGATGACCAGCTTCACCAGTGAACCGAAAGCGGAAATCAGGCGGAGCAGCGGCGCACGGAAAAGAATGACGGCTGCAAACAGCAGCAGCACCCCACCGCAGATTATCAGATTGCCGCGCCGGATTTCTGCGGGAACATCTGTCTCTGCGTGACTTCGCCGGTTGACCATGCGATGCAGCATCATCTGATTCCGGATCAGAAAAAACAGAACCGAAATCATGCTGAGCGTTCCGAGCAGCAGGGTCTGCGGAACCGGCAGCGATACCATTTTCAGAAGCGGTACCGTAAAAACCGCACCGATCATATGCGCCAGATATGCGCCGAACGGAAACAGCTTTTCGGCGGACTGTTCCGCGCCGATCATAACGCTGCACTGTGTCACGGCGGCAATCATGAACGGAATGCCGATTCTGTCCGTCAGCAGATACAGAATACCCGTGCCGGCGGTAATTGTCAGAATCAGCACCGCAATCCGGATTGCTGCGCCCGCTCTCCGGCTCCGGGCGGAAAAGCTCAGGCGTGCCGTCAGAATGCCCGCACCCGCCAGTCCGAACATGACAAAGCAGCAGGGGCAGATCATTCCGCTCCCGGCAAACAGCGAAAGCATCAGTGTCCAGAGCGGCAGCCATGCTGCACTGCGGCAAAGCATCGCTGCCGCCGTCAGCAGACTGTTTGAAGGCTTTGACCGCATCAAAGTGTTTTCCTCCTTTTTTACCGGATAGGTCTTTCTGTCATTGTATCATAATTTGAATGGTATGTCAATCGGAATTCCGGTAAAAAAATATATTATTTCATGAAAAATCGCTTGATTTTTCATGAAAACCGTGTTATAATGACAATAAATCTGACGCATGATTCTGATTTCAGAGAGAAGGGGATTTGATGGCTTGTCCGGCATATAAACATATCGCTGTAATCGTAGCGGGAATTGATGAGGAATACCAGCAGAGCGTCATGAAAGGCATAATTGCCTGTGCAAAGGAAAAGAATGCGAATATTGCATGTTTTGCGTCTTTTGCCGGTATTCTCGGAAGCAATCTGTACGATATCGGCGAAAACAATATTTATAATCTGATCCGTTATGACAGGTTTGACGGCGTGATTCTGCTGACCAACACGGTCGGTGATGCCGAAACACGGCAGGAGATCATTGATCGGGTACGAGCTTCGGGCATCGCCGCTTCCATACTCGACGGAAACGATACAGAGGGCTTTTATAATATCAGCATCGACAACCGGAACGCCATGCAGGAGCTTGTTGAGCATGTTATCCGGGATCACGGAGCAAAGCGCCTCTGCTTCATCTCCGGAACGCCCGGAAATCCGGAAGCGGATATGCGCAGACAGGCATTCCTCGATGTCATGGAGAAGCATCATCTGCCCGTCGGGGAAGATGATATTTTCTACGGAGAGTTCCGTCCTGCGGACGGCGCAAAAGCTGCGGAAGAACTGCTCGCCTCCGGGCAGCCGCTTCCCGATGCCGTAATCTGTGCAAACGATGCAATGGCGCTGGAAGCAATGCGCACGCTGGAACAGCACGGAGTCCGCATTCCGGAAGACCTGATCGTGACCGGCTTTGACAACACGTATTATGCGCAGTATCACTGTCCTTCGCTGACAACCGTCAGCAGACCGCTGTTTGATGCGGGCTATCAGGCGTGCAGCACGCTGCTTTCCGTGATTGACGGGGAATCCCCCGACAGAACAATTGAACTGAAAGCCTTTCCGCTCTTCCGGGAAAGCTGCGGATGTAAGGACGGGGACGAAACCGATATCCGCAGATACAAGAAGCAGACATATGAACTGTTCAACCGGAGCCGAGTCGGTGTCTCGCTTGTCAACCGGATGACAACTGCTCTCGCGGAAGCGGAAACCGAAGAAGAACTGCTGAATGCCATGAGCCGGTTTATGAATGAACTGGAAGCCGAGCAGTGCTGTATCTGCCTGTGTGCGGACTGGCAGCAGGCTTTCCACGAGCGCGGCGAAGAGGACGAACAGAACTACTGTGTCTACGGTTATACGGAAATGATGTCGGCGCCGCTGATCTGGGACAGGGGAACCGTGAAAAAAATAAATGCGTTCCGAAGCGAAGAAATGTATCCGATTCCGCCCGAAAGCGGCGGAAATGTCAGCTATTTCCTGCCGCTGCACTTCCGGGAACGCTGCCTCGGATATTACATCATCAGAAACAGCGATTTTCCGCTCAACAGCACGCACTGCCATTCTCTGATGATGAATATCAGTCATTCGATGGAGAATGTCAGAAAACTTCTGCACCTGAACAATGCTGTCCGGGAGCTTGACCGGCTGTATGTCATCGACCCGCTTTGCAGCATCTATAACCGCAACGGCTTTATCCGGCAGGCGGACAGGATGTTCCGCAGCTGCATGGCTTCCGGAAATTCGATGATGATTGCGTTCATCGACATGGACGGACTCAAGCTGATTAACGACAATTACGGTCACGATGAGGGCGACTTCGCACTTCAGCGCCTTGCGGCTGTCATCTGCGATGTCTGCACGGAGGATATGATCTGCGCAAGATTCGGCGGAGATGAATTTATTGTTGCAGCAAGCGGCATTACCGAAGATGCCGGCGTCCGGATGGAATCCGAGTTCAAGACGCATCTTGCCGAGGTTAATGCGATTCTCGGAAAACCTTACGATCTTGCTGCAAGCATCGGTTCGTTTGTGACAAAGGTCACGCCGAATATGAAGCTTTTTGCGATGATTGCACATGCGGATCAGATCATGTATGAGCAGAAGAAACGGAAAAAGACCTCGCGTTATCTGCGGAAGGATTGAAAAATGAACATTATGCGATTGCATCGTGCTGCCTGTCCGGCGGCGGCACTGCTGCTTCTGACCGCCTGCATGACAGGATGCGGGCAACCGGACGACAGCGGTACGCAGAGCCCCGATTCCGCCGCGGGCGCTGCAGGAAATACATCTTCTCAGGCGGAACCCCAAAAACCGGCTGACAAAACGGAATCTGCGGAGGATTCCGGCAGTGTTTCGGAAGAATCATCAGCAGGAACCGAAGCATCGCAGGCTGAAGAACCGGAACATTATGAGCTTCCGGCACTGGTGCATGCGACGGCGGCGGAGGTCATCGGCCTTATGGGCGGGGAATATGAGTTGTTTCCGGATGAAATGCCGGGCGCATTTTATTTCTGCAATGAAAAAGTATTCCCGAGAACAAGGTTTTATGTCTGGGACAGCAGCTTTGAGCATGTCACCGGCTCCGGCAGGAATCTGGAAGAATATGAGCCGGAAATCCGCAGCGCATTGAAAAACAGCGGAATTGAGATTGATAAAATCAATACCTATGCCGGCGGAATGGAAATTGACGGCATTGTACCCGGAAAACCGTTCCGCGAGTATGCGGACATCATAGATTCTGACAGCTATTCCTTCGGCAATTACGGGGAATATCTCAGCGGAGCACCGGCATCCTCCGCCTGCAAATACGATCTTCCGGATTATCAGGCACAGATTACGCTGCATTTTACGCTGACCGGTGATTATGAGGAAAAGGAAAACGATGTCATGGAAAGCGGCAGTTTTCCCGCTTCCGTGATGGAGCGCGACAATCCGGAACTGGAACTCATTACCGTAACGCGGGCGGACGGATATCCGAAGGCGGTGTTTACGGAGGCGTCTGCAAGCTCTGTTCTGGAGCCGCAGGAAACGGACGCCGGCATGTGTACCTATGATGCATCCAATGTTCTGGACGGCGATCTCAGCACCTGCTGGGCTGAGGGCGCCGGAGGGCTCGGATGCGGCGAAAGCATTACGCTGAAAGCCGCAGAGCCGCAGACAGTCAGTTCGATTACCATATTCGGCGGGCTGCAAACGGATGAAAAGCATTTTCTGGAAAATGCACATCCGACGGAGCTGCTTGCGGAATTTGACGACGGTTCCGTATACAGGGTCTGGATTCCGGAAAAATTTACAGACAGCGGCATTTCCTATTTCCTTTGCAGCGGAAAGAAGACCGCTTCCGTCAAGATTACGCTGCGGGATGTCAAACCCGGAACCCAGAATGAGAATACCTGTATTTCCGAAATCAGGTTTGAATAACGGCACAGAAACAGCGATTCCCCTGTTCTGCTTTCAAGGAACAGGGGGATTGTTCATGCAGAGCTTGATTTCTTGTTCTGCCGGAATTCCAGTTTCGGTTTTTCCGTTATCCTTCAGATCATGCCGACCGCGTACAGGCGGCAAGTGCCGGAAAGTAGAAGCGCATGACTAATGAGCCGGCAAGACGCTTTGAAGAGCTTGTCAAAGAAAACAGGAAGCTGCGGCGAAAGCGCAAAAATTGAAATCTTCGGAAGCTCTGAAAGCATTCACGGCGGCAAACGGGCAAGGCTGCTCCCGGATCACCGTGCGCACTGCCCCATTACCGCAGCGGGGATGAATACAAAATCGCAAGGAAACAGTAATATGAACAATCAGAAATCTTCCTCCAAAATGGAGACAAATACGCTTCCGCCCCATGCCAAAGGCAGCGGGCTGCGCACCGCCGGCGGCATTGTGCTCATTGTCTCGCTGCTGTTCTGTGTCTGGCTCATGGGCGGCGCGGTTGCCTATAACTGGCTCGCGCACGATTACGGCAGTACAATCCGCTTTTTCGGGAAATGCTTCTTTTTTCTCGCCGGCGTGATGACGGCGGGCGTGATTCTGTATTTCTGCCGGCTTGATCTGCCCGCGCTCATTCTGGATGCTGCATCCTATATTCCGATCCGCTTTTTTCTGCTGATTGCGATGCAGAAGGCGGAGGAAAACGGCTGGAGCGGACAGACAGAAGCGAGCTTCGGGGTACAGGCAGCGGAAAAATGGCACTCCGGCATGATGTGGACGGCACTGCCGTTTCTGCTGCTGTTCGTGCTTGCGCTGACACGGTATCTCTCACAGGATGAAAAGGTCCGGCGCCATACAAAGCGGCAGATGAAAGAGGAAAAGCGCAATCAGCCGGCGCCCTCCATCCTCGGCGGGGAAACGGAGCGACAGGATGACAAACAATCTCCGGCAACTCGACACAATCCTGCAAAATCCAACCGGAACAAGAAAAAATGACATACAAAACCGCCGTAAATATGTGCAATTCCGAAAAATTCGGACAATCTCCCGCATCTCGACAGAATGCTTGATTCTTCGCGGTTCTTCGCTCTTGCTTTTCGATTTGCATCGTGATAAAATGGAAACATAAAGCAAAAGGAGGTAGAACCATGCAAAAGCAAGTCAAGGTTCTGATCGGTGATGACACGGCGGAGTACGGTGTATCCTGCGCCAGTGTCCTTCGCGCACAGGGAATGTACGCCTATACAAGACCGAAGAACGGCAACACCGTTCTCGAATCCATAAAAAACGATACACCCGATGTCGTTGTGGTCGATGCCATTCTGCCGCATATGGATGCCATTGAACTGATGAAGCAGGCGGGTGCAAACGGCGGAAAGCGTCCGGCTTTTATCGTGACCTCATCCTATGACAACAGCTTCGTCGAGCAGCAGGTTATGCAGAACGGTGCCGCATATTTCATGCTCAAGCCCTTTGACCTCAATGTTCTCGGAGAACGGATTGCGCTGCTGACAAACAAACAGCCCCTCGGCGCATTCACCAGCCGTGCCGGACAGGATCTCGCAATTACGATTACGGATATCATTCATCAGCTCGGTGTCCCTGCACATATCAAAGGATACCATTATCTGCGGAGCGCAATCGTCAGCGCGTATCACGACCCCGCGCTGCTCGACAGCGTGACAAAGCAGCTCTATCCGCAGGTTGCCGCACAGTTCAGCACAACGCCGTCCCGCGTGGAGCGTGCCATCCGCCACGCAATCGAAATCGCATGGGACCGCGGCAATCTCGATACCCTCAATTCATTTTTCGGCTATACGGTCAATACCTGCAAGGGCAAACCGACCAATTCAGAATTCATTGCGCTGATTACGGATAAACTGCGGCTGCAAAATCAGCAGTAATTTTCCCGGAATCCGTGTCAGCCAATCAGGAAAAGGAGAATCGGCATATGAAAAAAATCAAAGTCAACCCTGAAGCACTGGCGGAGAACCCGTTTGAACTGATCGGAAAAGACTGGTTCCTGCTGACGGCAGGCACGGAAGAAACCGGCTTTAACTTTATGACCTGTTCATGGGGCGCACTCGGCGTCCTCTGGAATAAGCCGACAGTCACCTGCTATGTCCGGCATTCCCGCTATACGCTCGGCTTTATGGAGCAGAACGACATCTTTACCCTGAACTTTTTCGGGCAGGAGCAGCGCAAGGCACTCGGCTTCGCAGGCTCGCACACCGGCCGCAGCTGCGACAAGCTCAAAGAAACCGGGCTGCATCCGGTGACACTCGACGGCGGGGTCAGCTTTGAGGAGGCAAAGCTCACGCTGGTTTGCAGAAAGCGCTTTGCCGCCGACCTCAATCCGGCTGATATGCCCGCTGAAATCGCGGAGAGCTTCTACGCAGACAACGATATCCACAAAATGTTCATCGGCGAGATTCTTGCGGTATATCTGTAAAAATCAAAACCACCCGTTGAACGGGTGGTTTCAGTCTGTCGAGAAACCTCGATAGGATTATCATTGAAGTTTTTGATCGACCTTTTTTCAAAAAGGTCGCGGAGTCCAGAGGCGGAGCCTCTGGTCGCTGCCCGCAGGCAGCGAAACTCCCTATTGCGTGAAAAAGCGCTAAAGATAGGGGCTTGGGGGAAGGAAAACAAGAGTTTTCCTTCCCCCATTATCAATCTTTTGCGCCTCTTTTGACAGGAACAAATTACAGAATAAGTGACTTTATCGACAAGCTGACCGGGCTTTTTCGGAAAGTCCGGTCATTTTCATTTCATCCGATTATTCTCCGGCAAAAAACGGCTCGTTGAAGCGGTAAACCCCGTAAACCGTAAACAGCTTCGGCTGCGGCGCATAGACGCATTTGCGGAGCTGAAGCCCGTTTGTCAGACGAATGTCCACGTAACAGACACCCCTGCTCCAAAGCTCCATTGCCTTCCGATAGGTCTCATCATCCTCTGCGGATGCGGTTCCGTTCTCAAACCGAAGCGTTCCGGCATCTCCGTATTCGGCACGGTATGCCTCCAGATATGCTTTCTCTGTTTCTTCATCGGAAAGGTTTTCGCCGAGCTTTACGAATTTCTCGTAGAATGCCTGCAAATCTGCCGGATCGGTATAGACAGCCAGCTCCGTGCCGTCGGTTTCATATACGGCAACCGATTCCAGATCAGACGCGGCGCCGATTCCGTAGGATGCACAGACCGCCCAGATAGACGGCTGATTGTCCAGATACTGAAATCCGGTCAGTTCATAGGCTGAAAGATGCGAATTCCGCTCCGAAAGAATGATTGCCTTTTCTTTTCCGGCTTCCTCCAGCGGCTTGCAGGCATAAAGGGTGCAGACAGCGGCACCTTTTTCCGTCGGGACAGTGATTTCGCCGAGCTGTGAGCCGCAGAGCGACCGGTCAATTCCGGCATCTCCGCCAAGATACTGCCGCACAGTCCCGTTATCGCAGAGGGTATAGTAAGCGCCGCCGAACGTCAGCTGCTGAAAGGGTGCTTCATCCGCTGCCCGGTTGAATTCACGGGCAATCCGTTTCCAGAACAGCAGCCATCCTGCCGCTGCTGCCAGAAGAACGGCAAGCGCAATCAGGAATCCTTTCTGTGATTTTAGTAATGTGCGCATGATCTGCACCTCCGCATTTTTCAGATAATATTCCGCACAACGCAATAGGCCAGCCACACGGCAAGCAATGCATATACAAAACCGCTGCGCCGCGGAATCAGCCGCCGCGGTTTTCCGATTACACGAAGCCACAGTTCCGCATAATAAAAGATGCCGAGCAGACAAAGCGCGGGGAACGCCGCATTCTGCCGGATTGCCTCCGGAACATCCAGCCGGCTCAGCGCATAAAAGCTGTGCGTCATGCCGCAGCCGGGACAGAGCATACCGGTAAAGGAGCGCAGTACACAGGGCGGAAGATACGGCTCCGCCCATTTTACATATGCGAACCGCAGACAGACCAGCAGCCCGTATGCCGCAAAGGGCAGAATGCTGAGACAGACTGCCGCAGCAATTCGCTTTTTTAATACATGTTTGTCATACTGCAACGGAATCCGCCTCCGTTTCCTGACCGTTTCGGGAATGAACAAGAATTATAGGGCATCCAATCTTTTAGGTTGTTTCTCTTTCATAATAAGGTGGTTCATTTGTTTGGAAAGTGAATCGCTTTGCGATTCACCCAGGGAATCCCTCTATCGCAGGGCTTCCCTCTTGAAAAAACGATTCACTGAATCGTTTTTTCAATTCACCCTTTCGGAGCTCCTAAAGTCAAGGGGTTTCGCGCTTTGCGGAGCGCGACCGGAGGGCGCTGCCCTCCGGACTCCTGCAAGCCTTTGAAAAGGCTTGAGCGAAACTTTTGATTTTGTTTCCAACGAATGTCATATCTTTACCCTTAATGTAAAAACCACCTAAAAAGTTTGATACCCGAATTATTATATCAGATTGTCAAAGAAAAAGCAACGGTGCGGACTTCACACGGTCTTGCAGGCAGCGGCAAAAGGAATTTCCTCTTTCCGCAGCGCTTCTGCAATCAGATTCGCCTGCTCCGCATCCCTGCATCCGCCGAACACAGCCGCTCCGCTCCCCGAAAGAACCGGATGAATGCCGTACCGGCGCATCACATTCCGGATCAGCCGAACCTCCGCAAGCTCGGTCACCGCATCAAACGCATTGCCGCAGGCAGAAAACAGCGTTTCCGCATCCGAATGCAGCGCTTGCAGAACACGGTCGGTTGCGGGCGCGGGCTGTTCCGCCAGACAGTCAAGCCGGCGGTAACCCTCCGGCGTCGAAACACCCTCATGTCCCTTTGCAATGACAAGGCTGTACTCCGGCAGAGCGGGCAGCGGCGTCAGAATTTCTCCGATTCCTTCACAGAGAACGGTTCCGCCGCAGAGAAAGAACGGAACGTCTGCACCGAGCCTTGCCGCAATCTCATGCAGCTCCGCATCCGAAACAGACAGGGAGAACAGTTCACGGATACCGCGCAGAGCAGCAGCACAGTCCGAGCTGCCGCCGCCGAGTCCCGCCTGCGAAGGAATCCGCTTTTCGAGATGTACCGAAATCCCGCGGGGATTCTCCCCCAGCAAAGCCGCAGCCGCTTTCCAGATCAGATTCCGCGCATCACACGGAACCTCCGGATCCTGACAGGAAAGCTGCATCGGCGCATCCGGCTCTGTTTTCCGGAGACTCAGGGTATCGTAAAGCCCGACGGTCTGAAAGATGCTCCGGAGCGTATGATAGCCGTCCGGTCGTTTGCCGGTAATGTCCAGTGAGAGATTGATTTTTGCAGGGGCCTGAATCATAAGCCGATCGGTCATAGCGAACACTCCTTTTTCCGAAGTTTCCCAGTATAAAGTGATTATCAGATTGACCGCACCGTTCTGAGCGGAATCTTTCAGATAAAAAACAAGGGAGTACCCGCAGTGTGCGGATACTCCTGATTGTTTTCATCAAATCAGCCGTTTTCTGTTTGTCATCAGCCGTTCGCACGCTGCACCTTACCGGAGCGCAGGCATCTGGAGCAAACATAAATGTGGCAGGGAGAACCCTTCACAATGGCTTTTACACGCTGGACATTGGGCTTCCATGTACGGTTGGTACGACGGTGAGAGTGAGAGACCTTGATACCAAATGTCACGCCCTTGCCGCAGACTTCACATTTTGCCATAGCTGGCACCTCCTTTACAGACTTGTCTACGCTACCTATTGTACCAGAAAACCGGAAAAAAAGCAAGCCTTTTTTCCGGTTTTTTGAAAATTTATCAGATTTCAACGAAAAATCACATTCCCGACTCGTCAAGAGCCACAAAATACTATAATCCTGTTATCCTGCGGAACAGTGCGCAGCAGCCTGAAAAGCAAATTCCGGATTGCTGCGTCAGTTCTTATTTTTCAACAACCCGCTTGCCGCAGATATGCTCCGGCGTCAGTGCAAGGCATAAGGTTTTCTGCGCAAAGCAGCGGATTTCGTTCTCAATATACGCTTCGTCCTTCGTGAACTGATAACTGAGCTGCCTGCTGATTTCGATGACACGTTCCGGATCGTCAATCAGTTCTGCCCTGCCGAAGACAATCACACTCCGGAAGACCAGCGCCCATCCGTTTTCTTCGCGGGTACCGCTGTCATAAACGCAGTATGAAACCTGATTGCAGCGCCGGATCGCATCAACCCTATGACCGCTCATGCCGCCGTGAAAATAGAGTTTTCCGTCCGACTCGCAGAACCAGTGATTCAGCGGCATTCCGTAGGGATATCCGCCGTCTCCGATCACAGAGAGAACTCCGCGCCGCTCATTTTTGAGCAGCTCCCTGCACATTTCATCCGAAAGCTGCTTCTGCTTCCTTGCCAGTTCACGGAACATCAGCCCATCCCCTTTCGCTCAGTGGAATTCCTCATTGGGATTCAGAGCAGCCGGAGACTTCCAGCGGATACCGTAATCGCTGCGGAGAATCATGCGCTTTGCCATCCAGTATTCCTTGCAGTAGTCGTAGTAGCCGCGCTCATGCTCCAGTGCTTCGTCAATCTTCTCTTCCAGCTCATAGCGGATTGCCAGATATTCCGGTGTCCGCTCGACCGGATCACATTCAGGCTCATTCTCCTGTGATTCCTTTGCCTCGGAGAGCACCGATGCAAAATCCTCCGGTCCGATATCCTCCTGCAGCGCTTTCTCAATTTCTGGTGTCACGCCGGCGGCGGTATTCATTGCACTGGCGATAATCGAATACGCGCTGTCCCGCAGATCAAGCAGCTCTCCGTTTTCAAGGACCTGAACGCCCTGTTTGAGCAGCTCTCTGACACAGTTGTGCCCGCGCTGTGCATATTCCAGTGCCTCCGGCCAGAAGTGTGCCTCCGCATAGGTATCGGCAGTATCCTGGCAGTAGCGCAGACAGTCGGACCATCTGCCCTCCGCTTCGAGCAGAGAAAGTGCATTTCTGCATGCTTCAATTGCAGGATGCGAACGCCACGGATCAAACTGCATGGAATGGAACTGCTGAAGCAGCAGACAGGTATAAAGCTGATCTACGGCCGCATCGGCGGTCGGATGGGATTCCATCGCGCTGGAAACACGTTCCAGCATCCGCTTTGTGAATTCTACGCCGAGATCTGCCGCACGTTCGTTGTTCAGTTCATTCAGATAGTCCATCAGTGCAATCTGTTTTTCCTGCTCGGAATGTTCCGTGCTCTGAAGAAGAAGCTCCAGCTTTTCGCCCTGCTCCTTCAGTTCCCGGTAACGTGCTTCGTCCTTAATATAATGCATATCTCCGCCTCCTTAGCGACCGATTTTCCGTCAGCTGTTCCGCAGAACCGCATCCGGTATTTAGTTTATCATACCATAATTCTGTGTGAATGTCAAGCGAAATGCAGAAAAAATACACAATTTCAATCTTTGTTTTTCTCCTGCATTCCCGCTATATCTCGCGTTCCCCGGAAAAAAGAAGTCTTTTCTGCCGCAGGATTTGTGCAAAAAAGAGAAAAACCGCACTCTTATTATATAGTCCTTGCTTTATTGACGGAATTGTGCTATAATTCCTTTGTGTACGCCCTATCAGGTGCGTCCCTGTGATTTCAATAAAACGGAGGAATGAGAATATGGCTGAAAAGTCAAAGGAAAGCCAGAATGTCAACATCTTTCTGAAAAATGAAGAACACCACGACAAAGATGAAGTGGTTGTTTCGGTTTCTGCATTGTTCAGAAAACTGAAAAAATACTTTTTGGTATGGTTTTTGGTCTCTGTCATTGTCGGCGGACTGATTGTCGGTCTGAGCATTTTCTTCAGTACAACCTCTTCCACGCCGGTCCGAGCACTGGTCAGCTTCAATTACGACGGAATCGAAAAGGGCAAGAATCCGGACGGAACGGATTTTGATGCAAACAGCCTGAAAAACCCGACCGTCATTGAAGCGGCGCTGCGTGACTGCAATATGGATCTTGACCTTCTGGAAAGCGTCCGTACAGGTATCCAGATCGACGGTATTGTTCCGGAGAACACAATTAACCGCCTGACAGCATACTCAAAGGTGTTTGAGAATGCCACCAACGGAATGCCCGCCGCACAGGCAATTCTGGACGAATCCTGGTTCTCGACACAGTATAAGATCTCGTTTAATTTCAAGGAAGTCGATATCTCCCGCTCCGATGCCGTTCAGCTCCTGAACAGCATGCTGGATCAATATAAACTGTATTTCTTTAAGCTTTACGGATACAACGAGCCTCTCGGCTCCGCACTCGGCGCACTGAACTACGAGGACTATGACTATGCCGAGGCAGTTGATATGTTCAGTGACTCCCTGGCCAAGCTGCGCCGCTATATCAACAGCCTTGCAACCGATGATACCACGCGTTTCCGCTCATCCGTCACCGGCTATACCTTCGCTGACCTGCGCGATACCATCAACACGGTATCCGATCTGGATCTGGATCTGATCTCCTCCTATATCACAGTCAACAATGTCACAAAGGATAAAGACCGCGTCGAAGCATATTACGAATACCGGATTGAAAACCTAGGTCGTAAGAAAATCGAATATCAGGAAAAGCTGGAATCCCTTGAAGCATCCATTGCAAGCTATGTAAAAGACGATGTTTATATTTTCAACGATTCCTATAACACGCAGTCTACAACAGCCTCTGCACAGTATGACAAGATGATTTCGCAGAAAATCTCCACACAGAGTGATCTCTCTCATACCACGCAGCAGATTGAGTATTACAATCAGCGCCTGACCGCACTCCGCCGCACAATCGTCGGTTCGACCGATAAGAAACAGAAGGTAGAAGAGGATCTCAAGAAGCTGAATGAAAGAGTGAAAAAGCTCACGGAACTGGTCAAGGAAACCGCTGACGACTATTATGAAAACATCGCGCTCTCCAATGCCTATTCCATTCTGGTTCCTGCAAGCTCCGATGTAAAAACAACCGTTAAGAACGGTATTTCCGATGCGCTTCTGCCGGTCATCGGACTGGAGCTTGTCCTCCTGATGAGCTATCTCGGATACTGCTTCTTCAAGTCAATCATTGAGGAAACGAAGAAAAAGCGTCTGGCAGCACAGTCTGATGCAAACGGCGGAAGCGTTTCCGGTGATGATGATGCAGACGAAACTTCCGATTCCGAAGAAAAAGACAGCAAAGAAGAAAAGGACGGCAAAGAAGAAAAAAAGGATGCAGAAAAGTCTGACAGCAAAGACAAAAAGAAATCATAACGTACAAAGAGAGCCTGAGAATGTAAATTCATTCTCAGGCTCTCAGCTTGTTCCGGAGCATTTTTTCGAAGAAACAAAATAGTGATAGATAAAAAAACGGCGCGGAAGTTCTAACCAGCGCAGGACAGGCATAGAATATACCAAACACACGCAGATTCTGCGGCATAACGGGAGGATGATGATATGCAAACAAATGAGTGGCTTGTGCGGCGGGAGGCTGTGTATGTTCCCGTACAGATTCCGGATGCGGTGCAGGAGCAGAGCGTTGAGCTGGATTATGTTCTGCCGGATTACTGCCCGGACTTTTTCCGCCTGCTTTCCTGCACAGCCGATGCACTGATTACAGAACAGGAGGTTTCGGAGGGAACTCTGAACTATACGCTCAAGGTGCGGCTGCATGTACTCTATTGCGGCGAACAGAGCTGTGCCGTTCAGGCGGTAACGCAGCAGCTTACCTATCATAAACAACTGTCTTTTCCGGCAGAGCTTTCCGCTGCGGAGGAACCGGTTTTCCGTCTGACAGCCGAGCCTTCCTATATGAACTGCCGGGCGGTCAGTCACAGACGGATTGACCTGCGCGGCGCTGTCCGCATCCGGATTCAGATGTCCGGAGAAAGCCGATGCGAGGTAATATCCGGCGCAGAGGGACTGCATGTTCGCTGCCGCACGGATAATGTGCAGTATATTTCGCAGATTTTCCGGACACAAAAGCGCTTTGTTCTTTCGGAAGATTTTCAGATTGCGCCCTCACAGCCGGCGCTGCTTTCTGTTCTGCGGGATCACGTTTCTCTTTCGGTTACGGAAACGCGCATTGTTGCCGGAAAGCTGATTGTCAAGGGTGAGGCAGCCGTGACACTGCTCTATGCCGCTGAAAACGGCATAGAGACACTGACTTCGGTGTTCCCGTTCAGCCAGATTGTCGAGCAGAACGGACTCAGCGACGAGATGCCCTGCGCGGTCACCGCTTCGCTCAATGATATCCTGCTGACGCCGGAATCGGAAAATGACGGCAATATCCGGCTGATTCACTGCGATCTGCAAATTCTGCTGCAAAGCGAAGCGGCGCGCAGCACAGAAGCCGCGCTGCTGACCGATTTGTATTCGACTGTTCATCCGGTGACATTGCAGACGCAGGATATTCCGCTGCTTTCCGCACCTGCCGAGCATACCGAGACGATGCAGATGAAAGTTACGCTGACACAGCCTGAAAATGTGCTGACAAAGGTCTATGCGGCATGGGCGGAACCGGCGGGCGTTCAGTCTGCACCCGATCCGGATAATGCAGAGGGAACAGTCCTCTCCGGCACGCTGCATTGCAGTGTGCTGGCTGCGGATGCGGAAAACCGCCCGATGATGCTGGAGCAGGATGCGCCGTTCAGCTGGCAGCTTCCGTTCCGGTCCGCCGGACAGAGCCTTCCGCATCTGACCGTCCGCAGCTGCGGGTATATGCTTTCCGGCCCGGAGCAGGTGATGCTTCAGCCGGAACTGCTGCTCAGCGGATCAGTCATGCAGCAGGTACCGCACAGGCTGCTGACGGATATCCGAATTGACAGAGAGGAGCGCCTGCCGGTTGACGAGGACTATGCACTGCGGCTGTATTTCGGGCAGCCTTCGGAATCGCTCTGGGAGATTGCAAAGCGTTACCACACCGCGCCGGAGGCGGTGCGGGAGGAAAACGCGCTGACGGACGATGTCCTGCAATCCGCACAGATGCTGCTGATCCCGAATGTAAAATAATGGAATTACGGTTTGCCGTGGAGGGCTGAGCTATGAATGATATTTACGCGGATATTGCAAAGCGAACCGGCGGCGACATCTATATCGGTGTCGTCGGACCGGTCCGCACCGGAAAATCGACGCTGATTAAGCGCTTTATGGAGATGCTGGTGATTCCGAATATTCCGGATGAAGCCAAGCGGGAGCGGGCGACGGATGAACTGCCGCAGAGCGCGGGCGGGCGGACGATTATGACAACCGAGCCGAAATTTGTGCCGGAAAACGCGGTTCAGATCGAGCTGCCGGACGGTGCGGAATGTGCCGTCCGGATGATTGACTGCGTGGGATATATTGTGCCGAGCAGTCTGGGATACATCGAGGAAGAAGCACCGCGCATGGTCAAAACGCCGTGGTTTGAGGAAGCGGTGCCGTTTAATATGGCTGCGGAGATCGGGACGCAGAAGGTAATTAACGAGCATTCGACCGTCGGGCTGGTCGTGACGACAGACGGCTCTGTGACAGACATTCCCCGCGCGGAATATGCCGCGGCGGAATCCCGTGTGATCTCGGAATTGCAGGCGCTCGGCAAGCCGTTTGCCGTTTTGCTGAACTGTGTGGACCCTGAAAGCGAAGCGGCGCAGACACTTGCGGCGGAGCTGGAGGAACAGTACGGCGCGCCGGTTATGGCGGTCAGCTGCCTGACACTGGATGAGGAAACGATCCGGCGGATTCTTTCCCGCCTGCTGGATATGTTCCCGATCCGGGAAATCAGCGTGGAGACTGCCGCGTGGCTCCCTGCGCTGCCAAAGGGTCACTGGCTGAAAGAGGCTGTTTTTGATGCCGTGCGGCAGGCGGCGAAGGGGCTTTCCGTGATGCGGGATGCACACGGCATGTGTGATGTGCTGCCGGCATGTGAATATATACAGGAAGCGGAAATCCGGAAAATTTCGCTCGGAACCGGAAACATCATTTTGCGGATTACGCTGGATCCGCAGCTGTTTTACCGGGTTCTCGGCGAGGAAACCGGTATCGAAATTCACAGTGAAAACGAACTGTTCCCTGTTCTGCTGGAGCTTTCGCGCATGAAGCGTGCCTATGAACGGATTCTGCCGGCGCTGGAGGAAGCAGAGGCAACCGGTTACGGGATTATCATGCCGGAGGCGGATGAACTGACACTGGAGGAACCGGAAATGATCCGGCAGGGCGGGCGGTACGGTGTCCGGCTGCGGGCTTCCGCGCCCTCGCTGCATATCATGCGCGCCGGCATTCAGACAACGGTCAGTCCGATTGTCGGCAGCGAGAAGCAGAGCGAAGAGCTGGTTCTGTATCTGCTTCGGGAGTTTGAGGAGAATCCCTCTAAAATCTGGGAATCCAATATTTTCGGAAAATCGCTGCATGAGCTGGTAAACGAGGGGCTTCACGCAAAGCTCGGCAAGATGCCGACCGAGGCGCGGATGAAATTACAGGAAACACTAGAACGCGTCATCAACGAGGGATGCAGCGGACTGATCTGTTTTATTCTGTGAACACGAAAAAGCCTGAAAGCAGATGTCTGCTTTCAGGCTCGGTTTGTTTTACGAAAAGAATGAAAATTCTTCACAGTACTGCTCATATAGCTCGCGGAACTGCGTATCCTGCCGGCTTTTGATACCGTTCAGATACTCATGCGTATCAAAGGAATCTGCGTGCAGCTCGACCAGCGCAACCGCGATATTGGAGCAGTGGTCTGCAATCCGCTCGAAATTTCCGATGATATCATTGAACACAAAGCCCTGTGACAGTGTGCAGATCTGCAATTGCAGCCGCGCAACGTGATTGAGCTTTGCAGTGGCACAGAGGGAGTCAATCCGTTCTTCCAGCGGTTCCACATGGCAGGCAAGGTCGAGATCGTTCTCTCTGAATGCCCGGAAGGTCATTTCCACAATTTTATGCAAAGCCGCGGTCATGACTTCCAGTTCTTCGAGTGCATCCGGCGAGAAATGCACATTTTTCTCATGAATTTCCAGCGCAACATTCTGAAGGTTCACCGAGTGGTCGCTGATTCGCTCGAAGTCTCCGACCGTATGCAGATACAGGGAGATTTCCAGCGTCTGCTCATGGTTCAGCGCTCTTCCGGTAATCTTCATCAGGTAAGTGCCGAGCATATCCTCGTAACGGTCGGCGGCATCCTCTGCGGCAAGCACCTGTTTTGCGATGTCCGCATCATACTCGCGGAGCAGCCCGAAGGAGAGGTAGAGGTGCTCCTCGGTGAGATCCGCCATGCGCAACAGTGCCTCGCGGCTCTGCGTCAGCGCAAGCACCGGGTTTTCGAGGAACCGTTCTTCGAGCGGCGTAATCGTCAGCGCTTCGGATTCGGGTTCTGTCTCCGATTCCTGCGGTGTTTCGGGCTTGCGGAGGAAAATGCCGGTCATCTTTTCGAGATGCCTGATGAACGGTGAAAGCAGAATAATCGCGGCGACTCTGTAAAGCGTATTCATCACGGCAATTCCGATCATGTCAATCGACTTGCCGTCCTGCATAAACGGGAATTTGACAAAGGCGTTGATGCCGTAGAACAGAACCGTACAAGCCGCTGTTCCGAGGACGTTAATCAGCAGATAAATCAGCGCCGTGCGCTTTGCGTTCCGGTTTGCGCCGACTGCGGAGAGCAGCACCGGTATAGAGGCGCCGATGCCCATGCCCATAATCATCGGGAACGCGGCGGAGTAAGTGACCGCGCCGGTCACGGAAATTGCCTGCAAAATACCGACGGACGCGGAATTGCTTTGCAGCAGCGCGGTAATCGCGATGCCGACCAGAATGCCGAGCAGCGGATTGTCAAACATCGTGAGCATACTGCGGAACTGTGTGCTCTCTTTCAGCGGAGAGACCGCTTCGCCCATGCCCTTCATGCCGTACATCAGAACTGCAAAGCCGAGCATGATGCCGCCGAGATTCTTTTTGTTTTCCTTCTTTGAGAACATCAGCCAGATGATGCCGATGAACGCAACCACGGCGGAAATCGTATCCGTCGAGAGCAGACTGAGCCAGCCGCTCTTTCCGCCGAGCAGCGACAGACAGAGCAGCCATCCAGTAATGCTCGTTCCGATATTTGCGCCCATGACAATCGAAATCGACTGCACGACAGTCATCATACCGGTATTGACAAAACCGACGACCATTGCTGAGGTAGCCGAAGAGGACTGGATGACAGCCGTTACAACCGTTCCCAGCAGAATTCCTTTGAGCGGTGTGCCGGAGAGTTTCCATAAAACCAGCTCCAGCTTATTTCCCGCGACCTTTTTCAGCCCGTCGCCCATGAGCTGCATACCGAACAAAAACAGTGCAACTCCGCCGAACAGGGCAAGCACATTTGAAACACCCATAACTTTCGATTATACTGCCTTTCATTTTATCCGAACATTATTTTACGTCTTTATCATCAAATCTGAGTGTAGTGAATGTAAAGTTCACGTTAACGATTGTTAAATTTATGTTAAGTCGTGAAGCTGCCGGAACAGCTGAGGGAAAATATGACAAACGGACAGCATTCGGATTTGATTGACACTTGACAGCGGCAGGAAAACATGCTATGATGTAAAGTGATTTGATGTAATGTTTTTTATGCATCAATCACAAAAGAATCCGAAAGGAGGAGTCGGCGGAACCTTTTTCTGTACCGATCCTGTACCGAATCTGAAACATAACTATATAAAGAGCAGCGGTATATTCGCCGACTGCCCTAATCAGTATACGGCAAACGCCGTCAAGAAACCGTTTCCGCAGAGCAGCCTGCTCCGGAAACATGACCCGAATGGGAAATTTTTTAGGGGGATTCCAAATCATGAAGCACCAAACACTGAAAAAGGCCGCTGCTGCCGCAGCAGCCTGCTCCGTTCTGCTGAGTTCGGGGCTGTATCTGCCGAAGCGTGTTCCGGCACAGACGGCATCGGCAGCAAATCTGCACATTGAAGATTTCGGGCTCGGTGAGCTCACTGTGACGGATGCCTACTGCACCAACGCTTTTGAAAAGGAAGTTGCATATCTGCTTTCCTTTGATACGGAGCGTCTGCTCTGCGGCTTCCGGGAAAATGCCAAGCTCTCCACAAACGGCGCCAAGCGCTATGCCGGCTGGGAGAACACGCTAATCGCCGGGCACTCGGTCGGGCATTACCTCTCCGCCTGTGCGCAGGCGTATCAGAATCCGGCTCTGACCGATTCGCAGCGTGCGAAGTTCTCGGATATTCTGGATAAGCTGCTGAGCGGGATGCTGATCTGTCAGCAGAATTCCAAGGGCAAGCCCGGTTTCCTCTGGGCAGGGCAGGTCAAAAACTCCAACAATGTTGAGCAGCAGTTTGACTTTGTTCAGCAGAGGAAAACCAACATCATCGACGAATCGTGGGTACCGTGGTACACCATGCACAAGCTGATTCAGGGGCTCGTCGATGTCTACAACTACACGGGCAAAACAACCGCGAAGGATATCGCCTCTTCACTCGGCGACTGGACATATAACCGCTGCTCGTCATGGAACCAGCAGACACACAATACCGTGCTTTCGATTGAATACGGCGGCATGAACGACTGCCTTTATCAGCTCTATGAGATTACCGGAAAGGATTCACATGCAGCGGCTGCGCATTATTTCGATGAAACCAATCTGCATGAAGCTGTCCTGAAGGGCGGCGCAAATGTCCTGAACGGCAAGCACGCGAATACCACAATCCCGAAGTTCATCGGCGCACTCCGCCGCTATATTACCCTCGACGGCAAAACCGTGAACGGCGAGAAAATTGATGCCTCCCGCTATTTGCAGTATGCAGAGGCGTTCTGGGATATGGTCGTCACGCATCATTCCTACATCACCGGCGGAAACAGTGAGTGGGAGCATTTCGGTATGGACGACATTCTCGATGCCGAGCGCACAAACTGCAACTGCGAAACCTGTAATTCCTATAATATGCTCAAGCTCAGCCGCGAGCTGTTCAAAATTACCGGAGATAAAAAATATATGGACTTCTATGAGGGAACGTATTACAATTCCATTCTTTCCTCGCAGAACCCGGAAAGCGGCATGACAACTTATTTTCAGCCGATGGCAACCGGCTATTTCAAGGTCTATTCCTCGCCCTATGACAGCTTCTGGTGCTGCACCGGAAGCGGCATGGAGAGCTTCACAAAGCTCGGCGATACTATTTATATGCACAGCGGCAATACGCTCTATGTCAATATGTATCAAAGCTCCGAGATACAGTGGAAGGAGCAGAATGTTACACTCAGGCAGGAGAGCAGCATTCCGGTAAGCGACACGGCTGTGTTTACTGTCAGCGGAAGCGGCGCACTCGATCTGCGCTTCCGGATTCCGCAGTGGAAGGCGGGGACGGTGAATATCTCCGTCAACGGTGAAAAATACGCCTATCAAACTGTGGACGGCTACGCAAAGGTCGAACGGGATTTCAGCACGGGCGATCAGATTACCGTGAAAATCCCGATGGAAATTACCGCACATGCCCTGCCGGACAACAAGGCAGTTTACGGTTTCAAATACGGTCCGGTCGTTCTGAGCGCAGAACTCGGAAAAGAGAATATGCAGACCGGCTCTACCGGCATGTGGGTGACTACGCCGAAGGAGAAGATTGTCGCTTCTGAGAAAATCACGCTGAACAAGCAGGGACAGTCCGTTTCGTCGTTCATGGCAGAGATCAACGATCATTTCACAAGAGACGGCGACTCGCTCCGCTTCACGCTTAACGACACGAATACCAAACTGACATTTACCCCGCACTATCAGCAGTATCAGCAGCGGTACGGTATTTACTGGATCTTCCTCAGCAACGGCACTGTCATCGAAGAAAAGCCGCCGCGTGCCAAATTTACCGTGACCGATACCGTGCAGCCCGGTTACGGACAGTACGAAAATGATGAGCAGCACAACATGCGTGCATACAATGCCGCAGGTGTGACGGATGATTCTACTTACCGTTATGCAAAGGAAGGCGGTTATTTCAGCTATCAGATGGCAGTTGATCCGGATGCTGCTTTCTCCGCTCTGACTGTGCGCTTCCGTCATGCGGATAACGGAAAAACAATCCGCATCCGCGTCGGAGACACGGTTCTGTATGCCGGAACGCTGGCACATGAAGGTACCTCCGCAACCTATGATGTCCGCATTCCGATTCCGCCGGAGGTTCTCACGCGCTGCGTCCGGAATATCACGGCGGACGGTGAGACAGTTCCGGTGCTTGATGTTGCATTCTCGTCCGATGACGGCGGGGAATCCGCAAAAGTCTGCGATTTCATTTACATGAACAGCGTCAAGCCCTATTATGAATTCGATACCGATATCGCCTATTTTGTGGACTGCGGCGATCAGGACGTCACGACGGCAACCGGTTCGGACAAATTCGGCTGGTTCAATTCCGTCACGGAGCAGCTTTTCGGCGCGGATGAGGTTTCCGGCATGGAGTGGGGACTCATCGACGATGCGACCGATCAGTACAACGGAAGCGCAAACGGCGGCGGGCTCTATACGGCGAATACATGGTGCAATGAGCGCGCAACAGCCGACGGCGCGGAAAAATCATCCAGCTTCCGCTACACAAAGAATCAGTATGAAAACAATATTGACCGGCATCTGGACTACGGATTCACGCTCCCGAACGGAACCTACAATCTTGAGGTGAGTTTCAGCGACCCGTGGAGCTGCTCGAAGAATCCGTCGGTTTATGCAAATATCGGCACTGCCGGTGAAAAGCTGATTGCGGAAAACTGCCCCTCCGACAGGACGGCAGTCAAGGGCAGCGTGACCGTTACGGACGGTCATCTGACGCTGAATTTCCGCTCGGCGGATAAGGCAATCAATCTCAATTACATCATCATCCGGTTTGCAGACGGAATGCCGTACTCGCAGAAGGGGATGCGCGGCGATGTGAACCTCGACGGCAAACTCACCGCAGAGGATTCCGCGGCACTTCAGGCAGCGCTGCTTACTTCCGATGAACTGACATGGGAGCAGGGCTATGCGGCGGATGTCTCGACTGATTTCAGGCTGAATGCCTGTGATCTGAGCGTACTCAAACGCATTCTTCCGTAAACTGTAAAACACCGCAGGAATCATCCATCCTGCGGTGTTTCGCATCTCTGTGCGCTGCCCGCCGGGAAACTTGACATTTCATAGGTGATATGATAGAATGTTGACAAATTCAAAGGAACGGAGGGAGCGCTGTGAGAAAAAGCAAGCTATGCGAAAAAATCATCAGAGAAAACTATGCGGCGGTCTTCCGTTTCTGCAATGTCAGACTGTCGGGGGATGCTGACGGCGCCGAAGAATGCGCACAGGAGGTTTTTCTGCTGCTGCTTCAGAAAAAGGACGAGCTTGATCTGAAAGGTCCGATTGACCGGTGGCTGATTGCCGCGGCATCCCGCATCACTAAACAATACCTGCGGGAAAAAGCAAAACAGACTGCAATGGAAACCGACGGCGTGGAAAATCTGATTGACAAGACCTCAGAGCCGACGGAACGTGCGCCGGTGCTGGATATGCTGACGGATGCGGAATACGAGTTCTTGCTGCGCTATTATTCCGCGGACAGAGAATCACATGAAGCGCTTGCCGCTGAACTGGGAATCTCCGTCAATACGCTCTATCAGCGGGTTCACGCACTCAAAAAGCAAGATAAAACGCATAATTGAGGAGCGTGGCGAAAACAAATAATTGTGTATAGTGCTGAAATTTTTGAGATGCCTAAGAAAAAGGCATCTCAAAAACATATATAGGCAGAAAGGATGTGATATTATGTTCAATCACAAGTTTTCAAATGCAAACCAGCCGAATGAAACGGATCAGCTCATGCTTGCCGTGATGCGGGAAAAATTGGAAGCCGAGCTGGAAAAACCCGCTTCCGAACTGGACACCGAAAAGATCAGTCAGCTTACAGCGGCGATTGAAAATCTGAGCGGAACAGAACGGATCACCGCCGAGAAATCAGGGCAGGGAATTCAGATGATTCAGACGGAGATGAAGCGGCAGAAGCGGAGCAGAACCATCCGCCGGACAAAGTGGGCAGCCGCCTGTGCATGTTTCCTTTTCGTGATATCGAATATCTGGTCGTATTCGGCATACGGAACCAATGCATTCAATGCTGCGTACCAAATGACAACCGGCAGCGTGACGGTTGATTTCGCGGCAGCGGAAACCGCTGAGATACCCGAAGCCGAGCATACCGAATTTCCGGCGGTAAATAACCCTTATGCGGAAGATATGCGGAAAATCTGTGCGGAGCACGGCTTTGACGCAGACACGCAGATTCCGGCGTATCTGCCGGAGGGCTTTGTGCCGGCAAAAGAGTACGGGGAATATTATGAAAACGAAAACGACAAAACCCTGTTCTTCTATTTCCGGCGGGGGGATGAGCTTCTGGATTTGCAGCTCAAACAATTTGCAGCCCCTGACAAAGTCATTCCGGTCGGCATTCCGAGTGACTACCATCATATCGCGCCGGTCAGATTCGGAAATACAGTCGTGCATATTCAGACAGAGGACGGGCTCTACTGGGGCTTGTTCCAGAAGAATCTGACACACTACCTTTTCGTGACAAGAGATCTGGATTATGAAGAGAGCAGATTTGTTCTGAATTCGTTCTTCTCAGAGCAGGAATAAATATAGCATTCGTCATAGTAAACAACATCCTTTCTATAATTCAATTCTCGGTTGTGCATCTATACAAAGTTTTGAAAAATATGATTTTTTGCTAAGAAATGACAGGCAAAAAAACATATACAGGCAGAAACGGGATTTGAAGCAGTCTCAAACAGAGAGGAGGTGAGAATTATGAAGCGCAGAAAGCTTTTTTGTATTCTTTGCGCGCTGCTGATGATGCTGCTCAGCATTCCGGCATACAGCGTCAGCGCAGAAGAAGCGGAGCAGATAGAACTGACCTTTGAGGACGGCGGTGACAGAGCCGCCGGACTGATCTCAGGTCGTTATCTGCACATTACGGCGGGGATGCAAAAGATTTACCTGAGCGCATATACATCCTCACTCACATCTATGGCGCACATCGGCTTCAAGGAAATCTACATTCAGAGAAGCTCCAGCAGCACCGGTACATTTACATCGGAAAAGTACATCGGCGATGATTATGATTCCGGTACATACTACGGAGTCACCAACCAGATGAGCACGGTACAGGGCGGCTACTACTACCGCGTTATGCTGAAGCACTATGCAAAGGAATACGGCTCTTCCCCGCAGACAGAGTATATTACCAATTACTCGAATGCTGTCTGGGTACCTGCCGGGTGACCCGCTGAAGCAGGAAAGGGGGTGATTCCGATGTTCTGATCAGCGATGAACAAACATCGGAGAAAATCGTATGAACCAATTCAAAGGAGGGCTTATTATGAAACTGAGAAAATTATTCGCATTTCTGAGCGCGGGGGTGCTTTGCTGCTGCGCGCTCGGAGGAACCGCTTTTGCTGAGGAGACCGAGCCGGCTGCCCCGCAGGAATATCAGCTCGGCGATATCACCATGGACGGAGAAATCAACATTGACGATGCACAGCTTGCGCTGCGGGTGTATACTTGGATGCTGTCACATGTCGATCCTGTTCAGAAACATTTTGTGACAGAAGAACAGCTTGCATTGGGAAATGTTGACGGCATCGAAAGTAATGTTAATGGCATAACATCTCCTATTGATCTGGATGATGCTACGTTTATTTTATATTATTATACTGACGCTCTCGCATACAAGACAGAAGGAATGAATATTGAGGAATATATTGCGCTGTATGATGCGAAAATGCAGAGCGAAACGGAGTGACTATAATACCCCGCGCCGGTCTCCGGCGTGGGAGCATGAAAACAAATTGAGGGAGGGCTTATTATGAAACTGAAAAAATTATTCGCATTTCTGAGCGCGGCGGTGCTTGGCTGCTGCGCGCTCGGAGGAACCGCGTTTGCCGGGGAGACCGAACCGGCTGCCCCGCAGGAATATCAGCTCGGCGATATCACCATGGACGGACAGGTAGATTTGGACGATGCATATATGGCGCAGGCTTGTTTTACCGAACAGCTTGCAGGATATGGCTCCAGTCTGTATTCCGATGTCAAATTTAACGGCGAAGTAGTTCCGTATGAACAGCAGCTTCTTGGCTGTGTAAAGGGCTATTCTGTTTTGTACCAGGAAGAAGATTCGGAGGGGAATGTTATATTCAGTCAAGACTGTGTTGTAGACCTCTCTGATGCGTTCGTTCTTCTGTATTATTATGTAGACACTCTGGCAGAAAAAACGGAAGCGTCTTTTTCGGAATGGCTGGAAGATGACATCTCGAAAAAGACACGCGAAGACTGGATTGATAAGACTTATGAAAGTAACCTAAGCCGGTCCGGTCAGAAATACGGGCCCCAAAAATCAACCTATACTCATGAAAGTACCGAGATATACAAATCTTATACGATTCAAAAGGTAAGGTGATAATATGAAAAGATGGTTGTTTGTAATCGCTTCATGCTTTGCGTGTTTTCTGGCTTTTTCAAAGCTGAATGCGCAGACGGCATATGCAGCAGGAATATAATCGGCTCTCCGCGCCGGTCTCCGGCGCGGGAGCATGAGAATAAATTGAGGGAGGGCTTATTATGAAACTGAGAAAATTATTCGCATTTCTGAGCGCGGGGGTGCTCGGCTGCTGCGCGCTCGGAGGAACCGCGTTTGCCGAAGAAACCGAGCCCGTTGACCTGTCACAGTATCAAATGGGCGATATCAATATGGACGGACAGGTGGATTTGGACGATGCACAGCTTGCGCTGCGGACATATGTATTTATGTTAGCCCAAAAAGACGTGAAAGAATGCCTCGGCGTGACCGAAGAACAGATAAAGCTGGCTGATGTAATCAGTTATTCAACTGAAAAAAATTCTTATCTGGATGCCGCGGATGCTCAGGTAATTTTGGAATACTATACAGACCAACTGAGTGAAAAAAGCACTGCGGATACAATCAGTGAATTTATTCAGGCATGTGTTGCTAACGGTATTTACGGATCAATTGTAATCGCTAATGACTGGAGGTAATCGGCTCTCCGCGCCGGTCTCCGGCGCGGGAGCATGAAAACAAATTGAGGGAGGGCTTATTATGAAACTGAGAAAATTATTCGCATTTCTGAGCGCGGCGGTGCTTGGCTGCTGCACGCTCGGAGGAACCGCGTTTGCCGAAGAAACCGAGCCCGTTGACCTGTCACAGTATCAAATGGGCGATATCACCATGGACGGGCAGGTAGATTTGGACGATGCGCAGCTTGCGCTGCGGACATATGTATTTATGTTAGCCCAAAAAG
>JAFWVK010000093.1 GCA_017518255.1 Oscillospiraceae bacterium
CCAGCGGCCGAGCTGTTCGAGATATGCCTGATAAAACAATCTGTTATCTGCCCTTTTTCCGGTAGCATATTGAGGATAATCGCCTGCAATATATAGCAGTTTATCTGCAAACGGCATTGGGAACACACCATTTGCTCTTGCACCGGAATCCTCTGTGACAGGAATGATTGTATTTTTTCCATCGTCTTTGGTCAGCGCCTTTGCAGAAACAAAGCTCCCGTCCTGTTTCAGTGTGACCTCGATCTGAGCATTGGCGGTCGAATGCGAAACCGGGAGCAGTACATTTCCGTCATTGTGCTCGATGCCGCACTGCTGCTCATAAACCTTATAAAGCTCCTGCGTCCAGCTCAAAATCATCACCTCCCAGCAGATCAAGCCCCGGCTCAAGCAGACCGGAGAAGTTTCTGTGCGCCTGACCGAACGGCTTGATCTCCATTTCCTTGATATGCCGCTTGACGGTGCAGTCCTTCGGCGGCAGGAATTCGATCACGCCGTTTTTCATGACCGGCGTCCAGAACCGGACGGTCAGAAGCCCCTTGTCGTCCTCGTTTTCGGCTTCGTCCGCATAGGTGAAGCCGTGCAGCATCAGGCTGTAGGGAATGTCGCCGGTGTTGTCGTATGCACCTTCTCCTTCACCGAATACGCATGGTTCCGCATAGCCCTGACACTCCCGTGTCCCGAGGAAAATGTCGCGCCGGCCGCCGCGTGCGATCATGCGCCTTGCAATGTTGTGGTGCTTGTGCTCATTGCGGTCGCATTCCAGCTCCGAATGGTTCCGGTTCCACTCAAAATGCGCCCGCACCTGATAGCACACATCTTCGAGATAGGTGTAATAGGCGAGGTCGTTTCCGCCGCTGTATTTGATCGGGCGGATGCCCTTCCGCACGGTGCGGATCGGCTTCATAACGCGCACGGCATCAATATACCAGATCAGGGTCGGTTTCCAGTAGATGCTGTGCAGGACGCCTTTCAGTGCTTCGTAGGTCGGGATCATATAGGTGCAGCGTTCGCCGCCCGTGCGCGTGAGCACATCGGTGAACAGTGCATATTTCCCGCTTACCTGAAACTCGACAGTATTGCGGTGCTTCGGGTTGTCCATAACGGATCACTCCTTTCTTGTTTCTAGTACGATTTAATTATAGCATCCAATTTTTGAAATGTCAAGCCGTTTTTGAAAATTCACAGAATGTTCACAATTCGCCGCCGGAATATGGTATAATATCTTTGTCACGCTGATAGATTCAGTGTGTGGATTGAAAATAGTATGATTTTATTATGTCTCATATTTTGTCTTGCCGCATGGTGTACGCGCACCATGCGGCTTTTTTTATAAGCAGAGTACTTCGTGTTCGCCGCCTTCCAGCGTGATGCCGTGATCTGCATGGTAAAAACGCTTTTCAAGCACCTGAACGGTGCAGCTCTGCAGATTCCCGCAGCACAGCGTATAGATCGCGGATTCCTGTTCAAGCTTCTGCTTCGTTCCTTCGTAGATGCTGACGGCATATTTCTGCGCCTGCCGCAGCAGTCTGACGGTTTCTTTCGGGTTCTGCTCGCTGCCGAGCGCGGCAATGATCGCTTCCGCCTCCTCGTTGTACGGAACGATCACATTGGTCGTGCTGGAGTCAATCACCTTAAATTCACTGCCCGCCTTTTTGAAGGCCTGTCCGCAGAATGTCAGAGCCTTATTTCTTGTCATTCTGACGCGGATCTGATTCAGCGACAGCAGATTCAGAATGTCCTGATCTGCGGTTTCCTTCAGGGGATACCGCAGCAGATTTCTCGTTTTGCCGTGAACATTCCGCTTCTGCGCATTCTGATACAGCTTCCGGAAATAGTCCGACATCAGCGGCACGCTGAGAAAATCGGTATCATCCGGCATAGCAAGAAGCTGCTCAGAAATCTTCTGCGCCTCCCCGATCTCCGCAAGGCTGCCGAGCTTTTCTTCAGACAGATGCAGAATA
>JAFWVK010000094.1 GCA_017518255.1 Oscillospiraceae bacterium
AAGATTGACAATTCTGCTAGTCTGAACAGTGCAGATTCTATTTTGAGCAGTCAGATTGCAGAACTCGAATTATGTTTAGTATTCCTGTGACTGTGCCTCTTCTATACCACCATAGAACGAGAAGCGGTCTCGCCAGCGCGGGCTCCGCGCCGGTCGGCAGTGCCGACAGCCAAAACCGCTTCCCGATCTGATTTGGCACAAGAAGATTGACAATTCTGCTGGTCTGAACAGTGCAAATTCTTTTTTGAACAGTCAGATTACAGAACTCGAATTATGTTTAGAATTCCTGTGGCTGTGCCTCTTCTATACTACTATAGAACGGGAAGCGGTCTCGCCAGCGCGGGCTCCGCGCCGGCGTTGTGCATATTGCTGTACCGGAATGTGGAAAATTCGTGAAAATCACGTCTTGTTTTCTTGCCCGATTTGTGCTATAATAATATATATCTGTGCAGTTTATGTGCGAACTGCGCCGATTTTGAATGCTATTCTGCAAAAAAAGGAGCGTAACTCAAATGAAACAATTCGGCCATTTCGATGACGTGCGGAAAGAATACGTCATTCAGTCCCCGCGGACACCGTATCCGTGGATCAATTACCTCGGAACACAGGCATTCTTTTCTTTGATTTCCAATACCGCCGGCGGATACAGTTTCTATAAAGATGCCCGTCTGCGCCGTATTACGCGCTATCGTTATAACAATGTCCCGATTGATATGGGCGGCAGATACTTCTATATCAAAGACGGCGAAACAGTCTGGAATCCTGGCTGGTCTCCGGTCAAAACCGAACTGGATGCATACGAATGCCGCCACGGTATGGGCTATACCGTGATTACCGGACAGAAAAATAACCTGAAAGCTGAGGTTACCTTCTTTGTTCCGCAGAATTATGACGGAGAAGTGCAGCAGGTAATCCTGACAAATCTGGACTCAGCCGCAAAAGCCTTCAAATTCTGGTCCTTTGCGGAATGGTGCCTCTGGGATGCACAGGATGACTGCACAAACTTCCAGAGAAACTTCTCTACCGGCCGCGTTGAGGTCGAGGGCTCCGCAATCTATCACAAGACAGAATACAGAGACAGACGCGATCACTTTGCGTTCTATTCGGTCAATGATGAAATCGACGGATATGATACCGACCGCGATGCGTTCATCGGTCTCTACAACGGCTTCGGCAATCCGCAGGCTGTCGAAGAGGGCAAGGCGTTCAATTCCTTTGCAGACGGCTGGTCTCCGATCGCTTCTCATTATAAGGAAATCACACTCCAGCCCGGCGAGAGCAAAACTCTGATCTTTATTCTGGGTTATGTTGAAAACCCGGCTGACAAGAAATTCATGGCAGACGGTCAGACCATTAACAAGGAAAAAGCCTATGCCATGATCGAAAAATTCAATACGCCGGAAAAGGTCGCAGCAGGACTTGACGAGCTGAGAGCCGCATGGGACAAGCTGCTGGGCATCATCAATGTCAAAACCTCCGATGATAAGGTGAACCGGATGGTCAACATCTGGAATCAGTATCAGTGCATGGTTACCTTTAACCTTTCCCGCTCCGCTTCCTATTTTGAAAGCGGCATCGGCAGAGGCATGGGCTTCCGTGATTCCAATCAGGATATCCTCGGCTTTGTTCACCAGATTCCGGACAGAGCAAGAGAGCGCCTGATCGACCTCGCTTCGACACAGCTCGAAGACGGCGGCTGCTATCACCAGTATCAGCCGCTCACCAAGAAGGGCAATTCCGATATCGGCGGCGATTTCTCCGATGATCCGCTGTGGATGATTCTTTCTGTCGGCGCATATATCAAGGAAACCGGAGACTGGGGCATTCTCGATGAAGCTGTCCCGTATGACAACGATGCAGCAAAAGCAAAGCCGATGCTCGATCACCTGACTGTTTCCTTCTATCATATCGTCAATAACCTCGGTCCGCACGGACTGCCGCTTGCTATGCGCGCAGACTGGAACGACTGCATCAACCTCTCCTGCTTCTCCGATAAGCCGGGCGAGAGCTTCCAGACCTACACCAACCCGAAGTTTAAGGCAGAAGGCGGCTATTCCAAGATAGCGGAATCCGTGATGGTCGCAGCACTCTTTACCTATGCAGGTCCGACCTACGTCGGTATTCTGAAGCATCTGGGTAAGGATGAGGAAGCCGCAAAGGCACAGGCTGAGATTGATAAGATGAAGAAGAATGTGATGGAATCTGCGTTTGACGGCGACTGGTTCCTCCGCGCATATGATGCATCCGGCGCAAAGATGGGCAGCAAGGAGTGCGAGGAAGGCAAGATCTTCATCGAGCCGCAGGGCTTCGCTGTTATGTCCGAAATCGGCAAGGATCAGGGCGCAGATATCAAAACGCTCAATTCCATTGACAAATATCTCAACACCAAGTACGGTCTTGTGCTGAATAATCCGGCATTCAGCAAGTACTATATCCAGTACGGCGAAATCTCGACCTATCCGGGCGGATACAAGGAAAATGCCGGTATCTTCACGCATAACAATGCATGGATTATCTGTGCGGAAGCTTATGCCGGCAGAGGCGACAAGGCGTTTGAATATTACAGCAAGATTGCTCCGGCATTCAATGAGGATATCTCCGATCTGCATAAGACAGAGCCGTATGTCTACGGTCAGATGATCGCAGGTAAGGATGCTTCCCGCTTCGGTGAAGGAAAGAACTCCTGGCTGACCGGTACCGCTGCATGGAACTTCGTTGCGATTTCACAGTATATTCTCGGCATTTCGGCAGACTTTGACGGTCTGAGAATTGATCCGTCCATTCCGAAGGCATGGGACGGCTTCACCGCAACAAGAAGATTCCGCGGTGCAGTCTATCAGATTACCGTTCAGAATCCGGATCACATCTCCAAGGGCGTAAAGTCCCTGACTGTGGACGGAAAAGCAATTGAAGGCAATGTCGTTCCGGTATTCCCGGAGGGCGGCGAACATACCGTTGTCGCAGTTCTCGGCTGATTTTAACATTATTCAAAGCCCCTGCACAGTATAAAAACTGTGCAGGGGTTTGTTTGTCGCGACCCGCAAGCCTTTGATGAAGAAGGCGAACGTCAGCAAGCTTCCGCAATCAAAACTTTTATAATCGGCAGAGCTGGTTTTCCGGCGAAACGGCGGACTAAAAACAAACTGTTTCCGCCGCGATATTCTCCCGGAAACGGGAATCGTGTTCCGCAAAAAGCATTGTCGGTCGGCAGGCATCAATCAGCGTTTCAATCTGCATCCGCGAAAAAATGTCGATGAAATTCAGCGGCTCATCCCAGATATAAAGGTGAGCAGGCGTCATCAGACTGGCGGCAATCAGCACTTTTTTCTTCTGACCCTCGGAAAATTCCGAAATATCTTTGTGAAACTGTGCGCGGCTGAGGTCAAGCCGGCGAAGTACGGTACAGAACAGACTTCGGTCAAGCCTGCGTGCTTCACAGAACTCCGGAATGCTGCCGTGCAGAAAAGATGTATCCTGCGGCACATAAGAAATAATCAGTCCCGATGCCGTCTCGCAGATTCCGCTGACGGTCAGGGTATCATCCGGCGGGAGAACACCCGCTGTTTGCAAAATCAGACGCATCAGCGTAGATTTTCCGCAGCCGTTTGCGCCGTGCAGCGCGATTCGCTCGCCCTGTCTGATCTGAAATGTCAGTCCGCTGCACACAGGCGCAGAATTGCCTGCATATTGCAGCGTGCAGTCACGAACCGTAACAAGCGTTTCTTTGTGATGCTTCAGCGGCGTCATTTTCAGTGCCGCAATTTCCTCTATATCCTGCAAAAGACCTTCCTGTTCAGCAATTTCCCGGTCGATTCGCTGCTGTGTATTTTTGACACGGCTCTGCATTTTCTTCGTCTTTGCCCCGATAAATGAGCGTGTACTGATACAGCGGTCATGCTCCCTGACCGGATCGAAGCCGATTTTGGTACGTTCGCTTTTTTCCGCCCATTCCGCTGTTTGCCTTGCTGCCTGACGCAGTCTGCGGATTTGTTTGCGGTGTTTTTCGTTTTCTGCCTCCGCAAACTGATCGCGGCGCTTCTGATTTTCCTGCCAGCAGGAAAAATTGCCGTTCTGAACCATAATCGTCTTTCGGTTCAGGACAAGAATATGGTCTGTGCAGGCATCGAGCAGATCGCGGTCATGTGAGACAAGAATAAAACCTTTCTTGGATGAAAGATACTGCTGCACCGCTCTCCTCGCCTGCACATCAAGATGATTGGTCGGCTCATCAATCAGCAAAAAATCGTTGTCGCCGGAAAACAGAACGGCAAGCAGAACCTTTGTCCGCTGTCCGAAGCTCAGTGTATCAAACGGACGGTACAGAATTTCCGAATCCTCGTGAAGCTCCGAAAGCTCACAGATGACGCGCCAGAGTTCGCAGCCTTTGCGCAGTTCCTCTGCAAATTCCGCAGCAGATTGCTGCATCTGCTCCGCCGTAACCGCATAGGGAAAATACGAAACCGGAACAGATTTACTGAGTGTCCCGCGACCGGAAAGCTCACCGGTCAGCAGACGCAGAAGCGTTGTTTTTCCCTTCCCGTTTCTTCCGATTAAACCGAGCTTCCAGTCAGTATCAAGTGTAAAAGAAGCATCATCAAAAACAGGCTCCGCCGAACCTTCATAGCTGAATGTCAAATGATCGGCTCTGATCTGAGACATATACATTCCTCCTTTCGGTATTCCGTAAAAAAAAACGGAACCGTTTGCTGCCAAACAGTTCCGTTATGCTCCGGATAACCTCGAAAAGAGCAGAAAAGCCCTTTCATTTTCCGATCAAAATGCAAAAAGAGGTTATGAGAACATAATCCACTTTTGGCAGCACAAATCAACAGCATACGCATTCCCGTATCCTGTATGCGATATTCATGCAATCAAAAGTGAATTATTATTTCATCCTCTCACCTCTCTCAGAAATCTGAGAGCATTATATCATATTTTTTTGAAAAATGCAATAGGTACACAAAAAAACATTTTATATTTTAGAAGCGCAGAATATCAAAATATATTTTGTGTATTCTACATAAGAAAAAACATTTGCATTCGGCAGAAAATATGCGAAATCATCTTGACAGAGCGATATTTGTTATGTTATAATAATTATAACCGGATTTTTCCGACATCCGGAAATGTAAATGTAACAGGGAGGTAACTTATGATTTGTTCAAAATGCGGACAGCAGGTTCCGGATAACGTAGCATTCTGCCGGAACTGCGGAACGCCGACAGGCGTTAATGCAGCTGCTGCAACCAACGCAGCAGTTCAGGCAGCACAACAGGCACAGCAGCCGGGTATCGTCCGGGACGGAGATGATGTCGGCGTCCCGAAAGCAGGTCTTTCCGGAAAAGTTCTCGATTTCATGGGACCGGATCGCGTAAAATCGGCAAAACTGCTCTGGCGGATTGCCGCAGGAGTCGGTGCATTCTTTGTTCTGCTTCATACGTTCGGTCTCTGGTTCGGATCGGCAATTACGAGTGATTATATGTCTTATCTTAGTCTAGTGGGTATCAATAAAAGTTTTCATAGCTGGTGTAAAAGTGAAGTATTTGAAAACAGCGGCATAACACTTTTCGCAATGATTGTTTTAATCATTCTGACAATTGCGGCAGTCGCGTGTCTGGCTTTGGCTGTTACAAAATTCCTTGCAGTAGATGCATCTGAAACTTTTAAGTTTCTAAGCTTTGGTTTTATTTCTCTGGTTATTGGAAAGGGTTTCCTTTTCATTTGGAATTTAGGTGTCAGAGATGACATGGGAGAAGGCGCTGATGAAGCATTTGAAATCCCGTTCTTATTGATTTTCTCATTCCTTGCATGTATTGCACTTGCTGCTTTGTTCTGGATTCTGAACAGTGAATTCTATCGCTACAGAGAACCGGTTGCTGCCCGTCCGGCAGGTCTGCCTTTCGGTCAGGCACCGCAGGCTCCGCAGCAGCCCTATGCACCGCAGGCTCCGCAGCAGCCCTACGCACCGCAGGCTCCGCAGCAGCCCTACGCACCGCAGGCTCCGCAGCAGCCTCCGCAGAATCCGCAGAATCCCTATCAGCAGTAAACCGAATCAAACAAGAATCAGCCCCTTTCGGGGCTGATTCTTTCAATCTGTCGAAAAAGCATCTTTGACTACAATATATCTCCGAGACAGATGTACGAAAGATTGATAATCGGGGGAGAGAAAACTCTTGTTTTCCCTCCCCCGATACCCCCTTCTTTAGCGCTTTTTTGATGCAAACAGGACGTTTCGCCGTCTGCGGACGGCGACCAGAGGGCGCCG
>JAFWVK010000095.1 GCA_017518255.1 Oscillospiraceae bacterium
CTCCGGATTTTGAATCCGGCCCGATTCAGTAGTGGATGCGCAAGTGTCCGCTACTGACATTGGGTGAACATAGGTGCTAAAGTACCGAAACAGTAGGTCAGTTGAAGCAGAGAGAGGGAAAGAGTATGGAGAGATTTAGTATCAGCTTTACGCTCGGAAAAGCAAGCACGGAACACGGTGCAAATGTCAACCACAACAACCGGAAGTTCCTTGCGGACAACATCAATCCCGCGGAAACACCGAACAATATCAGCTACAAGATGCAGTCGGTGGAAAGCGCGTATCAGGAGTTGTTCGGAGAAGCGGTCAAGGAGTATAATGAACGGCAAAAGCGCCCATGCCGCCGGATTGCAGACTACTATTCGCACATTGCGAACGGGCATCGGGAGGAGCCGTTCTATGAAGCGGTCGTGCAGTTTGGAGATTGCAGGACAGTGCAGCCGGGAACGCAGCGGTGGTACGCGGCACAGACAATGCTCAACGATTATATGACAGGTTTTCAAAATCGCAATCCGAATCTTTTTGTTTTCAATGCGGTCATGCATCTGGATGAAGCCTCGCCGCATTTGCACATCGACTTCATTCCGTTCTATACGAAAGAACGGCAGCGCGGACTGAAAAAAGGTGTGTCGATGCGGGCGGCTTTGATTGAGCAGGGTTTTGTTCCGGAGCACAACGGCAAGAACCAGCTGACCTTGTGGGAGGAATCGGAGCGGAAAGAAATGGAGTACATTCTGCACCGGCGCGGATTCCTGCGCGAAGACAAGCACGCCGACTATGCGCACATGAGTGTTGGGGAGTATAAGGCGTTGCAGGATTCGCGGCGAATGGAGGCAATGCTCCGGCAGCGTCAGACGATTTCCAAAGGCGAGGCGACCAGAATGGAAGTCTACCGGCTGAAAGAGGAATTGCAGGCATCCCGACAAACAATCCGGCAGTTGGAAGCGGAAAAAGATTCGCCGTATGTGAAGTTCTTTTATGCGACGGATGATAAGCAGGCATATGTGATGCAGCAGCTGGAAGAAATGGGCATCCCGTTCCGCGAGACGGAGAACGGATTTGAAGCGCAGGAATGCCATATCAAAACGATTCGCAGCATTGAAAAGAATTATCACGGGCAGCCGGTCTCATATCGGGAACAGCTCCGGGAAGACATCGACCGCTGCCTGACGCGGGCGACCAGTTTCAGCGACTTCCTGAAAAGACTGCACGGTGAGGGGTACAGCATCAAGCAGGGCAAGTATCTCGCGGCAAAGCCTTTGCACGGCGAACGGTATATACGATTCAAATCACTCGGAGAACATTACACAGAAGCATCTTTGCGCGGCTTGCTCGATGAAAAGCTGGCATTTGAAAAGAAGCTGGCTGCGAAAATCGAAGAAGCCAAAACAAAGCAGTCCCCCAATGTTATGGTGCTGCTGACGGCAAGAGGATATATGGATTCGTTCATTACATACCGGCTTCCGGTGCGTAAGCTGTGGCAGGATAGACCGCTCACATGGGTGAACGATGAAGAGCTTGACAAGCTTTCTGCGCTGAATGCCGCGATCAACAACGGCGAAACTGTTGATACATTCCGCCGCCGGTTCCATGAGCTGACGGAGCAGGAGAAAGCGGCGGAGCGTGAGATTGAGTATCTGGGTTACATGAACGATAGTAACACTGAAAGACTTGCAGAAGCCCGCGCACATCTGGACGAAATCAAGGCCGAGCAGAAAGACGCAGCCGAAAAACTGGAAATGATCGAGAAGATCATGAACGGAACCTATATTCAGGATATGCTCGACAAGTTCAGTGAACGGAAGCGCTCGGAGGTTGTGCCGAACGGGTATTATCAGTCGGGCGCAAGAAGGAGGTAACAGAGAAAGCTTGATGAAAATGTATTTGCCAATGCTTTGCTATTAGCCAATTTTCCGGGGAAAAAGCAGCCATCCCGAATAAATCAGAACAGCTGCTCCAGTAGTTCATTATCAAAGTGTAAACAGCGATACTTCACTGCTGTTTAGGGTTGACAGAATGGGCAGAATGTGGTATCATGAAGATGCTCAGTACCATGATTCCGTGCCCGGAAAGGATTGGTATGAAAGCAAAAAAGTTACCGTCCGGCAAGTGGCGTGTCCAGCTTCTTCTCGGACATGATGAAAACGGCAAGCGCATTATGAAATCCATCTGTGCAAAAACAGAATGGGAGGCATTGAAACTTGCATCGGAATATACGAATAAGCCGCCGGAATTCAACACTGAAAAGATGACCGTGAAGGATGCGCTCGATTCGTATATTGAAAGCCGCAGGAATGTGATTTCCGCATCCACGCTCTATGGATATGAGTGTTGTGCAAAGAACAGGCTTCGTTCCCTGCACAATATCCCGATTACCAAAGTCAAGCGTGTTGACATTCAATATGCGATCAATGAAGATGCAGCACGCGGGCTTGGCTATAAGTCGCTCAAATCGGCATTTGATCTGGTTCGGGCTGCACTGGCGCTGTTTGATGTGGATATTCCGGTCAGCTCCCGTTTTCGTTTTCCGCCGAAGAAAGCGCCGAAAGGTGAATTGCCTGATCTGAAAAAGGTAATTGGTGCGCTGCTGGGTTCCAATGTGGAGCTGCCCTGTATGCTCGCGATTTGGTGCGGCGGTATGCGAATCAGCGAAGTACGCGGCTTGCGGTACAGCGATTTAACGGAAACGGAGGACGGCTGGTTCATTTCGCTTCACCGTGCAAGGATTTGCGTCAACGGCAAGGATGTGGTTCAGGAACGAAACAAGACGCCGAAATCGACCCGCGATATACCGCTGCCCGCTTATCTGCTCGATCAGATTCAGGCAAAGCCGCATGACAGCGAGGATGATTTTATCATCGACGAGAGTTATAAAGCCGTTAAGCGTCGTTATGACCGTATCCTTAAAAAGAACGGTATCCGGATGACTTTCCATGAGCTCCGCGCACAGTTTGCGACTGCGATGAATGAGCTCGGCGTGCGCAAGGAGATCTTGCAGATGCTCGGCGGCTGGTCTACAAGCAAGGTGCTCGATGAGGTATACATCCGCACGCCGAAAAGCAAGCTGATCGAAGGTATGAAGGTGTTTGATGACTTCATGAATGAGCTGGTACTTCAGTGCAAAGCAGAGTCCGAAAATCACACGGAAACCCGGAATCACACGAAGATGATCGCGAAAACCGCGTAAATGCGACACTATTATAATTGTCCTTCGGGGTTCGAATCCCTCTACCCACCTGCCTAGGAAATGTCGTGTTTACGTTAAAAGCGCGTAGACACGGCATTTTTATTATCTTGGTATTTGCAAATAATTTCCGAATTCGGAATTAAATTTCCGTATTTTGAAGCCGTTTGCACACGAATTTCTGAGTAATTGTTTATACCTGCGCCCTGAAAGCCGCTGGATACAGCCCAAAACACAGACTTCAAAGCTGCTCCCGCGAGCTGCGGATATTTGCATCTGTGTACTCGAAAGCACAGGCATTCCTTGTATAATTGACATACGAAAAATGCAGTCACTCCGGCAAACCGGAATGACTGCTGATGATCAGCTTTTTGGGATGTGTCACTTTTCTGACAGCAGACAAAGAATACAGCGATGTCAACCGCAGTAAAATGTCTCCGACGGATTCAAAATGGAGGCTGCTCCCGCGCTGCGCTAGGGCGGGGATTGGGGCGGAGCTCCATTATGGATGCATCGCAGATACTGCTTTTCTCGACAGACTGAATCCCCCGTTTCAACGGGGGATTCAGATTATATCCGTATTACAGATACTCGCGTTTGAGCAGAGTGAGGTCAGCCGCACTGAGCTTTCCGTCCGCGTTCATATCCGCGATCTTTGCCTGCGCTTCGGTCAGGGAACCGGTCGTCAGCAGATACTTTTGCAGCAGGACAGCATCCAGCCCGTCGCATACACTGTCGCCGTTGATATCGCCCGGAACCTCATCGGTATCCGAGTGACTCTCGTCAAATATCATGGTCGCTCTGCTGAGGAAGGGATCGTTTTCGGGCTTCTCCACCTGCTCCCATGTCGATCTGCTTCCGTAGAAGGTAATGGTCGCAGTTGCATTGTTATCCGTAAATGAGTAATAGTCGATCCGGGTCAGCTTTCCGGAAATCTTCAGATCGGTCAGACTGTTGCAGCCTTCAAAAACACCGTAGCCGAGCTGCGTTGCGCCCTTGAGCTCTGCCGAAGCGAGATTCTTGCAGTTGCGGAAGGTGCTTGCTTCGATGAGCGACACCCCCGACGGGAATACAACAGAGGTGATATCCTCATTTCCGGCAAACGCGCTTCCGGCGACATACTTCACATTTGCGGGTACGGTCACATCGCCTTTGCAGGTTCTGCCGTCGATCACAACATTATTCACGATGACAAGCGGATCCTTCTTACGCTGCGCATGCAGCCACGGCGTATTGTTGAAGGTGAACTCGTCCGTCTCGACGGGATGATCCGGGAAATTGATCGTTGCGAGTGCGGGGCACTCTTCAAATGCGCGGAGCCGGATCTTCGTTACGCTGTCCGGAATCGTCAGTTCCTTCAGGTTGCTGCAGTACGAGAACGTATACATCCCGATCTCCTTCAGCGTATCCGGAAGAATCAGCGTGGACATGGACTTGAACTGACACGCATAGATTCCGATGCTCGTAACAGGCAGACCGTCGATCGACGAAGGGATCTCCAGCGTCGAGGGATCAGTCTTCAGGCTGCTTATCTCAATATGATCGGAAAACTTCTTGTATGAAAACGTATCGTTCTCTCCGTAGGTATAATTTTCATCGGCAGCACAGGCAGTAAGCTGCGATGCCTTTGCCGTCTGAAGCGCAGCCGCCGGGAGTCCGGCTGTCAGCAGCGCAGCGGCAAGCAGTGCGGATGCTCTCAGGTACCTTCTGTTTTTTTTCATGATAACCCCTCCGATTATTCTTTGATATGCGAATACCCCTCAGCAGATAAGCTGTAATTTTCATTATACCTTATTTCAGAGGAATAGTCAATCCTATTCGGAATATTTTAACTGAATTTTGATATTTTGTTTAATTGCGCACCCTAACCGGAAGCAATGCACAGCAATTTGCCCCGAAGCATTCCCGAAAGCCGCACAAAGCAGAGCGCATTGCCGCCCGGAAGCGAAGCAATGCGCTCTGTTTATTGTTTATGTCTTAGTCAGATTTATTCAGAAGTTCCTTAGGAATGCTCCTTTTTCCGGCGGGAGCAGAAAAGCAGATATGCGCCGAGCATAATCAGCAATGCAGCGCCGGACACGGCGATCCGTGCAGACGGATCGGTGATGCCGGTCTGGGGCAGATTGACCTCTTCCCCTTCCGCATCCGTACCGATGCCGGTTTTTGCATCGAGCGTATAGGTGTCGAGCGTTTTGCCGTTCTTATCGTTCAGCTTCACAGTCACCGTACCGTCCGTATTTCTCACAGCCTCCGCCTCAGCAGCAATGCCGGTCTTCTGCTTGTAGTCCTTCTCCGACATTTTCGCAAACTGTTCCTCGTCGGCGTAATCCGGACGGTATACGGACGGGATCGCTGTGCATGTTTCCGAAAGGTCGTCCGAGCGGATGAGCTCAAACACATAATCGTCTCCGTCGGCAGAAATCAGGCTGAATCTGCTGTCCGCAGAGCCGATCTGCGAGGAAAGATATCCGGAATGTGCATAGGTGAAATGCAGCGTCTGAGAAACCGTGCTCTGATCCGCATAGCTCTGTGTGCTCAGCAGCGTATCGCCCTTCTTCAGCAGCATCTCAGCCTCCTTGCGGGAATGATCGTGTCCGAACAGATACATGATATCCATGCCGAAGTCCTCCGCATAGCGGTTGATCAGCGCCGCAAGATCGCCGGAGCGGTCAACATTATACATATTTTCGCCGATCCATTCCGGAATCGGCTCCTGACTGGGATTGACGGAGCCCGGCTGCTTGCCGAGAACGTGCATTCCGGTATGCGCGGAAATGATAATCAGCTCACCGTGATAGTCCGCAGCGGTCTCTTTGAGAAACTGCTCCAGCTCCGGAATCACGTTTTCGTAGGAATACACAGTCCCCTCTTCGCCTGCGGTTTTTACTGCATCGAAATTGATCCCGTATACCAGGATATTCTCGGCACTGACGCTGTTTGTGCCGTTTGCCGCCGCAGCCTCCGAGCCGCCGCGGAAGATCACGCCGCCGTTTTCGGAAAGGTTCTCTGCCGCACCGAGCCCAGCAGAAGCGGAAAGATACGAGGCAGCGGCTGCGGAATCGTGATTGCCTGCAACATAGACCGCATCCAGCCCGCCGAGCGCCGCTCTCATCTGCGGATAATTTTTGCTGAGCATGGAATCGTACTTTGCCTGACTGCCGTTGCAGAAGTCGCCGGAGCAGACCACCAGAGCGGGAATCATCCCGTCCTTCATTCTGATGACATCCGCGATCGCATCGCCGATCAGTGCATATTCCTCATGAATATCCGAGAAAGTCAGAACAGAATCCGCAAGCACGCCCTTTGCAACGACAAAGCTCGCCGGTACGGATTCCTCGCGGTAACGGAGACCGTCCGCGTCATGCCCCTCCACCAGACAGCTTACGCGGTAGACGCCGGCTGTCCGACCTTTCAGGGTGTCGGCAGTGAATTCGGAGCCGCTGCCGGGCTGCTCTTCGCCTTCCGCATACCATGTGATGCTGTCGAGGATCACGCCCTCCGCCAGCTCAACACGGAATTCCGGCGCCGCGTAGCCGCTGTTTTCCAGTACATAATGCGATGCATAAGGCGGCGTCTGGATGCATTTGTTGAGTTTTTCACCGTTTGTGTAAATCTCGATCACAGCGGCATCCTTCGCCTGATCGGTCATGGCGAAGGGGGTATCGCTGCTTTCGTCATATGTCAGATAATACGTTTTGCCGTTTTCGGATTTTATGAGATTTGCATTCCGGCAGGACCAGGTCACGGAGCCGTGAACCTTCAGAGATTCATCCGTCACCAGCTTTCCTTCGGCAGATATAAGCTCATAGCCGCCGGATGAAAGCCCGGTATAGGGCAGGTTTGTTTCCGCGTCCTTTGTGCTGAAGCAGTTCCAGACATAGCTGCTCTGCTCTCCGCCGCAGACCGTCAGCATTCCCTGTTCGCCGCTGCTGTCCCTGACCGTGATGATATAATCCTGTCCGGCAGTAAACTCCGTGACCTTGAACCACTCCTGCCCGTCCGTATCTGTCAGAACACAGTCCTGCTCATTTTCAACGGCAGTCGTGCAGAAATACGTCTGCACATCCGGAGCGGCAGCTTCAAACGGATAGCCGTTCGCCTCCGCATAGGTCTGTGCATAGGAACCGGCACTGCCGCAGACCGTCAGACCGGAGCAGCCGCTGAATGCCGCCGACTCGATCTCCGTCACGCTGTCCGGAAGGGCGATTTTGCTCAGCGATGAGCACATTGCAAATGCCATAAATCCGATATGTTCCGTTCCCTCCGGGAACTCCAGTTCCGTCAGGGAGGAGCAGCCCGCAAATGCACGGAGTTCAATGCTTTTCAGGCTTTCCGGAAAGACTACGCTGCTCAGATTGCTGCACATCATAAACATCGAATTCGTGATCGTGTTCAGCCCGGCAGGAAGCTTTACTGACGTCAGCGCGGAGCAGCTGAAAAACAGACTGCCGCCGAGACTTGTAACGCTGTCGGCGAAGACTGCCTCCTTCAGTGCGGTGCAGCTGCCGAACGCCTGATATCCGACGCTCTCCACGCCGTCCGGAATGACAATGCCGGTCAAAGCGGAGCAGTTGTAGAATGCGCTTTCGCCGATGCTGACGACGCTTTCCGGGATCGTAACGCCGGTCAGTTCCCGGCAGCCGGAGAATGCCATATCGCCGATGACGGTCACGTCCTCAGGAATCACGGCATCACCGGAAACTGCAGAGGCGTCGATCAGGATATGATTGACCGTGACAAACGGATTCTCCTCCTGCTTGGCGCTCAGCCACGGCGTTCCGCGGAATACGCTTGCACCGATCGTTGTCACGCTCTCCGGAATCCCGACCCGCTCCAGAGACGTACAGCTTGCAAAGGCCTGCGAGGCGATAGATTCCGTGCCCTCAGGGATCGTCACCTCCGTCAGACCGGAGCAGCCGCCGAATGCACCGCTATCGAGCGTTTTCAGCGCCTTCGGGAGCGTGACGGCAGTCAGGCCGGAGCAGTTGTTGAATGCATTGTTTCCGATCGCCGTGACGGTATCCGGAATTTCGACCGACGTCATATCTGCGCAGTTGAAGAACGTCCAGCCGGCGATCCCCGTGACGGGCAGACCGCCGAGCGTATCCGGGATCACGACCGCTCCGCCCTCGCCGTTATACTGGGTGACGGTAACGCTTCCCTGATCCTCGCTGACGGAATATGCAAAATCCCCCTCCGTGAGGTCCTCCGCGCTCGCCGTCATGGCGGGGCACAGCAGATTCAGCGGGGCATTCTGCGGGACAGTACAGACGGCAAGCGCCGCAGAAGCCAGCAGACTCAGGAATTGTTTTTTCCTGTGTTTCATTGTTCAAACCTCCCTTGAATCAGAGCACGGATGCTCTTTTATGTTTTTATTATAACGCAGCAGAGCTGACATGTCAAGCAGTATTCTCTTCTTCGCTGCGCTTTGTCGAATTTGCTTTGCGAAACGTGCGGTACCTTTTTCGGCAGACTGAATGCCCGGCAATTTTCGGGTGCAGGGAATCCTGCCACTGTACTGTTTTCGACATTTCCGCGGAAAAGAATGCCGCACCCCACACGGGGAGCGTGAATCGAAATATCTTTCGGGCAGCCCCTTCACACCGTATATGTTGACTTTTCCGTCTGCGGGATGTATAATGAAAACATCAATATCAACAGAACAGGAGAAGTATCCAATGAAATGGATGATTGCCTCTGATTTACACGGCTCTGCACACGGCTGCCGCAGGATGCTGTATGCATATGAAGCGGAGCAGGCGGACCGGCTGCTGCTGCTCGGCGATATTCTGTATCACGGACCGCGCAACGATCTGCCCCGGGAATATGACCCGAAAGCCGTAACGGCTATGCTGAATCGACTTGCAGCGGATATTCTCTGTGTCCGCGGGAACTGTGATACCGAGGTCGATCAAATGGTTCTGGATTTCCCCGTTCTTGCGGAATACGCGCTGCTGACAGAAGGCAGCACCCTGATCTTCGCAGCACACGGTCATCATTTTCATGCGAAGGCGCTTCCTCCGCTTCACCCCGGTGATATTCTCCTGCACGGTCATACGCATGTACCGGAATGCAGGGCAGCCGGTGCAGTCACGATTCTGAATCCGGGTTCGGTTTCAATTCCGAAAGCTGACTCGGAAGCCGGTTACATGATACTGGAAAACGCTGTATTCACATGGAAAAACATGGACGGTCAGCCATATCTGACATGGCAGATCGGCAGCTCTGTTCCGGAAAGATAAAAGATGCCGGCTTCCTCTCGCATTCGCGCACCGCGTTCAACACAAAGAGAAACGGGAAAGAATGAATGAAACACTGTTATCTGAATTTATATAGTACAGAGATTCTAAACAGAATGATGATACTGCAATCATATATCTTTCGGACAACCTCTATCTTTTCTTGCGGTAACACTTGACAACTGAGCTGTTTTCCGGTATAATGTAAATAGGGAAAAATGGCTTTTTCCGAAATTGTACTAGGAGGTCTGCAATTATGTCACTGACAAAGAACCCGAATGTGAACCAGTGGGTTGACGAGATGATCGCGCTCTGCAAGCCGGATCAGGTCGTCTGGATCGACGGCTCCAAAGAGCAGCTCGATCAGCTGATCGCGGAGGTCACCGCGCTGCCGGACGGTCATCCCGATAAGCTCTACAAACTCAATGAGGAGAAATATCCCGGCTGTCTGTATCACCGTACCCGTCCGAATGACGTCGCACGTGTCGAGGACAGAACCTTTATCTGCTCCCGCAGAAAGGAGGATGCCGGTCCGACCAATAACTGGATGGATCCGAAAGAAATGTATGCCAAGCTGACCCCGCTCTATGACGGCGTCATGAAGGGCAGAACCATGTATGTCATTCCGTACAGCATGGGTCCGATCGGTTCTCCGCTCGCAAAGGTCGGCGTTGAGGTCACCGATTCTATCTATGTCGTTCTGAATATGAATATTATGACCCGTATGGGTACACAGGCATTCCAGAACCTCGGCGATGTCTCCAATGATTTCGTCCGCGGTCTGCACTCCAAGGCGGATGTCAATCCCGATAACCGCTACATCGTACAGTTCCCGGAGGACAATACAATCTGGTCGATCAATTCCGCATACGGCGGAAATGTTCTGCTTGGCAAGAAGTGCTTCGCACTGCGTATCGCTTCCTATCAGGCAAAGAACGAGGGCTGGATGGCAGAGCATATGCTGATCCTCGGTCTGAAGAGACCCGGTGAGGAAACCAAGTACATCTGCGCGGCATTCCCGTCTGCTTGCGGCAAGACCAATCTTGCTATGCTGATTCCGCCGGAAGGATACCGCAAAAACGGCTATGAGGTCTTCACGGTCGGCGACGATATCGCATGGCTGAAGCCCGGTCCGGACGGCAGACTGTATGCAATCAATCCGGAGGCAGGCTTCTTCGGCGTTGCACCGGGAACCAACGAAAAATCCAACTACAATGCGCTTGCTTCTACCAAGAAGAACGCAATCTTTACAAACGTCGCACTGGACAACTCCGACAATACTCCGTGGTGGGAATCCCTGACCAAGGAGCCGCCGGTCGATGCAACCGAGTGGAAGGGCGCAAAGGTCAACGGTCCGGAGTACTGCGCACAGCTTGACGCAAACGGCAAGCACCTGACACTGGCACATCCGAACAGCCGCTTCACCGCACCGGCAGAGAACTGCCCGTGCATCAGCCCGGAATTCAACAATCCGAACGGTGTTCCGATTTCTGCAATCATCTTCGGCGGCAGACGTGCATCCACAACGCCGCTGGTCTACCAGTCCTTTGACTGGACACACGGCACCTACATGGGCTCCGCTGTTTCCTCTGAGACAACCGCAGCTGCTACCGGTGCTGTCGGCGTGCTCCGCCACGACCCGATGGCTATGAAGCCGTTCATCGGCTATAATGTCGGCGACTACTGGGCACACTGGCTCGAAATGGGCGAGATTCTCGGCGACAAGGCTCCGAAGATCTTCAATGTCAACTGGTTCAAGAAAGATGCGGAAGGTCATTTCATGTGGCCGGGCTTCGGCGACAACATGAGAGTTCTTGACTGGATCATCAAGCGCTGCGAGGGTAAGGTTGATGCGAACAAAACCGCAATCGGCTATCTCCCGAAGGCAGAGGACATCAATCTCGCAGGTATCGAGGATGAGGTCACTCCTGAGACTCTGAACCAGCTTCTCGCGGTCGATCCCGATCTCTGGAAGAAGGAAATCGCAGAAATGCGCAGATACTATGATGAGGACATCGCAGCAAAGGGCGGCAAGATTCCGGCTGCACTGTACAGTGTACTCGATCAGATCGAAGCAAATCTCAACAAGTAATATTACAATGCCCGGCATTCGGTTGATGCCGGGCATTCCTTTTTCAAAAGAAAACCGCCGGTCATGCCGGCGGTTCAAAAGATTATAATACTGTCCGGTATCGCGGGCAGTTTTGATTCCGGCGGGCAATGCCCGTATGCCGCAATCACATTCAGAAATCAGTTCCGGCTGAAATCCTCCAGTTCCAGACCCTCATTCTTTTCCAGCGCCCAGCGGATATTCCATTCGCTTGTAAACAGCAGCAGGTACTGATCCCTGAAATCCTGCACAAGCTTGGTATCCTCTGTAATAATCAGCTGCGGCTTGGTCTCGGTCGGAATACCGGCAATCCAGCGGATATACTGATAGCTCAGCGGTTCCCGGATAATCTCAACATTGTATTCCGTGCGCATCCGGTGCTCAAATACTTCAAATTGCAGCACGCCCACAACGCCGACGATGACCTCCTCCATACCGGTTTCCGGTTCGTGGAAAATCTGAATGGCGCCTTCCTGCGCAATCTGCATGACGCCTTTGACAAACTGCTTGCGCTTCATCGTGTCCTTATGCCGGACACGCGCAAAATGCTCCGGTGCAAAGGTCGGGATTCCCTCAAAGCACAGCTTTTTCCCCGGCGTACAAATGGTATCGCCGATGGAAAACAGACCCGGATCGAACACACCGATAATATCGCCGGCATATGCTTCGTCGATGATTTCGCGGTTTTCCGCCATCATCATCTGCGGCTGTGAGATACGCATTTTCTTGTCCCCCTGCACATGGTAAACCTCCATGTCGCGTGTGAATTTTCCGGAGCAGATGCGCAGGAATGTCACACGGTCACGGTGCGCCTTGTTCATATTCGCCTGAATCTTGAACACAAACGCAGAGAATGTTTCATCAAAGGGTGAGACGGTTTCACCGTCTGCAACCCGCGCCAGCGGCGGGGGCGTCAATTCCAGAAAGCGCTTGAGGAACGGTTCGACACCGAAATTGGTCAGCGCCGAGCCGAAGAACACAGGCGAAAGCGTACCGCCGTGAATTGCGCTCAGGTCGAATTCCTCCGATGCGCCGTCGAGCAGTTCGATATCCTCTGCAAGCTGTGCGCGGTTGTCCTTTCCGATCAGATCCGCAAGTGCGGGATCATCCGGTGTTACCTCTGTTTTGGTGACCGCATGTGCGCCGCTTTCTCCCTCAAAGGAGAGAATATGGCGCGTTTCGAGGTCGAATACGCCTCTGAAATCTTTGCCGCAGCCGATCGGCCAGTTCACCGCGTAGGTTTTGATGCCGAGTTCGTTCTCAATCTGATCCAGCAGATCAAACGGATTTCGGGCTTCGCGGTCCATTTTGTTGATGAACGTGAAAATCGGAATATGCCGCATCACGCAGACCTTAAAGAGCTTCCGTGTCTGATTTTCCACGCCCTTGGATGCGTCGATGACCATAATTGCGGCATCGGCAGCCATCAGCGTGCGGTAGGTATCCTCGGAAAAATCCTGATGCCCGGGCGTATCAAGAATGTTGATGCAGCAGCCGTCGTATTCAAACTGCATAACCGAAGATGTGACGGAGATGCCGCGCTGCTTTTCGATTTCCATCCAGTCCGAGACGGCGTGGCGTGCGTTTTTCTTTCCCTTGACCGCGCCCGCCATGGAAATTGCCCCGCCGTAGAGGAGCAGCTTTTCGGTCAGTGTTGTTTTTCCGGCGTCCGGATGCGAAATAATCGCAAAGGTTCGCCGGCGCTGTATTTCTTCCTGTAAAGTCCGCAAGGGGATCTACCTCCTGTTTTCTGTTATCACTGTTCTTCTGCAAGAAGCTGCGAGATGATTTGCTCCGCCGCACGCGGCGTGCAGCTTCCGGTCTGCTGTGCATAGCTCCATGCTGCCTGCTCCACGGTGTTCCGCGGCAGCTTCAGTCCTTTCTGTTCTGCCAGAAATACCGCAATATCCAGATACTTCTGACGGGAAGGGATCTCAAAGTAAATCTGTATGCCGAATCGCTCGGAAAGCGCATTCAGCTCCTGTTCGTTTTCGTGCCGCTGGATTTCGCCGTAAACTGCCTCCGTGCCGGAATTCCGCACCAGCTTTCTGTGATTGCCGGTTGCATAGATAACGGTATTGATGCATTTTTTATAGACGGAACCTTCGAGTGCCGCTTTCAGCTCTGCAATTTCCGCACCGTCTCCGGAAAGACAAAGGTCATCAAGAAAGATGATGAATTTCAGCGGATTGCCGCAGAGCTGCTCCAGAAGATGAGGAAGCTCCGGAATCTGTGCCTTTGTGAGCTGAATCAACCGCAGACCTTCATCATAATACGTATTTGCCAGCGCCTTGACCGTTGCGGATTTGCCCGTTCCGGCATCTCCGTACAGCAGCACATTCTGCGCCGGCTTTCCGCTGAGCAGTGCCTCTGTATTATCCAGTATGCGCTGCCGTTCCGCTTCATATCCGCAGAGGCCGGAAAGCCTGACCGGATCCGGATGCTGCACCGGGACACAGCGTCCCTCCCGCAGCACATAGCAGCTGTGTCTGGCAAACTGCCCGTAACCGCAGCGCCCGATGTGTTTCAGCCGCTCGGTATAGGCTTCACAGAAATTGATATCCGAGGTTTTCCATTCCGGCAGAACGCCGTAATAGGATACCTCCCGCTGAAGCTCATGGGGTTTCAGGCGGGCAAGGCGTTCCAGAATTGCCAGTTCATTTTCTACGCAGGCGTCCAGCAGAGGATCAATTTCCTCGCCGCGCGCCTTTGCCGTGATATAGAAATTTTCATCCTCGCAGATCAGCCGGAAGATATATTCCGTCAGGTTCATGCTCTGTGTATAGAGCCGCGAAACGAATTCCGTATACAGCCGCAGCTGAATCACCGGATCCATGGTCTCGGTATCGAGCAGACCGCGCAGCGGCAGAATGACCTCCTGTGTCATCAGCTTCCGGAAAACGACCAGCGAATTCAGGGACAGATCAATTTCCTGCAGTTTCTTATTTTTAACCATAAATGCTCCACCGGTCTTTCCGCTTACTTTTCATGCAGGGTTCTGAGGCAGTTTTCTCCGCGCTCAATTGCGACAATGCCCGTCCGGCACATTTCCATAATGCCGTAATTCTTCATTAGTTCAATAAAAGCATCAATTTTCGAGCTTTCGCCGGTCAGCTCACAGATCAGTGCCGTTGCCGAATAATCGACAATTTTCGAGCGGAATATTTCCACGGCGGTCATGATATCCTGACGGGTTTCGGTTTTGTTTTCTACCTTCAGCAGCAGCAGTTCCCGGATGACCGTCTCATTCTGGTCGAGCACCTCGACCTCCTTGACATCGTGCAGCTTTTCCAGCTGTGTGACAATACGTTCCTTGATATCCTCATCGCCGCGGAATGCGACGGTAATCCGTGAAAATCCCTGTGATTCCGTCTCGCCGACCGTCAGACAGTCGATATTGAATCCGCGCCGCGTAAACATGCCTGATACCCGTGAGAGGACACCGGCAATATTCGCAACCAGCACGCCGATCACATACTGCTTTTCCATATCGTTCTCCTTATGGTTCCAATTCGGTAATCATATCGTCCACAGAACCCCCCGGCGGGCGCATCGGCAAAACCGGTTCGTCCGGATTCATCCGGCAGTCAATGACGAACACCCCGCGCTTTGAAAATGCCGCACAGACCGCGTTCTGAAGCTCATCGGGATTCTGCGCACGCATCCCCTCCGCTCCGAACGCCTCTGCCACTTTGACAAAATCCGTTTTCCGGTTGAGGGTTGTGCCGGCGTACCGCCCGTCAAAAAACAGCTTCTGCCACTGGCGCACCATGCCCAGCACACCGTTATTCATAATAATCACGACGAGGTTCGCCCCGAAGGAAACCGCCGTTGCAAGCTCATTGAGATTCATGCCGAAGCTGCCGTCTCCGGTAAACAGAACACAGCGTTTTCCGGTTGCGGCAAAAGCGCCGATTGCAGCGCCCATGCCGTAGCCCATTGCGCCAAGCCCGCCGCTGGTCAGAAATGTCCGCGGCTGTTTCAGCGGATAGCGCTGCGCCGTCCACATCTGATGCTGTCCGACATCCGTCACGATTACGGCATCGGGCTCTGCTGCCGCGCTGACGGCATCAATGATTTCATAATGCGTCAGATATCCGCCGCCTGCCATAAAATTGTGAGAACGGGATGTCCTGCGTGCTTCCTCCGCACGCAGCTCCGCAATCCGCGCCGTCCATTCCGGATGCATCTGCTGCGGAACCAGCGCTGTCAGCCTGCGCAGGGCATCTTTGATGTCCCCGCGGACGGTCAGCTTTGCCGTAACATTTTTGTTGAGCTCCGCACCGTCAATGTCAATATGAATCACGGAAAAATGCTCGGAAAAGCGGCTCTGTTCACCTGTGGCACGGTCGCTGAACCGCACGCCGAATGCCAGCAGCAGATCGGCTTCGTCCTCTGCCAGCGTAGAGGCATAATGTCCGTGCATCCCCTGCATACCGAGAAAGCGCGGATGTGAGGACGGAACAGCGGAAAGTCCCATCAGAGAGCAGCCCATCGGCGCATCAATTTTCGCGGCAAAAGCCGTCAGTTCCTCCGAAGCATCTGCGGAGATGATTCCGCCGCCGAAATAGATATACGGTCTTTTTGCATGCTGAATCATATCCGCCGCCCACCTCAGGCGGTGATTGGACGCAAGGCGCAGCGGCTCGGCACTGACACATTCCTCCGGTTCATAGGTACAGACAGCCTTCTGCACATCCTGCGGGATATCGACGAGCACCGGACCGGGTCTTCCGGATTTGGCAATCCGGAAGGCTTCGCGCAGCGTGTCAGCCAGTTCCCCGACATCCTTGACGATGAAATTGTGCTTGGTCACCGGCATACTGACACCGACGATATCGACCTCCTGAAAGCTGTCCTTTCCGATCTGACTGCACGGGACATTGCCCGTAATTGCCACAACCGGAACAGAATCCAGATAAGCCGCGGCGATTCCGGTTATCAGATTGGTTGCACCGGGGCCGGAGGTTGCGAGCACGACGCCGACTCTGCCCGATGCACGCGCATAGCCGTCTGCAGCATGAGCAGCACCCTGCTCGTGTGCCGTCAGAATCAAGCGGATATCGTCCTGTCCGTACAGTGCATCAAACAGATCCGTGACCTGTCCGCCCGGATAACCGAACACGGTATCCGTGCCCTGTTCCCGCAATATTTCCGCTGCAATCTGCGCACCTGAAATCTCCATTGTTTTCACCTCGCTGCTGTTCCGGTTTTCCGCGGTTTCGCCGCAGTTCGCCTGTGAAATAAATCGTCCCTTCCCGCCCGGTTCGGACTCGGAAGAGACGAAGATCATTCCTGTTTTTCTCATTATACCCGTTTCCCGTGCATTTGTCAAGTGTGTTTTGCACGGAACTCATTCTGCTGCAACCTGTAACCGGTTGCAAATGTATTCGGATGCTTCCTTTGCTGACATACCGAGTGAAAAGCCGAATTCCTCCTCCAGCATCTGTACCGCTTCCTTTCTGGCACTGTCGTCCGCTGCGGTCAGCCGTCTGCCGTTTCCGCGCAGAACTGTACGCTGTTTCATGATGCAGCGAATCATCCGCAGCAGAGACTGCGCATCGCCCAGCGCCAGAATTTTACGGAATTCGCTGTTGCGCTGTTTTCTGTCTTCAATCCAGGGCAGGGTATCCTGTTCCAGTGCATCGGAGAGCATTTTTTCGATTTCTTCTTTTGTCCGGATCGGCTGAATTCTGGTGCTTGCCATTTCGCTGTCCAGCGGAATACTGATTTCCATATTGCGGTTCCGGAGTGGCTTCAGGACATAGCAAAGTCTGGCAGGCATGCCGCCCGGAAATGTCATTTCTTCAATTCGCTCAATCAGACAGACTCCTGTTCCGCCGTAGCGGATGTAAGTACCTGCTTCATATGCGGTTTGTGCCATGACTTCGCCTCCTTTTGCTGATTACTATTTATTATTATACCACATTTTCGGCGATAACGCAAGGGACATTTTCCACAAAATTTGAAAAAACCGCGAAAAGAGTACATCGTCTTTGCATAGGTTCATTCTCTTTCCATATGCTCCGCCGCGCTGCATATTGAAAAAAGGCGCAGGGTATGGTATAATAAAAACAGAAAGGGAGGCGGTAACCGTGCAGACAATATTACTGGTCGAAGATGACAGACAGCTTGCAAATCACCTGATGCAGTTCCTTTCCGGTGAGGATTTTCAGGTAACACATGCCTGCGGGCAGCAGGATGCCCTGCGTGCATTTTCCGCGCAGAGCTTTGACTGTATTCTGCTCGATCTGTCGCTTTCCGACGGAAACGGCTTTGCAGTATGTGCCGCAGTGCGCGCCGTGTCGGATACGCCTGTGATCTTTCTGACCGCTTCCGCCGATGAAGCCTGTACGGTCGCCGGCTTCGAGGTCGGTGCAGATGATTATATCGGAAAGCCTTTCCGCCCCAGAGAACTGGTTGCCAGAATCAAACATGCCGTCCGGAAACACAGCCGCAGCAGCAGTGTGATTCAGTGCGGGAAAATTGCAATTGATCCGGCAAAGGGAACTGTTACAAAAAACGGAGAGGAACTGTTCCTCTCCGCGCTGGAATACCGCCTGCTGCTGATTTTTCTGACCAACAAGAACCAGCTTCTTTCACGCGACCGGCTGGCAGACGAGCTCTGGTCGGTTTCCAGTGAATACGTTTCGGATAACACTTTGAATGTTTACATCAAGCGCCTTCGCGAAAAAATTGAGGACGATCCGCAGAATCCGCAGATTCTCAAAACCGTCCGGGGACTCGGTTACAGGGCGGTAGATTTATGAGACTGCAAAAAATCTTTATGAACCGGATTCTGCCCGTTCAGATTGCTGCCGCAGCGGTATGCACCGCGTTTTGCCTGATCTTCTGCGGAATGCTGCCGGCGCTGTTTACGGCAATGGCGGCATTGCTGCTGATTGTTTCGGACTCCCTGTGCCGGATGCTGCGTGCCCGGCGGATCCGTGCGCTCTGTGACTGCCTTGACCGCGTTCTGCACGGCGCAGATCAGCTGAATCTCACGGAATATGAGGAGGGCGAACTGAGCATTCTCAGCACTGATATTCAGAAGCTGACCTTACAGCTGCGGGAGCAAAATGATCTTCTGCAAAAAGAGCATGTCATTCTGAAAGAATCCTTAGAGGATATTTCACATCAGCTGCGGACGCCGCTGACCTCCATGACACTTCTTGTGAATCTGATGCGCAGACCGCAGAAGGAGAACGAAAAGCTTCCCGAACAGCTCCGCGAACTTTCATCTTTGATGAACCGGATGCAATGGCTGATTGAAACACTGCTCGGTCTTTCCAGAATGCAGGCGGGAGCCGTAAAGTTCCGGCAGGAACCGGTTTCCTGTAAGGCACTGCTGCGTACTGCACTCGAACCGATTGCCATTTCCGCAGAGCTGAAAAGCATCGAAATACAGACGGATTTCACAGGCAATCCCGTGTTTCTCGGAGATATGCAGTACAGTGCCGAAGCACTCGGAAATCTTCTGAAAAACTGTATGGAGCATACCCCTTCGGGCGGCTGCATCCGCATTGAGGCGATGCAAACGGCACTGTATGCCGGAATTGTCATCACAGATTCCGGAGAGGGGATTGCGCAGGAGGATCTGCCGCATCTGTTTGACCGCTTTTACCGCGGCTCGGACTTTGCCAAAAGCGGGTACGGAATCGGGCTTGCTTTTGCAAAGCGCGTGATTACGGGGCAGGGCGGCAGCATCACGGTCCGCAATGCCGAGCCGCACGGTGCAGTGTTCGATATCCGCTTTTTCCGGCTTCCGGACAATGACAGCACCGCGGACACCGGTTCCGCATAATTGCAGAAACACTGCTTCAACTACGGCATTCTGCTCAGCAGCAGGATGCCGTTTTTTTTGAGCCATGCATGGGATTTGTCATAATCCGGATCAATCCGGCGAACCGCGTCATAGAAGCTTTGTGAATGATTCGGGTGAATGCGGTGACAAAGCTCATGCGCCACAACACTGTCCAGCACTTTTGCCGGTGCAAGCATCAGCAGGCAGTTAAAATTGAGGTTGCCGGCAGCCGAGCAGCTTCCCCAGCGGGTTTTCTGACAGCGGATTGTAATTCTTCCGAAGCGGACTCCGAGCAGATCAGCATAATACTGCACGCGCTTCGGGATTTCCCTGCGGGCGGCATCCGCCAGCCGTTCCAGTTCTTCATCCGTGAGCTTTTGCACGTTCCGGACGGCTTCCTGTATTTCCCGCTGCTTTTGCAGATGTTTGTAAATCCATGCAGATTTGTCGGTCAGGAAGCGCCGGATTTCGGCTTCCGGAAGCCGGAGCGGTGCGCGGACAAGCAGTGTGCCGTCCTTCCGGATTTCCGCCGAAAGTGTTTTCCGCCTGCTCCGCAGAACTGTAATATCACAGGGTATTCCGCTGACTGTCATGCTGTATTTCTCCTTTCATCAGCACAGCGCGTGAAAGGAGTTCTCCCTTCACGCGCACCTGCACCGATTTGATTTTACCCGGTTCCGGTCAGTGCCGGAACCGCAAAGCTTATTCCGCGAACCGGATTATAATGTCGCCGGAGGTTGCATGTACTTCGACGGAGCGCGTACCCTGTCCCTCTCCGCTCTGATACCGGCTGCCCTTATGATTGCCGACTTTGATATCGCCGCTGGTTGCAGAGAGATTCAGCTTGTAGTCGCTCTCCTTTCCGGTCAGTGTCATGTCAGCGTCGCCGGAGGTAGATTTCATGCTGATTTCGTCCGCATCCAGCTTGCTCGCGGATACGTCTCCGCTGGTGGAGGACATCGACACACTGCCGGACTGCACGTTGCTGAGCTTGGCGTCGCCGGAGGTCTGATTGCAGGTCAGCCTGCCGAATACGCAGTTCTCAATTTTGAGATCGCCGCTTGTGGCTTTGATGTCCAGGTCGCCGCCGCTTTCGGAGCCCGAAACCCAGATATCGCCGGAGGTTGCCTTAATGCTGCCTGCCCAGTCAATGCCGGAGATTTTCACATCACCGGAAGTTACATGAATATTTGCGGCTTCCAGCGCTTCCTCTGTCATGGTAATTTCAATATACGTTCTTTTGAAGCAGAAGTTGATATGCTTCCTGCCTTTTTGCTTGGAGGTCAGAGTCAGTTTGCCGTTTTCTTCTTTGATTTCCGGAATCAGCCGTTCGGGAACCTGATAGCTGACCTTGTTTTCGCTGCCCTTTTTCAGAATGATGTCGGCGCTGGTCGCATCTACGGACAGCTCTGAGAATTCGCTGATGCTGACGGAACCGTTCTTTGGCTCCTCATAGCCGTAAACCCAGAGCCCTGCTCCTGCTGCTGCAAGCAATGCGACAGAACCTGCAATGATTCCGATTACTTTTTTTGCGCTCATAAGAAATGCTCCTTTCCGGCTTACCAGCCCTGTTCCATCAGCCAGTTGTTCAATGTTCTCTCACGGTCGCGGAGTTCGCCCTCATCTCCGGAGAACGAACCGAGTTCCTTTTCACCGACAATATTGCCGTCCGTGATATAGAGGACTCTGCTGCACTTGGAGGCAACCTTGGTATCATGCGTAACGCACATAATCGTTGTGCCGTCTTTGTTCAGGCTGAGCAGTTCCTTCATGACCTCGTCCGAGCTGGAACGGTTCAGGGAGCCTGTCGGCTCGTCGGCAAAGATAATCTTCGGGGAATTGATCATGCTGCGGCAGATGCAGGCGCGCTGGAGCTGTCCGCCGGAAACCTCGTTGATGTCATTGCCGCAGACCTCATCAATGCCGAGCCTGTGCATGAGCGCCTTGCCGCGCTCCTCAATCTGTTTGCGGCTTTCCGTTCTGTTTTTGGATTCGACAGCCGGAAGAATGATATTATCCAAAACAGAGAGATTCTTCATCATATACATCTGCTGGAAGATAAAGCCCATTTCCTCCAGTCTGAGGGAGGAAAGCTCCTTTGCACTGAGCTTTGTGGTATCCTTCCCGTTGAAGATGACCTCGCCCGCCGTTACTCTGTCCATGCCGGAAACACAGTACAGAAGCGTGCTCTTGCCGGAACCGGAGGGTCCCATGATTGCAACCATTTCGCCCTCATTGACGGTCAGGTCGATATTTTTCAGAACATTGTTCTGATGCTTGTTGACGATATAGGTCTTGCAGAGACCCTTTGCCTGTAATACTGTACTCATTGTGTATTCCTCCTTATTATTCAATGCTTGCCGTATCGGAAGCCTTAATGGTTCTGGTGTAAAGCGCGGTCAGGAATGTGCCGATGGCCGCGACGCCGATGAGAATTGCCGGGCAGGTCACAAAGATATCCACGGGGTCAAAGTCGCATTCGATGTGCGTGACATCGCCGATCATGGAGCAGATCCAGCCGAACAGTGCATTGCAGACCGGGAAGACCGCCGCCGTCGCAATGATGCAGGCGATGATTGCCGTGATGACAAAGCGCAGAACATGCTGTGCGATGATGCGGCCGTTTGAGATGCCGACTGCTTTCATCAGCGCGATTTCGCTCTTTTCCTTTGAGATGAACGAGCGCTCCATGAGAATGACAACCATGGAGGTGACAATGATGGTCAGAATCATCATCATGTGCTTGATTGACTTCATGGTTTCTGCCAGTCCGGTGACCTGCTGAATCACCTCGGAGATTGTATAGATTTTCTCGCTTCCCAACACCTTCTTGAGCGTATTGATGCGCTCTTTCACGGTTGCCTTGTCGGGATTGTCGTCAAAGTGGATGTTCAGACCCATTGAACTGTCAACCGGCTCATTGCCCAACTCGAAGTCCGGATGCATTCTGGCAGCGGGCGCAAGGAAGGAGGAATATGTGCCGGTGATGATGAATTCATAATCCTTGCCGCCGATGCTGACGGTAATTCTGTCGCCGATTTCGGCTTTCAGATCTTTCAGCACTGAGGCGGTTACGATGATCTCATCGGTTTTTGTGGGAAGGCTGCCTTTCTCAACCGGCATCTCATAATCTGTTTTGCCCTTGATGACCTCAGCGAGAATCATGTGCTTGTTATCTCCGTGTGCGGCGGCAACGGAAGATGCCATGGTCGTGGTACACTTGCCGGGCATTCCGTTCTCGGCAAGAACTTTTTCGATTCTGTCAATTGTCTTCTGATACGACGAGGCATTCATGAACATTTCGTTGAGCAGATCGGAATCCAGAATATTGATCTCGCTCTCCGGAATATCGAACTGATCGAGGAGCTTTTCGCTCTTAAGCGTTTCGACGAAATTGGACATGGAGGTCATCAGCAGGAGACACGCTGCAAAAACCAGCGAGATGATACCGAAGCGCTTGGGTGCGCTGATGACATCGTTCATTGCAAGGAATCCGGTTGCCGGGAGCTTGGTGCGTCCCAGATGCATCAGGTTCTTCTTTTTGAAGCGTTCACCGGTCTGTCCGCAGCGCACGGCATCAATCGCCGAGAGCTTTCTGACCCTGCGCGTGCAGAGGTAACAGAAGATCATGATAATCGCAACAACCGCCGCCGCGGCAATCAGTCCGAGCAGGACACTGTTTTTTCCCTCCAGCACCATGTTCTCCGAAACGGTGTTCATCATGACCTTGCCGAGCGGAATTGAGGCACAGAAACCGATTGCCGCACCCAGCACGGAAATGACAAGATACTTGGAAATATACAGGCTCCGGATGCTGCCGTTCCTGATGCCGACCGCTTTCATGACGCCGATCTCGCGGAATTCCTCGCTAATTGTGAAGCCGATCGAGAAGCGCAGAACCACGAATGCCGTTATCATCAGCAACAGGCTGACTGCCATCATAATATATGCTGCAATCATATCATAGAAATAAATTGTCCGGAAATCGCTTTTCAGTGACAGGCCGACATCTGCGGGATAATTTGCTGCGATATCCTGAATCGCTTTGATATCATCGGTTTTGATATAGACATTGATGTAATCGAGCTGCAGGAGATGCACGGCAGGCTCTTTGTCCAGTGTCTCAAAATCTTCCTTGTTGAAAAGCAGATAGGGGTTTGCCGTGGATTCGGTATAGAAGGTTGCGCCCTTCATCAGACCGAGATATTTCAGCGGAAGCTTGGTGTCCCCGACCTCCAGCTCCAGCGTGTCGCCCGGCTTGATGTCCGATTTCTGCGTGAACGGAGAGGTTGCATAAAAGCAGCCCTTCGGGACGGTTTCAATCGGATCATTGTCTTTGTCAAAGAGTTTAATGCCGATATTGTCTACCGAATAGATGATAGGCGGATTGATGAAAGTGTCGAGCACCTCACCGTTGTAGCGGAAGTTTTTGGAGGACCACACCGCGAGCCGTTTGATGACCTTCAGCTCTTTCACGGAGGAAAGCGCTTTTACATCGTCCAGCGCTTTACAGTCCGGATTCATGATCATCTCGGCATCCGGGACATCCGCAAGCTCGAAGTAGCGGTCGATGCCGCCCGTTACCGCTGCGATGTTGTTGGCACTCGCAGAGGCGAACATCGCACAAAGTATCACGAACAGAAGCAGTATGACGTTCATGGTCTTCTTGCGTTTCAGGTCTTTTTTCAGAATTTTCCAGAACATAATGAATACCTCGTTTCCCGTAACGGTGTTTTCTATGCTCAGAGTATACCATACCAATTCTTAACAAGTCTTTAACTTTGAAAAAACCTTTATAAAGCGTGCGCCCTGCGATAGAGGGCGCCCCTCACCGGACTGCACGGCAAAAATGAAACAGCCTGCATATTTCATGCAGGCTGTTCCAGTCTGTCGAGAAACCTCGATAGGATTATCATTGAAGTTTTTGATCGACCTTTTTTCAAAAAGGTCGCGGAGTCCAGAGGCGGAGCCTCTGGTCGCTGCCCGCAGGCAGCGAAACTCCCTATTGCGTGAAAAAAGCGCTA
>JAFWVK010000096.1 GCA_017518255.1 Oscillospiraceae bacterium
CGGAGAAATTCATCTGTATCCACATAGTTGCATATTTGCGCCGCTTCCTCGGCAGTCAGGTCATCGTTCTGCATCCGCATCAGACCGTACCGCAGAATGCTGCGCGTGATGTCATCTGTAAAGGATATGCCGATTTCTTTCAGATACTGCGCTTCAAATTCTGCGAGAGATACGGACATTTCTGCGGCAAAAGCGGCAGCACGGAAATCGTCAAACGGCTTGCGCACAATACATTCGTGAATCCATTGCAGCCGTTCCGCCGAGAATTCCGGCGTACCAATCTGTTCGGAGATCCGGTAAAGCAGCATTTTGAGATACAGGTCAACCATTTCGCTGCGGTGCGGCTTGACGGAATAAAATGTCAGGCACATTTCCCGCAGCATCTGCGAAATATCCGTGCTGTTTCTGAGAACAACCGGCGTGTTCAGCGGAATACGCAGACTTTCGATCAGCGCGCACTCACCGGCATCCGGCTCAAAGTGCATCCAGTCGTCAATGTATAGATCACCGTCCGCACCGTAGTCCTGCGGATACTCCGGCGTATACAGAATCATCGTTCCGGCAGGCATGGTCTGCGTGCTGCCGCCGGTACAGATGCGCGACGGCGTTTTGATGAGCAGAAACAGCCAGTCACCGGAACCGTCCGGCCGCTGATTCCGAAACGAACTGCTGTGCGTCGAATGCCAGCCGATTTCATCCATTCGCATAAGGATGCTCCTTTCAAGTTGAATCTGATTCTATTATAGCATAGAATATACGGATAGTCAAGTAAAACGGGAAATCTTATTTCATACATTACAGAAGCAAACTGCCCGCATATTCAGCGGAGAATCAACTGTACAAAAGCTGCGGACAGCAGCGTGCATTTAGAAACTTGGGAGAATAAGCCTGACCGTGCCTTTCGCAAAATGCCGGCGGGGGCTCCCCGCTCGCGAAAGAAAATATCCGCAAACCGGCACACTGTCGGCTTGCGGAAAAGTGTAGGGGGATTCGGGAAGCATCGGATGACCGTTATCTTCCTGCTTGCCTATATTATACAGGATTGCCCGAAGAACAGCAATGACGTATCAGCCCTTTTTTCATGCACTTTTGTTCCGCGGTGCGTGGTTCATTTTGTCATGGAAATGGGGCATTCCGTCATTGTGTTTCGCATTGCATTTTGCTACAATGAGTACACAGGAATTTCTTTTTCTGAATATGAAACGGGGGAATCAGAATGAAAAAACAACTCAGGGCTCTTCTTTCAGGCTGTGCCGCACTGACCGTCTGCACGACGGCTTTCTCGCTGCCGGCTCACGCGGATTACGGTGTCGGCGGCAACGGCACAGCAATCATGGAATATCTCGACCGCGGAATCTATGCGGTGAAATCCGGCAGCGGCATGTTTGTGAGCTGGCGCTGGAATGCAAATGATGCGGACAATGCAGAATTTCAGCTTTACCGCGACGGCACGCTGATTTATACCAGCAAAGCCGGAACGGGCGCGACCAGCTATCAGGATAACGGCGGCAGCACCGGCTCAAAATACCGCGTGGATACCGTTGTCAACGGCGCGGTTGTATCATCGGAGGATTGCAGATTCCTGTCCGGCAAGAATTATTTTGATATTCCGCTGAACAGTCCCGGCAGCAATTATTCGCCGAATGACTGCGTGGTCGGTGATGTGAACGGCGACGGACAGTATGAAATCTTCCTCAAATGGGATCCGAATGATTCACAGGACAATTCCAAATCCGGCTATACGAGCAATGTCTATATCGACTGCGTGACGCTGGAGGGCAAGACGCTCTGGCGCGTTGATCTCGGCAAAAACATCCGCGCGGGACAGCATTATACGCAGATGTGCGTGGCGGATTTTGACTGTGACGGCAAGGCAGAGCTAATTACAAAAACTGCGGACGGCACAAAGGACGGCGCCGGAAAAATCATCGGTGACGGCTCAAAAGATTACCGCAACGGCAGCGGCTATGTCCTTTCCGGACCGGAATATATGACGCTCTTTGACGGGCAGACCGGCGCGGCGCTCGACACGATCAATTTCCCTGTTCCGCGCGGCGATGTCAGCAAATGGGGCGACAATTACGGCAACCGCGTGGATCGCTTCAACAGCGGCATTGCCTATCTGGACGGCGTGCATCCGTCTGCGATCTACAACCGCGGATATTATACCCGCATGACGATTTCCGCGGTCGATGTTGTGAACAAAAAGCTCTCCGTCCGCTGGATTTTTGATTCGGACAAGGAAGGCAAGGAGTGTTACGGGCAGGGCAACCACAACCTTATGGTCGCAGATGTGGACAATGACGGCAGACAGGAAATCAGCATGGGCGACTGTATGATCGACGACAACGGCAAAATGCTCTGGTCATCCGGCAAGGGACACGGCGATGCGCAGCATCTCGGCGATTTCATTCCGGAGCGTCCGGGACTGGAGCTCTGGCAGTGCCATGAGCACACGCCCTACGGCGTTTCGCTGTTTGATGCGAAAACCGGACAGGTCATCTTCCATATTGACGGCGACAAGGACACCGGAAGATGCTGCGGAGACAATGTCTGGGCAGGCAATCAGGGCGCAGAGCTCTGGGGGGCAAGACCAGCCAAAGCAGTCCTTGACAAGAACGGCAAAACGATCGCAAGCCTCAGCCCGTCGATGAATTATCTGATCTACTGGGACGGCGATCTGGAACGCGAAATGCTCAGTGATACGATGATTTCCAAGATGAAATCCGCAACACAGATCGACTATTTCTTTACCGCAGAGGGCTGCGCCTCCAATAACAGCACAAAGGCTGTCCCGTGTATGACGGCTGATCTGTTCGGCGACTGGCGCGAGGAGCTTATCATGCGCACAACCGATAACAAAAAGCTGCGCGTCTGGTGTTCAACATACACAACGGATGTGCGCCTGACGACGCTGATGCACGATATGCAGTACCGTGCGCAGAGCTGCTGTCAGCAGTCGGCATACAATCAGCCGCCTCATGTCAGCTATTATCTCGGCTCGGATGCGCCGCTGCCGGCGCGCCCGAAGGTCGTCATCAACGGCAAAGCACCCGCACCGCCCGAACCGCTCAAATATGAGGACGGTCAATATATCACGAATCTGACGGTCGGTGATACTGCAAATGCGGGGAACTGGTCGGTCGAAACAGAACCGAAGCAGACGGGCAGTACGGTGTTCGGCGACAGAGCATTCAAATTCACGACAATGCCCGAAACACTCAATGGCGCAGAGTGGATTCAGACTGCGTGCGATTCCAAGAAATACGGCGATACTGAGGCGCAGTTTACAGCCGGCGCGGATATTTCTGCATATATCGCGCTCGATACCAGAATCACCGACATTCCTGCATGGCTCGGCGACTGGACAAAAACCGCCGGAACGCTCACCGATGACGGCAATCCGGCTGTCACATATCAGCTTTACAAAAAGGATTTTGCGGCAGGGGAAACGGTCACGCTCGGTGCGCTGAATCAGGCGAGCTGCGTGAATTATGCGGTCGCAGTCACTCCGCAGAGGGCGGCGCCGGTCATCGGCGATCTCAATGCGGACGGTATCTGCGATAAAGCCGATCTTGTCATGATGCGCGATCATCTGCTGACGATTTCTGCGCTGACGCCGGAGCAGGGCGCAGCCGCCGATCTGAACAAAGACGGGAAGATCAATGCGGTTGACATGACGCTCCTGAAACAGATTCTTCTCAAATAAATGCAAAATAGCCGGAGAATGGATTGTTCTCCGGCTATTATTTTTTTGTTTCTGCACGGTATTGCAGTGCGGTTTTGCCTACCTTTTCCTTGAACTGCCGCATGAAATGCGACTCGTACTGATAGCCGCACTGGTCGGCAATTTCGTGGATGCGCAGGTCTGTATAGGTCAGAAGCTGCTTGGCTTTCTCCATGCGCAGATTGATGAGATCATCGCGGCAGGACATGCCGAAAAGCTGCTTATACAGCCGATGCAAATGGCTCCGGCTGATGCCGATGCGGTCTGCCATATCCTGTATGCTCCATTCTCTCTGCGGTTCGCTTATTATCTCGCGGTGCAGACGCAGAAGCTCCTCTCTGTAGTCGAAATAATAATTTGCTTCTGTGTTTGCACGGTCAGTCAGCGCCTCAGCCGCATCGCGGATGCAGCCCGCCGCTTCGCTCAGCGACATCGTATCGAGTCTGTGTGAAACTGTCACAAGCTGCGGTACAGCTGCCGCAGTATTGCCGAGCAGCTCCCGCATCTGCGCTTCCGTTTGCGGAATGATCTGTTCGCAGATTTCGCTTTCATTCTGCGAGGTTTCTATTGAAAACATCATTGCAAAAACGCGGTCGGTCGCTTTCGCGCAGACCGCTTTTTCCGGCGCAGCAGCGCGCAGTGCATTCGCCGTCAGCAGAATCGGGTCAACGGCGGCGGAGTCGTTTCGATTGGCAACAGTCAGCAAAAACAAGATTAACTGTTCGCCGTTCTGCTTTGCATTCTTCAGCGACTGCGGCAGCAGTTCCGCCAGTCCTCTTCGGTTATACAGACCGGTCGCCGGGTCATGAACCGTCAGCAGCTCGACCTGCTTCTTCTGATAGGCAAGATACATCCGCTCCTGCACGCCGGCAAGCCCGTTTGCAGCCGCATCGCACCAGTTGATGAAATATTCATCGAGCCCTATATCATCCGGCGAATCGTATGCCGCCGCGAGATAACCGAAGATCTGCCCCTTTGCATGCAGCGAGGTCAGCAGCACAAACTGCGGCTCATGCGGCTGTGACAGGGCAGGCAAAATGTCGCCCGTCGGAAACCGGCATGACGGTTCGTTATGGTCACGCCGCTTGGAAAATGCGAGCAGCATCTCATCGGAAAAGCCGCTTCTGCGGCGCAGTTCCGGATGCTCAAAATCCATACACCAGTCTGCGCAAAGGCAGAGATCAAGCCATTTCCAGTCGAGCAGAATGTGTCCCATGCGGTCGGCGGCAGTCACCCATTCATCCAGCGTCGAGGCGCCGCGCAGGCGGTCAATCAGGTCAGAAGTGTAATTCGTTTTCTTCTGGCGCGAACGCAGGATCGTCTGAATAAAACAGCGCTCCGCAACAAGCTGATCGACGGATTCTGTCTGCTCATGCAGATGCTTGCAGCCGCAGCTGTCGCCGTACCGGATTTCCTGTGTAACTGCGGAATAGCCCTGCGGTGTACCGGTTATCATTTCGACAAGGCGCAGCACGGCATCCTCGCCGAACTGCCGGTCGCGTCTGGTGATCGTCGTAATGCGCGGAAAGTGCATCCATGCATCCCAGCTCCCGTCATAGCCTGTGACGCAGATATCCTCCGGCACGCGCACGCCGTTTTCGGTCAGGGATTCGCAGAGCGCCGCCGCCATAACATCGCTGGCGCACACAATGCCGTCGGGCTTTTTCATCGTGCCGTCTGCGATCTGTTTGCCGATCTCGCGCGGAATATCCTTCCAGAAGCGGTCGTAAATAATGTCATTTGTATTGTATTGCAGCCCGTTCATCTGCATGGCGCGGCAAAAACCCGCTATCCGTTCATCGGAATGCGGTTCGTTCGGGTAGCCCGTGATGCAGTACAGCTTTTTGCAGCCGTGCTCGGAGATCAGATGCTCGGTCAGGCGGAAGACGCTTTCCTCCTGCCGCGGATAAATGCTGTGAAACGGAAAGACCGGTTTATCCAGTACAATGCACGGGAATTTGACCTGCAAGAGCATCTGTGCGGTCTGCTGCATGGTTTCCTCGTCCTGAAACCGTCCGGCGGAGAAGATCACGCCGCTGAGCCCGGATTTCTGCACCAGCGAATAGATATTCTGCAAGCCCTGCGCATAGGGCGTCTGCATGGCTTCTGCGGTGCCGTTATATACGCCGGAATAGACGATCACATCATATCCGAGCCGGAACGCCTGCGCCTGGATGCCGCGCAGCAGCTCATAATCCAGCGGGTCGGAGATTTCCGGCATGATGACGCCGATCTTCCCGATGCTCTGCATGATCTCCCCTCCTTTCCGGCTTTTTGTTTCAGTATATCAGATTTCAGCCGGATTGTCAATGCACCAAACTGTCATAAAAATGAGTCATTCTGTAATTGTCCGGCTGCCGGTTTGCCGCTATAATAATAACAGGGAATACACAACATAAAAGGGGGAATTCTCATGAAACGACATCGGATAATCGGCATGGCTGTTATGCTGGCAATTCTGCAAAGCACCGTTTATCTGCCTGCATCGGCGGAATCTGCGAAATATCTGCGCGGCGATCTCAATTCCGACGGAAAACTCAATGCTTGTGATCTCACGCTGATGAAGCGCGGATTGATGACGGGATTTGAACCACTCGCTGCACAGATTGCGGACGTCAATGCGGACGGCATCACAGACCGGAACGATGCAGAAATGCTGCGGGATTACCTGCTGACGAAGATCGACAACTTTCCGGAACAATATTATATTGAACCGGAGACACCGCAGATTCAGCCGCTTTCCGGCAGCCGGCAGATGGAATATCTCAGCCGCGGCGTCAGTGCGGTCAGCAGCGGAAAAGGTGTCTTTGTGAGCTGGCGTCTGCTCGCGGATGACCCCGCAGAGATTGCGTTCAATGTCTACCGCACAACGGACGGCAAAACAGTGAAACTGAATGATAAACCGCTGACAGGCGGCACCAATTTCACGGACAGCAAGGCCGATCTGAAAAAGAACAATACCTATTCCGTTAAGGCTGTCATAAACGGCACGGAAACCGATACGGACGGCAGCGATACGCTTCCGGCAAATTCCGTATCGAATGCGCGGATTGTCAATATCAAGGCAGGCGGTCAGATTCACTTTGTCTGGGTCGGCGATTTTGACGGCGACGGCAATTACGATTATCTCGTTGACCGCAATGCCGACGATCATCAAAAGCTCGAAGCCTACAAAAGCGACGGAACTTATCTCTATACGATCGACCTCGGCTATAACAGCGAAAACAAGAACAACATCTCGCCCGGTTCCTCCGCGATCGATGTCGGAATGTGGGACGGCGCAACGGTCTATGATATGGACCGCGACGGTTATGCAGATATTCTGCTGCGCATTGCGGACGGCGTGACCTTTGCAGACGGCTCGCAGTATCATAACAGCAATGCGTCGGCGCAGGAAATCGCCGTGATCGACGGCAGAACCGGTACGCTGAAAGCCTCCGCGCCCGTTCCGGATGACTATATCAAGATCGGCCCGATGGCGTGCATGATGGAGATCGGTTATCTGGACGGCGTGCGGCCGAGTGTCGTCTGCTGGATGAAAAACCGCAACAAGGACAAGACCTTCAACAGCATGACCGCGGCATTCGGCTATGATGAAACAGGCACATTCAGGCTGCACTGGAAATACAAAAACGAAGTGCTGTTCAATAACCGCACCGAGTACAAAAACGGCTATGCGGAAGCGCATCAGATCCGTGTTGCCGATGTGGATTATGACGGAAAAGACGAAGTGCTGCACATGGGTTATGCCCTGAACGGCGACGGCTCTCTGCGCTATCATATTGACGAGATCGTGCACGGCGACCGCTGGTTTGTCGGATCGTTCTGCAACGAAAACAACGGCAAAGAAATGTACGGCTACGGCATTCAGCAGAACAATCAGTTCGGTCTGCTTGAATACTTCTACAATGCCTCGACCGGCGAAATGCTCTGGACGAATTACGCAAAAGAAGGCACTACCGATGTCGGCAGAGGCAATATCGGTGACATTGACCCGCGTAGCGACGGCTTTGAGGTCTGGTCATTCCAGGGCTTATACAATTACAACGGCAAGCGGCTCGGTGACGGCGCACTGTATCCGTGCATCCGGCTCTGGTGGGACGGCGACCTGCTCGCGGAATCCTATAATGATACCAAATTTGAAAAATGGAACTGGGAAGCCGGAAAGGCTGAGCGGCTGCTCTCGCCGTGGAAACTCACGGACTGCCGCGGCTCGGAACGCGGTGCGCCGATGTTCTATGCGGACATTACCGGCGACTGGCGCGAAGAAGTCATCATGACCAGCACCGATTTTTCCAAGCTTGTGATATGGAATACCACTGCACCGACCGATACCCGCCTTTACTGTCTCGCGCAGAACCCCTGCTACCGCAACTGCATGACAGCAAAGGGATATTATCAGTCGCATATGCTGGACTATTATCTCGGTACCGGCATGGAAATGCCGCAGACTCCAGATATTTCGATTATCCCGAAAGCGGCGCAATAAGCCGCATCCCCCTCTTTACCGTCTGCCCCCTCCCGGCAGACGGTTTTCCTTTGGTGCAAAATGTCATGGGAATGATTCAAAATGTCATTGAGAACAGCAGTAAAATCATCTATAATGAAGATGAAAGACGGGCGGCCGTCATGCAGACAGACCCCTTCCTGTTTTGCATGACAGGCAGACCGCAAACAGGGAAAAGAGGGATATTATGAAACAAATCATCAAAAAGGCAGCCGCCGGAGTTGTCTCTGCGCTGATGCTGCTGACAGCAGCGCCGGCAGCCCCAAAGCAGGAGGCAAATGCCGCATCACTGACGATCACAAATGACTGCTTCTGGAAGGATACCTCCGGCAATTACATTTATTCACAGGGCGGCGGCGTGTTCAAATTCGGCGACACCTATTACTGGTACGGCGTACACTATTCCGGCGCGGAAACCTATGCGAAGAATCCGTCCGGCAAGAACAGCGACACCGCGTTCAAATCGGTGACCTGCTATTCATCGAAAGACCTTGTGAACTGGAAATTTGAAAACGATGTGCTGACGACAAACACAAAGGATTTCGGCTGGGCATACTGGGTCGGCAGACTCGGCGTTGCATACTGTCCGCAGTCAAAGCGCTATGTGCTCTGCACGCAGTACAATGACAGCTGTCTGTTTGCATCCTGCGATACGCCGACCGGCAATTTCAAGGTCGAGCGCGTGCAGGATCAGATCGAGGGCGTGCTGAAGCAGGGCACCGGCGACCAGACCGTTTTTGTCGATGACGACGGGCAGGCATATCTCATATGCTCGAACAAGGGCGGGCGCGGTCATCAGTATGTCTGCCGCCTGCGTCCCTCCGATTTCTGCTATGCGGAAAAGGCGGTCGAGGTCGCAAAGGGCAGCGGCAGAGAGGGCAACTGTATGTTCAAATACAAGGGCAGATACTATTTCTGCGCGTCCGATCTGCACGGCTGGAATTCTTCGCACAGCTATTATATGTCCGCAGACAATATCTACGGCCCGTACACAAGCTGGGCGGTCATGGACGGCACGGACATGGATTTCTCCCATGTCACGCAGACTGGTTTCTTCTATACGGTCAAGGGCAGCAAGCAGGAAACCGTGCTGTTCTGCGGCGATCGCTGGAGCGATTTCGCAGGCAATGGTCTCGGCTATAATCAGTGGGTTCCGCTGACGGTGGAAGGCACAAAGGTGAAATTTAATTCGCTTAGTGAGTGGAATCTCAATGCGGAAACCGGCGAATGGACGGTCGGCGCGGGCAATAACTATGTGCTGAATCCGAGCTTTGACGCGGACCGTGTTTCGCAGTCAACGCTTGCGGGCTGGAAAGCGTCCGGCACAGGCTGCTGCAATGCAAACGGCGCGCGCACCGGCAGATGGTGCGGTCAGCTTTACAGCGGGAGCAATTTCAGCGGTAAAATGGCGCAGGATATCGCTCTGCCGAACGGCACATATACGCTGAAAGCATACTATAAATCCAGCGGTACAAACAGCGGAAAAATCAGCATCAGCGGGTACGGCGGCAATGAGAAAAATATCGATGTGAAAGCAAAATCCGATAACTGGAAAGAGATCACGATTTCCGATATCACCGTGACGTCCGGCAAATGCACGGTTGCATTTGAAGCAGCCGGAAACGGCGGGGCATGGCTCAAGGTCGATGACTTTTCACTGATCGGAAACGGCAGCAATCCGCCCGCTGTGATCGAAACGCCGGAACCCGTCAAATATGCGGAAGGTCAGTATATCAAAAAACTCACGGTCAACGATGCGGAAAACGCAGCGGACTGGTCTGTGCAGACCGAGCCGAAGCAATCGGGCAGCACAGTGTTCGGCGACAGAGCGTTCAAATTCACGGAAATGCCCGAAACACTCACCGGTGCAGAGTGGATTCAGACAGCGTGTGATTCCAAGAAATACGGTGATAACGAGGCGCAGTTTACGGCAGGTGCGGATATTTCCGCATATGTCGCGCTGGATACGCGCATCACGGATACACCTGCATGGCTCGGCGGCTGGCAGAAAACTGCTGATACCCTGACCGATGACGGCGATCCGCAGGTGACGTATCAGCTTTATAAAAAAGATTTCGCAGCGAATGAAACCGTGACGCTGGGTGCGCTGAATCAGGCAAACTGCGTGAATTATGCGGTTGCTGTGACGGAGCAGAAACAGCAGGTCATCGGCGACATCAACGCAGACGGTGTATGCAATCTCGCGGATGTTGTCATGCTGCAAAAGTACCTGCTGACAACCGGAACCCTGACACCGGATCAGGGTGCGATTGCCGATCTGAACAAGGACGGAAAGCTGAATGCCGTTGATTTGACGCTGCTGAAACGGATTCTGCTGTGAATCCATGTTTATTGAGACAAAAAGCGGTCTGTGTACGATACGGGTACACAGACCGCTGCTTTTGTATGCTTTTCTGGCGATTGCTTTTTGCGAATTCTCAGTTGAAATACGTTCAGACAATTATAATGGGAACACATCATCCGACAAGCCAAAAGAGGAATCTCGCGGGTTTGTCAGCATCTACGCAGATTTCCGCATAATAGTGAGGGCTAGTGTATGCAAGTCGTGGGAACCGGTTATGTGAACCGGTGTGGGAACTTGACCTGAAAAGTGGTGCAAAATACGGGTGTTTTATTCCGAATTTGAAAATTAATTGCAGTAGGATCTGCATTTTTCTTTTGATGATACGTGAATTCTGCGCATTTAGACTATTTTGCACTTTGAGGCTGCGAGAGGCTCTGCCTCTGGACTCCACAAGCCTTTGAAAAGGCTTGAGCGAAACTTCAAAGAAGAAGTGTTTCTTGCTTTAACATATAATTCGCAACCACCTAAAAAGATACATACCCTGAAAAAGAAGATAAAAATATCTCATAAAGCCGGTACTTATTTTCATGCTGTTTGCTCCTGAAAAAAATGCCTTTCATCCGCTTTTTTCAGCGGCTTTTTTCATTCCGGATTCAGTCATCTGTCCGATCAGCGTAATCATGCGTCCGAGCCGTGCACTGTCAATCAGACCGCGGCGGTTCAGAATCCGTGCCCATGCCGTCAGCGTTTGCTTTTCAAGCTGCAATGCAGGTGAATC
>JAFWVK010000010.1 GCA_017518255.1 Oscillospiraceae bacterium
CCGTGTTACACGCGAAGATTATCAGTACCCAGGCGGAATACACGCATACACGCCGTCAATCATAGGTCATTTACTATATTTTTGCATTGATCATGGCTGAACCAACGATACATTCTCATTTTAGCCGATATCAAAAGAAATGTCAAGCAGTCATTTCTTTTGTGACAATAGATACTTTACTTTTTTGCGGAAAAGGTGTATACTATTGTTGGATGCCTGCGTATGCACCTGATTGAAAAGGAGTATACTATGGCAAAAGCAAAGAAACTTCCGTCCGGAAACTGGCGGGTTCAGGTATTCATTGGGAAAGACGCGAACGGCAAAAACATCATGAAGTCCTTTTGCGCTCCGACGCGCAAAGAAGCGGAAAAGCTCGCAGCGGAATTTGAGCTGACCGGCAAGAAGAATCTGAAACGATTCACGGTCGGGCAGGCGCTTGACGGCTATATGGATCTCAAACGCAATGTATTGTCGCCCTCGACGATTCACGGGTACGGCATCATTCGCCGGAACCGGCTGCAAAGTCTGATGACGATGGACATTCATGAGGTTGACAGCTTCGCAATGCAGAAAGCAATCAATGAGGACGCGACCAAGCTCAGCAGCAAGTCGATCAACGAAGCAAAGAATCTGATCGTCACAGCGCTGAAACTCTACGGCGTCAAGCTGGAGCTGAATGTCACGCTTCCGCCGAAAAAGCCGAAGATTAAGAATCTGCCCACTCCGCAGCAGGTCATTCAGATGGTGCGCGGCACGGATATCGAGCTGCCCTGTCTGCTTGCAATCTGGCTCTCTCTGAGAATCAGCGAAGTACGCGGCTTGCAGTTCGGTGATCTGAAAGGCAATGTGCTGACGATTCAGCGCAGCAAGCTCCGGCTCGGCAGCGATGATGTGGTACGCGAAGTCAACAAGACCTATTCCTCCACGCGGCAGCTTGTGATTCCGGAGTATCTGATCCGGCTGATTCAGGCGGTTCCGCATCAAAGCGAGACTGACTTCATTGTACCACAGCACTACCAGACGATCACGAAACATCTGAAAAAGCTCGCTGACGAAAAGGGCTATGAGCTCACTTATCATGATCTGCGCCATTTGAACGCGAGCGTTATGCTTGCTCTGGGCATTCCGGACAAATACGCAATGGAGCGCGGCGGTTGGTCTACGCCGAACACTTTGAAGAATGTGTACCAGCACACGTTTACCGAAGAGCGGCATCTCGTGGACGAAAAGATTGACGGCTTTTTCAACGATATTCTCAGAAACAGCTAAGAAAATCGTATTCTAGTTCCCACAAGAGTTCCCACGAGCCGTTTTTCAGCATTTTGAGTACGATTAGTTCACACGAAGTGCACACGCGAAAAAATAGAGCACGTATCTACGTCGATTTCCACGATTTTAAGAGGGTTCAAATCCCTCTTTTTCCGCCATAGAAAGAACCGCGTATCTGCTTCAAAATCAAGCAGTTACGCGGTTTTTCGTATCATCCCATAAACGGCTGTAACTGCGCGTGTGACGTTGAAACTGCGTAAAATCACACGAAACTGCATAGAAAGTCACACGAAAAGTCACACGCCGGAAGGGTTCCGGCAGCAATTTCAGAGAGAATCGAAGTGTAGTAGCATACAACCATTCTCTGACTCCAACGCCCTAAAAGTCACACAAAGTCACACGAAGCCTGGCATTCAACCTGAATCGCCTGGCTTTTGTGTTTCTATGGGAAGGAGTAACGGATGCCAAAGCTCAAAAAGAAGATCACCCGGGATTTCACGACGATTCACAACACCATGCTCCGCGATATGCGGCTCGGCATGACAGAGCGCGGGCTCCTGCTGACCATGCTCTCGCTGCCGGATAACTGGAACTTCTCGATCAAAGGGCTGGCGCGTATTCTGCCGGACGGCTATACAAAGATTGCAACCGCGCTGAAGAATCTCGCCAAGAACGGCTATCTTGTCCGGCGGCGCATCTACACAGACGGCAAGATCACGGACTGGGAGTACCTGTTCAGCGATGAGCCTATGTCGGATGTGGAAACAGTTGAAAACCACGCCGATACTACCCTGCAAGAATCGGAAAACCTAGAATCAGAAAACCTAATTCTAGGAAACCTAAATCAAGAAAACCTAGAACTAGAAAACCCGCGCAATCATCAAAGAAACAAGAATCAAGTATCAAACGATCAAATATCATCGGATCAAGCATCTATCCATCAATCGGACGGACTGACGGAGCGTGAACAGTATACAGAGCTAGTGAAAGCGAACATCGGGTATACAGAGTATGCGGAATGGATCAGGCTGTTTGCCGGTGACTACATGACCGTGCAGGAGCTTGACGAGATCGTGACCATGATCGTGAATGCAATCACATCTGAAAAGAAAAGTGACCGCATCTGCGGGCAGGAGTTTCCGCGGAAGGTCATTCGCTCGGTGATGCTCAAGGTTGACCGTGGCTGCGTGGAGCGCACAATCGAAACGATGAAGCACACAGCGCATATCCGCAACTATGAGCGCTATCTCATCAGCACACTGTTCAATGAGGCGAACGGGCGGCATCTTCGGACGAACACCGAGAATCGACAGATTGACGAACATCTGCGGAATGAGCGACAGCCGGTTTACGATCTCACAGGTATTTTCACATAAGACTGCCCGGATGAAAAGGGTATAACGAAACGGTCACCCAGGGTATAACGATTCATTCACTGCCCTTGCTTTTCCCGGCAAAACATGGTATACTGAGAATATCACACAACAGCGTGTGGACTCATCTTTCCGACAGTTTGATCAAAAATGAAGTGGATGCATAAACAGGTATTTCAGAAAGGTAATCAAAATGAAGCTGTATTATATTGATCAAAGAAAAGTATTTCCTTTCTTGCAGCCAGTCGAGGTGTGGGACGAACAGTGCAATGTCCGGTACCGGCTGAAAAGCAAGTGCACTGTCGGGTTACAACTGCTTCTTCTGACGCCTTATGATGAAGAAGCGGCATCCATCCGGCAGAAAATCTCACTGGGATTGAAATTCATCGTGAAAGTCAACGACAAGGAACTGGCAGTCACTCCCAAGGGTACTTTTTTGAAAGGGGAAAGATATTTCACGGTCAGTGAGCTCAACTGGAAAGCGGAGGGCTTTCTGAATTACCGCACTTATCAGATCACAGCCGGAGACCAGCAGATCGCACAGGTTCGAATGGTTGAATTCAGCAAAGGGCATAAGGATGCATTGTACGAAGCGCTGAAAAAGATCGCGCATGTTCCGCTCAGTGAACTCGATCAGGGGAATTGCTGCGAAATAGAGTTTTCGGATGATCAGAATGAAGCCGAGGTACTAGCTGTTGTCATGGCGATTGAGGCTGCGCTCAGCGTTGGAAGAGGATGACAATAACCGTACA
>JAFWVK010000011.1 GCA_017518255.1 Oscillospiraceae bacterium
CCCTATTGCGTGAAAAAAGCGCTAAAGATGGGGGCTTGGGGGAAGGAAAACAAGAGTTTTCCTTCCCCCATTATCAATCTTTTGTACTGCTCCTGACAGGAACAAATTGCAGAATAAGTGACTTTATCTACAAGCTGAGAGGCACCGGAGTATTTCCGGTGCCTCTGTTTTTTATTTTCCGCCGGCGAGCAGATAAATCAGCCCGTAGACAGCCGAAGCGGCGGTTCCGTACAAAATGACCGGTCCGGCAATGGTAAAGATTTTTGTTCCGACACCGAGGATAAAGCCCTCTGTTTTGGACTCAACCGCCGCCGAGGCAACCGCATTGGCAAAGCCGGTAATCGGTACCAGGGTTCCGGCACCTCCGTGCTTTGCGAGCTTTTCGTATAGTCCCAATCCGGTCAGCATGGCTGAGAGAAATACCAGAATAACCGAAACCCATGTCCCGGCAGCATCCTGCTCCAGCCCGCGCGCAAGGAGCATCCGGCGCAGAAACTCTCCGAACAGACATATTCCGCCGCCGATTACAAAAGCCTTGATGCAGGTGCCTGCGGCGGCGGTTTTCCGCGAGGCACGTGCAACCATTTCCGAATATACCTCCCGCGGCGGCTCCTTTGCCCCCTGTGAATGAATGATTCCGTTCATGAATAATCGCTCCTTTCGGTTTCTTCGTTTATGTTTTCCCGGATGAAAGCCGATTATACAGCATTTTTTGACTTTGCCGGCTGACCGCACACGCAGGGCTAATTTTGCAATAAGTATTGCAATTTTCCGTAAAATATGGTATAATGAACTATCGCAATCCGGTTTGTGAATTTTTTCACAAACTCTGTTTATGCTTTTGAGAAGGATGGTGTTCTACATGGAGGCAAAAAAGTTGCAGATGTATTCGCAGGATGAACTGCGGGAGGCTCTGAAAGAAACAAAAGATGCTTATGATGCATTTCAGGCGAAAGGGCTCAGCCTGAATATGGCGCGCGGCGTTCCGGGAACCGATCAGCTTGACCTTACCGCGGCAATGCTGGATGCATTTCCCTCGGATGCATCCCCGCTTTCCGAAAGCTGCGATGTACGGAATTACGGCGTGCTGACCGGCATTGCAGAGGCGAAGAAGCTGTTTGCGGATATTCTCGGCGCAGATCCCGACGAAATGTTTATTGCCGGAAATTCCTCGCTGGAACTGATGTTTACCTGCCTGCAAATCTCCTTTGTCCGCGGAATTGCCGGATGTGAGCCGTGGTGCAGACAGGAAAAGATTAAATTTCTCTGCCCTGTTCCGGGATACGACCGCCATTTTGCCGTCAGCGGCTATTTCGGCGCGGAAATGATTCCGGTTCCGACCGATGAAAACGGGCCGGATATGGAAATGGTAAAGCAGTATGTCGAAAACGATCCGGCTGTCAAAGGCATCTGGTGTGTGCCGGTGTTTGCAAATCCGACCGGTATCGTTTACAGTGACGAAACGGTGCGCGCCTTTGCAGCACTGAAACCGGCGGCGAAGGATTTCCGCATCTTCTGGGATAACGCATACTGCATTCACACGCTCGCGGATTTGCCGAAAGCACCCCTGACAATCAATCAGGCGTGTGCGGAAGCGGGCAATCCGGATATCTTCTGGCAGTTTATGTCTACCTCGAAGATCACCTTCCCCGGCGCGGGCGTTGCGGCAATGAACACCTCCAAAGCCAATATGCAGGAATTTGTCAAGGCGATCGGCATTATGACCATTGGCTATGACAAGGTTAATCAGCTTCGCCATGTGCGCTTTTTCGGCAATGCAGAAAACATGCGGGAACATATGAAAAAGCACCGTGCCCTGCTGGTTCCGAAGTTCAATACGGTTCTGAACAAGCTGAATGAGGAGATTGCACCGCTGGGCATCGCATCATGGACGAATCCGAAGGGCGGATACTTTATTTCGTTCAACGGTCCGAAGGGTACGGCAAAACGTATTGTGCAGCTCTGCAAGGAGGGCGGCGTCACGCTGACCGGTGCGGGCGCGACCTATCCCAACGGCAATGACCCCGATGACAGCAATATCCGCATTGCACCGACCTTCCCCTCTGTGGAAAAGCTCGCGCAGGCAATGGAGCTGTTCTGCATCTGCGTCAAGCTTGCAGCTCTGGAACAGCTTGTGAAATGACCGCTTTTAACAGGATGAACAACGTTTTCCCGCAATCTGTGCGGAAAGCGCAGACCGAATAATAAAGGAGAAACCGAAAAATGCTCGATATCAAATTTTTAATCAATAACAAGGAAGCTGTCAAAGAGAACATCAAAAAGAAATTTCAGGATGACAAGCTCCCGCTCGTAGACGAGGCTGCCGATCTGTATGCGCAGATTATGGAGGCGAAGCATGTCTCCGAAGATCTCCGTGCGCAGCGGAACAAGCTCTCTGCACAGATGCCCGTTCTGATGAAGGCGGGAAAAAAGGAGGAGGCAGAGGCAATCCGGAATCAGGTCAAGGAAAACGCCGTTATCATGAAGAACAAGGAAACGCTTATGGAGGAGCTTTCTGCAAAGCTCGATGTCATCATGAAGCGGATTCCGCAGATGATTGATGCATCTGTTCCGGTCGGAAAGGATGATTCCGAGAATGTCGAGGTTGAACGCTTCGGCGAGCCGGTTGTTCCGGATTACCCGATTCCGTATCATGCCGAAATCATGACGAGCCTCAGCGGTCTGGATAAGGACTCGGCAGGCAGAGTTGCCGGAACCGGATTCTATTACCTGATGGGCGATATCGCACGCCTGCACGAAGCAGTGCTTGCTTATGCAAGAGACTTCATGATTGACCATGGCTTTACCTATTTCATTCCGCCGTTCATGATGCACAGAAGCATTGTCGAGGGTGTTATGAGCTTTGAGGAAATGGAAGCCATGATGTATAAAATCGAAGGAGAGGATCTGTATCTGATCGGTACCTCGGAGCATACGATGATCGGAAGATTCGTCGATCAGATCGTAGACGAGAGCTCGCTTCCGCTGACCCTGACCTCCTATTCTCCCTGCTTCCGCAAGGAAATCGGTTCGCACGGACTGGAAGAACGCGGCGTATACCGCATTCATCAGTTTGAAAAGCAGGAGATGATTGTCATTTGTAAGCCTGAGGAGAGCATGGACTGGTACAACAAGATGTGGAAGCTTTCGGTTGATCTCTTCCGCAGTATGGAAATCCCGGTTCGTCAACTGGAATGCTGCTCCGGCGACCTCGCCGATCTGAAAGTGAAGTCCTGCGATATTGAGGCTTGGAGCCCGCGTCAGCAGAAGTACTTTGAGGTTTGCTCCTGCTCGAATCTGGGTGATGCACAGGCACGCCGCCTGAAAATCAGAACCAGAGGCGAGAACGGTACCTATCTGGTTCACACGCTGAACAATACGGTTGTCGCGCCGCCGAGAATGCTGATTGCGCTGCTTGAGAATCATTATCAGGCTGACGGTTCGGTCAATATCCCGGCTGTTCTCCGTCCGTATATGGGCGGCAAGGAAAAGCTTGTTCCCGCACAGAAATAAACACTGAAAGCCACCGGATTTTCCGGTGGCTTTTTCAGTCTGTCGAAAAAGCATCTTTGACTACAATATGTCTCCGAGACAGATGTACGAAAGATTGATAATCGGGGGAGAGAAAACTCTTGTTTTCCCTCCCCCGATACCCCCTTCTTTAGCGCTTTTTTGATGCAAACAGGACGTTTCGCCGTCTGCGGACGGCGACCAGAGGGCGCCG